>JBQTGY010000085.1:0-56387 GCA_052390415.1 Pseudomarimonas sp. | reverse complement strand
CCAGACCGAGCGAGCTACTTTCGATTTGTCCGTTACAGTCCACTAGTGAGCACCGAAACAGCACTGCTTCAAGGAGGGCCGCGCTCCCGCGCGGCCGCTGTTGCACTGCACGGGGAGTCGCCAAAAGCAGCGTCGCAGGAGCGACGCCCTCCTTGAAGCGGGCGTTTGTTCGCTGCGACTTTGCCTGAATGCCGCGCAGCGGAATCCGGAGAAAGCGTTTTGCTACAGTCTAGGCGTCCAACTTTCCATTGCTGAGTGAATCCGTGGCAACCGAGAAATCCGTTCTACCATCCGCCGATGTCGACAGGATCATCGCCGACGCGCGGCGCACTTCTGATCAGCGCAGCAAGGGTTATCGTGATCGCGCCCTCGCCATGTATCCATGGATATGCGGTCGCTGTGCACGCGAGTTCGATCGCAGCAACCTGCGTGAACTCACTGTCCATCATCGCAACCACGATCACGACTACAACCCCGAGGACGGCAGCAACTGGGAGTTGTTGTGTATCTACTGTCACGACAACGAGCATTCGCGCCTGATCGATCATGCCGCTGGGAACGCGTTGGGCGGAACTGAAAAGACAGCGGCGGCGACCAGCAATCCATTCGCGAATCTGAAGTCGCTGCTCAAACGGGATTGACGACTCAGCGGCTGGGGGATCCGCTCTGATATGGATGGATCGTATCGTTGGGAACGAATAACAAGGACGTCGCGTGACCGCCGCCATCAGCATCAAGCAACTCAGCAAGACCTACGCAGGTGGCTTTCAGGCCTTGAAGGGCGTCGATCTTGAGATCAAACAAGGCGAGATCTTTGCCTTGCTTGGCCCCAATGGCGCAGGCAAGACCACGCTGATCGGGATCACCTGTGGCATCGTCAAGCCGACATCCGGCACGGTGAAAGCAAACGGTTTCGACGTCATCAACGAGTATCGGCAGGCGCGTGCCTGCATCGGTCTGGTGCCACAAGAGCTTTCAACCGATACCTTCGAGACCGTGTGGGCGACGCTGCGATTCTCGCGCGGCCTGTTCGGCAAACCACCGAATCCACAACATCTGGAAAAAGTCCTGCGCGACCTGTCGCTGTGGGACAAGCGCGACAGCAAGATCATGCAACTCTCTGGCGGCATGAAGCGCCGCGTCTTGATCGCCAAGGCGCTGGCACATGAACCGTCGATCCTGTTTCTGGATGAACCTACCGCCGGGGTGGATGTCGAGCTGCGCCGCGACATGTGGAAGATGGTTGCCGGCCTGCGCGAGCGCGGCGTCACCATCATTCTGACTACCCATTACATCGAAGAAGCGCAGTTGATGGCGGACCGTATTGGCGTGGTCAATCGCGGTGAGCTGTTATTGGTGGAAGACAAAGCGACCCTGATGCAGAAGCTCGGCAAGAAGCAGTTGGTGCTGACGCTGCAGACGCCGCTGACGGGTGCGCTTCCCACCAGCGTCGACGACCTGGGTCTGGAGGTCGTGCAAGGCGGCGAGCAGCTGATCTACACCTTCGACACGCAACGAGAACGCACGGGCATCGCCAGTCTGCTGAAGCGCTTGCAAGACGAGGGCATCCACTTCCGCGATCTGCATTCACGCGAGTCGTCGCTGGAAGACATCTTCGTCAACCTGCTGCGAGCGCCACAATGAATACCCACGCGATCCGAGCAATCTATCGGTTCGAGATGGCGCGAACGTTTCGCACCATTGGCGAGAGCCTGGCGTCGCCGGTGCTGACCACGTGCCTGTACTTCGTCGTGTTTGGCGGAGCCATCGGATCGCGCATGGGCGAAGTAGGCGGTGTGTCCTACGCGGCCTTCATCATCCCCGGCCTGATCATGTTGTCGCTGCTCAATGAGAGCGTGTCGAACGCCGGCTTTGGCATCTACATGCCCAAGTGGTCGGGCACCATCTATGAGCTGCTGTCGGCGCCGGTGTCATTTGTGGAGGTCGTGCTCGGTTATGTCGGTGCGGCGACCACCAAGTCGCTGATCATCGGCATGCTGATCCTGCTCACCGCCCGCGCCTTCGTGGATTTCGAGATCGCGCATCCGCTGTGGATGGTGATCTTCATGTTGCTCACCGCGATGAGCTTCAGCCTGTTCGGATTTCTGATCGGCCTGTGGGCCACCGACTGGCAGAAGCTGCAAGTGGTGCCGATGATGATCCTGACCCCGCTGACCTTTCTCGGCGGCGCGTTTTATTCCATCGACATGCTGCCACCGGTCTGGCAAACCATCTCGCTGTTCAACCCGATCGTGTATCTGATCTCCGGCATGCGCTGGAGTTTCTTCGGTGTCGCTGACGTCAGCGTGATCATCAGCACGTCGATGATCTGTCTGTTTTTGAGTGCGTGTTTGACGGCGATCTGGTGGATTTTTCGGACGGGGTGGAAGTTGCGGAGCTAGCCCGCCTTTTTCCATGGGCCTGCTGCAACGTCCGGTTCGTGGCTGCTGTAGCGACTTCGGTGTGGGAGTGACCTTGTATCGCGATCCTGGTGGACCGCGGTCCCCGGTTGGTTGTCGTGTAAACTCCTGCAGCGGCGGCTACAGACCGCCGGTTGGCCATCGTCACGCCCAGCGCCGCATTCGCACAAGATCCGTGTTTTGCACCGACTTACACCAGCAGCGAACCAAGGGGCCTGACCGATGAGCACTGCGTCCAAGGGAATGCCCCTGCACACCAAGATGCTGATCGGCTTCGTGGCTGGCGCTGTTGCGGGAATTCTCGCCAACGTCATGGCTGCGGATTCTGATTGGCTCAACGCATTGGTCACTTACGTCGCCAATCCAGTGGGTCAGGTGTTCCTGCGTCTCCTGTTCATGCTGGTCGTTCCCCTGGTGTTCTCAGCATTGGTGCTGGGCGTCGTCGAGATCGGCGATCCGGGTTCGCTCGGTCGCATCGGCGGCAAGACGTTGCTCTACATCATGGTGGTTACCGGTATTGCCGTGACCATCGGTTTGATCACCGTGAACCTGTTGCAGCCAGGCGTTGGGCTGTCACCAGAAGTGGGGCAGTCGATCCTCGCCAGTTCCGCCGATAGCACCGGTGCGATCATCGCCAAGAAGGAAGGCTTTTCGGCGCTCGACCTGCTGCTCAACATCGTGCCGCGCAATCCGGTCGCGGCGGCTGCCAATGGCGACCTGATCGGCGTGATGTTCTTCGCGCTGATGTTCGGCATTGCGGCGACGGTGGTGCGCAGTGACGGTACCCGGAGTTTTCTCGGCGCGGTGCAAGGTGTCTACGACATTTGCCTGCGGTTGATCGACTGGGTGATCCAGTTGGCCCCGTATGCGGTCGCCGCGCTGCTGTTCTCCATCACGGCCAAGCTCGGTATCGATGTGCTGTTTCAGTTGGCGCGTTTCGTCGGCACCGTGGTGCTGGCGCTGTCGATCCACTTTTTCGTCGTGTTCCCGCTGTTGGTGAAGTTTGTAGGCGGCATGTCGCCACTGGAATTCTTCAAGCGCGCCGAGCCCGCGATCCTGACCGCGTTCTCAACCTCGTCGAGTTCGGCGACGCTACCGACCACGCTGATGGTTGCCGAGGAGCGCCTTGGCGTGCCGCGCCGCGTGGGACGTTTCGTGTGCACGCTGGGGGCCACAGCCAACATGAATGGCACGGCGTTGTTCGAAGGCATCACCGTGCTGTTCCTCGCCCAGTTCTTCGGCGTCGAGCTGTCGATGGTGCAGCAGATCAGCGTGCTGATGATCTGCATTCTCGGTGGCATCGGCGCAGCCGGCGTTCCCGGCGGCTCACTGCCCGTGATCGCGATGATCCTGGTGATGTTTGGCATTCCACCCGAGGGCATCGGCCTGATCCTCGGTGTCGATCGCTTTCTCGACATGTGTCGTACCACGGTCAACGTGACGGGCGATCTGGTCGGCGCGGTGGTGGTGGCACGCGGGGAATCGGATGACGCGGTGACTGCGGCAACTGCTGTCGAAGGAACCAGTTAGCGGCCGAGACGTCATTGAATTTTCAGAAAGGTGGCCCAACATCACGCGGCCCCGGCGCGAATGCCAGTCGAACAAGCCATCTTTCAATGAGCAAAGAAAACACTTCGCAGATGAGCCCGCTGCCCACCCTGATTTTCAGCTCGCGCTGGCTGCAGCTGCCGCTGTATCTGGGGTTGATCATTGCGCAAGGCGTATACGTGGTGCTGTTCGTCAAGGAGTTGCTGCACCTGGTGCAAGGTGCAGTGAGCTTGGGCGAGCAGGAAATGATGTTGATCGTGCTGGGTCTGATCGACGTCGTGATGATTTCCAACCTGCTGATGATGGTCATCGTTGGCGGTTACGAAACCTTCGTCTCGCGGTTGCGCCTGCAAGGTCATCCGGATCAGCCCGAGTGGCTGAGCCACGTCAACGCCTCGGTGCTGAAGGTGAAATTGGCGATGGCGATCATCGGCATCAGCTCGATTCACCTGTTGAAGACCTTCATCGAAGCGGGTTCCTTGGGCGGGTTGCCGCATTGCGCCAGCCCCGAAGGCATTGCCGCAACGGCAGCGATGACGGCTGCGGCCGCGACCAGCAAGGTGCTGGTGGTTTGCAATACGGTGACCTCGGTCGGCGTGATGTGGCAGACCATCATCCACACCATCTTCATCCTGTCGGCGATCGGCATTGCGTGGACAGATCGCTTGATGGATCACAGCCCGCGCCCGCTCAAGAACGGCAACGGGCACTGAGAGCAGCTCAGCGCACGGAGGTTTGCAGCCGAGTCACCATCCGGTCGGCGTGCTGGGCTTGATGCAGCCGCCAGGCGAACCGAGCCAACAGCCTTCGACTGAGTTCCAGACCCAGGCCAAACCCGGCGCTGCCACCGGCATCGCCGTGCAAAACGTCAAGCGGATTGCTGATCGACAGCTCGTTATCCGCCCATTGAATGTGAATGCTGCCGGCCCCGCCGTGGCTGATCGCGTTGAGAATCAGGTTGGCGAGCACGGTTTCGGCAACCTCCTCCGATAGCGACCATTCGGCGTCGACGTCGATCTCCAGCGCAAAACACTGCGCGCGAGCGTCCGCCATCGCGGCAAATTCTTCGAGCAAGGCCAAGACGATGGGCCGGATCGCCGAACCGCGCCGCGGAATCTCAATTTCTCCGCTTGCCAACAGCAGCACCGCGTGACTGCCGCGGCTCAAACGATTGATGGCGCGTTGCAGTCTCGCCATCGCCTGCGCATGCCCAGGCTGCTGCCTCAACAAGGCCAAGCTGCCGCGCGCGGATTGCAAGGGTGTACGCAGCTCATGCGCCAGAAAGGCGAGGGTTTCGGATTCACGAGCCAGCGCGTCCAGCCGCGCTTGCCACGCGTCGGCCAAGGCCAAACCCAAGGCGCGCAGTTCCAGAATCGGCTCTGCCGCAGCGCTCAGACGCAGTGCATGGCCGCAATCGTTGTTGGCGGCGGCGGACAGCAGCGCCTGCATGCGCGAGTCCAAGCGGTTGACGAACCGTGTTGCAAGTAACCACGCCAAGCCAATCAGGACGGTTGCCGACGCAAGCAAAACCAGCAATCCGCGCGGCAATGACTGGTTCACTCGCAGCGCGGCCTTGGCTTCAAATAGCAAGAATGCGGGTCGGTGAACTGGGGTAGGCAAGGCCAGCACATGCAGGTAACGACCATCGCGCAAGCGAAACTCGCGAATCCAACCCTCGCGCATGCCATGCGTGCGCTCCAACAGTTCCGTGTCCAACTGCGCCTGTTCGAGCCGCGCATAGCCTTGCGGCAGTGGCGATGCCGGCGAGTCAGCGTGCATCGCTGCCACTTCGCGCAGGCGCGCATCGATGAAGCTGTCTTCCAGCACGAACAAGGCCAGCAGTGCGAACGAGCTGCTGCCGAGCAGGATGACCAAGCCAAAGCCGATCCACTGCCGGGTAAGTAGCCCGGCGAGGCTGGTCTGGCCGGTCATGGCGTCACTGCGAAGCGGTAACCAAGACCGCGCACGGTGTGGATCGGAGCCTCGCCGAACTGTGCCAACATGGCTTGGCGAAGTTCATAGATGTGAGTTCGCAGCGGGTCACTGGCCGGTGTTTGTTCACCCCACAACGCGTGCATCAGCTGCTGTCGCGACACGCATCCGGGGCTGGTCTGCATGAGTCGCTCCAGCAGCGCCACGCCGGCCGCATGCAAAACGAGACTGTGTTCGCCGCGCTCAAGCACGCCGGATTGTGGGTGCAGTCGGTAACCAGCGGCCTGCACACATAACCGACCGGTAGCGCGCTGCAAGCCGCACAGGGCGCGAATTCTCGCCAGCAGCTCGGCCGGCTCGAACGGTTTGACGATGTAGTCGATGCCGCCAGCCGCAAAACCAGCCAGCCTGTCAGCCAAACCACCGCGCGCAGTCAAGAACAACGAGGGTGTCTGCAGCCCAGCCTGTTTGAGCTGCTGGCAAAGCTGCAGGCCGGTTTCGCCGGGCAATTGCACATCCAGCAACAACATATCGAACTCGCTGCCCGCAACCCGGGCACGTGCTTCCATCGCGCTGTAGGCGAAGTCGACCTGCAGGCCATGGGCCTCCAGGTAGTCACCGATAGCCGAGGCCACATCGAGGTCGTCTTCGACCAACAGCACGCGAAGTTCAGTGTGCAGGGCAGGGGACCTAACCAACAAAGGCCTCCATCAATTCCGAACCAGACCTGTTGTCAGCGGCACTGGCACCGCGTTGATGGGTGTTCTTGTGTTTGGTCATCGTCGGTCTTCGCGCTGCTGGTTGGAGGGCCGCGCGGGTCGCGCTCCTGTGCGGCTGCCTTGCGCCGGTCACGCGTGGTGCGGCCAAAGCGGCGCCGCAGGAGCAGCGCCCTCCAAGCGCACGCACTCTCATGCGCGCGCCAAACGCTGCAAATCGAATGCGCGCATCATTTCACCGCGCATCGCAGCGACCATCGCGTGCATCAACAGCAGCCGCTTGTCGCTGCGCGCCCCGCTGGCCTTGTCTGCCAATGCGACATCCAGACCCGCGTCCACATAGCGTTGCAGCAGCTGCACGCTGCGCTCCTCGGCAGTGATCACGCGTGCCGGCGGTGTCGCGCCCAATGCGCGCACCATGGCTTCGGCGGTGGCCCACGTCGACCACGGATTTTGTCCGGTAATCAATCGACCATCGATGACGGTATTGTCCAGATACATCGGTCCCTCCACGACCTCTGCGGCCTGGCTGCTGAGCGCATCCTGCAACAGAAAACCGAACAGTTCTTGTGCATGTGGGATCAGGAACAATTCTTCGGCATTGCTGAAAGCGGCGATCCGACGTCCCGCCAACAACGGCCGGCCATTCTCCGAGGTGATATCGAGCAGCGCCGCCGGGCCGTGGCACACCGCACCGATCACGCCGCGTGGCCAGATCGATCGGACGATGCGTGCAATGTGAGGATTGCCGCGAAAATCAAGCATCGCGCCTTTGCCACCGACAAAAAATGCCGCGTCGTACAAGCTCGGATCCACGTCCGCCAACGGTATCGTTTGACTCAGTGTTGCCTGTGCGCCTGCGTCATTGAGAAAGGCGAAGTCGGCATCAACCAGATCATCGTCCTTGACCATCGGTGGCGATCCGCCTCGCGGACTGGCGATGTCGACGGAGTACCCACTGGCCACGAACACCCACCACGCGCGCGCCAGTTCGGTGAGCTCAAAGCCGGTGCGCTTATTGTTGGGGCCGAGTTCCGCGCTGCTGGTCACCACCGCCAGTATTCGACCGTGATTCGTGGCCTGTGCTGGCACGAAGCCGAGGCTGGCAGCCGTTGCTTTGGTGTTGACTACCGGCTCGGCATCCAGATTGAGCGTTTCGACATACAGCCAGCCGCCGGCCACCAGTGCGAAAGTCGCGATCAACAACCCCAGCAACGCTCGCTTGAGAAATACGCGCATGACATGTCTCGCTTGCCCGACCAAGCGTCGGTGGTCATAGCCTGCGCGGGCTGGATCAGCCCAATGTCAGCTGGGGTGGTTACCTGAAGCGTGGCGTTGACATCGCGTTGACGCTCCCAGCCACCGGGCGCACCATCGGCCACGTTCGCCAAAGCAACGCAGCAAGTTCGCGCGTGCAGCGTGCGAATGTGCTCCGCTGCTTTCCGCCGCACTCGCCAGATTCTCCAGCACCGTCCCTCCGTTACGGTTTTACCCAAGGCACTCATCCATGGCAAAACAAGGCCGACACGGGCGACGAGAGGCAATGTCCAAGGTCGATACCGCGTGGCTGCGGATGGAAAAGTCGACCAATCTGATGATGATCAGCGGCGTGATGATGTTGGACACGCCGCTTGCGCTTACCGCGCTCAAACAACTGCTGACGCATCGATTCCTTGCCTTCGAGCGCTTTCGTCAGAAAGCGGTGACGCAGGATTCCAGCAGCTGTTGGGAAATCGACGAAGACTTCGATATCGACTGGCACGTGCGTCGAAGTGCCTTGCCCGGCGCGGCAGGTAAAGCCGAATTGCAGGACTTCGTCAGCCAGTTGGCCTCGACCCCGCTCGATCAATCCAAGCCGCTGTGGCAGTTCCATCTGATCGAACGCTTCGGCGCGGGTAGCGCCTTGGTCATGCGCATTCACCACTGTTACGCGGACGGCATTGCGTTGGTGCAGGTATTACTGTCCTTGACCGATGTCTCGTCCGTGCCATCGCCGGATGCGTCCTTGCCGGCCGCATGGCTCAAGGAAGACGGCGAGCGGGTGACCGCGCAGTTCTTTGATCCGGCCAAGGAACGCCTGGATCAAGCGATGAAATTTGGCGGCAAGCTGCTGAAGAAAGGCGTCGACATGTATCTGCGGCCGACCTTGGCCGGAGTGATGGTGGCGGAAGGCTCCGGCATCGTCGCCGAACTGGCGCACGCCTTGTCGCTGCGTGACGATCCGCCGACGTCATTGAAAGGCCCGCTGGGCGTGGTCAAGCGCTGCGCCTGGGCCGAACCGTTGCCCTTGGCTGAGGTGAAAACCATCTGTGCCGCACTCGGCTGCACCGTCAACGACGCGCTGATGGCCTGCGTCGCCGGTGCCTTGCGTGCCTACCTGATCGAACAAGGCGAAGACGTCGACAACCTGACCATCCGCGCCACCGTGCCGGTGAACCTGCGGCCGCTGGAGCACGCGAAAAAACTTGGCAATCACTTCGGCCTGGTGTTTCTGGATCTGCCGATTGGCGAGGCCAACCCGTTGGCAAGATTGCGCCACGTCACCGCCAGCATGGGTGAGATCAAGGCTTCCAAGCAGGCGCTGGTGACCTACGGCGCATTGGCCGCATTGGGCATGGCCCCGGCGTCGATGCAGCGCCTCGCCCTTGAATACCTGAGTCGCAAAGCCACCGCTGTCGCCACCAACGTACCCGGCCCGCCGATGCCGCTGTATCTGGCCGGCGCGCGCCTGCGACAGACCATGTTCTGGGTCCCGCAAAGCGGCAGCATCGGTTTGGGCGTGAGCATCCTGAGCTACGACGGCGGTGTGCATTTCGGCCTGATGTCCGACCGCAAACGCCTGGCCGATCCCGACGCCGTCATTGCCCGCTTCCGCCCGGAGTTCGAGAAGCTGCTCTACATCGTGCTGATGGAGGAATGGGATGGGTCGATCAGCGCGGCGGATGCGGAGGCTACGATAGGGCGATTTGGCTGAGCCGAGGTGTGTCAACGTACAGACCTCAAACCATCGGCGGCATACCGTCGGATCGACAATCCGCCATGACATCCGCCGAGGCTCACAGTGAGCACGCCCAAAGACACTCCAGAAAAGCGCCGGTCGCGCAGTCCGCCGACGACAAACAATCTCGGTTGAAGTCGCATACCGGCACCACAGCGAATCGCGACAACGAGCGCCAGTTGCAGAGAGTGCAGGCGCCACGCCAATCACAGCCTCCGGTCGAGCGATCAAAGTAGGCCGATTCTCGTGGAGCGTACCTGGAAGCCAAACCCGGAGAGGCGATCCGGGTAGGGCAACCGCCTGAATACGTGTCGATTTGTGCCTGTGGTCAGGAATGCGACCGCAGCACGTTGTGTCATCTGCCACGGGCAGAGTGAATCGGGTAGATTTCGGGGCTCTGCCTCCGCCCGAGTAGCGCACACGTAACCGATGCTCTTCGCGCCGAACTCATGCTCGTGCGCCATCACCGTGGCCGCGCCATTTCATTGCTTGGATGGGGACGTTCAACGACGTTGGCTGGTCGGGCGACTGATGCTGGCCATGCTGTTGGCGGCGATGGCTTTGCTCGCGCCGAAACATGCCATGGCGGCAACCGTCTATGGACAGGGCAGCGGCTTGCCGAACCTGTCGGTGCGCGCATTTGCGCTGGATCCTGAAGGTTACGTCTGGCTCGGTACCGAAGACGGTGTGTTCCGCTTCGATGGCCATCGCTTCGAACCGCTGGATTTGAGTTCACCCGGATCGCCGCAGGACAACTATGTCAGCACCATGGTGGCAACGCCCGCAGCGCTGTATGTGGCGACGCGCACCGGACTGCATCGTCATGACTGGCGATCAGGCCGGCGACAGGTGTTACGCGACCAGGCCGGAGGCGAGCTGGGTGGAATTTTTGTCTTGCAGTTCATGGGCGAAGGGCATGCCAAACCCATGTTGGCGGGGATGGGTAGCGGTCATTTGCTGCACTTCGCGGATCAGGCGGACGCGGTGCCGATGCCAGCGGGCACAGGTGAAGCGGAAGCGCGTCCCGAGGCTGGTTGGATAACCGACATTCATGCGGCGCCCGAGCAGGTGTGGCTTGCCACGACCAAAGGCGTGTTTGCCTGGGGAGCCGATCCCGATAAACGGCCGCCTGGTGCCAATGCATTCACGCCGCTGCGCTTCAAGCAGCCCGCCCTCGACGACGGCGCTCGGTATGCGCGCGCGGTGTTGGAGCATCCTCATGGCGTGCTGTGGGTCGGTTACTGGAACGACGGTTTGGTGCGCTTGAATCTGGCGACCGGTGAGCATCGCTGGTTCCATCCAGCCCAACCAGATGCGGGCGCGCTGCGCGCCACCAGCATCTATGCCCTGCTGCCGCGAGGTGAGCGCACGCTGATCGCGACCAATCGAGGCCTGGTCTATCACGAGCCCGCTTGCGACTGCCTGCGCAGCTTGAACCATCCGGAGTGGGACAAGTCAGACGGCAACGGCGTGATCATCCAGGCAATCATGCGGCAAGGGGATGCGGTCTGGGCCGCGCCGATGGGCGGGGGCGCTTATCGGATAGCCCCAGAGGATTGGGTATTCGAACATCAGGTCAAGGCGGACGGTCGCAGCGATTCTCTGGCCTTGCCCATCATCCGAGCGCTGCATGTTGGTGCCAACCGGCGCTTGTGGATTGGCACTTACGGCGGCGTGCAGTGGATCGATGCAGACAAACGCGAGCAAGGCCAGATGTGGCCGCTGCAGACCTTGCCATGGTCGCTGACGCGCACGGAGTCGCGTTTTCTGTGGAGCATTGAGGAAGATCCGAATCAGGACCTCTGGTTGGGCACCGGAACCGGCTTCTATCGGCACAGCGCTGGCAAGCTGATCGCGATGACGCCCGCGGTTGAGAGTGGGCGCTGCTCGCTGTTGACCTCACGAGGGCGACGTTATCTGGGCAGCGTGTTTGGTCTGTTTCGGGTGGAAAACGATGTGCTGGTGCGGGTTCCCCTGCACAACGGCGGCACCGCCGCGGACGCAGCCAGTGACGTGCCCGTGTGGTCACTCACCGAGTTTGATGGCGAGTTGTGGGTCGGTACCTCGGCGGGCTTGTATCGGTTGGACGAAGACGAGCAGCTGATTGCCCATCACGGCATCGGCATTGGTCCCTCAGACCTTCCGGGTGCGCAGGTATTGCAGCAGCGACGTACGCCGGATGGTCGGGTCTGGCAGGTGACCTCCGGCGGCCTGGTCGAAGTGCTGGGCAACGCACAGCGGCGCGAATTCGCACCGCAGCCGGCACTGCTTGCGGCCCAGGTGCGCAGCCCGGTGAGCATCGAAGTGGATGCCAAGGGTGTGATCTGGTTGGGCACCGTGCGCGGTTTGGTGCGCTTCGACCCGGTGCGGAGTTCCGTCGAGATTTTTGGCCACAGTGATGGACTGGTCAGTGAACAGTTGATGCTCAACGCCAGTGCCACCGATGGCGAGCGCTTGTTTTTCGGTACGTTTGCCGGGCTGATCAGCGTCAACCCGGAGCAACTGCCGGAGCGACAGCCTGAACTTGCGCCGCGGGTCACCAAGTTTCGCCTCGGCCAGGCGGGATGGCGCCGCAATCCGGGCGAGCTGCAGCTTGCCCATGACCATGCGCCGTTGCAGCTTGAGTTGAGCGCGCTGCACTACCGTTGGCCAGAGCGGGTGCGTTATGCCTACCGCTGGAGCGATCACGAAAGCGACTTCACCGAATTGGGCGACGCGCGCTCGGCAACCTTCAGCAACTTGCCGCGAGGCACTCGCGTTCTGGAACTGCGTGCGGAACTGGAAGGACCGTTCAAGGCTCAGGCCACGACACAGGTGCTCACGGTGCATGTCACCCCGGCATGGCACGAGGCCTGGTGGGCGCGCGCGCTGTTGCTGGGCGGCGTGTTGCTGGGAATCTACGCCTTCGTCGCCTGGCGCAGTCGCGCTGCTCGCAGTCAGAAGCAGGAGTTGGAAGCACTGGTCGCGCAGCGGACCTTTGAGTTGCGTCTGGCCAAGGAAGCCATGGAGGCCGCCAATGACCAGCTGCAGGAATTGGCTTCCAACGACCCGCTGACAAGTTTGGCCAATCGACGCAAATTGCTGGAGGAAGGCAGTGCTCAGCGTGAAGTCGGTCAGTCGCTGTCAGTGGTCATGCTCGACATCGATCACTTCAAGCAGATCAATGACCGCTATGGCCATGAGGCGGGCGATATCGTGTTGCAGCAATTTGCACAGATCTTGCGCAGGCATGCGGAGCAATACAGCGCGAGCACGGGCGGTCAGATGTTGGCGGCACGCTACGGTGGCGAAGAGTTCACTTGCCTGTTCTCGGATGTGCAGACGCCGGCGGTTGAAGCCAGTGCAGTCCAGCTGTTGGCCGAAATCGCCAATCACCATTTCGTCATCGACTCGCAAACCAGCCTGCGTCTCACCGCGAGCCTTGGCTGCGCGGAAGGCGGCGCTGGAGACTCCCTGCAATCGCTGATCCGCCGTGCCGACGCGGCGCTGTATCGGGTCAAAGCCGCTGGCAGGGCGCACTGGCAGATGGGGTGAGCCAGCGGCGCCTGCGCGACATTTGGGTATGGTGAACACCGGCCTGCACATCGGTGGCTGCGCATACGACAATGGCGGAGCAATTTCCGCAGCAGTCAACAGACACCAGTCCCGATGGCCACCTCAATCACGCTCACTGGCACCACCCTCACCCGCGACCAGTTGATCGCCATTGCCCGCCACGGGCATGGCGTCAGCCTTGATCCCCAAGCCTTGGTCGCCGTGCAACGCGCAGCCGATTTCCTGGCCGAACAAGTGCAGAGACAGGAACCCATCTACGGGGTGAGTACAGGCTTTGGTAGCAATGCGGACCGCTTGCTTGGTTCGCGGCGCGCGCGCGAAGGCCTGGCCGGTGCGCCTCCGGCGACCATGAGTCTGCTTGAGGAACTGCAACACAATCTGATCGTCACCCATGCGGTTTGTGTGGGCGAACCATTCGCGCCCGAAGTGGTGCGAGCGATGTTGGCGATCCGCATCAACACCCTGTTGCGTGGGCATTCGGGAATTCGTCCTTGCACATTGCAGGCGCTGAGTGAGTTGCTCAATCGCAATGTGATTCCGCTGATCCCGCAAAAGGGCTCGGTGGGGGCCAGTGGAGACTTGGCGCCTTTGTCGCACCTCGCCATCGTGCTGCTGGGCGGCGGCGAGGCGTGGTTTCAAGGCCAGCGCTTGAGTGGCGCGGAGGCGTTGCGGCGGGCGGAGCTGGAGCCGGTGCGGCTGTCGCACAAGGAAGGTCTGGCGTTGAACAACGGCACCGCGCAGATGTTGGCCACGGGCGTGTTGGCACTGGATCGCCTGCAACGTCTGGCCGACACCGCCGACTTGGCGGCGGCGATGACCCTGGAGGCGTTTGCCGGTCGTGGGCGCGCCTTCGAGGAAAAAGTGCATGCGCTGCGTCCGCATCCCGGACAGGTGTTTGCTGCGCAGCACCTGCGCGAGTTGACTGCGGGATCGTCGCTGGTCGACATCGCCTATCACCTGGTGCCGAAGTTCCGGCCCTGGCAGATGACATCGTGGACGCAGCCAGAAGATCAGGCACAGCACTTCGACATCTGTTGGGACTATGTGCCGGTGGCGCAGCGGCACGGGCGCGAGTCGTTCTATCAGCGCTTCTTGCCTTTCAAGGGCGGCAAGAAACACCAGCCGCAAGACAGTTATTCGCTGCGCTGTATCCCGCAGGTGCATGGCGCCGTGCGCGATGCACTCGCTCAAGCGGCGCGCGTTCTGGATGTTGAGTTGAACTCGGTCACCGACAATCCGTTGCTGTTTCCGGACACGCCGGACGCGCAGGTGATCGAGGATCAGGTGATCTCGGCTGGTCACTTTCACGGCATGCCGCTGGCGCTGGTGATGAGCTACGTCAAGGCTGCCATTCCGGTGTTGGCGAGCATCTCCGAGCGACGCTTGAACAAGCTGGTCGATCCCGCGACCAACGACGGTCTGCCAGCGTTCCTGATTGGCAACGAAGACGCTACCGATTCGGGCTTCATGATCGTGCAGTACACCGCCGCTGCGCTGGTCAACGACCTCGCCAGCCGTGCACATCCTGCCAGCGTGTATTCAATTCCGACCTCGGCGAACGCGGAGGATCACGTCTCCATGGGTGCGAATGAAGCTCGACACGTGTTGGAAATGAGTGAGGATCTGGCGCACGTGCTGGCCTTGGAGCTTTACACCGCCGCACAAGCGCTGGACTACCGTCGCGACATGATCAACGCCGCCCGCCGCTTGGCACGACGTGGCGATCTGGATGCGCTGTGTGCAAAGGTGCAGGGCGCGCCATTGCAAAGCTCTGAAGACTATCCGCAGTTTCGCGAAGACTGCGCCGAGCTGTTGCGGCAACTGGCGCTCTCAGCTGAATTCGCGCCCGCCCCAGCGGTGGCCAACGCGCTGGCCAGAATTCGCCAGGAGATTCCATTCATGCAGCGTGATCGTGCGATGGACGGCGAAGTGCGGCGGATCTGCGAGTTGGTGGCCTCTGAGATGCTCGCGACTCGGGACTCCGAACTCGGGACTCGTGATGCATAGCCAGTCCAGCCAGAGACGCAACAGCAGCCGAGCAAGTTCGAGCGCAACGCGCGAACTTGCTCCGCTGCTGTAGCAGATAGTCCCGAGTCCCAAATCTACGCAGTGCTGCACCTGACCGTCTCAAATCGACTTGAAGCTCTGGCCGACGCGCTGGCTGAGCGTCTGCGGGCGAGTCCGCTTGGAGATCCGCTCGCCGCCGAACACATCGTGGTCCCGCACAGCGGCGTTGGCAGGTGGTTGCAATTGCGTCTGGCGCAGCAGTTTGGAGTGTCTCTGCTGCTGCGATTCGAATTGCCGGCGCAACGGATTGCCGCCATGTTGACGGGCTTGCCTGGCACCGCCGGCTCGGCTTCTGCCGCATCCACGTGGGAACGATCAGTGCTGCGCTGGCGACTGCTGGAAATGCTCGAGCGTCTACCTGCGGGCGCTGAATTTTCTGTGCTTCGCGCCTATCTGGCTGACACGGAAGCGTCCAGCGCCGGCAAGGTCGGCGCATGGACCGACCCGCTAAAACCGTGGCAGCTGGCCTGCCGGCTTGCCGATGTGTTGGATGCCTATCAGGTATATCGACCTGATTGGCTGCACACGTGGTCGCAGGGTCGTCGCGCCTTGCCGGCGGTGACCGATGAAGTGTGGCAAGCAGCGCTATGGCGACGACTGTGCGCCGCCATGCCGCCAAGTGATCGCGGCAACCGGATGCAAACGCTGGTCACGCTACTGGAGAACCAAGATCTGTTGATCGGTGTTATCCCGCAACGCTTAAGTCTGTTCGGTGCATTGCCACTGAGTCCGATGCAAATGCGCTGGGTGCGCGCGGTGTCCCGGCGCACCGAGGTGGCGGTCTATCACTGCGCGCCCTCGGCGGCGTATTGGGGCGATTTGCGCTCACCGCGTGAGTTGGCGCGTCAGCGCGCCTCGCGGTCGTCGATGAACGCGGTCGCTGCCGTATTGGAGGCGACTGATGAGCCGGTCGGTGTGCTGCTGGCTTCATTGGGCGCCCAGGCGCGCGATGCCCAGCAGTTGCAGATCGAACACTGGCTCGACGACAGCATCGAGCAGGAGCGCTGGTCAGCCCCGGATGCCACTCGCTTGTTGGGCTGGCTGCAGGCGTCAATGCTTGAGTTGGGCGCGCATACGCCGCCGCCGCTGGCGCGCGGCAACCTGCGCATCCACGCCTGTGCGAGTGCGCGACGGGAAGTCGAAGTGGTGTTCGACGAACTGCTGGACTTGTTCCAGCACGATCACACGCTGCGCCCGCACGAAGTCGTGATCATGGCGCCCTCTTTGGATCAGTACGCACCCTTGATCGAGGCTGTACTGGCCGCGACACCCATTGAGCGTCGTATCCCGATCACGCTGGCGGATGGCCGCGCGGATCGGCTGCATCCATTGGTTCAGCGCTATCTGTGGTTGCTGCGCTCACCCACCGCGCGCTTCACCCGAGCCGAAGTACTGGGGCTGTTCGAAGTCGTCGAGATTCGTGCGCGATTCGAGCTGAGTGATGAGGGTCAACGCTGGTTGCTGGAGTGGGCGCAAGCGCTTTGTGTTGTCGCCGGATTGAATGCTGACCAACGCGATGCGATAGGTGAGGGCGCTGTCCAAGCCCACACCTGGGCAGCCGCCATCGAGCGGCTGTTGATGGGCCATGCGACGGGTGACGACGGCGGCGTGCGCGACGGTGTTGCACCGTTCGCTGCAGGTGATGGCGCTGAATCGGCGCTGGCGTTGGGTTCGCTGTGGCGATTGCTTCGCACTTTGGAACGTTGGCGCTTACGCTTGCAGGAGGCCACCACGCCAGCGACAGGCGTGGATCGTTTGCGACAGTTGTTCGACGCCTTTTTCAAGGTGGACGCATCCGATGCCGACGCGGCAGATGCGGAGTCGGCGATTCGCGATTGTCTCGAATTGATCGAGCAGCAATTCGTACTGGCGGAAAGCACGATTCCGATCAGCCTTGACGTACTGGTCGCCGCCATTGAAGACGCCTTGGCGCAGCCACCCCGTTGGCAGCGATTCCTCGGCGAAGGTGCCACTGTCTGCGCGCTGGTGCCGCTGCGCAGCGTGCCGTTTCGGGTCATCGCGGTGCTTGGTTTGGAGCACGGCGCATTTCCGCGACGCACGCCGCCAGCCGGCTTCGATTTGATGGCGCGGGCACCGCGCCTCGGTGATCGCCAACCACGCAGCGATGATCGCCAGCTCCTGCTGGACACCTTGCTGGCGGCGCGTGACCACCTGCATCTGAGTTATGTCGGCATTGATGCCAACGATGGCGGACAGCGGCCGCCGTCGCCGCCCTTGGCGGAGATCATCGACTGCCTGCGCATTTCGCATGCAGAGCGATGGGAATCTGTCGCCAACAGCATCGTCCAGCGTCATCCGCTGGCGCCCTATGCCGCCGAGAGCTTCAATGGACCGCGGTCAAGTTTCGCGGCCCAGTGGTGGCCAGCAGTGCAGGCCGAGCGGGCGGGTTGGCGTGGCGAACGGCCGTTCCTCGCCGCAGTCCCCGACATGATCGAGAGGGGCGGCTCCGAGGTAGTGGATGTGGAGCGGCTGCTGCTCTTCTATCGCAATCCGGCGCGTGGGTTTCTGGTGGATTCGTTGCGGCTGAGCCGAGCCCGCTGGATCGAAGATCGTGAGGGCGAAGAAGCGCAGGTAGTCGATACGAAGGCGGCGCGCAAGCTGTTGCAGCGGTTGCTGGTTGCGCATCTGCACGGCACGCCCATCGCCGATTGTGTGCGGCGGATCGCGGCGGAAGGGCAATTGCCCGCCGGTTACGCAGGTCGTCAGGCTTTGGACGGATGGAGTGAAAGATTCGATGCCGCGCTGAATCTGCTGCCTGGCGCTGAAGTCAGCTGTCGAATTCTGCCTGTGGATGTGCAGATCGCGACCCTGCCTTTGAGCGGCCAGATGAGTGTGATCATGGGCAAAGATGGACCGTTGGCGATGGGTGTAGACGAGCCCAACGGCGAGACCCTGCTGGCATTGGCGCTTGCTCGCGAATTATTGATCCAACAGGGAGTGATTTATTCCACGGCGGTTTGCAGCTATGTCGAAGTTCCTGCGTCGGAGGCGCCACGTCGTCACCTGATCGCTCCTTTGAGCGATGCGCCGGCGTGGCTGACTTCGGTTGCGGAGGGATGGCAATGTGGCCAATCCGTGCCATTGCCCTTGCCAGCACGGTCTGGCTGGGCCTATGCGCGAACCCTGGAAAAGAGTGGTGATCCGCAGAAAGCGCTGTCGAAGGTGCAAGAAGTCTGGAACGGAGGTGAGGTCAGCCAAGGCGTGCACAGCCGCGGCGAGTCCAGCGATGCCGATTTCGCAATCGCTTTTCGCGGCTTCGACCTGCCACAAGCACCGGCATTTGTTGACTGGAGCATGCGCATCTACGGCCCGCTGGCCGCCGTCTTGACCACGGTGCGGCGCAAGTGAGTGAGGTGCCGGATTTCGATCCATTGCGCGTGCCGCTGGAAGGCTTGCAGCTGGTCGAAGCAAGCGCCGGTACAGGCAAGACCTGGTCCATCGTCAGTCTGCTGCTGCGGGTGATCGCGTTGGAGGGCCGCGCGATTGATAGCGCGGTAGTGGTGACCTTCACCGAGGCAGCCACACGCGAGTTGGCGCAGCGACTGCGGCAGCGGCTTGAAGAAGCGCTGGACGTGATCGACGGACGTGCCAGCGGTGATGAGTTCATCACCGAGATGCAGGCGGAGGCGGCGCGGCGTGGGTTGCCGCCGATACTGATCCGACAACGCATCTTTGACGCTCTGGTGCGCTGCGACGAAGCATGGGTCGCCACCATCCACGGCCTCTGCGCGCGTTGGATCAGCGAGTTTGCGTTTGAGCAGCACGTCGGACTGATCGCGTGGCCGGCGGACGATGGCAGTCGGCAACGCCAGCAAGCCGTCGCCGACGTGTGGCGCCAGCAGGTGGTGCTGGCCGGTCGCGAGCAGGCAGAGTTGTTGATTGATCTGTTCGGCCACGCGGATGCGCTGGGCAAATCACTGGCGCCACTATTGGCCATCGACGCTCAACACGTAGATGGCGCGCCCGACCCAGGGCGTTACGCCGCATTGAGGCAGCGCTCGGATGTTCTGCGCGCGATACCTCCGCAATTGGAGGAAAGCGGAGAGTTCGAGCGCCTGTGGGCGCATCTCGACGAGCCCAGACGCTACAGCGGCACCAAACTCAGCCAGGCGCACAAGGCCAAGGCGATGCACCTCTGCGCGCGCGCGGTGGCGGGCTCGCCGCCTTTGGACGCCGTCGCGCTTGAGCGCGTCACCACGGCCGCATTGAGCAAAGCGCGCAACGACAAATTCGCGTCGCAAGCGGTTCCCCCGCTGCCGGCCCTGAAGTGGATCGACGCGTGGTGCGCGCTGCGGGCGGAACTGGCACCCCTTGAGTCGATGGTTTGGTTGCATCAGCTGCTCGCCGCTGTGCGCACACGCGAGGCTACCTTGCGCAGCCAGCAGCGAACGTTGAGCTATGACGATCTGGTACTGCATATGCGTGATCGCCTGCAAGGCCAGGATGGAGAACGCTTTGCAACGCAGCTGGCGGCGCGCTTTCCGCTGGCCTTGGTGGACGAATTCCAGGATACGGATGCTGCCCAATACGCCATTTTTCGGGCCATCTATTTCGGCCGGGCCGAGGCGGGGCTGTTTCTGGTCGGCGATCCCAAGCAGGCCATTTATCGCTTTCGCGGCGGCGACGTATTTGCATACCGGCGCGCCATGCGTGATGCCGATGCGCGTCATCGCCTGCGCTTCAATCGTCGCTCCCGCCAGCGCACGGTCGACGCCGTGAATGCCCTGTTCACCAGCCGCGAGCAGCCCTTCGTTTTCGATTTCATTGGCTTCGAGCCAGCGCAACTTCCCCCGCCAACTCGCGCAGACATCGATACCTGTGAAGGTGGTCTGACCCTATGGCGCCTGCCCGATAGCGGGGGGGCGATTGGCCAGGGTGAGGCCGAACGTCTGGCCATCGATGCTGTGGCCGCCACCATCGCGGAAATGGTGGCCTCGGGCGAAGTGCAGGCCAGTGCCATCGCGCCTGTGGCGGTATTGGTGCGAACCCATGCTCAGGCGAAAGCGATTCGCCGTGCCTTGGCACGCTGGGGTATCGCCTGCGCCTATGCCGGCGATGGCAGTGTGTGGGCGTCAGACGCCGCGCGAGCCGTGTTGGTGGTGATCGACGCATTGGCAAATCCGCGCGACGCCGGTCGTCAACGTCGCGCGCTGGCGGGTGATTTGTTCGCGCTGGACGCTCGGGAATTGGGCGCCGATGGTGAGGCGGCAGTCACGCGCGAACGCGCGCTGGATGCCTTGGCGCAGGCACGCGCCAGGGGCGAGCACAGCGGTCCCGCCGCAGCCCTGCTGCCATTGATTGCCGATGCCGCCAGCGCGCAACTGCAACGCGCCGAGGGTCGGCGCTGGCTGTGCGATGCGCTGCACGTCCTGGAACTGCTAGGCGCGCGTTGGCCCGAGGTGGAGCATCTGGCGGGCCTTGCCGAACAGATGCAGCAGGCCATCGCGCAAGCCTCGGACAGGGAATTCAAGCCGCTTGATGCTGATCGTTTGCGTGCCGAAACCGACCGTGCCTGCGTGCAGCTGCTGACCGTGCATGGCAGCAAGGGTCTGCAATTCGAGTATGTGTTTGCGCCGTTTTTGTGGCGCGGCGCCGCGCAGTCGCTGAAGGACCCGTTGCCCGCGTCCGTCAAGCCGGTGACCTGGCATGACAACGAAGGTTCGCTTCGGCGAGATCCGGGCAGCCCCGCGTGGATCGCACATGCGCGCGAAGACGCCCGCGAGCAATTCGCCGAGTCGATCCGCCTGATGTATGTGGCGCTGACCCGAGCCAAACGGCGGAGTTGGCTGATCTGGGGTGACACCCGTCATGCCAGCGGGCCCGCCTTCGCCAGTGTCTCGTCGCCCTTGGCGTATATGCTGCACCGGGAAGAGGGTGCGTGCAGCGATGGGTGGGTCGAGGCGAACGCAGTCGCCGCATTCGGCAACGCAGCTATCGAGCGCGCTTTGACTGACTGGAATACACGGGCAGGCGGTGCGCTCACCGTTGAACCCTTGCCTGCTTCCGCGCCGCTGCGCAAAGTCGTTCAGCAGGACAGCTTGCAACCAAGTCCACCGCGACACTTCGGCGGATCGATCACGCCCAATCGACGGGTCTACAGCTACTCGCGCCTGTTTGGTGGATTTGCAGAGCAGGTTGCCGAGCGACCCGATCACGACGTGGCTGCGGTAGCAGCAGAAGACGAAACCGAGGCATCGGATCTCAGCGCGCCGCAGGAGATCGGCGGCAGCCGCTTTGGCGAATGTGCGCACGCGGCACTTGAGCTGATCGACTTTGCGCGCTGGCCCGATGCGGCCGGCAATTCGGCCATAGACGCAGCCTGTCGACGCTTCGGCTTTGAGACGAACGCGGCGACCTATTTGCGTGACCGCGTCGACGTGCTGTGTAAGGCACCATTGATCGACGGGCTGCGACTCAGACACCTGCCCGCGGCGGATCGGCTGGCCGAGTTGGAATTCTTTTTTCCCCTCACCGATGCCGCA
The DNA here is from genome assembly GCA_052390415.1 of Pseudomarimonas sp. GTDB lineage: Bacteria > Pseudomonadota > Gammaproteobacteria > Xanthomonadales > Xanthomonadaceae > JANNWF01. The sequence continues at coordinate 34,648 of JBQTGY010000085.1, read as the reverse complement.
TTGAACGGATTCCTGGCCATCGTCAACCGCAGCCACGACGACCATGGCGAGCAGGGCATTTCCCGTGAGCACCTCAACGGATTCATGCGTGGCTTCATCGATCTGGTGGTTCGCTGGCAAGGTCGCTATTACGTATTCGATTACAAGACCAATCGGCTGGGCGCCACGCTTGCTCACTACGCGCCCGCAGCGCTGGCCGCGGCTGTACGCGGTGCAGGCTACGACTTGCAATACCTGCTCTACAGCTTGGCCGTACACCGTCATCTGCGCGCGCGCCTGGGCGAGGCCTATGACTACAGCCGCGATTTTGGCGGCGTCTGTTACGTCTTTTTGCGCGGCCTGGACGTCAGTGGTGAGCACGGTGTGTTTGTGGACCGGCCGTCGTATTCGATGATTTCCGCACTGGATGCCTGGGCCAACGGCATGACGTTGCCATGAGTGGACTCGCTGCCATCGACCTGGCCACGGCGCAGCGATTCGGTGCGGCGAATCCGGCGGCGGCTGCCGCATTGGCCTTGGCATCCTGGGCAACTCGCCAAGGTCACACCGGGCTGTCGCTATCTGCAATGCAAGCGGGTGAACTGGACCCGCTGCTGCATGCGCTTCGCAAACGGCCGCCGACGCCCGCCGCAATGCTGGACGCACTTGGCGAGCATCGCTATGTCGGTTCCCCCGAAACCGATCGGGCGTTCGTTGAAGATCACGGTCTTCTGTACTTGCGCCGAGTGTGGCAACTGGAAACGGAAGCGGCGGCGCGCTTGTTGACGCTCGCCAACCGCCACTTTGAAAGCGCTCTCGATCCCCACGAAGCGCACCTCGACAAGCTGTTGCCACCCTCGCCTGGGAATGAACCCGCGCGAGCGGCATTGCGACATGCAGCGAGGTCGGGACTGACCGTGCTCACCGGTGGGCCCGGTACCGGCAAGACGTGGTCTGCCGCGCGTTTGCTCGGTTACCTGCAGGCGTTGTCGCCACGAACGTTGCGGGTGGCTGCCGTGGCGCCGACGGGCAAGGCGGCTGCGCGGTTAGGCGCCAGCTTGCGCGAGCAGCAGGTCGCGATTTCGGCGCCTGTGATCGGCGCGCAAACGCTGCATCGCTTGCTGGGAGTGCAGCCACAGCGCGCCCAACCACGATTCGGCGCAGAGCGACCCCTGCCCATCGACATCCTGTTGCTCGACGAAGCATCGATGCTCGACCTGCCGATGCTGGTACACGTGTTGCGCGCCTTGCCAGAGAGGGCGCGCTTGATCCTGCTGGGCGACCCGGATCAATTGCCGGCGTTGGGTGGCGGTCGTGTGTTGGCTGATTTGCTCGCGGTGCAATCAGCGACCGCCGGTGTGCCCATTCAGCGAATCGCCCATGCCTTGACCCGCAGTCATCGATTCGCCACTGACGCGCCGGTAATGCGTCTGTTGCTCGCGGTGAGGATGGGTGAAGGCGATGACGCCGTCGGCACGCTGGAAAACGGTCAAACGACCTTGCAGGCCGAGTGGGACGATATCGATCCCACCAGTCGGCGCTGGCAACAGGTCTGGCGCGAGGGTTTCCAGGGATTGCGTGACCCCAGCATTGAACGGCGGCTCGCGGCGCTGCTGCAGTTTCGGGTGCTGTGCGCCGGCAATGAGGGACGCCGCGGCGTTGCTGGCGTCAATAGGGCGGCAGAGGTGGCTTGTCTGGGTAAGCGTCCGCCGGGCCTGCACTATGATGGCCAACCGATTCTGATTCGCGAGAACGCTCCCGCACTGGATCTGTGGAATGGCGATCTCGGCGTGATCGCAGCGGACCCATTGTTGGGACTGCGCGCGTGGTTCGTTGATGGCAGTGGACTGCCGCGTGCCCTGCGAGTGGATGCCTTGCCCGCGCATGACACCGCTTATGCGATGAGTGTGCACAAGGCGCAAGGCTCGGAGTTCACGCAGGTCGTGCTGCTCCTGCCCGCGGCCGATTCACCCTTGCTCACGCGTGAATGGTTGTACACCGGGCTGAGCCGTAGCCGCGAGTCGATGACGGTTTGTGGTGCCGTCAACGCATTCAAAGCCGCGATCGGGCGGCGCGAACAGCGCTGGTCGCGCTTGGCCGAGCGCTTGTTGGCAGGCTGAGCCTTTGTCTGGTTCGGGATTCGGGATTCGATGCCGGCATGATTTCCTATCAAGCTGAACGCTGCCGAGAGCGTTGTATCCAGCTTGCAAGCGTTGGCCGCTGCCGCTGTGGGGATCGATGCAGTGACAGCAAGGGGCAGGTGGTCGCCGAAAATCGCCGGCAAGTTATGCTTGGCCGGCTTCTTCGAATGGGAAAAGTCAGTGCTGCCATCGCGCTATTTTTTTTGGGTCGCGTGTTGTGTGTTCGCGGTCATCAGCTTGTTCACCTCCTTGTTCGTTGCCAGTCATTGGCTTTGGGTGGCCGCGCCGCTGCTCGCCTTGGCCTTGATTGGCGCTTGGGATGTTCGCCAACCCAGCAGCTCGATTCGCCGCAACTACCCGGTCCTCGCCCACTTTCGCTTCATGTTTGAGGCCATTCGACCGGAGATTCGACAGTACTTTCTGGAAAGCGATGCCGACGAGACGCCGTTTTCGCGTGTGCAACGCTCCATCGTCTACCAGCGCGCGAAAAACGTGCTCGACAAGCGGCCGTTCGGCACCCAGCTCGATGTTTATCAAGCCAATTACGAGTGGATCAACCACTCCATGTTGCCGGCCGAAATCGATTCACACGACTTTCGGGTGTCCATCGGTGGCGCGCGTTGCAGCCAGCCATATGGCGCCAGCGTCTTCAATATTTCGGCGATGAGCTTCGGCTCACTATCGGCCAACGCCATCCTCGCCTTGAACGAAGGTGCGCGCCGCGGTGGCTTTTATCACGACACCGGCGAAGGTTCGATTTCACGCTATCACCGTGAACCGGGCGGCGACCTGGTATGGGAGATCGGATCGGGTTATTTCGGGTGCCGAACCGCGGACGGTCGGTTTTCGCCCGAACGCTTTGCCGAGAATGCGGCGCTCGAGCAAGTAAAGATGATCGAGATCAAGTTGTCACAAGGGGCCAAGCCTGGACACGGCGGCGTCTTGCCGGGAGCAAAGGTCACGAGTGAAATTGCCGCCGCCCGCGGCGTCCCCGTTGGCGTGGAATGCAACTCCCCCGCCGCGCATTCGGCATTCTCGACCCCGCGTGAATTGCTTCAATTCGTCGACCAGTTGCGGCAGCTGTCCGGTGGCAAGCCGGTTGGCTTCAAATTGGCGATCGGTCACCCTTGGGAATGGTTTGCCATCGCCAAGGCCATGGTTGCCAGTGGCATCACCCCGGATTTCATCGTTGTCGACGGTGGTGAAGGTGGCACCGGTGCAGCACCGTTGGAGTTCAGCAATCACGTCGGCGCGCCGTTGCGTGAAGCATTGTTACTGGTCCACAACACCTTGGTTGGCCTCAACCTGCGCGGGCAGATTCGCATCGGCGCGGCAGGCAAGATCGTGACCGCATTTGATATCGCGCGGATCATTGCGTTGGGTGCGGACTGGTGCAATTCGGCACGGGGATTCATGTTCGCTCTGGGATGCATCCAGTCGCAGAGTTGCCATACCGGCGCATGCCCAACCGGCGTGGCGACCCAGGACCCGTTGCGGCAAAAAGCCCTGGTCGTCACCGACAAGGCCACGCGTGTCTATCATTTCCAACAGAACACGCTCAAGGCGTTGCGAGAACTGCTATCGGCGGCGGGGCTGCGGCATCCCGATGAGCTGGGGCCGGAGCACGTGATTCGGCGGGTGTCTTCCACCGAGGTTCGTTCGCTTGCTGCGCTGCACCAATTCGTGCAGGCTGGCGCCTTGATCGAAGGTGAGTCTGAGCACCCCGTATTCAAGCTTTTTTGGCCGCTGGCCAATCCCGACACCTTCAGCGCGCCGCCATCGTTGCTTAGTCTCAGGACGAGCAAGCAAAGGTAACGAATTGATCCATATCGGGTGCGTAGACAGAATGCAATTTTCCCGACGGTATACTCGGTCGCAGAATTGAATGCCAATATGCGCTTGTAATTCGACAGGCGGCCAAATTCAGTACGCCGGCGAACATTCAGGAGGCCGTGATCGGTGTCACAATTTTGGCAGATGCTCAGTGGTTGAGCGAAGCGTGCACGGAGATGAAGCGCCGACAGGGGGCGTTGCGTTGACGTGGCGGCAAACCTTTCGGAATTGCCCGTTGGGCTTGGCGCCAATTAAAGGCAGGAGGCAGGGTGCTGATTGATTTGATGCTGATGATGGCCGCAGCAGCAACGCTGAGTTGGGCGCTGATGCTCGGGCTGTTGCGTGTTGCGCCGGCGTTGGGCCTGATGGACCACCCGGTGGGCCGCAAGGATCATGCAGCGGCGACCCCCGTTGTGGGTGGTATCGCGGTCATCGTCACGGTGGTGGTTTTGGCCTGGTTGCTGTACGAGGACAAGAGCCGGTTGCCGGCATTCAGTCTGGCAGCGCTGATCCTCTTGGTCGTCGGCGTGCTGGACGACCTGTACGACATCCGTTGGTATTGGCGGATTACCGCGCAAGCTGGCGCGGCGTTGGTGATGATTTATATCGGTGGAGTGCAGGTCGAGCAGATCGGTCCGTTGGTGGGTCGTGGCCAGCTCTCTCTGGGCTGGTTGTCGGTTCCTTTCACCGTGTTTGCGACGGTGGGGTTGATCAATGCGATCAACATGGCGGATGGCATTGATGGTCTTGCGGGTGCCTTGGTCTTCGTCGCATTGGCGATGTTGGGCGCCGCCGCCTTGTATTCGGGCAATCACGGCATGCTGCCGCTGCTCACGCTGATGCTCGGTGGGCTATCCACCTTCCTTTGGTTCAACTTGCGCAGACCCGGCCAAGCAAAAGCTGCCACGTTCATGGGCAACTCCGGCAGCGCCTTTCTGGGCTTCGTCATCGCATGGGTGAGTTTTCGACTGACCCAAAACGCGGGTCATCCAGTGAGCCCAGTGCTTCCCCCATTTCTGATCCTGGTTCCCCTGCTTGATTGTCTGGTGTTGATAGCGCGTCGACTGCATATGGGTCGTTCACCCTTTTCGGCGGATCGTGGTCACATTCACCATCAAATGCTTGACGCCGGATTCAGCCACTCCCAGGTGGTCCTGTCGTTGACTGGATTTTCTTTAGCCATTGGCTTGGCCGCCGCGCTGGCGCTGAAGTGGAACTTGCCGCATCCCATCTTTGTTGCAGTGTTTCTTGGGTTGTGTGCGATGCATTATTGGGTGACCGCACGCCCGAAGCGCGCGCTGCACTTTTTCAGCAGCATCCACCGCCGGCTGTATCTCCGACCCAATCCAAACAGCGCAACGGCACAAGGCAACGCTTTGCCGACCGAACACGAGTCCAGTGTGTCGTGATCGACCTGCATTGCCATATCTTGCCCGGCATCGATGACGGCGCTCCAGATATGCACGAGTCATTGGCCATGGCGCGGGTGGCGGTGGCCGACGGTATTCGTGTGACTGCCTGCACTCCGCACATCTATCCGGGCATGTATGAAAACTCGGCAGTCGGCATTCGGCAGGCGATCACCGAACTCCGTCTGGCCCTGCAGGACGCGGATATTCCCTTGCAATTGGTGGAGGGCGCCGACGTCCATTTGACCCCCGATTTGCTCGATGGGTTGCGTGCTGGGCGCATCCCGACCCTGAATGGAACCCGCTATTTTTTGTTCGAGCCTCCGCATCACGTTGCGCCACCCCGGCTTGAGAACGTAGTCTTTGACCTCGTTTCCGCAGGATATGTCCCGATTCTTACCCATCCTGAACGCTTGTCGTGGATCGACGGCCACTATCCGTTGTTTGCCAAGCTGGTCAAAGGTGGGGCGTGGATGCAGCTGACATCGGGGGCTATCACGGGCCGGTTTGGCCCGCGTGCAAAGTATTGGTCGGAGCGCATGCTGGATGAGGGCTTGGTTCATATCGTGGCAACTGACGCGCATCGGGCCAACAACCGCCCGCCGCTGTTGGCAGAAGGCATGCATGCGGTAGCAAAGCGGGTGGGCGACAAAGCCGCGAGCGACATGGTCGAAAGTCGGCCTGCGGCGGTATTGAGGGATGTCGCTCCTGAAGCGTTGTTGGCACAAGCGCTCGAATCGACCAAGCCGCCTCGTCCTAGTCTGTGGCGGCGAGTGCTCAGCGCGATCTGAGCCAAGACGCGGCACCTTCAGTCACTCTTGAGTAAATAATGATAGTGAACCTGTTCCGAATTGCTGTGTTGCTGTTGCTTTCAAGCCTGGTCAGTGGATGTCTCACGAGTTCCGGCCCAGTCCGCAGCGGAACCGCGAAGATCGTGACCACGACCGAAAATCTCGGGCCACCCGACACTACTTCGTCGACCGGTGCCTACGTGGGGACCGCTGAGTACCGGATTGGTGGTCAGGACTTGATCGAGATTTCCGTGTTTCAGGTGGATGAACTGAATCGAACGGTACGCATCAACTCCAGCGGGCAAATTTCGCTGCCCTTGGTGGGCACCCTGCTTGCCGGCGGCTTGACGGTCAGCGAGTTGGAAAAACTGATAGCGACCAAGCTTTCAGAGAGCTACTTGCAGGATCCGCAAGTGACCGTCTTCGTCAAAGAGTTCTCCAGCCAACGCATCACGATGGAAGGCGCGATTGGCGGTCCCGGCGTTTATCCCATTCAGGGCAGGACGACCTTGCTGCAAGCGATCGCCAAGGCGGGCGGGGTAACCGACCTGGCCAACTTGCAAGGCATTGTCATTTTCCGCAAGGTAGATGGGCAGAAGATGGCGGCAGTCTTCGATCTGCAGGCGATTCGCGGCGGCAACGCTGAAGATCCCGAAGTGTATGGCGATGATGTGATCGTGATCGATCAGTCCGGCCCGCGAAGTGCGATGCGGCGATTCCTGGAGGCTTTCTCCTTCTTCAGCATCTTCCGTCCGTACTAACGCTCTGGCGAGCGAGTGCTCGTCGCTTTCAGGATTCACATTGATGGAACAGCACAACAATCCGCGGCCCAACGGCGACGAGCCCGAGTCCCGCTTGCCGGCAACGCGTCCAGCGGAGGCTCCTCAGCAAGCGCTGATCGCCGCCCACCAGCGACCTTTGGCAGCATTTTTGGGTCGAGGCGAAACGTCTGAGGGCGAGGATCACTTAGATCTTTCCGCTTACTGGCGCTCGATTGTCAAACGCAAGTGGCTGATTGCCGCGATTGTCCTGGTAGCAGGTGCGTGGTCTACCGTGGATACCTTGCTGGAGCCGAAGATTTACGCCGCATCCGCGACCATCGAGATTTCATCGGGTCAGGATCAGATCGTTGACGTCGGCGATGTCGAAAGCGGCAAGAAGTGGTCAGGTAACTATTTTCCGACTCAGCAAGAGCTTATCCGCAGCCGTGCATTGGCGCAGCGGGTGATCGCCGACATGGGGCTGGCAGAAAGCGGCGATTACGAGAGGTTGCAGTCACCTTCAAGTTGGGAACAGGTCATGGCGTTTCTTGGCGCCGCGCCAGAAGCCGAGGCGCCCGTCGAGCGCACGGCGGATGAGGTAGCCGCCTTCGAGCGATCCATTGCCGGTTGGTTTGCTGGCAGCGTGGGTGTGTCGCAAGTAGGTGATTCGGACTTGGCGCGCATCAGCTTTCAAAGTACCGATCCAAGATTTTCGGTGCGTGCAGTCAACCAATTGATGGAAACGTACCTGTCCACCAACCTCGAAAGAAGTTTTGATTCTTCTTCCTACGCCAAGACCTACTTGGAGGATCGGCTTGAAGAGCTGAAGATCAAGCTCGAGGATTCCGAGCGCGCCTTGGTTGAGTTCGCCGCCAAGGAAAAAATTGTCGGTGTGGGAGCCGATCTGTCGTCAGGAACACTCACTGAGCAAGACATGCTCAGCGCCAACGCCGCGCTGACGCAGGCGCGCTCGGATCGGCTAAAGGCAGAAACGCGGTGGCGCCAGGCGCAGGCATCAACGGGTGCGGTGGTTGCTGGAATGATCGGTGCTGAGTCGATGATCCAGACCTTGCAGGAACAGAAAGGTCAGCTGCAGGCCGAGTACCAAAATCGTTTGGCCCGGTTCAAACCGGCCTATCCGGCGATGCAGGAATTGAAGGGTCAGATCGACGAGCTTGAACGCCAGGTCGTGAACGAAGTCGAGTCGATCAAGGTCGCCATTCGTGCCGAATATGAGGCGGCATTGGCGCAGGAAGCGACGTTGACCGAGATGTTGGAGGATCTGAAGACCGACGTGCTCGATATCCAGACGCGCAGCATCCGCTACAACATTCTGAAACGCGAGGTGGACACCAATCGCCAGCTGTATGACGGCCTGTTGCAGCGTTACAAGGAAATTGGAGTGGCGGCGGGCGTCAAGGCCAATAATCTGGCCATCGTTGACCGTGCCGAATCGGCGTATCAGGTCTCGCCCAATATGCGGCGCAATGTGTCGCTGGGTTTGGCCATGGGTCTTTGCCTCGGCATCGTGCTTGCACTGCTGCTTGAATTCCTCGACGACACCATCAAGTCGCCGATTGATGTGGAAAACAAGCTGCGACTGGTGTTCCTCGGCATGGTGCCCAAGCTGGAGCGTGAGCTGACGATCGAAGAAGCCAGCTCCGATATGCGTTCCAGTTTTTCCGAGTCCTATCGGTCGGTACGAACGGCATTGCAGTTCTCCACGGATCGCGGCATTCCCGCGACCTTGGTGGTCACCAGCACATCACCGGGCGAAGGTAAGTCGACCACGGTGGTGGCGCTGGCACGCAACTTTGCGCAGCTTGGCAAGCGTGTGCTGCTGATCGATGCCGACCTGCGCAACCCGTCCCTGCACCGTGTGTTTGGCGTCGAAAACACGCTGGGGCTCAGCAATTGTCTGGCCGGCGCTGCCAAGCCGGGTGAGTGCATCCAGCCGGTGGCCAACGAGAACCTGTGGATTCTGACCAGTGGAACGTTGCCGCCCAACCCCGCCGAGTTGTTGGCAGGCCCACGCATGCTGAGCCTGTGCACGCAAGCGACTGAGCGTTACGACCAAGTCTTGATCGACTGCCCGCCGGTACTCGGGCTGGCTGATGCGTTGATCCTGTCCAATCTCGCCAGCGGCACCCTGATCGTGGTTGAGGCCGGCAGGACGCGAGTGGGTGCGATCCAGGCTGCGATCAAGCGTTTGCAGGGTGCGCGTGCGCACCTCTTGGGTGTGGTGCTGACCAAGCTTAAAGAGGAACACACCAAGTACGACTACCAGTATGCCTATGGCCTCACTCGGCCCGGCAAGGGCGACGTTAGACGCGGAACCGGAAGCAGCGCCAAGCGGCTCGGTTCGGCCAAGTAGGGGAGAGGCGAGTGGCCGGCGGCGAGGCTTTGCACTTGGCGCTGGCGCTGCATCGGCAGCCAGCCCTTAACGCGGAGTGCCGAACACAACAACTGCCTCACGACATCATTGAGTTGCTGCGCATCGCATCCGGCCAAGCCGAGGCGATTGCTGCGGCTGTGATGGCTACGCAGGCTTCGGCTGAGGAGTTGCGGGAGGCGGCACGATTCTATGTCGAGCAACAGTTGCTCGCTCGCGAATCGGAGGGCGATCCATGGCGAGTTCTCGGGGTACATCCCGGAGCTGACGCCCAGCAGGTTCGCGAGCATCGTCGGCTGCTGGTCGGACTTGTGCATCCCGATCGCAGCGCCGACTGGGCAGCGGCGTATTCCGATCGCGTCAATCGCGCCTGGAAAATGTTGAAGTCCCCTGAATCGCGTGAAGCGATCGAACTGCGACAGGCGGCCGCCGGCAGAGAGGGCAGTGCCTATCCGGCTTCCACCGACGACGATTGGGACGCCGAGACCGACGCTCGCAGTCGGGTGCCCAGCGTCACCGAATCCGATGCATCTTCCATCGACGAGGATCGGCCTTTGCGGGTGCCGCCGCGACATCGTTCTGCTGCCATGGGTGCCAGCCTGATGGTGGCGGCGGTGGCGCTGGTGGTCGGGTGGGGAATCTTCAGCGATGGCATGTCGGGCGACGAAGTGCTGGTGCCCATGGGAGAGCCGACGCCGGTCACCCGGGCAAACGTGCCCGAGAGTGGTCAAAGTATGGTGTCGAACGATCCAGCGACACCGTCTGCGCGGGATATTCCGGAGCTACTTCAACCCAAACGGGATCCGCCTCAGACCGTTCCCGCTGTAGCTGACTCCAGTCAGACGGTCACGACCGCACAGGTGGCGGAAACACCGGTTCCTTCAACCGCCGTTTCTGAAGTGGATGGCTTGGCACCCGCCAGAGCGCAGAACCCGGTGCGTCGTTTGCCGGTCGCGCTGCAGTCCCGTCCTCCGGCTGTTGTCGATGAGCGAGCGGCGCCTGCTGCTGCGATTGCCAAACAACCCGCTGAACGCGCTGCTGTTTCGGCGAAGCCAGTCGCTGAGACTGTGAGCCGTGCCGAGAATGATCCTGTCCAAGAGGACAACTCGATTCAGGTGACTGCAAATGCAACGCCCAGCCCGTCACCAGTCGCCGAAGTCCGGTCGGCAGCATTCACTGACGCCGACCCTGTAGCCGATGCGCCAATGGTCGACAAGGCTCCGAAACCAGAGGAGCAGATTGCGCAAGTGGCCTCAGAGCCATCGCGGCCAATACCGAATCGATCGGCGGCGACTCCCAAACCTCAATCGATCAAAGTGGAACCAATCACGCCGGCGGTCAATGGGGCAGCACAGGCCAGTTCGTCCGCTGCAACGCCTCCTGCGCCGCTTGCCAAGGTAGTCAATCAATCGGCCGTTGTTGGCAATGTCGCCGTCGAAGACCTGTTGGCATCTTTCTCGCGTAGCTACGCGCAGGGCGACCTCAATGGCTTGATCGGCCTGTTTTCGCGACGCGCAAATTCGGCGAACGGCGGCAGCCTGGCCTTGGCGGCCGACTACGCCAGACTTTTTGACACCACCTCTGATCGCAGTATCGTGGTCAGTGGCTTGGCGTGGAGAGAGGAAGGCGGCACCCTGCGAGGGCAGGGATCATTTGAGGCGCGTTATCGCAAGCAGGGTCGTCTGTTCAAGCAAGTCGTTGGCGGCACACTGCAATTTGTGATGATCGAGGAAGCGGGGCGGTTGCGACTATTGCGGCTTGATTCCAGCGGCGAGAGTTCCAATTTGTGAGTCGATCGTGGCTGGTAGCACGCTTGGCGACGATTCCGTTGGCGCTGTGGCTGGCAAGCGTGATCGTGCGTCAAGGCCAAGCGGATGCGATTGCATCCAAAAATCCAACCCGTGCACTCTCGATTCTCCCCAATCAAGCGGAGGCATCGACGCGCGAGTTGAAGCGTCTGTTCCAACTGCCGCCCACGCCTGCGGTCGACAAGCAGATCGAACAGCTGGCGACTCGCATGCTGCGGGGCTCTCCTTTGAGCGGTTCGGCCTATGCTGCATTTGGCCAATTGCAAGATCGCCAAGGGCAAGTCAGCCAGGCAGCCTCACTGATGAAGATTGGCGCCCACAGAACGCCGCGTGAGCGGCACACACACGCGTGGCTGGCCGATTACGCGGTGGCCACAGGTGACTTTGATCGTGCAGCGTTTCACTATGATCAGTTGCTCCGATTGACGCCGCGACAGATGCACACCATCGGACCTGCTTTGCTGTCCATGGCTAAACATCCAGAGGGCCGGATAGCGCTGGTGACGTGGATGGGAACCCATGCGCCTGCTTGGCGTGATCGATTCTTGGCCACGTGGGCTGCCCAGGCGGAAAGCCAGGAGGTGCTAGACGACGTGTTTGACCGATTGCGCAGATTGCCGCATTCGCTGTCCCGGCAGGAACGTGACCTGTGGATCAACCGGCTGCTGGCCAATGACCAGGTAACCAAGGCGCATTGGTTGTGGGTGGACGGCCTTCCGGCCGAGCAGCGCACTCGCATTGGTAATGTGTTCGACGGCGGCTTCGAACTCCCGACATCCGGCGGAGGGTTCGGATGGCAATGGGGCAAGGTGGCCGGCGCCTCCATACGCGCTCAAGGTGGCACCGGCGTGGAAGGACAAAACGCGCTGGTAGTCGAATTTCGCAATCGTCGAGTCGCATTCGCTCACGTGCAACAGCGCTTGGCCCTGCCGCCCGGCAATTACAGCTTGCAGGGCCGGGTCAGATTGGACGACTTGCGCAACGAGCGTGGCTTGAAGTGGGTCATCAGCTGCTGGGCCAACCCTGCCGTGTTCATTGCTGAATCCGAGAAATTGACCGGACGCAAGAGCTGGTCGGATTTTGCCGCCGACTTCGTGGTGCCTGCAGAAGGCTGTCGGAGCCAGACGCTGTTGCTGCGACTCGACGCACGGGTTCCAGCCGAGCAGTGGGTAGGCGGTCGTGCGTGGTTTGATGGGTTGAAGATCGTGCGCAACGTCGAACCGGAAAGCTGAGTGCACGGCCAACAAGAGACACTTTGAAGGTTGCCGCTGCGCGCATTGCTGTGGCATTCTCCGACTACCGCTGGCTTTGCCAGCCGCGACAACCAGAGGCACTCATGAAATTGGCCAAATTCACTACGCTCGCGAGCGCTCTGCTGTTTTCGGTTGCTGCATTCGCGCAGACCGAAGCACCCAAGTCTTCGGCTACCTTGGCCGAAGTCGATGGCAGCATTTTGGTCAACTCGGGGGAAGAATTCGTTGCCGGTGTGAACGGCGAAGTCCTGATGAAGGGCAGTCGTGTCATGGCGATGGAAGGCTCTACCGCGTTGTTGAAGTATGACGATGGCTGCGATGTCAAGGTCGAGTCCGGTACTGTCGTGACTTTGTCGGATGGATCCCCGTGCGCGGGTTGGTTGCTCACCGTTGAGGCAGTGGCTCCAGGCGGCTTGGCGATAGGCGCAAAGGGGGCCGTTGTAGCGGGTGTGTCGCCTTGGGTCTACGTGCCCGCCGTGGTGGTGGCAGGCGTGCTGATTGCCGAAGAATTGGATGACGACCCGTCCAGCCCCTGATCGAAGGGGTTCAGGCGAATGGGCTCGGGCCGCTGATAGCGGCCCGTGTCTTTTTGGGCATGCCGCTGATAGCGGCCCGTGCCTTTTTGGACATGCCGCTGATAGCGGCCCGTGTCTTTTTGGGCATGCCGCTGAAAGCGGCCCGTGTCTTTTTGGGCATGCCGCTGAAAGTGGCGTGCCTGTTTCATGGCCGATATTGAATGCCGGCCCACGTCGGTTCTCAGGAGTGGAGTGCCATTGATGGCAACTGAGGGCACGCTTTCCACGCGCTTGTTATGGCTGGCCGCCGCCGCGTTACTGACCTCGGCGCTGGCGCTTGGAGGAGGGACTCGACAAGCTTTGCCGGCTGAGTCTGCGTTGCAATTATTCGCGTTGATTTTGGGCGCCTGCAGCCTGTTCGCACCAAACGCCGGACAATTGCCCGGACGCAGTTTGTTGGTGTTCGGCTGGGTGTTCTGCCTCGTCACGCTTGTGGCAACGCAGCTGATACCTTTGCCTGCGGCGATCTGGCAACAATTGGCCGGACGCGGCGCGTTAGCCCAAGAGTTGGAGCTGGCAGGCGTTGCGATCGGAGCGCGCCCGATCAGTGTGGATCCGGCGGCGACCTTGCGCGCGCTTTTGGCTTTGCTGCCGCCGATTGTGATGTTGGGTTTGGTCGCTCGTCTCGACCTTGATCGCCGTATTCGACTGCTCAAATGGGTGTTGATGCTTGGCTTGGCTTCATGCGTGCTGGGCTTTGCGCAGTTGGCCGGTGGCCCAAGCAGCGAGTTGCGATGGCATGCCGTGACCAGCACGACCAACGCGGTGGGTGCATTTGCCAATCGCAATCATTTGGCATCGTTGTTGTCGCTTTGTTTGCCGCTCGCGACGGCGTGGCTCATGGTCAGCTATTACAGGGCTCCGCGCGATCAGCGACCGGCCTGGTTATTGATGGCGGTGTTCGCGTTGATATTGCTGGTCGTGGGTTTGGCGGTGACGCGCTCGCGCGCCGGCGTGCTGTTGGGCATTGCGGCGTTTGCTGGCATCGCGGTGATGGCTTGGTTATTTCGTCGGCGGATGAGCGAGGGGCGTCGCCGCGACCAGAAATTTCGTCGTTGGCTTTTGCTCGCTGCCATCATCGGCATGGCCATCAGCATGCAATATGGATTGGCCGACTTGCTGAGCCGACTGAAGACCGACCCGCTTGAAGATAAACGCTGGACGACCGCCATCAACACCTTGGATGCCATCGATAATTTCGGCGTGTTGGGCGCTGGCGCTGGTACCTTTCCCAGCGTATATCCTTCAGTGGAACCACCCGAACAACGATCCGAGTATTACGTCAACCGCGCCCACAACGATTGGCTGGAGTGGACGCTGGAGGGTGGTTTGCCGATGGTGGTTCTCATCTTGTTTGGCCTCGCGCTGCTGGCCAGACTCGGCGTCGATGCCCTACAAAGCCCGTCATCACGAGCACCTTGGCGATGGGCGTCTCTGCTCGGCATTGGCCTCTTGTTGATTCACAGTCTCATCGACTATCCGCTGCGAACAACGGCATTGTCCGTGGTCGCTGCGTTGCTCGTTGGGTGTCTCATGCCGGAACTGAGCAAGCCGCCACCCGCGACGTCGACTGGATTGGCGCCACCTGATTCAGACCACGGCTGAGTTCATCCAAGCCGACGCGCCGCCATCGCGAGGCGCGCGCTCAACAAATCCCAGTTCTCTCCACTTTCAGCCATCCCACTTATGCACGTCACAATTTTTGGAACCGGTTATGTCGGTCTGGTCACCGGCACTTGCCTCGCCGAGGTCGGCCATCAGGTCATCTGTGTCGATGTTGATGCAGCGAAGATCGCGGGTCTCAATAACGGCGTGCTGCCGATTTATGAGCCCGGCCTGGAGGATCTGGTGAACGGCAACCGAGCCGCTGGTCGCCTGCTGTTCACCACCGACGCGCCGGCCGCCATTGCGCGCGCCGAAGTCATTTTCATTGCCGTGGGCACGCCGCCGGACGAAGACGGCAGCGCCGATCTCAAGTATGTGCTCGCGGTGGCAAACACGATCGGCACTCACCTGGCGCGAGCGGCTGTCGTCGTCAACAAGTCGACTGTGCCTGTCGGTACCGCTGACAAGGTTCGAACAGCGATTTCCCTCGCGCTGTCAGGGCGTCAATCCGAGGTGAAGTTTGAAGTGGTCTCCAATCCCGAGTTCTTGAAGGAAGGTGCCGCCATCAACGACTGCATGCGTCCGGATCGCATCGTGATCGGATCTGGCAGCAGCGCCGCGGTGGATACCATGAAGCGACTGTATGCCCCCTTCAATCGCAATCACGAGCGCATCGTGGTGATGGATGAGCGCTCGGCCGAGTTGACCAAATACGCCGCCAACGCCATGTTGGCAACCAAAATCAGTTTCATGAACGAGATGGCCAATATTGCCGAGCGTGTTGGTGCCGACATCGAAATGGTGCGGCATGGTATCGGTTCGGATGCGCGTATTGGCTACAGTTTCATCTATCCAGGGGCGGGCTATGGCGGCTCCTGTTTTCCCAAGGACGTGCAGGCGCTTGAACGCACTGCGCGCCAGCACGGCTATTCGCCGCAGATTCTGAGTGCGGTGGAAGCGGTTAACGGATTGCAGAAGCAGAAGTTGCCCGAGTTGGTGTTGCGCCATTTCGGCGGCGACATCGCCGGCAAGACGTTTGCGGTGTGGGGTCTGGCGTTCAAGCCCAACACCGACGACATGCGCGAAGCATCCAGCCGCAGCCTGCTGGATTCGTTATGGGCAGCCGGCGCAAAGGTCCGCGCGCACGATCCGGAGGCGATGCCGGAAGCGGGGCGCGTCTTTGGCGATCGTAATGACCTGAGCCTGTGTGACTCGCCCGCAGCGGCGTTGCAAGGCGCCGATTCCCTGATCGTGGTCACCGAGTGGAAGGCGTATTGGAGTCCCGACTTCGAAGCCATTCGTGCCGCACTTCGTGAACCCGCCATTTTTGATGGCCGCAACATCTACGATCCTTCCACTGTAGAAGCTGCCGGGCTTGCCTATTACGGTATTGGTCGCGGCCGCTCAGTACGGCGACCCGTACTCACCCAGGCAGGCGGAGCAAGCGCATGAGGAACTACAACAGCCGCAAGCGCGTGTTGGTCACGGGCGGAGCGGGCTTTCTTGGTTCCCACCTGATTGACCGCCTGCTGGCGCGTGGTGATGAAGTGGTGTGCGCTGACAACCTGTTCACCGGCAGCAAACGCAACATCGAACACCTGCACGGCAATCCGCGCTTCGAGTTCATTCGCCACGATGTGACCTTTCCACTTTTCATCGAAGTGGACGAAATCTACAACCTGGCGTGTCCCGCGTCGCCGATTCATTATCAGCACGACCCGGTGCAGACCACGAAGACGTCAGTGCATGGCGCGATCAACATGCTTGGCTTGGCGAAGCGCCTGCGCGCACGCATCTTTCAGGCGTCCACCAGTGAGGTTTACGGTGACCCCAGCGTGCATCCGCAGCCGGAAGGCTATTGGGGCAACGTCAACCCGATTGGCATCCGCTCCTGCTATGACGAAGGCAAACGCTGCGCCGAAACCCTGTTCTTCGATTATCACCGCCAGCATGGTCTCGACATCAAGGTCGCGCGCATCTTCAATACTTACGGCCCGCGCATGCACCCCAACGATGGTCGTGTCGTGTCGAACTTCATCGTGCAGGCACTGAAAGGTGAGCCCATCACCATTTATGGCGAGGGTCAGCAGACGCGGTCATTCTGTTACGTCGATGATTTGATCGAGGGTTTCCTGCGACTGATGGATACCGAGAGAGGCTTTCCAGGGCCCGTCAATCTAGGCAACCCCGGCGAGTTCACGATTCGCGAGTTGGCCGAGCAGGTGATTGAGCTGACCGGCTCCGCTTCGACGCTCACGTTCTTGCCGCTGCCTGCCGATGACCCGACCCAACGCAAGCCCGAAATTGAACTTGCGCGCACCAAGCTTGGTTGGGAGCCGAAAATTGCGTTGCGTGAAGGCTTGCTCCAGACGATTGCTTACTTTGATGAGCAACTGCGCCAATCTGCTCCGGCACGCTGACTGACGAGGGTGCCTTCACACTCTCCCCGCTTGCGACAGCGAACCTGATCCATTAGGCTGCGTTCACGCGTTGAACGCACCACAGGGAATTGCGTGCAAGCTTGGTTCGCCGTTGCCACCAAGCCTCGTTCCGAGGCCATCGCTCACGAGCATCTGACCCGCCAAGGTTATGAGTGCCTGTTGCCTCGATTGAGGCGGGTGATGCGTTCGGTGGGCGGGCTCAAGCATCGGGTCGAGTGTTTGTTTCCCAACTACATCTTTTTGCAGGCCGATACGGACCACACTTCATTGGCTCCGGTGCGTTCAACGCGCGGGGCCTTGGGATTGGTCCGATTTGGTGGGGTGCCGGCGGCGATCCCGAACGCCGTGATCGACAACATTCGCCGTCGCATCGATGCGCAGGATGGGTTTGTGCGGCTCGACGCACCAGATTTGCGTCCCGGCGAAAAGGTCCGGCTCACCGATGGGCCATTCTCCGGTCTGGACGGTGTCTTCGTCCTTCAGGAGGGAATGGCGCGGGTCCGCGTGTTGCTTGAGTTCCTGGGCACGCACCGCGAAGTAGTCTTGCCGCGTTGCCAGTTGGCGGTGCGGCTTTAGTACGCTCGGTCCTCGCCATCGGCGAAGACTTACAACCAGCGCTTATCGGGCTCAGCGGATCGTCCAGCACGCCGTAGGGCGGTAGCGTGTCAGACGCTTCAGCTACAAATCTGTGGACGACGAACTTCGCTTCCAATTGCTGCGCCTGCTGACCGACAACCCGGATCTGTCGCAGCGCGAACTTGCGCGTCGCCTTGGGCTGTCGCTGGGCAAGACCAACTACTGCTTGCGTGCGCTCGTCGACAAAGGATTGGTCAAGGTCAAGAACTTCAGGACCAGCCAAAACAAGCTCGCCTACGCCTACGTGCTCACCAGCAGTGGCGGTATGGCTAAAGTCAAGGCTGCGGCTGACTTTCTTCGTCGCAAGCAACTGGAGTTCGTGAAACTCGAGCGAGAAATTGAGGAGTTGCGCGCTGAAGTCGGTCGAATCGACACGAAACGCTCGATCGAGGAATCACTGTCGCAATGAATCGCTGCCCGAGTTTCAGTTGCGCTGTAAAGATGGAGTGGCATTGAACATCCTGGTGACCGGCGGTGCCGGCTACATCGGCAGCCACGCCTGCAAGGCGCTCGCCGCCGCTGGCCACACGCCGGTGGTCTACGACAACCTCGTTCACGGGCATCGCTGGGCAGTGCAGTGGGGGCCGTTGGAAGAGGGCGATATCGCAGATCGCGAGCGACTGGATGCCGTCATCAAGCGCTGGCAGCCCGAGGCAGTCATGCACTTTGCTGCGTACGCCTATGTCGGCGAGTCGGTCACCGATCCGGGCAAGTACTACCGCAACAACGTGGCCGGCACGCTGACTTTGCTGGAGGCGATGCGCGACCACGCCATTGCACGGCTGGTGTTTTCCAGCACTTGCGCCACCTACGGTGAACCAACGCAACTGCCGATGAGCGAGGGCCACCCGCAAACACCGATCAACCCTTACGGTGCGTCCAAATTGATGATCGAGCGAATGCTCGCTGATTTCTCCCATGCCCATTCATTGCGCGCCATCAGCCTGCGCTATTTCAATGCCGCGGGTGCCGACCCGGATGGAGAAATTGGAGAAGCGCACGCGCCCGAGACTCACCTCATCCCCTTGCTGCTGGAAGCCGCATTGGGTCTGCGGCCAGCCTTGAATCTGTATGGCGACGACTACCCGACGGCCGATGGCAGTTGCATTCGGGATTACGTGCACGTGAGTGATCTGGCGCAGGCGCATTGTCTGGCGCTGGATGCACTTGCCGACAGCGCTGCAGGCATGCGTGCCTACAACGTCGGCACTGGGCTGGGCCATTCGGTCAAGCAAGTGATCGCCGCAGCCGCAAGTATCACTGGACAGAAGATCGCGATCAGAACATTGCCGCGGCGAGCAGGTGATCCACCCGCATTGGTCGCCGATGCAACGCGCATCCACAGCGAATTAGGCTGGCGCGCCGCATGCTCGGATCTGGATTCCATCCTGAGCAGCGCGTGGCGCTGGTTGCGCAGCACCGAGGACAACACACTGAGGGGCAGGGTGCAGGCATGAACGAGAGCGCCGACCGACCCGCGTCGCCGAGTTCGGACGAGGTGATGCACGAAGAGTTTTTCGGTCACGCCCAAGTCACCGAGATATCGGTCGCCGGCCGCTCGTTAAGCAACGATCTGCGCGAGCTCTGGGCGTATCGCGACTTGTTGATCCTGTTGGTTCGTCGCGATGTCAGCGTGCGCTACAAGCAAAGCGCCATCGGAATCGGATGGGCGGTAGTTCAGCCGGTGATGATGATGCTGATTTTCAGCGTCATCTTTGGCCGCTTCGCTGGCTTGCCCTCAGAAGGCGTCCCGTATCCGTTGTTCACGCTGACCGCACTGTTGCCTTGGCTTTACTTTGCCAAAGCGCTCAGCGGCAGCAGTGATAGCCTGGTCGCCTCGGCCAATCTGGTGAAGAAGGTGTACTTCCCGCGATTGATCCTGCCGCTCAGCAAGACCATTTCCGGGTTGGTCGATTTTGCGGTGGCGTTCGGATTGCTGGTGATCTTGCTGGCCTGGTATCGGGTGATGCCAGGCTGGGAATTGCTGATGCTGCCGGTGTTGGTGCTGATTGCCATGCTCACCGCACTGTCGGTAGGGCTGTGGCTCACCGCAATGAACGTGAAGTACCGCGACATCGGCCTGATGGTGCCGTTTGTCAGCCAGATCTGGATGTATGCCTCACCCATCGCTTACTCCACCACCATCGTGCCGGAACAGTGGCGCTGGATTTACAGCCTCAATCCCATGGCAGGTGTCGTGGACGGCTTCCGTTGGGCGTTGCTCGGCAAGGCGCCGCCAGAGATCGGGCCAATGCTGCTGTCCCTGAGCATCGTGCTGGTGTTGTTTGTCAGCGGCATCGCCTTCTTTCGTCGCACCGAGCGCACCTTCGCCGATGTCGTCTGAGCCAATGCACGAATCGGGACTCGGGACGCGGGACTGGGGGCTGGAGGACAGTACACGCCATCGTCACCCCTGTAGTCGTCGCCCCTGCAGGACCGAGCGCAGCAAAGGCGTGGCTGCGAAGCAGCCAAACGGCGGAAGCCGCGATCCGGGCCGGCTCGCATGACCATCCCCGCCATCCGCATCGAAAATCTCGGCAAGTGCTATCGCCTGGGCGAGACGCACGAAAACACCTTCAGCGATCAGTTGGTCCGCGCCTTCAAGGCCGTCACCTTGCAAACCCGCAAGCAGGTGCGTCGGCCGTCCGAAGATTTCTGGGCATTGCGCGACGTCAATTTCGACGTACAAACCGGTGAGGCAATCGGCATCATCGGTGGCAACGGTGCCGGCAAGTCCACCCTGTTGAAGATTCTCTCTCGCATCACGCCGCCGACCACCGGTCGCGCCGTGGTGCGTGGTCGCCTGTCGAGTTTGCTGGAAGTCGGCACCGGCTTTCATCCCGAGCTTACCGGCCGCGAAAACGTCTTCTTGAACGGCGCCATCCTCGGCATGCGCAGCGCCGAAGTCACCCGCAAGTTCGATGAGATCGTCGCCTTTGCCGGCGTCGAGCAATTCATCGATACACCTGTCAAACGCTATTCCTCCGGCATGTACGTGCGGTTGGCGTTCGCGGTCGCTGCGCACCTTGAGCCGGACGTGCTGATCATCGATGAAGTGCTGGCTGTGGGCGATGCCGATTTCCAGAAACGATGTCTGGGCAAGATGGGCGATGTCGCCCGCGACGGCCGCACTGTGCTGTTTGTCAGTCACAACATGGCAGCGATCCAAAAACTCTGCACGCGGGCAATCTGGATGCAGAACGGCCAAGTGGCGGGCAACGGTGAGCCCGGTCAAGTGATAGGCGAGTACTTGCAGGCTGCCAGTTCGCGCCTGGGCGATGCCGCTACCCAAGTCGCGGGATATCTGTTTCATGCGGGAGGGGTGGCAGACCAGCAGGTCGAGGCGACGCGGGTTCGCAGCCTGCAGTTGCTGAGTGACTCGGGCGAGCCGCTTGAAGAGGCGGCAACGTGGGAACCGGCGCGTTTTCGGATTGGCTTTGAAGTCGCCAATGCGTACCGCGGTTTCTCTGCGGTACTGCAGATCAGCACCGCAGATGGCGTACCTCTGCTGTTGACGTCGACCGCGCCCGACCACAATCAACACTTTTCAATCGGCGCGGGGCAATTCTTCATCGAGTGCCGGATTGAGCGTTTTCCATTGGCCGCCGGTGAGTACGTGGTGGGTCTCGGCTTGGCGATTCCTGGCGTCGAGTACGTCTGGCGCAACGAGACGATATGTCGCTTGCACGTCGCTCCGCGGGATGTGTTTGCCTCTGGACTTCCGCCTGCCGCCAAGCGTTATCACGTGGCGACAGCGCACGCGTGGACCGCGCCAGAGGCCATTCGCCTCGATGCGCCAGCGTTGCTCGATGTCTGAAGCAGTCCGCTGCCGCAGTTGTGACAGTGCAGCGCTCGACGACCTCGGTCCTTGCGCCGCCTTCGCCTGTTCCGATCCTGAGCGCATGTTTGATAGCGGCCAGCTGCTGCGCTGTCGCGACTGCGGGCTGGGTCAGCGCCACCCGGTTCCGGATGAGCAGACCCTGATCGCCATGTATCAGCAGACGCCTGCCAACCACATGGAGTATCCGTTCGAGAACAACGGCGCATGGGTACAGGCGCGACGCAGTCTGCAAGCGCGATTCCCGGATTCGGCAAGCTGCGATGTGTTGGATGTCGGCTGCCACACAGGCCGCTTCCTGGCTGGCTTGCCCACGAATTGGCGGCGCTTCGGAATCGAAAGTGCGCAAGCACCGATCTGCATTGCTCGCGACGAGCACAACGTCACCATCATCGGTGAGCGGCTCGAATCGCCAATGCAGGATTGGATCGGCAAGTTTGATGTCGTGACGCTGTTCGACGTCGTTGAGCATCTGCCTGACCCGGCCGATGGCATCACCAGAGCGGCTCAGTTGCTGAAGCCCGGTGGTGTGCTCCTGGTCAGTTCTGCAGACATGGATGCCTGGACCTGGCATTGGCTGGGCAGCGGTCATTGGTACCTGCAGACACCGCAACATCTGTCATTGGTTTCAACGCGCTTTCTTGAACATATAGCACTGCGCAATGGCCTGAAGCTTTGCAACGTTCAGCGCATGCCTCATCAAAACGCATCCTGGGGCAAGCGCAACCGAGAGTGCATCGAGGCCGTTTACTGGGGAATGCGGCAGCGACGGGGAATGTATCGGCTACCGCAGCGAATCCTGCAGACGATTCCCGGTTTGCGGGACTTGCGGCATCGACGGAGTGTGCCTTGGACGATGTCGCTCCGCGACCACTTGATTGCCGTCTTCCAATCAGTTTCTGGCTGATCACTCCGTTCGAATCGCTTGAATGTCGATTGGAAGATCAAACGTTTCGGCGTAGGACAACCCCAGCCAAAGCCACACCATCGTGGGCACTAGCTGCGAGCAGCTTGCGAATGCAGAACCTGGCTTGTCCGAAATGGTCCCCGTCTCCGCACAGGACAATGAGCATGTTTAGGGGCTTTAACCAAGCGAGCAGAAAACTTGCCCGCACTTTCTTGAATGCGTTGGGGATCGAAATTAGGCAAATACGCAACGTGCGTGCGGCGCGTCTTCAGCAGCGGAAGCAAAGAGAAATCGCCGCATGGTCTGTGCTAAGCCATCACCGATTTGCATGCGTCTTGGATATCGGCGCCAATACTGGTCAATTCGCATCGATTGCCCGGTTGCTCTGGCCGGAAGCCTTGGTGCACTCGTTTGAACCCTTGCCGGACATTTTTGCGGAGCTAAAGGCTAACCACGCCAATGACCCTAAAGTCATTCCACACCATATTGGATTGAGCGATCAGGCTGGCATGCAAAGCATGTTCAGGAGCGCATTCTCGCCTAGCTCTTCATTGCTTCCCATGGCGAAATTGCACGAACAAGAATGGCCGCAATCGGTAGCCAATACAGAAGTCGCAGTCAAGTTGGAACGACTTGACGTGTGGCGGCGCAGCATGGGCGCGGAGCTGACTTTCCCATTGATGGTCAAGATTGACGTCCAAGGGTTTGAAATGTCGGTAATCAACGGAGGCCCCGAGACGCTTCAGCAAGCAAGCGTCGTCGTAATCGAAGTTTCGTTTCACGAGTTGTATGCGGCGCAGCCGCTGTTCGGCGAGATTCACAAACGACTAACGGACCTCGGTTTCATTTATCGGGGCAACATCGAAGAATTCCGCAGCCGCGACGGTAAAAATGTGCTTTTCGCCGACGCGATATTCGAAAACTTGGCCAACATTTCTGCCTATGACTAGCCCACTACTATTGGTTACTGGATCGGCCGGCCTCATCGGTTCCGAAACTGTTCGTCATTTCTCGGCCCTCGGCTGGAAAGTGCACGGGATCGATAACAACATGCGGGCCGACTTTTTTGGCCCCGATGGCGATACCCACTGGAATCTCAGCAGACTCCAGCAAGACGTTCCCGACTACGTGCATCACGTGGTCGACATCCGCGACCGGTCGGCGGTTCTGCGCGTTCTGGAAGAGCTTCCAGTTGACTTGATCGTTCATGCCGCCGCTCAACCTTCGCACGACCTGGCCGCCAGTCGGCCGTTCGATGATTTCGATGTTAACGCTGGCGGCACTTTGAATCTCCTTGAAGCGACCCGTCGCTTTCGGCCTGAAGCGACCTTTTGTTTCCTCAGTACCAACAAAGTGTACGGCGACGCTCCCAACGAGTTGCCGTTGGTGGAGTTGGAAACGCGATGGGAGTACGCAAACGCCGGAGATCTTGCTGGCATCAACGAGACATGCCGCATTGACCAGAGCAAGCACAGCCTGTTTGGTGCGAGCAAGGTTGCAGCCGACGTGATGGTGCAGGAATACGGTCGCTATTTTGGAATGAAGACTGTTTGCCTGCGTGGTGGTTGCCTGACTGGATCGGCTCATAGTGGTGCCGAGCTACACGGGTTTCTCGCTTACCTTGCACGTTGTGTGGTTGAAGGCCGTCCGTATCGCGTGTTCGGCTACCTGGGCAAACAAGTCCGCGACAACATTGATGCGCGCGATGTGTGCCGTTTCATCGAACGCTTCCATGACGCGCCGCGATGCGGCGAGGTTTACAACATGGGCGGTGGCCGCGTAAACAGCGTTTCGATGCTCGAAGCGATCTCGAAACTGGAGGCAATTGCAGGCCGCAAGTTGAGCTGGGAATACGTTGACGAGAACCGCGCTGGCGATCACATCTGCTACATCTCGGACCTCAGCAAGTTGCGCTCTCATTACCCAGGCTGGGATATCGCAATCGGGCTCGATGCCATCCTCGCAGACATCGTACAAGCGCTGCTTACGCGGCGCAGAGCCGCGCTTTGATCAAGTCGATGCGTTCAATTTTCCGCCGGCTATTGCGGCCATTTCGACGAAGATTCGACGTTCTGCTCACATCCCGACAGTCTCTCGCCTACCTTGCGGGTGCAATGGATCGGGTTCGCGAAACTGAGAATCACCTTGATGTATTTGATGACCATCAGTTTGTCTTGGCGAAGAGGCATTACTACTTGCCGTTTCCAGACAAGCAAGACATCGCCAGCATCGGGCCCACACAGCTGATTGGCTGTGACATTGATGAGGCAGCGTGCTTTGACTTTCACGCGCGGCATGTCTTGGCATTTGATCCGGAATTTCGCGAGTTTCCCACGCGCGCGCCGAGCAATTCCGATGGGTATGGACTGGTCAATGGCGCGTTCATGGCGGTGGACGGCAACCTTTACTACGGCTTGATTCGCTCTTTGGCACCGCGAAAGATCATCGAGATCGGCTCTGGAAATTCGACCAAGCTCGCGTGCGCGGCAATTCGAAAGAACATCCAGGAAGGTCGCGATGCGAGCAAACTGGTATGCATCGAGCCATTTCATTCCACGTTGCTGGCGGATCTTGCCGAGGTCACTGAAGTGCGGACTTGCTACGTCCAGCAAGTGCCGTTGGCCGAGTTCGAGGCACTCGATGAAGGCGATATCCTTTTCATTGACTCGACGCACACGGTGCGTCCTGGCGGCGATGTCTGGTGGGAGATCTGCGAAATCCTTCCACGTTTGAAGTCGGGAGTGCTTGTGCATTTGCACGACATCTCGCTCCCCAATCCTTACCCGCGCGCGTATCTCGAGAGGCGGCTGTATTGGATGGAGCAGTACATGCTGCAGGCCTATTTGTGCTTCAACTCAAAGGTCTCGGTGGTGTGGGCGGGTAACTGGCTAATGCTGCGCAATCCTCAGCGGATGCAGGCGCTTTTCGGTGAGGAACTACAGGCCATGTGCAGTGAGTATCCCGCTGCGGAGCCAGCGAGTTTTTGGCTGCGGGTGAATTGAGCCGCATGGTTGATGCCATTGAGAGAGATGTCTTGCAGGCATCACTTGGTGCGTTGGCGGTGACTCATGCTGACGATGGCAATAACGTGTTCCCCAAGTCCTTGCTCATAGCAGGTTGCGCTCCCGGAGTTGGCCACGTTGGCGAGATCATTCTTGGCGATCTTGTTCGTCACGTTGGCCTGGATCGAGTGCGCTGCGTCGCTTTGACCAAGCCCCGTGCCACCTGGACTCCAGCGGAGGATCTCGCACAGTTGCAGGTGTCGATGCTGAGGTCGAATGCCGCAAGTTCGGGTAGGTGGGGGAGCTCGAAATGGGGTGCCGTAGGCGCGACCTTTCACCAAGGGGTCGCCGTTCCGCTCAAGCGCGCACGGCTGCTGAAGTCGATCATTGTCGATGCTCGCGCTGCGGGGGTCGAACAGGTGTTCGCGGTGCTAGACAATCCTGAGGTGTTTGCGCTGGCGCATCGACTTGCGGACGGCCTGGGGATGCCTCTGAAAACTCTGGTTTGGGATCCGCCCGGCTATTTGTTGCAACTAGCGCGGTTTGACCGATGGAGTCGGCAAAGGAGCCTTCGCGAATTCGCGCGATCGTTGGCGCGATCAAGCGCGGTGGCGGTAGTTTCGGAGACGATGCGTGAGGACTACGCTGCTTTTACACAGGCCCCGATTTCAATTCTGCGTCACGGATTGTGCAAGCCGCCCAGCCTTACCGATAAGGGACGAGAGAGTTCATCGACGTCTGAATGGGTCATTGGCTTCGCCGGCTCAATGTATTCGCCTTGTGCATGGAACGCGCTGCTGCGGGCACTCGATCTTGTGGGATGGGTAGTTGCCGGTCGGCCAGTGCGATTGCGACTGCTGACGGCAAGCATCGAACTTGCCAGTCGCAAGCCCGCGCGGATCGAGTTTCTCGGTTTCCGCACACCGGCCGAAGTCCAGACGATTCTCGCGGACTGCCACCTGTGTTACATGCCGCAGCCATTTAGGCCGCATCTGCGCGACCTCTGCCGCTATTCCTTCCCCACCAAGCTGAGCAACTATCTGGACGTCGGCAGGCCTGTGCTGGTGCACTCGCCACCAGAAGGCGCGCTATCGGAGTTCTACGCCCGTCATCCCATTGGTGTTCACGCCAACTCGCAAGAGCCTGCCGAGATAATCGCGGCACTGGAGGCGCTTCTTGCCGACACTAACGCTTACCAACGCGCATGCGAACAGGTTGCTGAGGTGGCGCAGGCACATTTCAGCCAAGCGGTCTTTCACGCCGCGATCGATCATTTGCTGGGACGCCGGCAAGTGCCCCAAGGTCCGATCGCCTCGTCACAGGTTCCACCCCCCTGAGTTCCGCACGTAGCATCCTGTTCTGCACCCAAACTGCCAGCGTCATCGGTGGAGTGGAGGAGTGGCTAAGTCGACTTTGCCGCGGCCTGGATCGGACACAGTGGCGGCCGATGGTCGCCCTCGTGCGTGGCAGCAAGGCCCACGATCCTGATCGCTACCGGGCTGCGCACCCGGAACTCGATACGGTCGAAATCGACGGTCGAGGATTGGCCAGCGAGGGTCGAGTGCTGGCTGTAATGCGCTGCGTGCGCCGGGTACGACCGGCATTGTTCGTGCCGCTGGTGGTGGCGGATGCCCATGAGGCTGCAGCGTGGTTGCGTTGGCAAGGCTGTCCGAGTCGATATTTGCTCGCGCTGCATGGCAACACCACGACTCAACTGGTCGACGCCCGCCACAAGCTTGCATTCGCTGACTATGCCATTGCCCCCGGCGTACTGACCGCGCGCTTGCTCAACGAACTCGGCATGCCGCTTGATCGCCTCAAGCATGTCCCAAATGGGGCTCGGGATGCGGTGAGGCCTTGGCAGCAACGTCCCGCAGGCGAACCGCTTCGATTGGGTTACGTGGGTCGGCTTACACGTGGCGACAAGCGCGTCGGCGACATGGTGCCCCTGCTCAAGTCCTTGTGTGCACGTGGGGTAGCCTTCGACATGGTCGTGGCTGGCGATGGGCCAGAGCGATTACGGCTAGAGGCTGACTTGCAGGGGTTGCCGGTCCGTTTTCTCGGGGCGTTGACCGCCGAGCAGCTCTATCAAGACGTCTATCCCATGCTGGACGCGTTGCTGTTGTTCTCGGAGTCCGAAGCATTTGGGATCACCCTGGTCGAAGCGATGCTGCATGGCGTGGTACCGGTCAGTTCAGCTTTCGTCGGCCAGGCAGCCGAAGGTATCGTTCAACATGGGCAGACCGGGCTGGTCTTTCCGATTGGCGACGCCGAAACAGCAGCAAATTGTGTCGCTTGCCTCGCCCATCAACCCGTCGTTTTTGCAAGGCTGGCGCAAGCGGCGCAACAGCGGGTTGTCGGACGCTATGGTTGGCAGCGGTGCGTGAGCGGTTGGCAGGATGGCATGGAAGCCGCACTGGCGATGCCGGCTCGCGAAATGCCGCAACGCTCGCCAGCGATCACAGGCAAGAGCGATCCCAGCAGGATGCGTGCTCGCTCGCTTGACAGGATCAGACGCTTGCGACGGTTGCTGCGTGGCGTGCCGCCGGCAATGGTGGGAGGTGAGGAATGGCCATGGGCTCCGCGTCCGCGAAATCCGCAGGACCTGAGTGATATGCAAGCCTTGCGTCTTTCACTTGATGTCTCGAACGACCTGTCGGACCGCGAGTCTTGTCACAGCACGTGCGCCCAACAACCGTGACTGCATCGGCCCCCCAAAGGCAAGGGTCGAGTCTGGCGCTTGTATGGTTGCTTCCGTTGGCAGCGGTGCCGCGCCTCGCGACGATAACCGGGCGGGGCTTCTACAGTGACGATTTCTTCTTTCTGCAGCGCGCCCGCGATTTGGGTCTGAGCGAATCGCTGATCGACACCTGGTCCATCTACGGCGGCCTACGAGTGATCGGTTACGCGCTGATGACCGTGCAATACGAAATACTTGGCGACAGTGCGTTGCTGCACCAGCTCCTGCTTTTGTCATTGCACGTGCTCTGCACGGGACTGCTGTATCGCTTTCTTGATGAGGCTTTTGGTGCGCGCCTGCCGGCCTGGGTTGGCGCGGCGTGTTTTGCGGTCATGCCGTGGAATCTGCAGACCGGAATCTGGGCGGTATGTGGCCTGAATCTGGTCGCCGCCGCATTGATCTTGCTCAGTGCGCGAATGGTCTGGCAGGCCCTTCAGTCGGCCGACATTGATCGCTCACGATTGGGCTTTGCAACGGGCATCTTTTTTGTTGCGGTCCTTTGCTACGAACAGTACTTAGCTTGGATCGCGGTCTGGCCGCTGCTCGCCATTACGGCTTCGCCCCAACGATCAATCGCTCACGCGCTCCGGAGCGCGGTGCCGTTAATGTTCGCTGCATTGCTTGCTGCTGCTTTCATTACCCAGTTCGCCGCTGATTCCGAACGCCAGGCGAATCCAATCTTCGAGCCAGTCACGATTGTGTTGGGCACCATCAGTCGCATTGAAAAGGCGCTTCTCAACCATGTCTGGCTCGGACTGTCTGGGGCACGCAGTTACCACCTCCCGGTGATACAGTCCTGGCTGCACTCAAATCCGTTTGCGCTGTTCGCACTGGCGATCAGCGTCATCTGCGTCGGGTTGGGATTGCGTTCGGCGATGGTCGCTCACGTCGAAGTCAGAGCTGCGGTGCCCGCAGTCAATCTCCAGCGTCATCGCGCGTGGTTTGCGATGCTGGCAGGATCGATGATCCTCTTGCCCATCGTGATCATGGCGATGGCTGCGGGTAACGTGATCGAGCAGCGGGCGATGTATCCGGTCTCGATTGGTTTCGCTTTCGCCTTGGCCTGGCTTACCCATGAGTTGACCATGTGTGGTCGGCTGTCGCGTCGCATGGGGCTTGGCCTGGCCGCCGGGATTGGAATTGGCTTGATCGTGCTTGCGGTAAGTACGGCCACGCGGAGCGCGGGCTGGGTCGAGGCCTGGCAGCATTCCAACGCGCTGATCCAGGTTTTAAAGGAAAACGAAGAATCCCTGAGTTCCGGCAGCGTGGTTGTTGTGGATGGCTTTCCCGACACTTTGCCGGGGAGCGTGCTGGTGACTGGCAATGATCACGGTCTACGCAATCTTGGGCGCTGGGCGCTCAATGGCCGCGACGTCACCCTGGTCAGACGTCGGGTCGGACATAACGCTGCCGAGGCGGCGCCCGTGGCACCGGTCAAGGCTCAGACTTTCATCATCGAGTACCGCGTCGCCAGCAAGTCAGCAACCTTTAGCCCATTCGAGCCGCGTCATCAAGCGGCGGATGCAGGCGAGTCCGGGTAGGCGTAGATGGCTACACACAGTCGCCGAAGCGTCTTGTTCGTTGCCCCCTCCAGTTACCTTCTGAGTGGGCTTGCGAGTTGGCTGGACTACTTGTTGCCCGGCCTGCGGCAGCGCGGGTGGGACGCGACACTGGGCTTGGTGGAGGGGCCGCGTTACCACCGGCCAGAAAAGTACCTCGCTGTGCATCCGGACCCGCAGTCAGTGGCGATCTCGTGTCGCACCGGCACTGAGCAAGGGCGCCGGCATGCGCTTCGACAGACACTTCGAGCGCTACGCCCCGATGTTGTTGTCTGCGTCAATATTCCGCACTCCGTGTTTGCGGTGGCAGATGAACGCGCGGCGGGCCAGGCGATGCGCGCACTGATCAGTTGTCATGGCATCCAGCACGATCTGTTCACCGATATGCACGCACTACAAGGGCTGGCCGATGCCGTTGCCTGCACCAATCGACTGGCCTGCCGCCTCGCCGAGGTCGAAGCCGGTTGGTTGCCAGAGCGAATCTTTCATGCCCCCTGCGGTGCGGCGCTCGGGCCGTTGCGGACTGCCAACAAGCCTGCGCATGGACTCAACCTGACGTTTGTCGGCAGGCTCGAAGAGGCACAAAAGCGCGTCCGCGATTTGCCGCCAATGTTTGCGGCGCTGAAGAAGGCGCACGCCGGCTGGCGACTGCGGATCGCAGGCACCGGACCTGAAGAACACTATTTGCGGAAATCTTTCGCCGAACTCGGCCTCAGCGGAGACGTAGAGTTCCTGGGGCATGTGCCTGGTGCACTGCTGGGCGACGAAGTCTACGGTCGGGCCGATGTGTTGCTTATGCCCTCGCGCTGGGAAACTGGGCCTATCGTCATCTGGGAAGCGATGGCCGAGGGCGTGCCGGTGGTGACCTCAGACTACCTCGGCAACGGGCTCGAATCGGCGTTGATTGATGGCCACAACTGTTTGAAGTTTGACGTGGGCGACACCAGCGGCGCTGCACTCCAGATCGAGCGCCTGCGGCAGGATCCGAGTTTGAGTGCAACCTTGCGGCGCAACGCGCGCGAATTGATCGAGCGTAGTTACTCCGAGGACGCCTCAATCAGGCAGTGGCACAAGGTGCTGGAAGAAGTGCTTGCGCTGCCAGCGTTGCCGCCCGCAGCGAACCGGATGCTGCCATCAAGGACACGCGGCGCGATGGACCGGTTTGTTGGTCCCGAGAACGCCGAGCGATTGCGTCGCCTGTTGAGGAGAAGGGGTCCCGACAGCGGACCTGGCGGAGAATGGCCGCATACGCTCGGAGCAAGGCGCGCGGATGAGGCCGAGTTTATCGCCCTTGCTGAGCGTGAGGACCGTGTCGGAGAGCGGATGACGTCAGCATCTGCATCCTCCACCTCGGTTCCGGACCAGCCATGTTGAACTGGCTGCGTGGCATCGGTTTGCTCCGGCATCCTGAACTGGTGCGATTCCTGGGCGAGCGCTTGCAGCAGCAGCGATTGCTGCAGGTGATCCGGTCCCGCCATCGTGGCGCTCGAGTGGATGCCGAAGTCAGGCTCTACAACTACGCCGCCGAGCGCCTGAGCTTGGGCGCGGGGTCGTCAGTTTCTCATGGCACCATTCTGGCCTTCGGTGACGGCCACAACGGATTCGGCAGCATTCGAATCGGCGAACGCAGCTGGGTTGGTCAGTACAACAACTTGCGTGCCGGCGGTGGCGATGTGGTCATCGGCAACGACTGCTTGATTTCGCAGTTCTGCACCTTGATCGCGAGCCACCACAGCACCTCGCCCGGAATGCCGATCAAAGATCAGCCGCCCAGGCAGGATCGATCCGGAGTCGAAATCGGCGACGACGTCTGGCTCGGAGCAGGCGTGGTGGTGACTGCTGGCGCGAAGATCGGCAAGGGCGCTGTGATCGGAGCCAACGCGGTAGTTGTTGGCGCGATTCCTGATTACGAGATATGGGCAGGCGTGCCGGCGCGGCGGATTGGGTCGCGCGCATGACGGCGGATATTCACCTGCTCGGTCAGATGATATTTTGCCTGGCCGGCAATGCGATGACCTTCAGTGCATTGGAAGTGGCAGCCCGATGGTGATCGGCAACGGCATGCTTGCGCAGGCTCTGCGGGACGTCTTTGAGCCTGACCCGACTATGTTGGTGCTTGCTTCCGGCGTGTCCAATTCCGCCGAAGTTGCTGACGCGGCGTTCGCGCGTGAGTCTGCAATGCTGGATGGTGCCCTCGCCGAGCGAACCGGCCGACTCATATATCTGAGCAGCTGCGCGCTCGCCAACCCGTCAGACATGGATAACCCCTACCTCGCACACAAGCGGAGGATGGAGGAGCGGGTCCGGAGCGAATCGGAGACACTTGTCCTGCGCTTGCCGCAAGTGGTCGGCCGCACGCCAAACCCGACAACGCTTACCAATTTTTTGAGGGATCGAATCATGTCCGGCGAACATTTTTGCGTCTGGCGCGGAGCGATTCGAAACTTGATCGACGTTCAACACGTAGCGCGCATTGCACACGGACTCGTTCGAGGTTCGCTGCCGCAATCTGGTCACTGCGTGATCGCTTCGCAGCGCAGCATCGATATGCCGAGCCTGGTCAACGCCATTGAGAACGTCCTTCGGCGCAGAGCGAAGTGCACGATCATTGATCGGGACTCACCGTTGCCAATCCCGCCATCCCCGGCTGAAGTGGTTGCCCGCTCGCTCGGCATTGACCTTGGCGGCGACTATGTATGGCGAGTCTTGGACAAGTACTACGGTGCAGACCATGGCGCCTGAGATATCGGTGGTTGTGCCGGTGTTCTCGGGCACCGAGGAACTGCCCCAGCTTCATAGTCGACTAAACGCGACTCTCACCAAAATGGGTCGAACCTTTGAGCTGATCCTGGTCGACGACCGCGGCAATCCGCAGTCGTGGGGCACGATCAGGAGCCTCGCAGACAATCACGCAAACGTGATTGGTATTCGCTTGGGTCGCAACTTCGGACAGCACGCGGCCACGCTGTGCGGCATCCGCCACGCCAAAGGCAAGTGGGTGGTTACCATGGATGAAGATCTCGAACACCCACCGGAATGCTTGCCGGCAATGATCGAACAATGCAGCGACGCGACTCCTTTGGTCTACGGCGTGTTTCCGACGCGAACACACGCCGCGCATCGCAACATCACCTCAGAGATCATGAGGCGTATTTTGAAACGCGCCTTTCCAGAACTTAACGAGCAGTATTCGTCCTTTCGCGTCATGCGCGGAGCGCTCGCCCGAGATCTGGCCGCGTTCCACATGCATCGACCCTACCTTGACGGCGTGCTGTCGTGGCTAACGTCGGGAGTGGCTTCCGTCGAAGTCGAACATGGTCGACGCCTGGCGGGCCAAAGCGCCTATACGTGGCGGCGGTTGATTTCGCACGCGGTCAACATATTCATAACCTTTTCGAACTTGCCGCTGCGGATGGCAAGCATTGCTGGTGGAATTCTCGCTTGCCTGAGCGTGGTCTACTTGATGTACATCGTCTGGCAGTACTTGATCGGGGCGATTCCCAATCCCGGTTACGCCTCCCTGATGTCGGTGGTCCTCCTTGCTTGCGGGGTGCAGTTGGTCATTCTAGGGGTCATTGGCGAGTACATCGGTCGTCTGATGGGCGCGGCGAATCGGAAACCCATGTTCTCCATCGAGTCGACGTGTGGACCATCTCACCGTGCAAGGTCGGAATGACCTTTGCTGTGCCGGCCGAAACACCTTGCGCAATCGAGGCAAGGGCGAACGAACTATGCGCGCCCTCGCGCGACGTACTGGGCACCAAGCGGCAACCATCTCAGCCAGCGTTCGAGCGGACGCAATTTGGCTAGAAAATGCGGAAAGAACACGATGTACTCGATGCTGACTTCGGTGAACCCGGCATCAAGCATCAGCGTCCTGCACTCCTTGGCGTCAAGCAGCACGGCGTCGTGATCAAACGGGCACTGATCAACCACCCTTCGGGTCAGAGGATTGCGTGGGTTGTGCTCAAAAATGAAAAGGCTGGATCCTTGGCGCAGGCTGCGCCGCAGCTCGCGAGACCAACTCAAGCGCTGCTCCGGCTCGATGTGATGAAAAACACAGGCCGCCATCGCCACATCGAACGACTGGTCGGCGCAGTCCAAAGTGGCTCCCCGCAAGACACTGAGCGAGGCATCGGGTGCCACTTGCGCGGCGAGGAGCAGGCTCTGCTCAGAGACATCGACACCATGGATTCGCGCCTTGGGGAATCGAGTACCAAGATGCGACAACGAGCCTCCAATCCCACAACCAAAATCCAACGCATCGTTGACAACCACCTTGCTTGCCGCGAGCGCGCCAGCGAGGTGGTCAACCTTGTAGCGCGCGAAGTAATCAGGCTCTTCGCCCCCAATCGCGGTGCTTTTCCTAAGATCTTCCTGGTAGGTTGCGGCGTAGGTGTCAAATTGGTTCGTCATGGGTAAGCCGAGTATTCTGAAGTTTGCAAGACATCAAGTCGTCGCGAGGTGTCTCACCAAGAACTGGAGCTTGATCGAAAAATTCGCGTGCGATTTTTTGCCAGGACAACATTGTTGGACGCGATAACGCTGCGTCGCAAGCTCGGGTGTTGGCTTCATGAGCGTTGGCGGATCGAACTGATACTTCGATTCCCGCGCCTGGCAAAGTGGGCGCGCTGGAGTTGGCTTGATCTGCGCAACCGTGGCGAACGCCTTGCGCACGACACGCTGACCGGAGGGCGAGGGAGCCAATGGCAGTACTCGTCCCGCCTTACCGTCACCAGCTTGTTCCCTCGGACTGCACCGCGCCTGATGGCGCACGTGCTGCGACAGTGGCCCATCGCCTTCAATGACTGCACCGGGGCTAGTAGTCCCCCGACCAGTCCCGGCGTCTCTTTCGTTATTCCCGTCGGTGGGCTTGATCGTTTCGCACAGTTCCGAATCACGCTTGCAGCGGCACGTGCGCAACGCGGGCTCGACGCCGAAATGGTTGTAGTTGAACACTCGACGGTCCCTGAGTATC
>JBQTGY010000084.1:0-30193 GCA_052390415.1 Pseudomarimonas sp. | reverse complement strand
TTGTAGACGCAGCCTGGTGGTTGTTGCGCGTCCGCTTCGGAAAAGCAGTGATCTGCGCCGTCAAAATTGACGAACTTCCAGTCGGCACCGGCCGTGCGCATTTACTGTTCGAACGCATCGATGTCGGTGGATTTCACGTAGCTGTCGTCGGCGCCGTTCAGCACCAGTAGCTTGGCTTTTACGGTTGAGACCTGCGCCGGCAGGTCGGTGGTCAGGTTGCCGTGGAAGCTGACCACCGCATCCAGCTCATAACCGCTGCGTGCAAGCTCCAGTACGGTGGCACCGCCGAAGCAGAAACCAATGGCGGCAATCGAGTCGCGCACCAAGGGCACGCTGGCCGGCTGGGCTTTGAGCAAGTCTGCCGCTGCAGCAACGCGCTTGCGCAGCAGTGCGCGGTCGGCATAGGCCTTGCCAGCGGCAGCGCCTGCTTCCTGCGCGTTCGCGGGCCGCACGCTGCTGCCGTACACGTCCGCCACCAACACCACATAACCATCGGCAGCGATGGCCTTGGCTTTCGACAAAGCCGAATCATTGACGCCCATCCAGTTCGGCACCATCACCACGCCCGGGCGTGCGGCGCCGTCCTTTTCGTAAACCAGATATCCGTTGAAGTCGACGTCATCGACCTTCCAGGTGATCGCTTCGCTATGGATTTCAGCGCGCGCGAGCAAGGGCAGGGCGAGCAGCAGCAGCAGGATCATGCGCATGGAAAACTCCCGAAAGGCAAGAATGAAGATGCAACGATAGCGGCATGGTGCGCGCTGCGACAGCAGCGCTGCGTGAGGAAAGTGGGTCGTACCGTGCGTATTCAAGCTACCAAAACGACAACGCCCCCGGCAGGCTGCCGGGGGCGTTGTTTGGTTACCGCGTGAGTGTGCGAGGTATTACGGCACGATGGTCTCGAAGCCGTTCCTGAAGATCATCGGTTCGACGATGATGCCGGTCGTGGCCATCAGACAGAATTCGTCCAAGGTGCCGACATCCTGACCGGCGGCGTCGATGACCGTCAGCGTCCAGTTGCTGGCGAAGTTGCGACCATCAAACGCGCTCAGTGCCTGTTGCGGAGTGATGATTCCGCCAATGCCTGGCACGCTTGCGCTGCAAGTGATTGCCACGCCGCCTTCGTCGTTGAAGGTGGCATTGACGTCGTCCGTCTGGCAACCCGATCCGCCCAGACGCGTACCCAGGTTGATGGTGGTATTGCTGGCGTCGTGGCGCAGCCGCATGTTGAGGTCGCCCGGCCATGTGTGAGTGACTCTGACCGACACGTCCAAGTCCTGAATCGTGCCCGAATTGGCAATCGCCAAGCTGCCGCTTGCGCCGGCCGGCAAATTGTCGGGGATCGATACCGGACCGGTGAAACACTGGATCGAGCCGGTAGTGAAACTACGTACCGTGCTGAAGTCACCTGTGCCGCAGGTATTGGTCGCGCGCACGCGCCAGAAATACTGGGTTTCGGTCAACAGCGCCGTGGTCGGCTGGAAGCTGGTGCTGGTGGTGGTGCCGGTGGCGACGATGTTGGTGAACGCGGCATCGGTGGCGATTTCGACCGTGTAGGAAGCGGCATCCGGGGTCGCCGTCCAGGTCAAGGTGGGACGCGTGCTTTGATCGGTGGCGGCGTTGGCCGGCGTCAACTGCACGGTGATCGCCGGTGAATCGGCGAAGATCGTGACCGGCACACTGGCGTTGCGCACGATCGGCATCAGCGGCGG
This sequence comes from Pseudomarimonas sp., assembly GCA_052390415.1. Lineage (GTDB taxonomy): Bacteria > Pseudomonadota > Gammaproteobacteria > Xanthomonadales > Xanthomonadaceae > JANNWF01. The sequence goes on along the minus strand of JBQTGY010000084.1, from coordinate 28,481 downwards.
CATACCGCCGGTGGCACGGATCGGAATCATGTAGTTACCTGACGCGGCGCTGGCGCTGGTCGTGGCACTCAGGACGCTGCTGGCACCCGTGGGTGTCGGAGTGACGGGATTGGTGTCGAAGCTGACGGTTGGAAACACCGTGGCGTTCAAGCCGGGTGTGCTGAACGTCACCGGATCCACAAAGCCCTGGAAACCGGTCACGTTCAAGTTGATGTCTGGCACCGGGGTGCCCGCACACAAAGAAATCCCTTGTGCGCCGATTGCACTGAACGAATACGTGGGACCCAGGCCGACGTTGGTCACGCGACCCGCATACGACGCTTGAGTCGGGTTTACCGCGGGCGGCGTGATGCGGTTGTCGGTCCAGGTCATCGCAATGGTATTGCCGACCGACGCCGAAAGCCCGTTGTAGTCGCCCCACTCCTGACCATCGTTGATGTTCTGGGAAACGATCGCGGAAACGCGCGTCTCTTCGATCCAGGTGGTGCCGCCGTCTGGCGAGTAGACGTAGTACCAGTCCACGCCGGTACGGTTGGTGGAGTTGCGGGTGTCGTAAAAGCCGAGGTGCACATTGCCCACACCATCGACGTCGATCCAGGGATGGTAGCGATCAACGGTGGCGATATCGGCTTCCGAATGCGGCGTGGTGGCAGTCGTCCAGGTGGCACCCTGATCGTCTGAATAGACCACGCGTACCCACGCGTGGTTGGCGGTTGCGGCACCGCCACCGCCGGCCGGGCTGGTCGGGTGCTTGTCGGTCAGCGTGACGTACACGCGGCCGTCGTTTGGACCGCCGCTGCGGTCAGTCGCAGCAGCCACGTAAATGAAGGCGCGGCGAGATTCCATCGACGGGATCGGAAAATCGAAGTCGCCGTGCAGGTCATAGACCTCGATGCTGGTGCCAAACGTGGTGCCACCATCGGTCGAAACCTTGACCCGGATTTCGGCCGAGTTATCGGTAACCGTTGGCCAGAAGTAATAGACGTTGCCCGCCGGATCGGTGGTGATGTCACTGCCGATGCCGCGCTCATCTGCCGAGAAGGACTGGCTGGGATCGCAAACAAGGGCGTTGGTCATGGTGTTGTAGTTGCAACGCGCGAACTGCATCACGTTGCCCTGGTGCCAGGTTGTATACAGCCGACCCAGATAGGGTGAGGTCGGCGAATGGTCAACGTGGATGAACTCTTTGTCCGAGCTGCCGGTGGACACCGATACCGGCCCCAACCAGGTCTGCCCAAAGTTGGTCGACCAGTAGATCTTGTTGCAGAAGCTGCCGCCGCAGCTGCCGCCCTGTGTGCCCAGGGTCGCGGTGTAGGCGACCAGTCCATCGGGCGACCATTCCATCGCGGGATCGCAGCAGGAATTCGGCAACGCACCGGAACTGTTCCAGGTCACGCCGCCATCGCTGGAGTAGGCGTGACGCTGTCCGCCTTGGCCGTTGGAACCGGCGATCACGTTGTTCGGATTGGCCGGGCTGTAGATGATGTTGGTTTCGTTGTCGCTCTGGGTGCCATCGAACGGACCTTCGCCTTCGACCGGTACCGCTTTCGACTGCCCCGCCATGGCCGACAAGACTTTCGGCGGCGGATTCTTCGGATCCGGATGGGTATACACACCCAATCCCTTGCGCTGAATCTGGCCATTGATCAGCAGGCCACCAAAGCGGTACACAAACTCCTTGTCGAGTTCGCGCGGGTAATGTCTATCAAGCGGAAAACCCTGCGCTTCCATTTCGCGGCGCTTTTGAATCTTGAAGAACGCCGGCACACCCGGCACGTATCGGTCTTCACTCGGCAACACCCGCAAATCGGCAGCGGTGAGCTGATAGTTGCGGTCATCCCAGGGACCGAGTTTGGTCAGCTCGACATAGTCGACGCTGGCATCGACGCCTCGCGAGGGGTCGATCGCTGGTTCGTCAGCGGCAGATGCCAGGCGCATGGGCAGCGCCAGCGCTAGAAACAAAAGAATCTGGCCGACGAGGGCCGTCGGAAGTCGCAGCAAGGTCATGACACGGGCTCCAAAGTAAGCGGGTTTGGGGCCGATTACGTCGGTGTAGCCGTCGCGAACAAACGCCGAGCGGAAAGTCATCCAACGGTTTAGGTGATGTCACCTGACCCTGAATCCATGCTAACTCATCGGCGCCCCCAAGGCGTCGAAAAGCGGTCTGGGCAACCCACCAGGTTGAGGCCAGGTCGCTTCGTGGGGCCGTTCAAGCGTTGTGGCGCGCTACTCGACGTCACTGTTTTGTTGCACTGCACTACGAATTGTCCGAAGTTACCCTCGCGCTGTATTCCAGAAAATCGACCTTGCTGCCATCAGGCAGGCGCCACTCAAAGCTGTTGTCGATCACGTCCAGAGCTTCGACTTGCGGGCATAGGCGGGCCACCTTGGCTTCCAGCGCCTTGGCCGCTCCTTCGACCGAGCGTTCGATCTCTTCCCCGAACCGATTGGCGCGACGCTCGATGTTGGCGGCGGCATCGGCATCTCCACTCATGGCGACCCGAATCGCCTCGGCAGCAAACTCACCCGCGAGTGTGGGCACGATACGCTCGACTGCCGCCTCGATACGACGCTCGAACGCTGCATCCTTGAAGGCCTCGGTCGAATTGGCGGTAGCGACGGTGTGCTCGGCGTCGATGCGCAGGGCTTGCAGCTCCTCCAGCAATTCAGCGCGGCGCTGCTCACTGGAAAATTCGGTCACCACGGTCGAAAGGGCGGCAAAGGCGATGTCGATGCTGTCTCTGGCGATCTGCTTGACCTCCGGCAGCATGGCTCGCAGCGTCGATTGAAACTGCTCAACGCGCTCGCGATCCGCTGCCGACAGCGTGACCGCTTGCCCATCGACGTGAATGCTGCTGCCGACAAACTCGATCCGTGCCGGACCTGATGTGGAAGAGGATTTGCGGGTGAATCCGAGCCGGTCAGCGTCAATCCGCAACCCATAGTGACTCTCGACGTCGCAGTGGGCATCCAACTCCACGCTGGTGGCGGAAACGACCATCGGGGTCAGCAAACCGGCGGCGAGGGTGAAACTCAGCGAGCGATGAATGGTGCGGCGCATGGTTTTACTCCAAATTGTGGTGTGCTGTGATAGTGAACTAACACACCTTGGCTGAGTATCGGTCTAAAGTCATGACTGGCTCGCCCACGCGGACTTCCGTCGCTGAATCGACCCAGCCGACTGCTACCCTGCCATTGGATCCCACGGAGTGGCGGCATGGCGGAGAGCCACGCATTTTTTGAAAGCCTGGCCATCGTCATTTGCGTGGCGGCGATCACGTCGTACCTTTCGATTCGGCTGCGTCAGCCGCCGGTGTTGGGCTATTTGCTGGCGGGCTTGATCGTCGGCCCGAATGTCGGCCCGCAGTGGGTCTCCGATCCGCAAACCATCGCTTCGCTCTCCGAGCTGGGGGTGATTCTGCTGATGTTCTTCCTCGGCTTGGGCTTCAGTCTTCGGCACCTGATCAAGGTTGGCCCGCGCGCTTTCGTCATTGCCTTCCTGGAAGTCGGGGTGATGATGTTTGCGGGCATGTCGATTGCCCAAGGCTTCGGATTTTCGGGCTCGGAGTCCTTGTTCGTTGGCGGGGTGGTGGCAATCGCTTCGACAACGATCATCGCCAAGGTGTTCGAGGAGCAGCAGATCGAGCGGCCATTGCGCGAATTGGTGCTCGGCATACTGGTCGTCGAAGACTTGCTCGCGGTGCTCTTGCTCACGGTGCTGACCATGGTCGCGCAAAGCGGCGGGCTGAGCGTTGAGCAACTGGGGCGCAGCGCGCTGGAGCTGGCGATATTCCTGCTGGTCCTGATGGTGGCAGGCATGTTCGCGGTGCCGAAGGCGATCGCGGCGGTGGTTCGCCTCAATCGCCCGGAACTCACCTTGCTGGTCAGCATCGGCATCTGTTTTGCGGCGGTGTTGCTGGCGCAGCGGTTCGGCTATTCCGTCGCCCTTGGTGCGTTCCTGGCCGGCTCGCTGGTGGCGGAATCCGGGGAGGAGAAGCGCATCGAGCATCTGGTGCGGCCGCTGAAAGATCTGTTTGCCGCCGTGTTCTTTGTCGCCGTGGGCATGTCGATCGACCCGCAGATTTTGATCGAGCATTGGCCAATGTTGTTGTTGCTGACGGCGACGGTGGTTTTCATCAAGCCATTGGCGGTCGCCGTAGGCAGTTTCGTCGGCGGCATCGGTGTCCGCCGGTCCGTGCGGGCCGGCATGATCATGGGTCAGATCGGCGAGTTCAGTTTCATCATCGCCGCGCTGGGCGTGAGTCTGGGTGCCGTGGATCCGTCCCTGTACCCGTTGGCGATCACGGTCTCCGCGTTCACGGTGTTGACCACGCCGTGGATGGTGAAACTCTCCGAACCCTTGGCGCGTGCGGTGGATCACCATCTGCCCAAACCGTTGCAAACCCTGGTCGCCCTTTACGGCAGCTGGATCGACGATCTCACCCGCGCCAAGGAACGAGGTGCCTTGGGCCACGGCGCGCAGATTCGGCGCATCACCGCATTGCTTTTGCTGGATGCCGCGCTGGTGTGCGCCGTGGTCATCGCTACTTCGTTGTTTGCCGAGCGACTGAATGGCTGGCTCGCACAGCGCGTGGGTTGGCTGGAGGGCGTTGGCAACAGCGTGGCCTGGATCGCAGCCTCACTGGTTGCCGCCCCCCTGCTGCTGACCTCGGTTCGATTGGCGCGTGCACTGGGTCGCCGTTTGGCGCGACTGGCTTTGCCCGCGCTTGCCGACGGCGTCGATTTTGCCGCAGCGCCGCGTCGGGCCATGACCCTGGCATTGGAAATCGCCATCGTCATCGGCGTCGCCGTGCCCTGCCTGTTGATCACCGCGCCATTTCTACCGCCGCTGGGTGCAGTCGCCGTGTTGGCGTTGATGGTGTTGGTGCTGGGTGTCGCACTGTGGCGCAGCGCCACCAACTTGCAAGGCCACGTGCAAGCCGGCTCGCTGGCGATCCTCGATGCGCTGGGCAAACGCTCGCCTGGGGCCGGCGCCGGCAGCAACGCGCTGGCGCTGGAGCAAGTGCGGGAGCTGCTGCCGGGCTTGGGCGATCTGCATCCGCTCCCCATCAGCGCCGACTCCGCGGCGTTGGGTCTGAGCCTGAGCGAGCTGGACTTGCGTGCACACACCGGTGCCACGGTATTGGCCCTGCGTCGAGGCGATGAATTGATCAACGCTCCCGGTGCGGATACGCGGCTGCTCGATGGCGACGTGATCGTGTTGGCCGGATCCAGGCATGCGGTCAGTGAGGCGGTGGAATTTCTGGCGCAGGAGTCGCTGCGCATGCGAGTGCGCACCCTGGCAATGGGCAAATAGTGCGTTGATTCCTCCGGAATAGGCCTGCCGGTTTTGGGTCAACAGACGTGAGTCCCGTGGTCTGCTCAGGCGTCACGCACCCGCAAACCACTCCTGCGTCTGCGATCCACCCGCAGCTCCAGCACATCGGGCCGCGAGTAATGCCCGAACGGATCAAAATTCTGGCGCTCGCCACGCACCTGTGCGTGATTCAGATCGGCCATCAGCAAGCGGTCTTCCGCCACTGCTGGCTCAATGATCCATGCCCCATCCGGGCCGGCGATGCAGGAGCCACCATCCGCCAGCACGGCGGGCAAACACGCACGCAGGGTGGCGATTTCGGGCAGTTCGGATGACAGCTCATCCCGATGCAGCAATGAGCTGATCGACAGCGCAAAGCTGCGCCCTTCGCGGGCAATGACGGGAGTGATGACTTCGGTGTTGCGCCGGTTGCCGGGCCAGCTGGCGATGTGCAGATCTTCGCCCTGTGCATACAGCGCGCTGCGTGCCAAAGGCATCCAGTTCTCCCAGCAATTGAGGCTGCCCAAACGGAAGCGGCCGATGTCGAAGCAACGCAGGCCGTGGCCGTCGCCGGGAGACCAGGCGAGACGCTCTTCGTGGGTGGGCATCAGCTTGCGGTGAACATTGCGCAAGCCGCCTTCGTTGTCGATCGTCACCATCGAGGCAAACACGCTCACGCCGCGTGCGCGGCTGCGCTCGATGCAGCCGAGCACGATCCAGATGCCGTGCTGGGCGGCGCTGGCGCGAATGGCGTCCAGATCGCCGCCCTCGATATCCACCGCTTGCTCTACATAGTGCGCATACAGCGTCTTCTGCAAGGTGGAATCGAAGCGCGCCGCATCGGTGTGCTCCAGCCAGAATGGATAGCCGGGCAGGAAGCCCTCACTGAAGGTCACCAACTGCGCGCCTTCGCTGGCGGCGCGCGCGATCCACAGCAGCATCTTGTCCACGGTGGCCGCGCGATTGAGCCAGACCGGCGAGGTCTGGGCGAGGGCGACGGTGAGGTGGTCCGTGGCATTCGACATGGTGGACTCGGGATTGGAAGTGGGCGAATAGACAATTCGGCGAGCAGACATTGCCGCCGCGCTGCGGGCGCTGCAAAGTCATGATGCAGCATCGATGCTGCGCCCGGCGCGGGAGCAGCATTATGTCGATGAGTCCCATTGCCCTGCCCGACTGGCAGCGGCGCGCCGAATACATCGACTTCCGCGGCGCGCGCATTGCCTGTTGGACGGCGGGGACCGGCAAGCCGCTGTTGTTGATCCATGGCTTCCCAACGGCGGCCTGGGATTGGTCATGGATCTGGGAACGCCTGGCCGCTCGGCATCGGTTGATCGCCTGCGACATGCTCGGCTTCGGCTTTTCGGACAAACCCAAGACGTCGTATTCGTTAGTGCATCAGGCCGATTTGCAGGTCGCCTTGCTGGCGCACTTCGGCATCCAGCACTGCGATGCCTTGGTGCACGACTACGGCGTGTCGGTAGGCCAAGAACTGCTGGCCCGCCAGAACCACGCCGTGCTGCCAGTCGCCATCGAACGCATGTGCTTCTTGAACGGCGGCATGTTCCCCGGTCAACATCGACCGCGCCTGATCCAGAAGCTCGGTGCCAGCCCACTGGGACCTTTAGTGAGCGCGCTGATGACCCAGCGCACTTTCAGTCGCTCGTTCGCCGCCGTGTTTGGACCGGCGACCCAACCCGGTGCCGACGAGTTGCATGCATTCTGGCAGCTGCTCGCCTTCAATCAGGGCCATCGCCTTACCCACAAACTGCTCGCCTACATGGGCGAACGCGTGCGCCATCAGCAGCGCTGGGTGGGCGCGCTGCAGACCACCTCGATTCCGCTCAAGCACATCAATGGCGGTGCCGATCCGGTGTCGGGCGAGCATGTGTATCGCCATTGGTGCCAGCAGTTGCCCAACCATGAGGCGGTGCTGCTGGAAGGCATTGGCCACTATCCGCAATGCGAAGCACCCACGCGCGTCGCCGATGAAGTGCTGGCGTTTCTCGCCGCGACCTGAGCGTGGAATCTTTCTGCCGCGCCGATGCTCTACCTGCGTGGCGGCGGATTTGATCGGATTGCAGGCAGTCAATGATCAGAGCACCCATGACCACCGACCGACCTGCCCGCAAGCACTGCAAGGCACTCCCCATGTTGCAGAACTCAAGTGAGCCATTCCCGTGCAAAACTCGCCTCCGCTACTGGCTGTGCTCGCGATGATCATCAGCATGTCCTCCGTCAATGCGGCGCCGCTACCCGCGGCGCCAAAGTGCGAGGCGCACAGCGGCGAGCAGGTGATGCCTTTGGTCGAGCTTTACACCTCGGAAGGTTGCAGCAGTTGCCCGCCGGCAGATCGCTGGCTGTCGCGTGTGTATGCACAGCTCGAAGCCAATTTTCTCGCATTCCATGTCGACTATTGGGATCGCCTCGGCTGGCCTGATCGATTCGCGCAGCCGGCCTATTCGCAGCGACAACGGCAGCGAGTGAATGCCGCTGGCGAGCGCACCGTTTATACCCCGCAGGTGATGGTGGGCAAGCAGATCCAGGTCGACTGGCGCAACGATGCAGGCTTCGAGCGCGTGTTGGCGGGCGAACGTCGGCCCGCCAGTGTTCGCTTGTCCTTGGCGGTGGACACCACCGCTGCCGGCGCAAAGGTTCGCGTGCAAGCGTTGCGTCTGCTGCCAACCGATATCGAGCCCATCCACGTCTGGCTGGCGCAGTATTCCGATGCCGAAGTCACCCATGTGAAACACGGCGAAAATGGCGGCGTTACCCTTCGCCACGACCGCGTGGTGCGTCAGCTGTGGGGGCCATGGCGACTTGGCAGCGAGGCAGATGGCGAGTCGCCCCATGTCGAGTTGCAACTCGCTCTGGCGACCGGTGGTCTCACGGCCTTTGCCCAGGATCAACACGGCCAATTGTTGCAGTCGTTGAGCTTGGCCGGCACCCGTTGCGAGAGCCCATCCGAATAGGCATGTCCGCCGCTGCAATCGCCGCGCCCGCGCAGGTCGGCATAGCGACGCCGACCTCGTTGTCGCACCCGCGAAGGCGGGCACAAGGACGCCGCCCTTGCCGTCGCACCCGCGAAGGTGGGCACAAGGACGCCGCCCTTGCCGTCGCACCCGCGAAGGCGGGTGCCCAGTGACTCTCGCTTCGGCCAGGACCACATGCGAGCGCCATCCACCCAAATCGCAACGGGGACGAGTCGCCGACGCTAAACGACCAAGAGCACGCACAACCTTGACGCTCACCCCCACCTGCACGAATCTGCAGAACGCATCCGGGGGGATGTCCATCAGGGGAACAGCCAATGCTGTCACGCCGCACGCTAGTCGCGATAACCACATCGGCGCTGGTCGCCGCCGCCAACCTCACGATGGCCACCGCATCTGCCGATGAAGGCTCCACGCTGGATAGCATCGAAGTCACTGGCACGCGCATCAGTTACCGCGACCTGCTCGAAGGTCCAACGTTGTCGAGATCCTCTCTTTCCCATAAGCCACAACGATCTTCGCCCCGCTGATCGGACGGACTTCAGCGCGCTGCCATAACGATTTGCGTCATGTAACGCTTTGCGTTGTGGTCTGGAGGTGATACGAGACTTTGCCGACCGGGAAGCCGAAAGCCTCTACCGGGGAACGCCGTCCCGTCTCTTGCCCATGGACGTTCAGCATGTCGCCCGGCGCAACCTGCGCATGCTCAACAGTGCCACAACGTTGAATGTCCTCAGAGTCCCGCCTGCCAATCGGGTGGAGGCATTGAAGGGAAGTCGCAAGGGTCAGCATAGCATCCGAGTCAATGACCAATGGCGGATCTGTTTTCGCTGGAAGGAGGGCGATGCGCATGCGGTACAGATCGTCGAATACCACTGAAGCTGCTCCAATGAATCAGCACCAACCAAGCAAGGTCACCGCCATGAAAGCCCTCCCCAATACCCACCCCGGCGAAGTGCTTCTCGAAGAGTTCCTTTTGCCGCTGAACATCAGTCAAAACGCATTGGCACGTGCCGTGAACGTGCCCCCGCGCAGCATCAACGAGATCGTGCTGGGCAAGCGAGGCATCACCGTCGACACTTCGGTTCGCCTGGCCGCCACGCTCGGCACCAGCGAACGCTTCTGGCTGGGCTTGCAGGCAGACTACGACCTAGAAGAAGCGCATCGCACGCTGGGCGCTGTCATCGACAAGATCGAGCGGATTGCGGCATGAGCGTGTCCGCTCCTTGCTCCGTTCCGCGTGGTCGGAGTGGATGGGCGATAAGGCACCGCAGTCGCCGCTGGTTGTTCGGCGAGTAAGTGAACCTGACCCCGTTCTTGTTAGCAAGTGAACCTGACCCCGTTCTTGAAGCAGCTGCTCGGGCCCATCGCGTACGCACCCCCGGCAGAAGCCGAGGCAGACTATTATCAGCAATCAAGTGTGACGGCCGACGCCGTCCCAACTCACACCAATGAGTCTCCGGAATTCGCGGGACGGTTCAAAGCAGCTGAGCGCCGCAGGAGCGCACATACATGGATTCGATCAAGGGGACGGCTGACAAGCTTGCCAAAGACCTGCGCGCACACTGGCTTCGCTACGGCATCGAATGCGCGATCATCCTGGTACTAATCTGGCCACTGGTTGAGTACTACCGCTACATCCGGATCGAGCGCCTTGAGGATGAACTCAGCGTCATGACAGTGCAGCGCGATCGTGCTCAACAAGCGCTGGCTGAGACATCGCAATGCCCGCCTGCCACCGCGCCCTCATGCCCGCCGGACCTCTGTCCCGCATGCCCAACGACTGACTGCTCGGCCGAGGCTGATCTAGCCAAGAAATTGCGCGGACAGTTGGAAACCGCACGCCAACAGCTGAGCGATGCTCGGGCCAGCCTCGCGCAGTGCCTCGAGCCGTCCAAACCCGGAGCAAGTGCTGAGAACGCGCATTGCCCTGAACTCAAGAGTGCGGCGATGGGTCTGCTACAGGCAAGGAGCGATGCTTCAGTGATCGACCCAGACGATCACACCGCCATGTCGAGCGTACGTGAGTCCATCGAGGGACACATGGGCAATCTTCAGCGCTGGTATCCCGACGACGCCGTAATCGAGCAAGCTTCCAGACGTTTGGGATTCTTCACCGAGCCTCCGTCACCGCTGATCAATCAGCTTCTGGTACAGCTCAACGTTTACACTGAATCTGATTGCCCGGCAGTGGCGGCGCTGATCAACGACGCACAGACGCGCGCAACGCCTTCAGCCGACCAGCGCTGTGCGCAAACACGGGCGCTGATCGAAAACCTGAGAACACTCGACACCCAAGCCAACAAGGGGTCAGCACTGACCAGTAAGGATCACCTCGTGACCACGTTTAACGAGCTGCTGGATGAGGCCAAGAAGCTCTATGCCGACGACACGTTCGTCAGCAAACAGCAACCCTTGCGGAACCAGTACTGGCACGCCGATACGAAACGCCGACTCCAAGCCGCTGTCACCGACCTGATGACGCGCGCACTAAGCTACTCAGCGAACTGCGCAAGCTCAACGGCCGCCAATAACCAGACCGGACAGTGAACTAACCCACCAGCGGGGGCCACTGAGACCTTCCTCTGGAGCCTTCTACACGCCGATGCCGAACTACCTGAAACCAGGCCCGTTTCCTCCGCCTACCGGAGTCTTCCCCAAGCGGGCGTACGCCATGATCGAGTCGCTCCGCCGATGACCTCAGGCGGACTTCCTCAATGGCAAACGCGCAGACTACCGAGCGGGGCTGCGCACCAGGAACGGAATGGCCGCCGCACTGATCCGTGAAAAGCAGCCGCTCATGGATGATCTTGCCCCCAAACCACGGACGCCCGTCTAAGCGGCGTAGGTCATCTCGAAGTGCTCTGGGTTGACGTAGCCGAAGGAGACCGGAGCAACCATTTCGCCGCCGCTGTCAATAGGCAATGGTTCTCCGTCCGCGGCCTTCGCAGCGGAAAGATGGATCCTGTTTTCATCGTTGACCGTGTTCCGTCGCGTTTCTGTTGTGGGTCGGTTGCGATACCGCACCAGTCAATCTTCTGGTTGGGGTTGGAGCGGAGCACTGCTCTTTCCCATGCTGACTGCTTTCTTGGCGATCAGCGCCAAACACTCATCGGTTACCGCAGCATCCGTCCATGAGCTGGCTTGCGCTGCCTCAGGTCTGTTGATTCGCATGCGCGTGGCGATGCGTCACCCTTCATTGGCTCGGGCTGCGGGCGGTCTCGATAAACACAGGTGGGCTCAGGCGGCGACGTCCATTCAGATCTGGTGGTTGAACGCCAACCCCTACGACTGGTTCGCCGTCGCCGGGCCCGGAACAAGAACGGGGTCAGGTTCACTTATGGAATTGGGGGAGTCTGGGGTCATGGAGTCTGGGCTCAGGTCTCAGGTCTAGCTTTGTAGCGGAGGGGGTCCGGGCTCAGCCCTGGCGATTTAGCAGCGGTGGCAAACACCGGAGTCAACTCCAGAAGCGTTGCACTGGTGGTACCAGATATCCTCTACAGCGGCGCATCCAACACTCAGCTAATCTGAATCACCCTCAAGCATCGCTTCGACACTTTCCTTCAACTGGCCGAGATGCTCACGAATCACCGCTGCCACTGAATCGGCATCGATGTCGCCCAGATAGTTGTGCACCAGAATGTTTCTGAAGGCGCTTATCTGTCGCCACGGAACGTGAGGGTGAGCTTCCTTCAGCGCCTCGGGTAGGCGCTGGGTGGCTTCCGAGAGGGTCTGCAGATTTCGCAGTGCGGCGTCGTAGAGCACCACATCGTCCGCGATACTGCCGCGCGACTCGATCAGGCGGATGCGGTTGATCGCGTCAAGAATGTGCAGGGCGTAGGCCTGCCACGCCTTGCTCACAGATCCACTGCCTCGGCTAGAACCTTCGCGCGGATGTGGCGATTCAGCTCGTGCTCCGGCACGACTTCCACTGGCCGGCCAAGCAGGTGGGTCAACTGTTCGGCTAGCGACAAGCGCTGGGCGAAGATTTCGTACCCGCGCGGTAAGTCGACCAGGAAATCGACATCGCTGTCCGGCCTTTCCTCACCACGCGCCACCGATCCGAACACGCGAATGTGCTCAGCACCAAAGCGCCGGCCCAGTGCGTGGATGGTTTCGCGTTGGGCGCGAAGCGTGTCGAGCAGCATGGTGGTTGGTGGGAAGGCGGGCTCGGGGCAAGCATACCGCTGTCAGGCGATTCACGGGTTCAAGTGCAGTCTCCGCGACCTGACGCGGATTTCGAGGTTGTCTTGCTTGCGCCCGCAGGTGCAGTGCCCCTCATCCCGCCACCTCCCGAGCCCGCCAAAAGATCGCTTCCGGCATCAACGTGCCGAGTCGCCACGCAAGGATGTGAATGTGCGTGCCACACGACTGGGAGGGTGGCGCGCCCGCATTTCCGAACTCCGTTTGCGGGCGACGTTGGTGTGTCGTGGAACCGGTTTCATCCCGGCCCATTTTTTCCCGCTTCTACTGAGGGCCGGGCATCTGCCCGATCCATTGCGACCGTCCCCATCTTTCACTCAATCCAACGCCTTGGGCCGTGTCGATGGGCCGCGGTCCAATCGACGTTGGCTTCAGAGCGGGTGAGGCGGGAGAGGATGGCGTCGGTGCGTGGGTCACCCAGCGCCGCACGGGCGGCATGGATGGCGATCACGGCGTGATCCCATTCAGCGCGGCGTAGTTGGGCGAGCGCCATGGCGCAGCAGAAGGCGGCGTCGCGAGGGTCGGTAGGAAGGAGGGTGGGCAAGTGCTCGATGAGCCAGTCATGATCAAACACCCAGCCGGCCGCCATCAGGTTTCCGCGCGTGGTGGGTGACGCCACCCACGGGCGTAGCGCTTGCGAATAGTGCAGGCGGGTTTCGAGGATGGCCTGATTGCATAACAGGGCGATGTCGGCGCGGATGGCGTCGTCAATGTCCTGCCGAGGCAGGGACGCGAGGATGGCGGCGGCTTCGACCGCGTCAGCGGCGACGCCTGCAGCGGCGACGGCAAATTGGCAGCGCGTTGTCGTGCCGTTGGCGAGAAAATCGGCGAGGGTCAGGCGCACCCGCGTAACCCATTCGATGTCGTTGCGGATCAGCGCCCAAAGCTCGGCGAACCAGCCGACGCCATCGCCGCGCAAGGCGTGATAACCGGTTTGCGGGATGCCGTCGGCCGCGAGCGCGAGCTTGAGCGGCACTTCGTCAAGCGTAATCGGCACCTGGTGAAGTTCGACCGAATCGAGCATGACTCATTACTCCAGGAACGCACGAAGCGCTCTCCGTACGCTCCCTTTCGATAGCCAGATCCCCGATGAATCCCGCGGCTCATCATGCGTAGTCAACATCAATGCTCCCCGAGCGCATGTTCTTCGGATCCCAGCAGACGCTGACGCTGCCCCATCGATATTTGTATGCGCAGAGAACATGGATGGGGCTTTGCTTGTAGTGGGTAACCACGGCTCCGCGGTCGTGGGGCTCGCCCAGTTGCTCGATCAGGAATTGCTGATGGGCAAACGCGATCTCTTCCTCGCGATGGACGTCGTCAACCAGGATGCCGTCGGGATACGGGCACGCTCCCAGATTGATGTGCTTTATGGCGGTACGAAAGAGAGATCGGGTTTCCCGCACCGCAGCGAACCAGGGCAGGTTGTGGAAATTCCATGGAAGCGTAATCCGCAATGTTCCAGCCACGACCTCGCCTCTGAGTTGCGGAAAGTCGGCCAAGCGGCTGCCGGGCCTGACGTTGGCCTTGCCTAGCAGGATCTCGCCCGTACCGGGATTGATACGAACCGTCTTCGGCTCAAGTCGGTCGAAATGATTCGCTGGATAGAAGTAGGCGTCTCCATGGCCTGCTCTTTTCGGGTCGTATTGCAGTCCGGGTCGGTGGGTGATTTCCATCCAGCCCTGTCTGTTGATGATGGTGCCGAATTCCTGACCCATATTGACCGAGCTATCCGCGCTGAAGTGCGTCTTGACCAGCGCCACGTCGATGGGCTGCGACATGTAGGTATGCAGCCCGTCCTTGTCGGTGCGCCAGCGCGGGCCCAGGGTCAGATTTCCATGTGCTTCGAGAAAATCAATGACCTGATCGAACGACTGCTGGCTGTCGGTCAGTTGGATTGTTGGCTGCGGCATGAGGGTGTGCCCTTGCTTGCCGGTCCACGAGGGACCGGATTGGCCTGGATCTTCGGCCAGCGTAGCGGCGAAGTATCGCGGTCGTTCGTCATTCCCGCATGCGTTTGGCGGGAATCCAGTGACTTGGCTTCTGCCTCGGTGCCGGCGGCAGAGCCGCGATGGAAGCCGCTTGCAGCGCATGCCCGGCCAGCGAGGCAACCGTCGTCGGCAGCAACCATGGCCCCTGACACTTCGGGCAGCTCTCGACCTGTCGACCAGCGCTGACGCGCCATGGTCGAGGTGCCCTGCCATGGTGTGCACACAGCCCACTCATCGTTGGCCTCCCGGTCTGCCTGCAGACCCATTCGTGGGCTTCGTGACGCGCCTTCATGGTGCCTTTGACGCCGTTGATAGGTACAGCGTAATGGCGCAAGCAAACGTCTTCCAACGCGCCTGCAGAGAATAGCAAGCAGTGACGAGTGACATGGACGCAGGGGCAAGTCCGGGCGGCGGCAGGTTCTCGGTGACTCACCCTGCACGGACTTCTCCCGCTGTCGGCGCCGCTCCTGGTTTGTGTAGAGGGCAAAGCTCAACAGAGTCATTGCAAGGCTACTGCAACACCTTCAGCGTCACCGCCATGCCATTGTTCAGCACGTGCAACGCAATTGCCGGGCCGAGCGCGCGGAATTTCTTCACCAGCCATCCGGCCACCAAGCCCATCGCCAGATAAAAAGGAAGCGCGGCAAGTCGTCGCGCGAACTTGCTCGAATCCAGCTGCCGTCAGCGCGGCATCCTCGGCCCACGCCGTGCCGAACCAACATCGCCAGCAGTCCGCCAAGACCGAGATAGCCAAGGGCGAACACCGGCAGGACCAGCGGGAACAGGGTCTTGCGTCACATCAGCGGTTCCGGCGAGCCTTGGCTGACGCGGATTCAGTCGTCCAACGGGAAGCATCCATGATGTTCAAGTGCACGTTCACGCGCGTGGCGCTGGCGCTGGTTTCGATGCTGAGTCTGGCCGGCTGCTTCGCACCGGACGCACCGCCGTCGACTGAGTTCGAGGCGTTGGCAACGTCTGACCCAAAAGCCTGTCCTGATCTGAGTGGAAGCTATCGCCTGCAGGCGGAAACCGAGGAGTACCGGTTCTTCTCGCCGTATCTGCTGCCGCCACACCGCATGGATATGGTGCAGCTGACGCCGACTTCCGAGCGCTGGTTCCTTTACACGGTAAAGATGGAAGAGCGGGCTTTTCAGGATGCGGTCAAGTCTTTGCGAGCGTCCGATTCGACACGCCTGGCCGCATGGCAGGAACAGTTGCAGCGTTGGCAGAAGGTGGTCGCGGACAAGGGCGAGCGCAGCGTGATCGAAGGCGAGTTGCTCAAACATGGGCCGCTGCCTGAGCGCCGCGGCCTGATCACGCCGCGACGCTGCGAAGACGGTTGGGCGATGGTCGACTATGGCTCGCGGACTGGCGCGCGCAACGCCGACGGCGAGGCGCAGGTCTGGGATACCGAAGTCTGGCTGGCGAAAAGTGCGGCCGGCGCGCTGCTGTTCCGTTACGACGAATTCACCACCGCAGCAACGATCTTCAACAGCAGCATGCGCACCGGCCTCGCCAACAGTCGCTATGCCAAGCTCGATGCCGTGCCGGCCGCTGCCTTCAACTGGTCAGTTGAGCCGGGTCTTGCACGCCAGCCGAGTGTCGCCGCGCTGCGGCGGACTGAACTGCCGGGCATGCTGGTCGATATTCAGCAGCACCTGAGTTTCCACCTACCGATAGGCGCTGAGCTCACGTACTTCGCGCCTGCTCAAATCACTCAGGCCGCGCTGGATGGAGGCGATGAGGCTCTGGCGCGAACGCCATTCTGGCTGGATGTTCGCGGCACGCTACGCAGCAATGGCGAGGTCCACTCGCTGATGCGTGCGCTGCAGGAGAACTCGCACATCGCCGAGGTCCAGCTCGCCAGCGTGCGCCATCTTGAGTCGGCAAAGATCGAGTTTGGGTTTCGGCTGTCCTTGAACGCAGAAGCGAAGTAGCGGACGTCGCGGCAATCATGCTCGGAGCGATTGCGAGCAGTCGTGCTCGGATTGTTGCCAGCGCCCGTCAATCGGGGCGAATCTACCGCGGCAAGTTGTCGACCTTTCGGTGTCTCAAAAACTCAAATCCCCGCTCGCGCTCAATTGTTTGCGTGCGTGCTCGTAACCCAGCTCCACCGCCCGGTCATACGAACGCCAATCCAGCAGCTCGATGCCATCCAGGGTGGGCTTGATGAGCAGGCGCGTCTGCTTGCGTCGGCGTTGTGAGGTGGCTTCGGAATTGACCATGCCGGAGCGCAGCAGGATTTGTTTGAGGCCGGGGCGACGGCGCACGCCGAACACTTCGCCGATCAACTTCCACCACGGCGGCAACTCGGTTTCCTCCATCGTGGTTTCCAGGCGATAGCTGCCGCCGACATCTACCGCGATGATCTCGCCAGCCAATCGACTGCGCATTTCGCCCACCGGCAAGTTGTCGATCACGCCACCATCCACCAGCACGCGACCGGCGGAAAACACAGGTGGCAACACGCCCGGAATCGAGCTGGACGCACGCAGCCAGCACCATAACGGGCCGCGTTCATGCACCTCCAACGCGCCTGCGGTGAGGTTGCTCGACACGCAGAAGAACGGAATCGGCAGGTCTTCGATATCGCGATCACCAAAGGCCGCTCGCAAGCGCGCACTCACCCGCGAGCCCGAACGCAGCGAGACCAGGGGCAAGGTCCAATCGCCAAGCGGATCGCTGTTGACGAAGTGTTCGCGGTAGGTCTCAAGCATCTGTTCATCCGACCAGTCCGCAGCAAAACCCGCGCCGACAATCGCGCCGATGCTGGAACCGCCAACGAAGTCAAACACCAGACCCGCTTCGCGCAAGGCGCAGATCACGCCCAGGTGAGCGAATCCACGCGCACCGCCGCCGGAAAGCACCAAACCGCGGGCGCGTCCGGTCAAGCGCCGCAACAGGCGGGCAATGTCGGCTTCATGGCGGATGTGGTGATGCGCGATGGCGTGTGGAAATGCACTGCGCCAGGCGCGATTGCCGCCGGCGTGTGGCTCGCCGCGTTGCAACATCACCAGGTGTTGTGGAAGGTCCGGGGTCGAGTTGGGCGCGGGGACCAGCGAACACTGCGCGGGTTGTCTGGCCACATCAACCAGCAGCAGGACGGCGTCGCATTGGCGCACGCAGCGATCGCGCCATTCGGGGCTGTCGTTGCCGATGAAGATCAGGTTTTTCGAATGTGATTCGCGCTCGCTGAACCAGGCGGAGGGTTTGCCCGCCGCGGTTTCGGCGTCGATCAATTGCACGTCTTCGCGATTCGGAAAGGTGGCGGCAAATCGGCGCGCGAACCCGGCCACGTCGACTCCGCTCATGCCCGGCAGGATCGCCACGCAGTGCGCCAGATCCGGCCGACCGCGTACCCCGTAATAACGGCGCAGCGCCAACCTCGCCATGCCCAACATGGCATGCGGATAACTGGCCACCAGGCGCTCAAAGCCTTCCTTCGATAGCCGCAACAGTTCGCAGTCGCGCAAGGCGATGACGCGCGCAAAGCGCACCGCGTTGGTCTCGCCGGAAATCAGCCCGGTCTCACCGACGCATTCACCGGGCGACACCGTGCCCAGAGTGCGCCGCCGGCCGTCGTCGTCGCGACGCACTGCGGCCATGCGACCGTGCAACAGAAGGTACAGCGAATCGGCCTCATCGCCTTGCTCGAACAACATCGAGCCGCCGGTGGCGCAGATCGGCTGCAGTTCATCGGCCAAGGCACTCAGCGCAACCGCGTCCATGCCGGCAAACAAGCGCCATTCGGACAACGTACGCAGCAGTTGACGGCGTTCGGTTTCCGCGTCGCGCGGCATGCACTGGCTCCGGTCGGGATGGCCGAATCATACGGCGGCATGACGCGAATGGCTTGATTTAGGCGGTCGCGCCGGTCACCTTTGCACAATGAACGCACCCATCGCATCCAATCCGTTGCTCGTCGACGCCGATCTGCCGGCGTTCTCCTTGATTGCGGCCGAGCACGTCGGGCCCGCCATCGACACCTTGCTTGCGCAGTTTCGCGCTGCGGTGCCGGCACTTACCGATGACCGCCAGCCACCCAGCTTCGAGCGACTGTTGGCGCCGCTGGAAGCGTTGGAGGAACGCGTGGCTAGCGCCTGGTCACCGATTGGCCATTTGCATGGAGTCAACGATTCGCCGGCGCTGCGCGAAGCCTATGCGGCGGCGCAGGAAAAGCTCACCGATCACGCCACCGAGCTGGGCCAGAACCGGGCCCTGTTTGAAGCGGTGTTGGCGGTTCGCGATTCGGCGGAATTCGCTGGCCTGGATCGCGCGCAACAAGCGCTCGTCGAGGACAGCCTGCGAGGTTTCCGGCTGTCAGGCGTGGCGCTGGAAGAGCCCGCGCGCTCGCGCTTCAAGGACATCCAGAACGAACTGTCGCGGTTGGAAACCGATTTCGGAGTCGCTGTGCTGGACGCCACCGATGCTTGGACACGCGCTGTCGAAGCGGACGAACTCGCGGGTCTGCCGGATTCTGCGCTTGCCATGCTGCGGGCAGCGGCCGTTGAGAAGAACAGTGAGCGCCCGTTGGCGACCCTGAAGGGGCCGGTGGTGCAGGCCATCCTGACCTACGCACAGCATCGTCCGCTGCGAGAGGAGGTTTACACAGCGTCGCAGACCCGCGCCTCCGACCAGGGGCCGCAAGCGGGTCAGTTTGATAACGCCGAGCGCATCGAGCAGATCATGCGGCTGCGCCATGAGTCAGCACAGTTGCTCGGTTTTGCCAGTGCCGCGCATTTGTCGCTGGACGACAAGATGGCGGCGACGCCGGAGCGGGTGTTGGGCTTCCTGCGCGAGCTGGTCGCCAAGGCCAAGCCCATCGCTCAGCGCGAGCTGGACGAGCTGCAAGGGTTTGCGAGCGCCGAACTGGGTATCGAGAAGTTGGCCCCGTGGGACATCGCGTTTGCGGCCGAGAAGTTGCGCGAAAAGCGCTTCGATTTCTGCGAAGAAGACCTCAAGCCCTACTTCCCGTTGCCGGCAGTCTTGCACGGCCTGCTGGACATCACCGGTCGACTGTTCGGCGTCCAGTTCCGCGCCCGCACGGATGTCGATCTTTGGCACGCCGACGCGCAGTACTTCGATGTGCTGGATGCCGACGGCAGTGTGCGTGCCGGCTTCTTCATCGATCACTACGCCCGCACCGGCAAACGTGGTGGCGCGTGGATGGACGTTTGCCGCACACGCTTTCGCAAGGACGGCGAGTTGCACGTGCCAGTGGCCTATTTGGTCTGCAATTTCGCCGCACCCAGCCTTGAAGCGAGCGGCGAAATCAAGCCGGCCCTGCTCACTCATGACGACGTGTTGACCTTGTTCCATGAGTTCGGCCATGGCTTCCATCACATGCTGACCGAGGTCGACTGGCCATCCGTCGGTGGCATCGCCGGCGTTGAATGGGACGCGGTCGAGTTGCCGAGTCAGATGCTGGAGAACTTTGCCTGGGATGAAAAGACCCTGCCCGTGTTGTCGCGGCATTGGCAAACCGGTGAGGCCTTGCCGACCGAGTTGTTCGAAAAAGTGCTGGCCGCGCGGCATTTTCATGCCGGGCTGTACCTGCTGCGGCAGATCGAGTTCGCCCTGCTCGACTTTCGCATGCATCTCGAATACGACCCGACGCAGGGCGCACGCACGATGGAAATGTTGGGCGAAGTGCGGCGCGAAGTGTCGGTGTTGCAGCCCCCAGCATGGAATCGTTTCCCCATGGCATTTACCCACGTGTTTTCGGGCGGTTATGCGGCCGGTTATTACAGCTATCTGTGGGCGGAAGTGCTGAGTGCCGACGCATTTGCAGCGTTTTCAGAGGCCGGCGCGGAGAGCGCGGAAGGCGTGCTGGACGCTGACACGGGCGCACGCTTTCGCCGCGAGGTTCTCGCCGTTGGCGGCTCACGCCCGGCGCTGGAGAGCTTTGTCGCTTTCCGTGGTCGTGAGCCGCAACCCGACGCTTTGTTGTTGAGCTATGGGTTGGGGTGATTGGCTGGGGACCGGGACCGGGGACTCGGGACTCGCGTTACAGAACTCCCGCAATCAGCAGCATCGCCACCACGACAAGCGCTATCGCAACCAGTTGTTGCAGAGTGGGCAGCGTGACTTTCTTCAGCATTCGGTTGCCCAACCACGCGCCCAAGAAGGCAGCCAGCACGGCGGCGACGAGCAAGCAATAGTCGAGGCTTGCATCCAGCGTTTTTGGCGATTGGCCGTAGACGGCAATTCGCGCCACATCGATGAGCAGCGCGCACGCCACGCCGCAGGCAATGAACGCTTCTTTGCGCAGCCCCAGACGCAGCAAGAATGCGCTGCGCAACGCGCCCTGCATGCCGGCCAAGCCGCCGAAGAAGCCACTGATCGCACCGCCCAGCGGCAACCACTTCGGGGCAAACGCCACATTCTTGGTGGTGGGTGCCAGTTCAATCAGGGCAAATACCAGCAGAGTCAGGCCGATGACCAGCTTGATGGGCGTGATCGCCAAATCGTGGTCGATCAACTGGTAGCGAAGCAGCACCGGCAAGCTGCCGAGCCGAGCCAGCAGCCACGCGCCCGCCAGGGCCGCCAACATTGCCGGCAATGCAAACCGCCAGACCACCGGCCAATCCACCTCGTGGCGGAGCAAGCCGAACTTGAAAACGCCATTCAACAAATGCACCACGGCGGTCATCGCGATGGCGTGTTCAAGCGGAAAGAACAGCGCGAACGCGGGCAACAACAAGGTGCCGAGCCCGAACCCCGAGAAGAAGGTCAGCCCCGAAGCAAGCAGGGCGACCGAGCAGATCAGCAGATAACTCACGCCGAGATTTTAGCGATTGGACCTAAGGCCGCTTGAGCTCATAAAGTTCAAAGCCCTGGCCCCACTGCGGATCCAGAATCAGCAAAAGGCGGTCTGACCCGAGCTGAAAGAAACGTCCCACCGAGTCGGAAGACAAGCGCTCTGGCGCATTCACCCCGGAATAGCCCCGGCTATAACCCACCTGTGGCTCCTCGTTGACCGAGCTTGCGCCCAGAAACACCATCGTCGTTGGCTCATCACGAACCGGGTACAGCAGGCCTAGTCGGCGTTGCGAGCCGCTGCTCTTGCGCAGTTGCAAGAACTCGTCGCGTTGGCTGATCTCAGCATTGAAAAAGCCATACAGATAAGCGCCCAGTGTGTTGGTTTGCAGTGACCGCACGCGCCAGTTGCCCAACAACTTCCGCGCATCGATCGGCTGCGGTTCCGCCGCCAACAGCTCACGGGCCAGAGCCAACGCAGCGGCATCAAAGTCAGCGGTCGGAACCTGTTGCAGCCAGTCATCGGCGATCTGCCGCGCGTCGAGCACGGCCGTCTGATCCTCGGCCCACAGCAGCCTTTGCCAGGCTTGCAGGGGCACCACCCGCGTTATCGCGGCTCGCAAAACGTCACTGCCTTCGCTGATTCGTGCGGTCGCGTCGGTGATGACGACCTGCCGCGGCCGCAACTCCGCAATCACCTTGACTGTCTGCGTGTCGATCACCCACCACTGCCGTTGCTTGCGCAGTTGCAGGCCAACCACAAGCAGGCTGCCGTCTTCCGAGCTGTATACCTGATCCGGCAAAAACCGCTGGCCGCGCGTGAGCGTGATCCGCGGGTAAGGCGTCGCATCGTCTTCTTGCGGCTGGTAGATGATCAGTTGTTGCAAGGCACCCACTTCATCGCCATCGCCGCCTAACTGGAAGTCGACGCCGGCGGCATGAAAGTAGACGACCTGGGTGACGTCTTCCCCATCGGCTGAGCCGGTCAACGCCAGCACGGTCAGCGTGATGGGATCAATCCTGGGGCTATCGCTGGCTCGTGCAACACCGTAGCCAGCCACGCAGGCGGCCAGCAAGACGAAAAAAACTGCAATTCGAAGTGCGATGGAAGTCATGACGGCACAGGGCGTGAAAACTGCCGGGACTTTAGCGCAACCCCGATGGCGTAGACGACCTCGCCCCTTGCCGACCCGATTCTCGCCAAGGCATCACGGCCGACCTGAAGCCGAGCCCTCGATTTGTTGCCAACGGGCAATTTGTTGCACCGCGCTCTCCGCCCAAAGTGCATAAGCCTGCGGGCCGGGATGAAAGCCATCGCTGGCCAGCAAGGCGGCGCTGGGCAAGGGTCCGAACGGCAGGTGGCGACAGTCCGCGTGTGTTGCGGCGAGGCGTCTGAGCACTTGATCCAGCAAGCGCGCCTGCTGGCCCAGACGCCAGCGCAGGGGCTGTGGCAATGCGGGAAATTCGCCCATCGGCGGTAGCCCGGACAACAGGATCAGGCGGGCGCCCGCGTGTTCGCGCAAACGCATGATCACGGCTTGCATATCGACGTGAAACTGCCTGGCAGATGCCAGCGCGGTGACATCGTTGACGCCCAGCGAAGTGAGCGCGACATCACAGCGCAAAGAGGGCTCGCGCTGCAGAGCAAGCAGACCATCGCGCGCGCGCCGGCCGGTCTCTGCCAGCAGCTGCCAGTGCAAGGCGTGCTGCGGGCTGAGTCGGGCGACCAGCTGTCCGCTCAGCGCGTTGACCTGACTGCTGGCGCCAACGCCCGCTGCCGCCGAGTCACCCAGAATCAGCAAGCGCAGGGGTCGACCGTCGAACGATTCACCGCGTCGGGCGCCGGGAGGCTCAGCGAGCTTGGGCGTACGTCTGCGCACCCTTCGACCCTGCAACAGCAGCAAGGGAGCCAGCGCTGCGGT
Source organism: Pseudomarimonas sp. (assembly GCA_052390415.1). Lineage (GTDB taxonomy): Bacteria > Pseudomonadota > Gammaproteobacteria > Xanthomonadales > Xanthomonadaceae > JANNWF01. The sequence continues at coordinate 5,296 of JBQTGY010000084.1, read as the reverse complement.
GGCGCAGTTGAGGGCAATGGCGCGTAGTTGGCTGTTCGACATCTGTCGATGATAAAGCGAGCAGGCTAAGCTCGGAGCCAACGTGTCGAGACTTCATTGCGGAGTGTTTTATGCGCATCGCCAGCTGGAACGTGAACTCTCTCAACGTGCGCCTGCCACACCTGCTGCAATGGTTGGACGAAGCCAAGCCCGACGTGGTCTGCCTGCAGGAGACCAAGTTGGAAGACAGCAAGTTTCCTGAGGACGCCTTGCTGGAGCGCGGCTGGCGCAGCGCCTTCGTCGGACAGAAAACGTACAACGGTGTGGCGATTCTGGCGCGCAGTGCGATCACCGACGTGCAGATCGGCAATCCCGTCTTTGCCGATCCCCAGCAGCGCGTGATTGCCGCCACGGTGAGCGGCGTGCGGATCATCAATCTGTACGTCGTCAACGGACAGGCAGTGGGCACCGACAAGTACGCCTACAAACTGAGTTGGCTGGACGCGGCCCACGCGTGGATCGGCGCTGAGCTGACCAAGCATCCGGATCTTTGCGTGCTGGGTGACTTCAATATCGCCCCCGATGACCGCGATGTGCACGATCCGGTAGTCTGGAACGACGACAGCATCCTGACTTCCATCGCCGAACGGACTGCCCTGCGGCGGCTGTTCGATTTGGGCTTGCACGACAGCTTCCGCCTGCATTCGGATGCAGCGGGACAGTTCAGCTGGTGGGACTATCGCGCCGCGGGCTTCCGTCGCAATCTGGGATTGCGCATTGATCTGGCGTTGGTATCGGATTCGCTGAAGGCCAGGTGCAGCGCCGCGGGCATCGATCGCTTGCCGCGCACGTGGGAGCGGCCCAGTGATCACACGCCGGTGTGGGTGGAGGTGGGTTAGGGATTTGGTTCGCTGAGGTGGACGAAACCCGGCGGAGGGCCATCCAAAAGCGAGTGAAGCGTGAGAAGCCTGATTCCGGCCTACACCGGAATGACGAACATTGCCGTCAGCGCGAACCGACGACCCGCTAAATCTCCCGCCAGCGACTCGCGCCGAGCAAGATCACCCGCAACTGCCGCACAAAATTCTCCAGCAGTTCTTGCTCTTGTTTCGGACGGCCACCGGGCACATCCAGGATGTCGGAGGCCGCGTTGAGCATGGTGGTGACGATCAGGCCGCAGATCATTTGCAGGGTCGCGGAGGACAAGTCGGGCAGGGTGCCGAGTGCGCGCAGGTCCTGGGCCATTTCGGAAGCGAAGTGGCTTTCTTCGGTGCGGATGGCGTTGCGGATGGCGCGTGAGCCGCCGCCCCGTTCGCGGGCGATGAAGCGGAAGACTTCGCTGCGGCTGGCGACGAAGCGCTGATAGATCTGCACCGAGCCACGCAGCATGTCGGTAGGTGGGATGCCATCACGACGGGCTTCGCGCAGTAATCGACGCAGGGTGACGCCGCCCATTTCGACCAAGGCCAAGCCAAGTTCGTCGAGATCCTTGAAATGCCGGTAAAACGCCGCCGGTGCCACGCCGGCCTGGCGAGTGATTTCACGCAGGCTGAGCGCGGTATAGCCGCTGCCGCCGCCGATCAGGGCCAATGCGGCATCGATCAGGCGTTGCCGCGTGCGCTCTTTCAACTCCCCTCGCGAGGGCGACGGTTCTTCGCTGGTACGCGCAGTGGTTGGGGTGACTGCTGGCAATCCGGACTCCCGAGCGGCACCGAAGACCGCAGCAAAGTATAGGTGGTCGGCCTGTTTTCGATGACGGCATCGCGCTGTTGAGTAGACGCTCTAGAACATTTGAGTAAACATATGTTCACCGTAAATGCGCAGATCGCCATGAACTCCTTGCAAGTCTCCGTCCCGATCAAGCGCTCTTCCATGCGCCGGCTGCTGAGTAATCCGCTGCTGGCACCCTTCAACCAGCCGCAGGCCTGGGATCGGCTGACCACCGCGATCAGCCCGAACTGGTCATGGGCCGAGCCGCGCGCCAAGGTCAAACGCGTGGTTGACGAGGCACCTGGCGTGCGCAGTCTGTGGCTCAAACCCAATCGTCGCTTCGGCAGCTTTCAGCCGGGACAACACGTCTTGTTGACCCTCGACATCGATGGCGCCCAGCACTCGCGTTGCTTCAGCCTGTCGGCGGCACCGCGCAGCGATGGTTTGCTGCGGCTGACGATCCGGCAGCAGACCGACGGCCCTGTCTCAACTGCCGCACACGCGCTAATCGCCGGAGCTGTGGTGCGTTTGAGCAAGGCGCAGGGCGAGTTTGCGCCCACTGAATCAACTCGCCCGTTGCTGCTGCTCTGCGCCGGCAGTGGGGTCACGCCGATGATGTCCTTGCTGCAGGCCATGGCGACGCGCCCGACGAAGCGCGAAGTCCACGTGCTGCACTGCGGTCGTTGCGCCGAGACCACGATCTTTGCCGACGAGTTGCGCGCGCTCAAAGCAGCATGGCCGGCGCTGAACCTGAACCTGCACGCCAGCGGCGTCGACGGACGGTTGGACGCGGCAAGCATCGCCCACCACGTTCCGGTCTGGCAGGAATGCGAAACCCTGTTGTGCGGCCCCGCCGATTTCATGCAGATGGTGGGGGCCATGTACGCCCGCGCCGGTATCTCCGAGCAGTTGCAAAGTGAGAGCTTCGGTCGTCGTGCGGCCACGGTTGACGCCGATGCCGCGCGCCACTCCGTGAGCACTTCGGAAACGAAACAACTGTTCACTGCGCTTGCCGGACAAAGTCTGCTGGAGGCGGCCGAGGCCGCCGGTCTGAAGCCGCGATTCGGCTGCCGCCGCGGCATTTGCCGCACCTGCCAGTGCAGCAAGCGCAGCGGCACGGTGCGCAATCTGCTGACTGGCGAGATCTCCGGGCCAGGCGAAGCGCTGATCCAACTCTGCATTTCGACGCCGCATAGCGCCGTTGACCTCGCAATCTGACGGTCATGGCGCGTGAACACTGGGAATCGTGAAAAAAGCGGGCTGCCATGACCGCCAAACGAAGCGATGTACTTCCTAACCCCTCCCCGAACCCCGGGAAGGGAGCAGGACCCGATCCAAACCGTTCTACATTCCAATCGGATGACATGCTGCTCATGAACCACAAGACCCGACTCAGCCCGTCTGAACTGATTGCTTTCGAGGCGGAACTCACCGACTTGCGCAAGCAAACCATGGCCAAACTCGGCAGCGCCGATGCCGCCCACATTCGGCGCATCCGTGGTGTCGCTCAAGGCTCAGCCATTGCCGGTCGCAGTTTGCTGATGTTCGGCTGGGGGCCGATCAGCTGGGTGCTGGGCGTGATCAGTCTCGCGATGGCCAAGATCATCGAGAACATGGAAGTGGGCCACAACGTCATGCACGGTCAATACGACTGGATGAACGACGCTTCGTTGAACTCACAGACCTACGAATGGGACATCGTCTGCGACGGCGATCACTGGCGGCATTCGCACAATGTCGAACATCATGATCACACCAACATCATTGGCAAGGATCACGACTTCGGCTACGGCATGCTGCGTTTGACCGAGGCGCAGAAGTGGACACCTTCGACCTTGCTGCAGCCTTTCTACTATCTGATTCTTGCGGCCAATTTCCAGTGGGGCGTGGCGGTTCACGACATCAAGATCGGTCGTTTCGTGAAGGGGCGGATGAGTCGCGCAGAGTTCAGTGAGCGCATGCGGCCGTTCCTGCGCAAGGCAGGGCGGCAGCTGTTCAAGGATTACGTGCTGTTTCCGGCGTTGGCATTCTGGCAATGGCCGCGCGTCCTGCTCGGTAACCTGCTGGCGAATCTGATCCGCAATCTGTGGACCAACGCGATCATCTTCTGCGGCCACTTCACCGAACACGTGCACACCTGGACGCGTGCCGAGGTTGAAGGCGAAAGCCAAGGGCAGTGGTACCTGCGACAGATCCAGGGTTCCAGCAATCTGGAAGGTGGGCGGCTGTTCCACCTCTTGAGCGGCCATCTCAGTCATCAGATCGAGCACCATCTGTTTCCCGACATGCCGGCGCCGCGCTACGCTGAGATCGCCCCCAAGGTGCGCGAAATCTGTGCGCGCTACGGTGTGTACTACAACAGCGGCGGCTTCTGGCGGCAGTACGGCGGCGTGCTGGCGCGGATCGTTCGTCACGCCTTGCCATCCGCCCCGCAACCGATCGCGGGCTAGCGCTTGCGTTGTCGCGGGAGGCGGCGTGGCTGGCAGTGGGCTTGGAAAGTTTCTTGACTTGTCGCGGCGCTGGCGTGGCTGCAAGCTGCTATTGTCTTCACGTCGTTCTAACTGGGGGTCGAGCGCATGTGGTTGCCGCGTCGAAACACCGTCATTTCCCTCTTCCTAACCTGCTTGGCGCTTGTTTGGGCGTCGACTTGCTTGGCTCAGGCGGGTGCCGCCGGCGGCAGCAAGGTCGAGCAATTGCTCGCCAAAGCGAAGGAAGCGCAGGCGGCGGGCAAGTTGTTCGATCCGCCCGAAGGCAACGCCTTTGAGTTGTTCATCCAAGTGACTGAGCAGGACGATGCAGGCTTGGACCCCAAGGTCCGCCGGCTCACCGATTCGATGTCGGGCAGCGGACCCAAGCAGCAGGCGGATTACGCCCTGAACGAGATGTTCCGTGCTGGTCTCGCGCGTGTCGAACAAGCGCTTACCAACGGCGAGCTCATCGACGCTGGACGCATTCTGAGCATGCTCGAAAAAACCCAGCCAAATTCGCCCACCGTTGCCCAATACCGCACCAATCACAAGAACGCATTGACGGCAGCCCGTGCCGGCTTGAAGAGCACCGATCCGCAGGAACTACCGCCGCTGGTCAGCAGCCGCCCGCCGGTGTTTCCGCCCCGCGCCATGCGCCAGGGCACCGTAGGCTGGGTGCATATGGGGTTCACCATCGGTATCGATGGCAGCGTCAGCGACATCAAGGTCCTCGCCGCTGAGCCGCTGGGGGTGTTCGAACGCGAGTCGATCAAGGCACTGGAACAGTGGCGTTTTGAGCCTAGCAGCAAGTCGATTCGGGCGTTGCAGAGGTTTGATTTTACGTTGGATGAATGAGGGCGCTTCTGAACGCGCGCGACGTTCTGGCGAACTCCCTTGGCCGAATTGAGCGCTTCTCTCGCTGCCTGATTGCTTGCCGCACGGTTTTGTCTGCTTCCGGGGCTTCGCCCCGGCCTTCGCTGCGCTCGGTCAGCGGCAGCCGAGTCACTTTTCTTTGCTTCGCCAAAGAAAAGTAACCAAAAGAAAGGCGACCCGAGCATCGCGCTTCGCTTCGCTCAGTACCCTGCGCTGCTCGCCGGTCTCGGGCCGGCGCGAACTCGCACATCCATGTGCTCGGACAT
>JBQTGY010000083.1:0-12742 GCA_052390415.1 Pseudomarimonas sp. | reverse complement strand
ACGCCGAACTGCAAATCCTGAAACAGGAAACCGCGGAAATCGCTCGAAAACGGCTGGATGCCGATGCGGATCGAGTCGAAGTCGTAACGATCCGATACGTCGCGCAAATGTTTGTCGTAGAACAGTTCCTGCACGGCAACAAAGGTATCGGTGCGAACTCGGCCACGGCGCGGATCGATTTCCAAAGCGCGAACGTCGTCGGTCTCAACCCGGTTGTACTGCAGGCCCAGGGTCAAGCGGAATTCGTGCGCAGGTGGCTTGAAGATGGTGTCGCCTTTGAACAGGATGATTCCAGCCAGGAAAGTCTGCGCAAATATGGTTTGATCGATGCCGGAGTAGATGTCCAGCGCACCTGGCTCATCACTTGCCTGTGGTCCGACAGGCGTCGGAATCGAACGCGGTTCGATGATGGTGTCGGAAATTCCGAGCAAGCTGAAGAACCAGTCGTTCCCTTTCAGGAACGGGATCTTCATTGGTTTGTCGCCCTTCCAGATGTTCTGGTTGTAGGGGTCATACCAAGGAAACTTGAAGCCGAGCGCCTCCATGATCCGCCAACGATCTGGCAGAGCCAGAAACTCTCCGGCGGCGTCTACCGGCGCTGGGTTGATCGCGTTCGGGTTCTGCAATTCGCGTTCGGTGATCGTGGTAACCGGGTGACCCGGGCGACGGCGCGGAATGGTCGCCTTTGCAGGGTCGTAACTGACAGCCGGTAGCAACCCCGTCCACTCGAGCCACGTCGGCTCGATGACGTTAGCCGAGGCGGGAACTGCGAGGGTGCCCAAAGCTAGACCTAGCGCGCAACCAAGCAGACGGATTGAGTAGCGGCGGGGCGAGTTGAAAGAGCGCATCTCACTTGCCTCCGCAAACGTTTTGTTGATCGGTGCCGATGAACGGCGACTGCGGGCACTGCACGTAGCGCAGACGCGCTCCGCGCACCACGAGTTGGTCGGCACGACGTGCAATCGGTGCATTGCCGATGCCCGTGTTCAGCCGCACGCCTGCGTTGTGCAATCCCAGAAACGAGACCATGTCGTCCTGATCGATGCCGTCACCGGAAACACCAATCGCTCCGATGAGACGATCACCACGATAAATCGGCACGCTGCCAGGGAAAATCTGGATGCCGTTGGCAAGTCGGTTCAAACCCGTGCAACTACCCGGCGCAGGATCGGCAACGGGCACCGGGTTGGCGGCACTCGGCGCGGGCGCGAACGGCGCGCCGGCGAGGGTGATGGGCAGCCCCAGCTGATTGACGTAATGGGCAACATGGAAGGCAAGTGCGTTGTAGACCAGATCGAGCTGCATGCCGTCGTGGAATGGGCTCCACTGATCGAACGGGCGGCTGAACGGCCCTGCCTGCGTGCTTACGATGCCATCGGGGTAGTAGGGCCGCGCCAGATTGCCAACCGCGCGATTACTGAAGCTGACGGCGCCGTCTCCCAGCAGCGTTTGAGTCTCCGCGAAGTCGCGCAGGCGTGTCGTGAATTCGCCTATGCGTGCGCGCCCGACAACGGTCAGGTTGAAACTTGTTGGTGCTGCCGCGCTCGGCAGCAGTGCACCATTGAAGTAGGCCACTTCGGGCCGGCTGGTCAAATCTGCTGCCGCAAAACCACCCGAGTAAAACGCTGCGCTACGCGCCTTCTGTAGTGAAACATCCGCGCCAAATACCGGTGCATCACGGGTGCGCGCAAAGGCGAGGACTGCACCGTTGGTGTCCACCACGCTGATGCTGACGCGCGCCGGGGTGCCCAGTGGCCGCCGAATCTGCGCCCGCGCTGCATTGGCAATGGCGAGCGCTTCATCAACGACGACCCGGGCTTCTTCGGCTGTAATCGCGCCAGTGCCGTCGGTGCCTGCAATTGGCGTGTAGCGCTGAGCGCCGGCTGCGTCGACCAAAACGAAGGCGTCACGACCTGGAAAAAGCGTGGTGTCGGGACGGAAGCCAGAGGCCGGCGTTCCAAACACCGTGCCCGCGCGAACGGAGCCGCCGAAGTACGCCGGCACGGCCGTCTGCGCTCCTGCTGTCGCAAGATTGCCCGCAGTGCCGCCGGCCACGGTCAAATCCGCAAACTCGGCATCGCTGAAGCGGAATGTCTTGCCATCGGCAGTGATACGGTCACCACGCCGGTCAAGCGGCGGTGCGAAGTTGAAGGTTGCGGCGAGGGCGATGAGTTCGTCGGGATTGAGATCGCGATCGGTTACGGTGCGATCCAACGTGTAGTCGGGATCAGCACCTGCGACGCCGATGCCGCCAACGGGCACGCCCGCCTTGTAGAGCGGAAAGCCACCTGGATCAGCCGACAGACCCAAGGGTGAACGTTGGGGACCCGGTCCAATGGCGGTGCCGGCGCGAGTAACAAAGTCCGAGCAAGGCAGTTGGCTGAACTGGACGCCGAACAGAGGACCCGATGGACCACCGAACTCGCCCGGCAAAAAGTGCTCCTGCACGATTTGGCTGGCGGTGCGTGTGCTGAAGGCGTTGCCCTCGGACGACAAATACGCACCTGTGACAGCTTTCGCGATTGCCGCCAGTTCAGTTGGAACGCCCAGATTTTCCAGACCCCCTACGACGCCACGATCGGTGCCGATTCTGACCGTGACTGGCGCGCCCGTCATGCGGTACACACCGAGCACATTGCCGACGCGATCAGTCACCGCGATGACCGCGCGCTGATTACGTGCTGTCGCCTCGGCGACCGCTTGCGCTATCACCTGATTGACCTCAGCTGTGGTCAAAAATGAGGCTGCGTTGGCGCAGCTGCCTATGCAGCCGCTGTCGTCAGAACCGCTCGCAGGCGGTGGCGGTGGCGCAGTGCCAGCAGTGTCGCCGGTATTGCTGCTGCCGCTGCAGCCCCCAAGTGTCATTGCCAGCGTTGCAGCTAGCAGACTAATACGCACACTCGACATGGTCCTGAACCCTCCCCGAGGTTCGTTGGTCCCTACTGCCGGCGATCCCCCACCGACGGTTGGATGATAGCTCAGTCGACTAGCGCTTGAGCAGGCGAATTGGTTGGAAATAAAACAAGTAGCTCGATGCAGATTACCTGAGCGTTGCGATGACTTGGTGTTGAAATCAATTGGCTGTGAGATCAATTGGCTTTGCGATCATTTGGGTTTCTGCAGGTCAACTTGCAGCAGGTGCGGAGCTTCGTGATAACCGTGGCAGGTGATGCAACCCGATTCCAGCTTGTCATGGCCGCCTGATTCGCCTGCGTGACAGGTCTTGCAACTGGCGATGTCCGGTAACAGCAAATCGGTGCTGGCATCTGATTCGCGTGCCTTGTGGCAGTCCGCACAAACCATGGTGGTATGGCTGCCATGATCAAAACGCGACTTCGGAAACCACACACCAGCGACACGAACAGGCGCCACCATCCACGGCTCCTCAGCGGTTCTTCCCGGCGTCACGGCGTGACATACGGTGCAGGCGCGGCCCGTGAACAAACTCTCGCCCACTTGCCGCGCCTTGTCGCGCGCCCAGGTCAGCGCAAGCTGGCGCTCGGCCGGCGTCGGTGCCTGACCCGGCCGTCGACGCACCCGCAGCGACTCGGGAGCAGCGGCATCCTGAACATCGCCCTGCAACGCGCGGTTGGCGTAGAACTCATCCAGCATGTAGATGATTTCTTGAATGCGAGCGTGGGGCACCTGTCGCTCTGGCTGAGTGACGTCAAAGGTGAGGGCGTGGCAGTCCTGACACATGGTCTCGAAGTCGACCGGTTTCATGATCGCGTTGCCGGCATCAGGTACATGACAACTTGCGCAATCCAGCTTCCGTGTGCCGCTGGGCGCGTTCAAGCCTTCGACATTCAGATGCACGTCATGGGGGAACTTGAGGCCCGAGTTTTCCTCAACGTCCGGGCTTAGTGCCACACGTTGTGGTGTGTATTTTCCGCTGCTATCCCACGCCGGAAGCGAGACTTTGAATTCGGGGTGGTCGAGCCCGAAGTCGCTGACATCGACCAATTTGCTGGCGCCACCGCTGCTGGTGCTCAGACCTATGTGGCAGTCGGCGCAGAGGGCTTGGTCTTCACGAACCAATCCGTTCTTGCCGTTGTGATCGCGATGGCAGTGCGCACAACGCGCTTCGCCAAGCGCAGGCAGGTTGAAAACTGCCGGATCAGCGTGGGCCTTGGTGGTCTCGCCATGACATGTCAGGCAATCAGCGTCCTTTACCCATTTGGTGCCTTCACTATGGCAAGCCTTGCAGTCGCTGCCAAAGAAATGGTGCGCACTCGCCAGCGTTCCAGCTGACCATGAATCGCGCGAGGGCAGAGGCGTCGCGCTCAACACGTTGGAAACGGACTGGCTGTAATGCGCCGCCATCGGCAACACCAGAAACAGCAACACGGTTGCTATCAGCAGCACCCACGCTGGCATGCGCCGCGACAGCCAGGTCTCCGATAACGAAGTCGGTTTGCGCGACTTCTCCTTCTCGGCGGCAAGTTCTGCCTTGTCGATGGCACTGATTTCAACGCCCGCGTCGTAATCCTGCGGAGCGGCCAGCAGTTCGATTCTCGTGCCGCCGATCTCGATCTGTCCACCCGGCCCAAGCGTTACTGTCTTTTGAATCGCGCCGTTGATTCGAATGCCGGCGGTGATCAGAGACTCGACTTTGTACTTGTTGCCGCCGAGCGCAGTGACTCGCGCATGCTCGATCGCTGCGCGCAAGTCGCTGAGGAAAACGGCTTGATCGGCGCCGCGACCGATCGTGAGCACGTCACCGTAGTGGACGTCCTCCTCGAAGCTGACCTGACCCTTACCCTTCTTCGCGACTTTTCTGATGAGCCAACGCATGGGTCACCTCACCAGTAAAAGAGAACGACGACGATGTGGGCAGTCAACGCCCCCAACAGTGCCACCGACAGCGGCACGTGGATATACAACCAAATCTCCATCAACGCTTGCAATTGGATGTCGCGGGCGACGCGCTCTGCCAGCGTCTTCTTGCGACTGAGCAGATCGATCAACTTGCGCAGCGCTTCGGATTGTTTGTCGGTGGATGCTTGTCCGGCGAGAAAGTCGACCATCATCACCATGGTTTGGCCGCTGTCGCCCTTCTTGTTGGCGGGTCCTTTCTCGCGCTCCTTGGCCGCAGCGCGCAGGCTCTCCAACGCCGCCGCCGAACCATCGTGCGCGGTCAACTGCGCCCAGACACCACCGCCGAGCACAGTGCGGCTGATCGAGCGCAGCACGATCGCGTGGATCTTGGGATCGACGGCATCGGCCAGCATCAGCGCGTTCTGGTCGAGTTCAGTGATTTCTTCCAGCATTGCATCGCGAGTTGCATTTTCGCGATTGCGCGTCATCAGCGCCGGGTATCGAAGGTACGCGAATACGCCAAAGAATCCGGAGAAAATCACCGCCAGCATCAACACCAGGGCCAAGGTGTGAACATTCCAGCCAAACTGGAAACCGCTGTGCAGCAAGCCGATCAGGATCAGCGCGGTGCCGAGGTACACATGGGCCGAAAGCCAGCCGCGTAGCGTGCCTACACCACCACGATAGCGGCGCTTGCGAATCCCGAACCAGAGCAACCACAGGATCAACAGTGCGCCCAGCGTTCCCAGGCTGTAGCCAAGCCATGTCCCGCCGTTGGGCGGCGCACCCAGCGGCGTGTGCACGACATACGCGAGCAGGGCGAGCAGGCTCACAGCCAACGCCACCCACAGGTAACGATAGCCACCAAAAGTCAGCGGAGACTCATGCATGGTGATCGGCTCCCGATCGCTTGAGAACATCACTCATCAAAGCAGCACTCATCAAAGCAGCACTCATCTTTACGGCACTCACCAGTGCGGCGCTCATCGCCGTGCCTGCGCGTAGCTGATCAGATCTTCCGGCGAAATGCGGATTGCCGCGCCGGTCGGGCAGGAACGAACACAGGCCGGACCGCCGGAAATGCCTTTGCACATATCGCATTTGACTGCTTTCTTCTCACTTGCCTTGCCATCTTTTGCATACGGCGCTTCACCCGGACCGGTGCCAGCACCGAACATGAGCCAAGAGAGCAGGCCTGGTTTCTTGCCCTTCTTGCCGCTCATGTGAATCACGCCATACGGACAATTGCGCTCGCAATTGCCGCAGCCAATGCAGTTGTCGCCGATGAACACCTCGCCATCCGGGGCTCGTCGGATCGCGTCAGGCGGGCAATCCTTCATGCAGTGGGGATGTTCGCAATGGCGGCACGAAGTGGGCACATGCACCGAGGCAAACGTTGGGCCTGCCTCGCGATCCAGACGCGAGGTGCCGCCGTGGGTTTCCGCGCACGCTTTCTCGCAGTTGTCGCAGCGGACGCAAAGGGATTCGTCGATGAGCAGTACGTCGGTGGCTTCGCCGACGCCCTGTTGCATCAAGAAACTGATCACATCGCCGCCGCTGCCCGCCGATTGCATGGCCAGATTGGCGGCAGTACGCAGGCGATACTCGCCCTGCAAACGCAGGCGCAGGGACGGATCACGGGCCAGCAACTTCTTGAAGCTGTCGGCGCTCAGGCGAATGGTCTCTGTGGTGACCGCCGCGCGGGCTGTAGCCGAACGTTTGGAGTCGCCCATCAGCGCCATTTCGCCGACGTAGTTGCCGGCTTGTACGTACGATAGAACTATTTCTTTGCCACCGATGGTGCGCGAGATGGTCAGCGAACCGATCCGCACCAAGTGCAACGAGTCGCCTTCATCGCCTTCACTGAACAGCACTTCATCGGCCTGGAAACGCTTGATCTCGGCGTCGGCGACGATGTCGGCCAAATCGGCGGCGCGTGTCCCCGGGGCGAAGCGCTGCTGGATGGCGCGAGTAATGAAAACGAGATCGATGTCGCGTTTGACGGCACCCACCGAGTTGATCAACTTGTTCATTGAACGACGCGGCGTTTCCACCAACACCACGTTCTGGCCTGCGAAAACGCTCGCAGAACGTCGGCGGCCCGAGATCAAACTCATCTCACCAAAGAATTCGCCCTTGCCCAGGGTGATGCGCTGCTTGGTTTCGGCATTGATCTCGACCTCAACCGTGCCCTCTACGATGCAGTAAAAGCTGTTGGTGTAGTCGTTACGCTCAAATACCGGTTCGCCGGGCTTCGGCGTGCGGATATCGGAGTCGAGCATGAACTCGCGCAACTGCAGCGGTGTGATGTGCGAGAGCAGCCGAACGTTGTCCTGAATTCGCTTCAGAGCCGCTTCCACGCTGGTGAAACCCGGCATGCTGTCGCATTTGGCGCGCAGCAAGGGCTCGTCTGCGGGCTCGACCTTGTCGCCCATGATGTATTCGACAACTTCGTAGCCTTGGTTCATCGCCTGCTTGATCAGCGGGTAACCGCCGAGCGCACCAACGATGTATAGACCTGGCACGTTGGATTCGTACTGCGAACTGATTGCCGGCACCGAGGCCGGATCCTTGTTCGGAAACTTCACTCCGCAGCTCTCGACAAAGCCGCGGGGAGCGGTCGCACCGAGTCGACCGATGATGCGGTCGACCATGATCTGTGCGCGGCCCTTGGAGGTTGAAAGGGTCAGCCGGCCTGGCTTGCGACCGACGCTCAAGGCTTCGACCTTGTCCGGGCCGGCACCGTAAAAACACTGGACGACGCCGTCTTCGATGGCCTTCAGGATGCCGTCCAGGTTGCCCTGTTTGGCGCGCGCGAACTCGTCGCGGCGATTGACGATGATGACCTCGTTTTGTTTGGACAAAGCGATCGCGTTCTCGATCGCTGCATCGCCTGCGCCGATCACAACGATCGTTTCGCCCGAATATTCTTCGGGATCGTCCAGCTGATACTGCACAAACGGCAGATCTTCGCCGGGAACCCCGAGCTTGCGAATGTTGCCCTGCAGGCCGATGCCCATGACCACGGAATCGGCTTCTACCGAGCCGCCGGTAAAGTTGATGACGAAGTGGCCTTCTGGCTGCTTCTTGATCGCCGTCACTTCAGCGCCGTGACGCACATTGATCTTCAGGCGCGCGGCGCCTTCGTCCCAAGCGCCCAGGATCTCCTCGCGGCTGCCGGCTTTGAAGGGCACGGGTGAGCGCAAGGGCAAAATGCCGGGCTCATCCATCACGTGCTTACCCTTTTGATAGCGGTAAATGGTGTTGGACAGGTTCTGCTCGGCCTCGAGCAGGATATGCGGGATGCCGCGCTCGGCGGCGCGTGCCGCCGCCGAAAGCCCGCCCGGACCTGACCCAACTACTGCGATGCGGTAGCGCTCCGCCATCTCGCGCACTCCCCATTGAATCCCCGGCACCGATCATAGCAGCGGCATAGGCGGTTCCATAACCCCAAATCGGCGTCGATGTTGTGACCGCAATCGCCATCCTCACCATCTGCCAGCTAAGCTAGCTGCCCAGAGTCACACCGGGCCTGCTGGTCGTGAATCCGGACATCGGTTCGCAGCCGACGATCGCCACGCTGGCAAGACTTGAAAAGGCCTGTTCGCACGTGATGAATGACAAGAAAGATCCGCTGGAGTGTTTGCAATGAGTCAGGAATATCGCCGGCTGGGTGAAGGGTTGACGGCTCGCCGCGTTCCCGACAGCCGGTCATTTGCGACCGATCCGAAGCGTGTCAAGGCTTGGGTATCGGCCCTGCCACGGGCCAATCAAGCGGTTGCGCACCATCAGCTGATCAATGCGCTGCAGGACATGCGCGAACTTCGACTGGATGCGGGCCAACGATTGGCCGCATTGGAAGTCATTCGACCCGCCGTGCTTGAAGCCATCGAGCTGCTGGACAGCCAAGCCCAGGGCGGCACCTTGCCGCTGCCACCCGCAAAGGCTCGTGCGGTGGCCGAACTGCGTGCGTTTGAGGAGGAGATGGCATTCGGCTATCGCCTCGCAGTCGTCGAGTTATGTGGCCCCGCGGGGGCCATTCCGTTCTTGCGCGGTGGCGCCGTGGCGCAAGCCCTGGAGCGCGCTTTGTTCCATCAGTCGCGACTGCTGATGCGGGCCTACTTTTTGTACAGTGCGCCCAACGATGCGTCGTGGAGCACCTTGCATGCGTTGTTTGATTTTGCTCGCAGCCAAAAGCTGGAAGACAAGGCGGTCGAGGAGTCGGTCGAGCACCAGTCACTTTCCGCCTCGCAGCTGTACGGCCAAGCCCTGTTGATCGCCCTGTCCAACCCGTATCGATTCAGTCAGCGTGACCAGGCAGAACTTTGGCCGGTAGCGCGCGATCTCGCGACTTACCTGACGCTTCACGCACAACAAAAGGGCGCTGATCATTTTGCCGTCCCGCTGGATGGCGATAGTGGCCCCGGCTACATTCCGGAAGAACGCGCTCGCGCGGAAGGCCGCTTGCTTTGGTTGGACCTCGACGGTGCCAGGCAACTGCTGGAAGGACCGCTTGGCGGCTCCAAGCTTGGGCCGCTTTCCATCCGCATGAAAAATGGGCGTTCGATCGAAAGTACGGTCGAGCTGTTGCGGCGCCTGCGGCAAGGCTGGGGCACTGCGACTGCGCGCACTGCAACTCGGATCGACGCCGGGCACAGTCTGGAATCGGTGATCGGCTTGGCGGGGTTGCACTATTGCCTGGCGGGAGGGATGGACTTCGACACCTTCATGCTGCAAACCGGAATGGCCACCCAAGTGGGTGAACGCGACCGAGCGGCGTGGTCGCAGGGCGCAGGTGAGTCGGTGCGCAGCAATGTCGTGCGGGTGGAGGTTCTGGACCAAAGTCTGGGCGGCTATCGTGTGCGCTGGCCGAAAGAGGAAAACGTTCGTGCCCGAGTGGGCGAAGTGTTGGGTCTTGCCGTGGACGGCGACGGCGAAAGTCGGCGCTGGATGATTGGTGCCATCCGGTGGTTGCGTTACAGCAAGGACGGTGGCGTCGACGCGGGTGTTGCGCTGTTGGCCAGGCGCGCGCGCGCGGTCGGCATTCGCAGTATCGACGGCACTGGGCTGCAACGGCCGGCGGTTCGCGCGGTGGAATACGAGCCCGTGCGCGGCGCGCAATCGAGCTTGACCAATCTGATCACGCCCTCGAGCTTCGATACCTTGTCGCGACGCATCGAGATCATTCGCAGCGAGTCACCGGACGAATTCGATCTGGTCGACAAGAACAGCGAGCAGTGCAGCCAACTCACGGTGCTCGATAACGCCGGCGATTTTCTGTTGCTGCAAGCCACCCGCGAAGTCGCATGAGCCAGCCAATGAATGCAGCGATGACGCAGCCGCGTCGGCGTAGTCGCGCGGTCACCGTCGGCGGCGTCGTGATTGGCGGCGACGCACCGGTGGTCGTGCAATCCATGACCAACACCGACACCGCCGATGCGGCCGGCACGGCCAGACAAATCGCCGAGCTTGCTCGCGCAGGTTCGGAACTGGTGCGAATCACGGTCAACACTGCAGAAGCCGCCGCGGCGGTGCCGCGCATCCGCGAGCGCATTGAAGCCATGGGCGCCGCGGTGCCGCTGATCGGTGACTTTCACTACAACGGCCATCAACTACTTGCGGCTGAACCTGCCTGCGCCGAAGCGTTGGCCAAGTATCGAATCAATCCCGGCAATGTCGGCTTCGGGCGCAAGCGCGACAGCCAGTTTTCGACCTTGATCGAGTTTGCACTGCGCTACTCAAAGCCTGTTCGTATCGGCGTGAACTGGGGTTCGCTGGACCAAGCGCTTGCGCAGTCACTGATGGACGAGAACGCACGCCGCGCGCAGCCATCCGATGCGGCGGCGGTAATGCGTGAAGCCTTGGTACGGTCGGCGATTGACTCGGCGGCACGAGCGGTTGAGTTGGGCCTGTCGGCGGACCGCATCGTGCTCTCAGCCAAGGTCAGCGGCGTGCAGGAACTGATCGCCGTGTATCGCGACCTGGCCAATCAAGGCGACTACGCCCTGCATCTGGGGCTGACCGAAGCCGGCATGGGCAGCAAAGGCATGGTCGCCTCCAGCGCCGCCTTGGCGGTGCTACTGCAGGAAGGTATTGGCGACACGATTCGGATTTCGCTGACGCCGGAGCCCGGTGGTTCGCGCTCGCAAGAAGTCATCGTCGCCCAAGAATTGCTGCAAACCATGGGCCTGCGCGCGTTCACGCCGCTGGTCACCGCCTGCCCGGGCTGCGGCCGCACCACCAGCGTGTTTTTTCAGGAACTGGCGAAGCGCGTGCAAGATCACGTCCGTGCGCAAATGCCGATGTGGCGCATCAGCCATCCCGGCGCGGAGAACCTCACTTTGGCGGTGATGGGCTGCGTCGTGAATGGTCCCGGCGAAAGCAAGTTCGCCGATATCGGCATCTCGTTGCCGGGCACCGGTGAAGCGCCGATTGCGCCGGTGTTTGTGGATGGCAAGAAAGACGTGACCCTGCGCGGGGAAAACATCGCGGATGAGTTTGTTGGCTTGATCGATGCCTATGTGGATCGGCGGTATCGGCGGGCTCCGTGAGTGGAGCCCGCGTCGCTCACGGATGAGGGCGGCAAGCATCGGTAGAGACAAGGTTGAATCCCGACAGCGCATGCCGTCGGGAGGGCGGCGCGACCTTAACGATTCGCCGACGGTGAGATTCACACGGCCCAGCTCCAGCCGATCAGCCAACGCGAACTGGGACTCGTCTCATTCGTCTCGCCAAGTAATCTGCGAGCAAACCCTCACGGGGCGCAACAGACTCGATTGCGCCCGGTCTCTTTCGCCGCGTACAGCGCGCGATCAGCAGCCCGCATCAATTCGGTGGGCTCGCGGCGGGTTTTGCTCAGCGCGGCTAGACCTACGCTTACCGTCATGGTCTGCGGCTCGGCACCGGGTGTAAATATCGAGGCTTCTACCGCCTCGCGCACGCGTTCGGCAAACAGCTTGGCCTGCTCGATATCGGTGTCGGCCATCAGCACCGCAAACTCTTCGCCACCAATGCGCGCGAGCACGTCGCCTGCACGCACGTGGCTGCGCAGGATGTCAGCCAGCTTCTTGAGCACACCATCGCCTTCGAGGTGACCGAAGCGGTCATTGATGCGCTTGAAATGGTCGACGTCGATGATGGCAAGCACGGTATGTGGTTCACGGCGCATGCCACGCGCGGCTTCTGACGCCAGCAAGTCGCTGAACTGACGGCGATTGAACAGACCGGTCAGCGCGTCATGAGTGGCGAGTTGGTAGATCTCTTCGTGATAACCCGCTTCAACACTGCTGTGGCTGATGAACTTCAGGATGACATCACCGAGTACCACGTGATCGCCGTCAGCAAGCTCGGCCACTTCGATCGGTAACTCGTTCAGTCTGGTCCGATTGGTGGAGCCCAGGTCGCGAACAAAATAGTTGTCGCCCGAGCGCCAGAATTCGCAGTGGCGCCGCGAAATGCTGGCGTGCGGAATGTGCAGATCGGTTTGCGGTGAGCGGCCCACGCTGATGCGGGTGTCGGCAATGTCTACCCGGTTACCGATTCCGGGTCCGTGAATCACCACCACGCAGGCGGTTCGGGGTGCGCCTAACGAGGGGCCACGACTGAGCGCAGTGCGCTGTGTGGTTTCGTCTGGGTAGTCGGTCGCCATAGCGCGCGAGTGTAATCCATCAACTGTGAGGGCAAGGCGGCGGTTTAGGGGAGCCGCGACTCAAAACGCGGTGCTAGTGGACTGTAACGGACAAATCGAAAGTAGCTCGCTCGGTCTGACCGCGCTGGACTTGCTCCTCACTCCGCCAGTAGCTTTGGCTATTGGCCTCGCTCCGGAGCGGCGTCCATCACGCCCATTCGACGGATTGCCTCATGCAGGAAGAAGGCATGTTCACGCGACCTCATGAAATGTCCGGGTTAAACCCCAGCGCAATGA
>JBQTGY010000082.1:0-13233 GCA_052390415.1 Pseudomarimonas sp. | reverse complement strand
GCGGCGTTTGCGGATATGCATTTGCGCAACGTGGGCACCCGTTATGATTTCGACAGCATTCGCGTCGGCATCCAGCCCTTCACGGCGGATTTTCGCGGCTTCCTGTTCAACGACAGCCCGTTCGGCGTGCGCCTGTTCGGCAATCGCGAAAACAATTTCTGGCAGTACAACTTCGCCTACTTTCGTCGGCTTGAAAAAGACACCAATTCGGGCCTGAACGACGTCGGCGAAGGCTTCCGCGATGACGACATCCTGCTTGCCAATGTGTATCGCCAGGACTGGCCAGTTCGCGGATTCACGTCGCAGGCGACGATTGTCCACAACCGCAATCGCGACACCGACTTTTTCTTCGACGAAAACGGTTTCCTGGCTCGACCGTCGTCCATCGGCACCGAGCAGCCCCGCGAATACGACGTCACCTACATAGGCTACAACGGCGATGGTCACATTGGCCGCATCAACCTGACCGCCTCGGGCTACTTCGCAGTCGGTGATACCACCGCGACCTTCACGGGTCGCAACAATCGAATCGAAGCTGGATTTTTTGCGGCTGAGGCCGGTCTGGACTTCGACTGGATCCGAACTCGCCTTTCGGTGGCTTATGCCTCTGGTGATGACGAGCCATTTGATGACGATTCGAACGGCTTCGATGCCATCTTCGAGAACCCCATTTTCGCGGGTTCCGACACCAACTACTGGACTCGCCAGAACATCCCGTTGATTGGCGGTGGTGGCGTGGCGCTGACGGGTCGCAACTCGATGATTCCCTCGTTGCGTTCGTCCAAGGAATTGGGACAAAGCAACTTTGATGGTCCTGGCCTGCGCCTGATTGGCTTTGGTGCTGACTTCGACCTGACGCCGGAATCTCGCGTCTCGGTCAACCTGAACGAACTTTGGTTTGATGAGACCGCCTCGGTCGAACTTGCCCGCAACGAAGCCCCGATCGATCGCAACATCGGCACCGACTTGTCGTTCTCCTGGATCTGGCGGCCCTACCAAACGCAGAACGCAATTTTCCGCTTGTCTGCGGCGGGGCTGTTTCCAGGCTCAGGCCTCGAGCGGCTGTACGGCAGTGACGACACGTATTACAGCGTGCTCGGCAACATCGTCCTGACTTTCTGAGTCTGAAAAACAAAGACCTGCCATGAAACGACCTGCAATGAACCTGTCCGTCGCATCCATTGCGGCTTTAGTCGCTCTGATTATGGTTTGGGCGCCGACCAATGTTGGCGCGGCAGAAGCCAAGCCGGTCGAACGCGACTATGTCACTCACGCGTCCGCGCCGCGGCACCAGACCTTGGCTGAAGCAGATGCCAAGAGTGCGGGCTGCATCAGTTGCCACACGGATTCAGACGCCAAATCGATGCACCGCAATCCAGCCGTTGTGCTGGGGTGTACCGATTGCCACGGTGGCAATGCCAAGGTGGTATCTCCCAGCCCGGGCAAGCACTACGAGCGCGAAGCGCTGGGTCCGATAAACCCATTGGAAGCGACCGAATATCACGGCGGTCACGCGCGGCATGTCGATGTGCCTTATAGCGCCGACTACATGGGCGCGATGGAGCAAGCGCATGTGTTGCCGCGTTACCCAGACAACTGGGCCTACCCCGCCAGCCGCAACCCGGAAGGCAACCGGGCGATGATGAACAAGGAATCGCCCGAGTTCATCCGTTTCATCAATCCTGGTGATTTGAGGATTGCGGACGAAGCCTGCGGCGCCTGTCATCAGTCAATTGTCGACGCCACCAAGACCAGCTTGATGGCCACCAGCGCCATGCTATGGGGTGGTGCGTCCTACAACAACGGAATCCTGCCGTACAAACGCTACATCCTTGGCGAGTACTACACGCGCGACAGCGAGTGGGGTGTGCTCAAAAATCCGGTAGAAGTCACCCCGGAAATGGCCAAGCGCAACATCATGCCGGCCATTTATCCATTGCCCGCGTGGGAAGTCATTCCGCCGGCCGACAACTTCCGAGTATTTGAACGCGGCGGTCGCAATATCAACACTACCTTCCCGGAAACCGGTCTGCCCAATTCGCTGGGTCAGATTCAACGCCTGGAAGAGCCCGGTCGACCGGACATCAAACAGTCCAATCGTGGCCCAGGCACCGGATCGCGAGTCGCCATCCCGGTCTTGAACATTCACAAGTCACGACTCAACGATCCACACCTGTGGTTCAGCGGCACCAATGACAACCCGGGCGACTTCCGCGCTTCAGGTTGCACAGCGTGTCACGTGATCTATGCGAATGATCGCGACCCGCGGCACTCCTCGATCTATGCCAAGTACGGCAATGAGGGATTTACCCAGCAGGCTGACAAGACGATTCCACGCGCCGAGCCCGGACATCCACTCAAACACGAGTTCACACGCCAGATCCCGAGCAGCCAATGCATGGTTTGTCATATGCATCAGCCGAACATGTTCATCAACAGCATGCTCGGTTACACCATGTGGGATTACGAACCTGACGCGCCGTCGATGTTTCCGGCAGAAGAGCGCACACCCACGGATTCGCAAATCCGCGCGATCAACGAGCGCAATCCCGAAGAGGCAGCAATCCGCGGTAACTGGGCAGACCCTGCGTTCCTGCAAAAAGTTGCCGAGAACAACAGCAAACTCGACGCCACTCAGTTTGCGGACTACCACGGGCACGGTTGGAACTTCCGCGCGGTACTCAAGCGTGATCGCAAAGGCAACATGCTGGACGAAGAGGGCAATGTCGTTGCAAACAACGATCCCGAGAAATTCCAGAAAGCCGTGCACATGTCCTCGATTCACGTCGACCTCGGCATGCAGTGCGTCGATTGCCACTTCCAGCAAGACGGGCATTCAAACGGCCATATCGTCGGTGAAGTCGCCGCGGGTGTCGAAATCATGTGTCAGGACTGCCACGGTACCGTGGACGCCTACCCCACCCTGCGCACATCAGGCCCGATGGCTTCGCAGGCCGGCCGCAATCTCGAGTTGATCCGCAATTCCGACGGCAAGCGCCGGTTCGAATGGGTTGCGCCGGACAAGCTTGTCCAACGCTCCGCCGTGGTGCCGGGTCTTGAGTGGGAAATGAGTCTGGTCAAAGACACGTCCGCCAAAGGTTCGCCGTCTTACAGTGCCAAGGCAGACCGGGCGCACTCAATGTCGCGCAACACCTCGACCTTGGAGTTCGGCGCCCAAGTGGCGAAAGAGGATCGCGCGCACGGTGAAGACACGATGCTGTGCTACACCTGCCACACGTCGTGGACTACCAGTTGCGGCGGTTGCCACCTGCCCATCCAGGCTAACTTCAAGACCGAGCGCAACCATTACGAAGGTGGTGAAACGCGCAATTACGCGACCTACAATCCGCAGGTAGCGCGCGACGACATCTTCCAGTTGGGCAGGCACGGCGAGGTGAAGGACTACAAGATCGCACCAGTGCGCTCGACCTCTGCGCTGGTACTGTCATCGACCAATTCCAGTCGTGAACGCATCTATATCCAACAGCCGCCAATCTCAGCGGCGGGCTTCAGCTCGCAGGCATTCGCACCGCATTATCCGCACACCGAGCGGCGCACCGAAACCAAGCAGTGCACGGATTGCCATTTGTCCGATCAAAACGACAACAACGCGATCATGGCGCAGCTCATGCTGCAGGGCACCAAGTTCGTCGACTTCATGGGTTTTGTCACCTGGGTCGGGGGTCAAGGTGAGATCACCGCGATTCCGGTAACCGAATGGGACGAACCACAGGCGGTCGTGGGTTCCTATCTGCACAAATACGCATACCCAGCTCGTTATGCCAAGCACGAGGAGCTAGGTCGGGTGTTGCCGGAAGGCTTCAACCATCGGGCCGGTGACGCCGCATGCATCCAGCATCGTGGTGAGTACCTTTACGTCTCCGAGGGCAGCAAAGGCACGCGGGTTTACGACATTTCGAGTGCGACGAACAAAGGTTTCTCGATGCGCTTTGTCACCTCGCCGTTCTCGAAACTCGGCCACGACACCCACATCAAGAGCGCCAACGCGACCTGCGTAGCGCTGCCGACCAATCAGCCGATCGCGCCCGAGCGCAATCAGGGTGACTTGATGCGCAACATCAATCTGGAGCAGCCGTTCCACCCGATCTACAACTATGCCTACATCAGCGATGCAGAAGAAGGTTTGATCCTCACCGACGTCAACACCTTGGTCGATTCCGAGCCGCGCAACAATTTCCTGGAGCGTGCAGTCACATGGAATGAGGGCGGTGTGTTGACGGGTGTCCGCCACCTGACCGTCGCAGGCACATGGATCTATGCCTCCACACCGCGTGGTGTCGTGGTGCTGGACATGAATGAGCCGCTCAAGCCACGTTACGTCACCACCATTGATCTGGCTGACGCACGCGCGGCACAGGTGCAGTTCCGCTACCTGTTTGTCACTACGGCGCGCGGTCTGCAAACGGTTGATATCTCTGTGCCCGATCACCCGCGCATCGTGACTGGCGCACTGGTAACCCTGGCCAACGCGCAAAAACTGCACATTGCCCGCGTGTATGCCTATGTGGCCAATGGCAAGGATGGCGTGGCGATCATTGATGTCACTCGCCCCGAACAACCGGCGCTGTACCAGATGTTCAACGCCGGCGGCGGGATCGTTGACGCTCAGGATGTCGCGGTGGCTTCGACCAATGCCTCGCCGTTTCTTTACGTCGCCGATGGATCAGGTGGTTTGAAAGTGGTGCAACTGACCGCACCCGATACGCAACCCAACTTCTATGGTTACGCCGCCGAACCCAAGCCGCAATTGGTTGCGAGCTATCCCACCAAGAAGCCGGCACTGTCGGTGACGCGTGGTTTGGAGCGTGACCGCGCCGCCGACGAGAGCGGGCATCAGGTCGCGATCCTGGGACGCATTGGTTCCCGGCCGTTCAACGCGGCGGAGGCTCGTACGTTGTACCTGGATGACGAAGGCAAGCCGTGGTTCGTCAACGACGCGGTTGAGGGATCGAACGGCATCAAGTCGAAGCGGCTGCCGTTCAAGGCCAGTCGCGTCTGGGGCCAGCAACCCGAGAATCACGACGTACTCGGTGAGCATCACGATCCCACGTCGCCCACCACGACGGACGGCGCTATCAAGAGCAAGAAGGGTGGCGATCATCACTGAGTCAGTTAGTCACTGGTGACGCTGGGTAACCTCATTCAGAGCCCGACCACATGGTCGGGCGTGATTGGACGGCGATAACAAGGGCGACTCAGCCGCGAGTAGCGGCTGGATGCAACCAATTTTGGTTTTGAAAGTTGGGCTCGCACCGCGGCGTTGGATTCGAATCAAGGAAGCCTCCAATGATCAGGAATCTTGGATTACTGGGAATCTTTGCTTTGGCGCTCGCCGGCTGTGGCAGCTCGGTTGATGTACAGGATGCCGGAGACCCAAAAGCCCCGGCCGCACCAACTACCGCGGGAATTCCCAGCGATGAGGAGGTGCTCACCGAAATGCAGCGTAGAATCCAAGGCGCGATTTCAGTCGAACTCTCAGATGCCGGCAATGGTGAGGTCGTATGGTCGG
The DNA here is from genome assembly GCA_052390415.1 of Pseudomarimonas sp. Classification (GTDB taxonomy): domain Bacteria; phylum Pseudomonadota; class Gammaproteobacteria; order Xanthomonadales; family Xanthomonadaceae; genus JANNWF01. Next base: position 7,703 of record JBQTGY010000082.1, on the reverse strand, counting down.
GTCGCGATCTGACTTGGTACTACCAACGCGGTTACGTCATCAAGCGCCCTGCCAATCTCGATGGTTTTCCTGACGCTGTGCTGGAAGTCGGGGGGCTCAGCCTGTGGGTGTACGACGGCAGCGGTTGGCGCTATCAGCGTGATCTGGTCACCTGGAACACGTATGAGGGAATCGACGAGCCAGATGGTGACGACTTGATCGCCTTGCTCGCAGGCTCTGCAATCAACTACATGCCACTCACTTTGGCAGGCGCGCCTGAAAACCTCCGCATGGCCAACCCGGCGAACTTTGAGTGGCACAGCGGCACGTCAGTGTCGTTCAACTATCTGGTCGTCGCCGGGCAGATCGACTGGCCGAGCTAAGATCTTCGCCAATCCACTCTGACTCTGCGCACGCGGGTCTATCGCGACACTGTCGACAGCCCAGGGCGAGATCCCCTCGGCCCCGAACAAGTTTCAGTCGACGTGCATTCCGTTGAAAAAAAGACCGACGATGAGCTGCGCGGGTTGACGAACTGAGCGGGCAGTGGGACGGGGCGTTGGTGGCCTTGGTCGCGATTCGGATGCTCGCAAAAGAGCAAGCAAGAAGCCGTCGGGCCGCTTTCTCCCTTGCTCAGCTCGGCAAGGCGCGACAACCAAAGCGCATTGCGCCGCGCTGCTCTTGCTGCCAACAATTTCAATCGTCACCACGGTTTCGCGGCCGGGCTTGTAGCAACGCGCCGTGCCCAATGCGCCCTTCTCTTACACCTTGCGCAACACCAATTTGAATTCCCCTTTCGGCACGCCATCCTTCTCGCCGGGGTCGCTCCTGAAAGCAACCACCAAACTCTCCCGCTCCGCCTCGGGCACTGCCAACAACAAGCGGTCCACATCATTGAGCTTGTGGCCGCCAAAATACATTTGCGTGGTTAGCTCGTGGTAACCACGTAGCGCTACTTTGAAATGGATGTGCGGCGGTCGCGACCAGTCTTCGGCGACGGGATACGCGCCGGGTTTGATAGTGCGAAAGTGGTAACGCCCGTCCGCGTCAGTGCGAAATTGAGACCAGCCTTGAAAGTGCGGGTCGAGCGGAGCCGGATTGGGATCGCCTTCGTGCGCGTAGCGACCGTGATGATTGGCTTGCCACACGTCGACCAACGCATTGGCGACGGGCACGCCTGACTCGTCAACCACCTGTCCTCGAACGTCGACAACCTCCCCCAGCGCGTGCTCGGTGTGGCCTTCGATCATGGTCATGTCGAGATCTTTGTCGGCTTGATCCTGTTTCGGAAAGAACGGACCTTCGGTTTGCTTCGGCGTTGCTGCCGCAGCCCAAGTGCTGGCTGTGCTGAGCGCCAAGGCGCCAAGCGCGGCCTGGATGGAAGCCCGCCGCGTCATCTTGAACTTGCTCATCGCTCTCACTCCCGTGATGTGGGTGGGACGCATCCGCTTCGTGGTGGATTCAAGCAGCTTATTCCTACCCGGTTGCGTTTTCGACAGCCGCTGCATTGGCGAGCGGAGGCACTGCGCACATCCGTCGCAGCGGCGGTCAGCACGTCTTCATCAACATGTCGGCTTGGCGTGGGCTGACGCGGCCGTAGCCAGTTCGGGCACACTCGCAACATGCCAAACGACCGTGTGCTTACTCCCAGCCAATTCACCGCCCTCGCCCGCTCGCTGCTCGAAGACAGCTTTCCGCTCGTCGAGATCGAGGGTGAACTGAGCGGGTTCATGCGGCCCGCGTCGGGGCATTTGTACTTCAATCTGAAAGACCGCAATGCGCAGGTGCGTTGCGCGATGTTTCGGCCGAAGAGCCAATGGCTTCGCTTCAAACCCGCCGATGGCGATCTGGTGATCGCGCGTGGACGCGCAACGCTATATGAGCCGCGCGGCGATTTTCAGCTGCTTGTGGAACACATCGAGCCCGCCGGCGAAGGTGCGTTGCGTGCGGCATTCGAAGCGCTGAGGCGACGATTGGAAGCCGAGGGGTTGTTCGATCCAGCGCGCAAGCGTCCGATCCCCCGCTGGATTGGGCGCTTGGGCGTCATCACCTCTGCGGGAGGAGCAGCAATCCACGATGTGGTGAGCGTGCTGCGTCGAAGATTTCCACTCATGCAAGTCGAGCTGCTGCCGGTGTTGGTGCAAGGTGCCGGCGCGGCTGCCCAGATAGTCGAGATGTTGGCCCGAGCTGATCGGAGCGTGCGCTTTGATGCACTGCTATTGACCCGAGGCGGCGGTTCCTTGGATGACCTGCAGGCATTCAACGACGAAGCGATGGCGCGCGCCGTATTTGCCTGTCGCACCCCTGTGGTCGCGGCGATTGGCCACGAAACGGATGTCAGCATCGTTGAGCTGGTCGCCGATCTACGTGCGCCCACACCTTCGGCCGCTGCGGAAGCGCTTTCGCCCGATCAAGTGGAATTGCGCACGCGCTTGACCGGCAGTGCCGTTCAACTGAGTGGCCGCATGCAGGCAAGCCTGCACAGCGCGAGTCAACGAGTTGACCAATTGCATTTGCGACTCGCGCAACAGCACCCCAGCCAGCGCCTGGTGCGGCATACCGAGCGGCTGGGTTCAGTGTCGCAGCGCCTTCAGCGCAGGCTGGCATCCACTCTGCAATTGTTGACGGAACGCCTGCGCTCGCGGGCGGATCGGCTGCGCTCGCAGGCGCCAGGTGCACGTCTCGCTCGCTTGCATCGCGATTGGCTGGCGGCGGGCGGACGCCTGCGCGCCAGCATGCAGAATCGATTGGCGCAAAGGACCTCTCACGTTGACGCACTTGCGCGCACTTTGGCCGCGATTGGGCCGCAGGCCACGTTGGCTCGCGGCTATGCAATCGTGCAAAAGGACAGTGGTTTGGTAGTGACTTCTGTTGGCGATGTGGAGGTTGCGGATCAGCTGCGAGTGAGACTGAAAGACGGTGCCATGACCGTGGCCGTGCGGGAGATCGAAGCGAAGTAGCAGCGGCATCGCCACGCCGCCAACTCAAGCGCGTTGACCTGCTTTGTTTCCGGGTCGAGAATGGGGTTCAGGGGGTGAACAACGGTCGCGGGGACCGCGAGCCGGCGCATGCGTCGGCAGTGATGAACGCACGCGAGCAATGCTCGTGGGCCGGGAAGAGCGGTCGCGCCTTGCGCGAGCCGGCGCATGCGTCGGCAGTGATGAACGCCAGCGAGCTATGCTCGTCGGCCGGGGATAATCAACCAGCCAAACAGTCAGTCAAACATTCAGTCCATCAGTCAATCACTGCAAGGGGAGCGGTCCAATGAAGGCATCCGATCTGTTCATGCGCGCGCTTGAGGCCGAGGGCGTCGAGTACATCTTTGGCATTCCGGGCGAGGAGAATCTCGACTTGCTGGAATCGCTACGCACGTCCAACATCAAGCTGATCCTGACTCGCCACGAGCAAGGCGCTGGCTTCATGGCCGCCGTGTATGGGCGACTCACCGGCAAGGCGGGCGTCTGTTTGGCCACCTTGGGCCCAGGCGCCACCAATTTCGTGACTGCCGCCGCGTATGCACAACTTGGCGCGATGCCCATGTTGATGATCACGGGTCAGAAGCCCGTCAAACTCAGCAAACAAGGCCATTTTCAGATCGTCGACATCGTCGACATGATGAAGCCGCTGACCAAGTACACCAAACAGATCGTCTCCGCTGACAACATTCCGGCGCGCGTGCGTGAAGCCTTCCGGCGTGCCGAAGAAGAACGCCCAGGCGCGACCCATCTGGAGCTGCCGGAAGACATCGCCGACGAACATTCAGATGCCATCGTCATCAAGAAGAGTCATGCGCGGCGGCCCGTGGCCGACGACAAATCCATCGCCCACGCGGTGGAAGCGATTACCAACTCCAAGCACCCCCTGTTGATGTTGGGCGCCGGTGCCAACCGCAAGACGACCGCCAAGATGCTGCGCGAATTCGTCGATGAGCTCGGTATCCCGTTCTTCACCACCCAGATGGGCAAGGGCGTGGTTGACGAGCATCACCCGCTGTGGCTCGGCAATGCCTCGTTGTCGTCAGGCGATTTTGTCCACCGCGCCATCGAGAGCGCCGACTGCATCATCAACATCGGCCACGATGTGATCGAAAAGCCGCCCTTCTTCATGAACAAGGGCCTGCGCAAGGTCATCCACGTCAACTATCTGGGTGCAGAAGTCGACACCGTGTACTTCCCGCAGGTGGAAGTGATCGGCGACATCGCCAACTCGGTGTGGCGCATGAAACAGCGCATGACGCGGCAAGCACATTGGAATTTCAGCTTCTTCGACAAGGTGCGCGACGCGATGACCGCACATCTGGACGAAGGCAAGGACGACGACCGGTTCCCAATCTATCCGCAACGCTTGGTCGCCGATATCCGCAAGGTGCTTGGGCCGAAAGACATCCTGTGTCTCGATAACGGCATGTACAAGATCTGGTTCGCCCGCTATTACCGGTGCAGCGAGCCCAACACCATGTTGCTCGACAACGCCTTGGCGACCATGGGCGCGGGCCTGCCATCGGGCATGGCAGCGAAGATGGTCTACCCGGATCGCAAGGTGGTTGCCTTGGCCGGTGATGGCGGTTTCATGATGAACTCGCAAGAGATCGAAACGGCGGTGCGTCTGAACCTCAACATGACCATGATCGTGGTGCGCGACAACGCCTACGGCATGATCAAGTGGAAACAGGCCAACATGAACTTCGCCAATTTCGGCATGGACATGGGCAACCCCGACTTCGTCAAGTACGCCGAAAGCTACGGAGCCCGCGGCCATCGCCCAGCCAGTGCCGCCGAGTTCGCGCCGTTGCTTGAGCGCACTCTGCAAGAACCAGGCTTTGACCTGATCGAAGTGCCGATCGACTACTCAGACAACGATCGGATCTTGAACAACGAGATCAAGGTGTTGTCGGCGAAGTTGTAGCTGGCGAAGTTGTCGGGCGGATCTTGACCCGCCAACGGGGTTATAGGGCGGGCCTTGGCCCGCCAACCTCGACAACAGCCAACTACGCTTTTTCATCATGACATTGGCGGGCCAAGGCCCGCCCTATGGGGTTCTCCGTGCTCAAGCCCACTTATCCCTACTACCTCGCCAACGAAGCGGTATTCGCCAATACCGATCTCGCCGTCACCGACAAGTACAGCGGCGAAGTGGCGACGCGGGTTGCACTCGCCGATGCCAAAGCCATTGATGCCGGAATTGCTGCCGCAGCGCATGCGCAGGAAGCGATGCAGGCGTTTCCGCCGTATGCGCGGCAGGACGTGCTCAATCACTGCGTGATGCGCTTCAAGGAGCGCTTTGAAGAAATCGCGCAAGCGTTATGCGTTGAAGCCGGCAAACCGATCAAGGATTCACGCGGAGAAGTCTCGCGTTTGATCGACACCTTTCGCATCGGTGCGGAAGAGGCGGTACGCATTGGTGGGGAGGTGATGAATCTTGAAATCGCGCCACGCGCCAAGGGCTATCGTGGCATGTGGAAGCGGGTGCCGATTGGTCCCTGCTCCTTGATCAGCCCATTCAACTTCCCGCTCAATCTGGCCGCGCACAAGATTGCTCCAGCTATTGCAGCAGGCTGCACCTGGGTGATGAAGCCCGCTTCGCGTACGCCGATTGGCGCGCTGATCATCGGCGAAGTTTTGGCCGAAACCGATCTGCCCAAAGGCGCGTTTTCAATCCTGCCTTGTGCTCGTGACGGTGCCGACCTGTTCACCGTCGACGACCGTTTGAAGCTGCTCAGTTTCACCGGATCTCCCGGCGTTGGCTGGGATCTGAAGGCCAAGGCGGGACGCAAGAAGGTCGTGCTGGAGCTAGGAGGCAATGCCGCCTGTCTGATTGACGCGGACCAAGTGGATCGCCTTGATCACGTGGTCGAGCGCGTGGTGTTTGGCGCGTACTACCAGTCTGGCCAAAGCTGCATCAGCGTGCAGCGCATCATCGTGCACGACAGCCTTTACGACACGGTGCGCGACAAACTCACCGCCGCCGTGAAGGCGCTGCCGATGGGCGATCCCAAGGACGAGAAGACCTTCATCGGCCCGATGATTGCCGAATCCGAAGCCAAGCGTCTTGAGACGTGGGTCAAGAATGCGGTGGCCAAGGGTGCCACCTTGTTATGTGGCGGTGGCCGCCAAGGCTCGATGCTGGAAGCGTGCCTGCTGGAGAACGTCCCGCTGGATTCCGAGATCAACTGCGAAGAAGCTTTTGGCCCGGTCGCCGCCCTGTATCGCTATAGCGATTTCGAGGCTGCACTCAGGCAGATCAACGCCAGTGCATTCGGATTGCAAGCCGGCCTGTTCACCCACGACATCCGCAAGGCGATGCGTGCTTGGGACACGCTGGAAGTCGGCGGCGTGGTCATCAACGACGTACCGAGTTGGCGCGTCGACAACATGCCTTATGGCGGCGTCAAGGACTCCGGTCTGGGTCGCGAAGGCGTGCGTTATGCGATTGAAGATATGACCGAGATTCGAATTTTGGTAGTGCGGGACTGACTCACCGCGTCATGGGGCGGGCCTTGGCGCCTTGGCCCGCCGTCGAGTGGCATTGAGCTTCCGTTTGGCGGGTCAAGACCGGCCCTACTCGCTACGGACTCCTGTCAACCACCTATTGGCCGTTCAAAGATTGCCACCAGTTTCTCTACTGCTTTTCCAGACATCAATAGATCAGGCGACACTATTTGCACCAGGCGCCATCCTTCCTGACCTTCTCTATTTAGTACTGTCTTGAGGTCGGGCAAGGGCGCAGACTTTATGCCGGCCAGAAATCCTTGTTTCCACTCAATATCAAGGGTTTTGTATTCGTGCTTTTGCATTGCGGGTGATTCCATGTGCTCAAGGTCTTTGACAGCAACTCCGAATGCCGCAGCCAGTGCTTTCTTCGATTGCAGCGAAGCCGTCGCCTCTTTTTCGATTCGCTGCACCGTTCGCAGGTTCAGTCCTGACGCAATTGCCAGCTCCTCCTGCGACCAAAACTTTTCTGACCTAAGTTGTCTCACTAACGCGGAGTCGATACTCATTATTTGTGCTGCCCAAGGGCCTTGCGGGATTGGAGGCCACAAAATGATCCAATGAAACTCAGGAAAACTTTACGAATCACTTGCGGCGATACCCCGGCGAAAATACGACAGCCTTATGACAGTCGTCTGTGATCCAGTGTTCCAAGGTCCAATCAGACCCGCTCAAAACAACGCGCGGGCAACGCTAGCCCAGGCCGCCAGTCTTCTGCCTGTAGTCCAGCAATCAACTTCCCTACCTTGCCGCGCGCACTCAATGAGTGCACCGCAAGCACCAACACATCACCAGCCTGCGCCCACTCCAACGCAGTGCGTACAGCGTCAAGTTCGCGAATCCTTATCGGCAGCTCGCTTTCGGAATAGCCGTGCCGAACCAGCGCGTCGAACAGCATGCGTGGAACTTCACCTGCCGGTCGGCCGCGCTCATACCCATCAACGCCCTTGAGCACGATCAAGTCGGGCCGATGCGCAGCGGCAATGTCGGCGAGGCGCAAAATATCGGCATCCTTGCGATTGCCTGCTTGGCCCAGCAACAAGGCCAGGCGGCCGGTGCCAAGCATGCCCGCAGCGACGCGAAGCAGCCCGTCCAATCCTTCCGGGTTATGCGCATAATCGACCAGCAGTCGCACACCGCCACGCTCGTAGCGCTCCAGACGGCCTGGATTGTCGCTGGGATGGCGACCAAACTCGGCCAACACGGCCGCGATGGTTTCGACGGGAACACCTTGGG
>JBQTGY010000081.1:0-21139 GCA_052390415.1 Pseudomarimonas sp. | reverse complement strand
GTTGGGTTCGACTTCGCGGGCTCGGTGGTCGGCTCGAAGGCCTGCCAGCCGCCGCCCAGCGCCTTGAACAGGCGCACGCTGTCGAGCAGCAGCTGGGTCTGGCTGTCGTTCGCGCCCATGCGCACCTGCAATTGCGCGCGCTGGGCATCAAGCAGGGGCAGCAGATCGATCTGGCCGCGCGCGTAGAGCGAGCGCGCCCGTCCCAGAGCGGCCTCTGCCGACGCTGCAGCGCTCTCGAGATAGGCGACACGCTGGCGCTCGTCACGCAGAGAAACCAGCGCGTTCTCGACATCCTCGAGGGCGCGCACGATGGCGTCCTCGTAGCGAAGCAGGGCCTCGCTCTGGCCGGCGTCCGCCGCCTCGTTGATGGCCTTGGTGCGGCCCCAGTTGAGCAACGGCATCGCGAGCAGGCCGGCCGCATTGCCGAAGCGTGCGCTGCCGAGTCCGACGCCGTTGACGTCGATGTCCTGACGACCGAACAGTGCGCTGGTGAACAGGCGCGGGAACCACTCGGTCGCGGCCTGACGACGACGCCAGTTCGCGGCTTCGAGTTGGGCCTGGGCGCTGAGCAGGTCCGGTCGGCGTTCGAGCAGCGCCGCGGGCTGGCCAGGCGTCACCTCAGGCACCTGCACCTCGCCGGCGTGCGGCACGATGGCCGCGGCGTTGGCAGCCTGATCTCCGGTGAGCACGGCAATCCGATGCTTTGAGACCGCGACCAGCGTCTCGATCGGCGGGATCGCGGCCCGGGCGCGTTCGGCATCGGTCCGCGCCCGTTCCACGTCGAAGGGCGATGCCAGCCCCACCCGCTGGCGCGCGATGACCAGACGCAGGGTTTCGTCCTGCGCGGACGAGATGGCTTGAGCGGTTTCGAGCTGACGCAGCGCGCCGGTGAGCGTGAAGTAGCTGCTGGCCACGTCGGTCAGCACGAGCAGGCGCACGCCGCGCGCCTGCGCCTCGGCCGAGACGGCATCAGCAGCCGCGGCGGCGGCGCCGGCACGCAGGCGACCGGTTACATCGATTTCCCAGGACACTTCGAGACCCGCGCTGCTGCGATCGATCTCCGGCACGGCGAGCTGGGAGGCAGCGCCGTAGTCGTTGTCGCCGTGCGATGAGTTTGCGCTCAGGCCCACTTGGGGGAACAACGCGGAGCGGCTGATCGTCGAACCGGCCCGCGCCGCGCGCACACGTTCGGCGGCGATGCGGACGTCACGGTTCATGACCGCTGCCTGCTCGATCAGTTCGGTCAGGACCGGGTCACCGTAACTCTGCCACCACGCGACCTCGGCCGCGGCCGACTCATGTTCGACGGCCGCCGTGGCGAAGTGCTCGGGTACGTCCACGGTGGACCGCAGCATCGGCGTGGCGCAGCCGGCGAGGCCGACGGTGATGCTGATGAAGAGGGTCGCCGCGACCGCCCTGACGGGGGTGGGGAGAGAGCGGCGCGGCCGCGGCGACGGGGAAAGGGGAATCGAGTTGGCGCTGGTCGTGAGCATCGCGATCGTGGCTCTGGAGTCGGTGGATGCAGCGTAGGAACTCGCCGCTTCGAAAGGGTCAGGGAAGCGTCGGTGTTCGGTCGCATTTAGGTGGACGGCTCGGTCCAGTAATCCGTGGTGGGTCCCCTTCGTCCGAACAAGACTTTCGACGGGCGCGCGTTGGGCCCGCACGCCGGGCGCTGTGTCCACGCATCAGTTCGCCGGGCAAAAACGACAACGGCGTCGCGCCTGGACTGCGCGACGCCGTCGTGATTGGAAGGCGCGAGTCAGAAGTCGAAGCGCGCCTGCAACTGGGCGACGTCGACGTCGACGTCCTCCATCTCGAAGCGGCTGACATCCGCGCGCAGCGCGAACCGTTCGCTGAAGCGGTACTGCGCACCAAAACCGTAGGTGGGGTCGGTGCCGCTGTCCTCGCCGTTGATCAGCGCGAGGCCAGTGTCCGCGTCCCAGCGGTGCAGACCGGCCTTGCCGTAGAGCGAGAACGCTTCGGTGATCGGCACAAAGCCGACCGCCGCCAGCTGGAGCGAGTCGGCGTCCAGCGCCGCACCGCCTGCCTCCGGCTCGATCTCGCCGAGGTCGATGTAACCGCCCTCGACGGCGAAGTGGCGATTGAACTGGTAGCCGCCGAAGACCGACAGCGTGAAGTCCTCATCGTCGTACAGGCCCTCGTCGACGAAGGCCTGGCCGGCGCCACCGCCGACGTAGAAGCCTTCTTCGGCGGAAGCACCACCGGCCAGGGCGCACAGCATGAGTGCGGCGAGCGAACGGGATATCGGGGTCTTGCGAATCATCAATCAAACTCCTTGTTGTGGTTTTCCGGGAAGCAAACACATCCGGATTTGCGTCGGCCCTGGAGGAATGACCGGGCGACGCAAGGACCGGTGGCAACAAGGTAGAGATCGATCACCACCGAAGGGTCAGCAAACGGTCGGCGAAGGGTGGGAATTGATCACCTACGGAAACGGGGTGCCGGAGAGCACCCGCTGCGTGGATCGCCCCGACACCCGAACGGTCGGCGTCGTTGGCTACCGGGCGATCCGGCAACCTTTCGATTCACCGGGCAGCGCAAGGGCTGGACGTGATCAGCTTCGTTTGAACTAGGGCCGATCGCGTCCCAGCGGTGGGTTGAGCTTGGTGCTTGGGTCGGATTGGCGGAGCGCTGGGTGGGCCCGAGCGCGGAAGGACGTCGTGCCGTGCCGGCCGAATCAGCCCGCGCCGACGGCCTGGCGGGAAGCCTGCAGGTCGGTCTCGATGAGGTCGATCAGTTCGATGGCAGAACTGAACTCACGTTGGTCGCAGGTGAGGAGATTCTCCACCCGGCCGCAAAGCGCGCCGGGCGAGGCATCGCTGCGCAGCTTGATCACGTAGGCACGCCGGTTGGGATACTTGGAGTCGGCATTGAGCGTCATAACAGGAGACTGGTCGGAGACTGATCGCAGGCTAGCTATGGAGACTGAATCCGTGGTCAGCGAACGGTCGGCGATTGGTCGGGCTTGTTCCGCGCTGCGAGCAGGGACAGCGCCCGAGCCATTGGAAGGGTGTCGCGCGCCTCCTCGAGCCGGTTCACCAATTCGGCCAGGCTCGTCACTTCGTCGTCGGTGGCGTCGACGTACTCGACCAAGTCGTTCAGGGTGAGCAGCTCCACCCAAAGGGCGCCCTGCGACCGCGATTCGGAAACCGCCGAACGAATCGCCGCCGCAGCAGCAGCCTGGTCGCCACGACCACGCGCAATGGCCGATTGCACCTGCAGCAACTGGGGCAGGTAGACACGCTCGCCGAGTTGCTCGACCAGGCGCCGCGCTTCGTCGATCTGCGCCTGTGCTGCATCGAAGTCGCCCGCCATGACCAGTGCTCCGGCCGCGTACGTCAGGGTCTCGGTCCCGCCGGAGAGCATGCCAAGCGCCACGTTCGCCTCGAAGGCCGCGCGAATGCGCTCAAATCCCTCGCGCGGTCGGCCGCGATGCGCCTCCGCCCAGCCCTGAAACCAGCGGCAGGCGGTGCGGCCCTGCGCCAGTGCGTGCTCGTCGACCAGCGCGTACATATCGCAGGCCAGCCCCGCCACCCGATCGATGTCACCCAGGCGTATCTGCACCAATGCCTCGAACCAGATGGCGATCATGATGGCCATCGGTTGACCGAGACTGCGCGCCCTTGCATGCGCCTGGTCGAGCTGTTCGCGCGCCTGCCGCAGCAAGCCCAGGTGTACGAGGGGCAGGCTGAGCAGTCCGCGCGCCGTGACTTGGGGGTCGCCGATGAAGCCCAGCAGGCGCGTTTCTGCCGCCGCAGCCAGCAAGGCGAACACGGGAATCGTGCGCTCGACCGCGCGACGGCAGGCTTCGGGGCGGCCCTGGACATTGTGTACCTGGCCTTGCACCGTACCGGCCGCAACGACCAACAGGGCGTCGTCCGTCGCATCGCCCAGCGCCTCCGCACGGGCTGCCGTGAGCAGTGCCTCGTCGTACTCGCCGCGCAGGCTGAGCAGGAATCCCAGCCCATGCAGCAGCAGCCCGCGCATCGGGTGATCCGGCGCTTCGCACATGCGTGCGGCGGCGCGGGTGAACGCATCGCGCGCCACCTCCCCCGCACCGTAGACATGAAATGCCGCGACGCCGCGTAGCGTGGCGAGGACGATCTCATGGTTCGCCCGATCCGTCTCAGAAGCGACCTGTGGAACCAGCGCCAGCGCCCGCTCGGTGAGCGCGAGGCACTCCGCGGGGCTGAGCTGGCGTAGCGCCGCTTTGCTGGCCTCGGCGTAGTAGCGCAAGGCCGGGAGCGGTGCCTTGCCCTGTTCGAAATGGACGGCAAGCTCCTTCGCGGCGATCGCCACGCCCGAGTCGCGCTCCTGCTCCATCGCCTGCGCCACGCGGCGATGCAGATCGGCACGCGTGGCTGGGGCAGCGCGGTCGAGCAAGGCCTGACGATAGAGGGCATGGCGGAACCCGTACTGCTCGGCGTGCGCGCCATCCAGCGCGCTCACTTCCTGCGGTGCCACCAACCAGAAGCGATCCCGAGCCAGTGCCTCGCAATCCTCCGACACCGAAAGCAGGTCACGACCTAACACTTGCGCCAACAGCTCAGCGCAAAAACTGGCACCACACACGGCGGCCGCGGTCAGCAAGGCCCGCCGGCCCGTATCGAGCCGAGCGAGATAGTGGTCGATCAGCGCGGCCAGATTCTGCGGGACGGGGACCTCGGCGAGCACGGCTTCCGCCGATGCGCTCGTTGTCGCGCGCGAGGCCACGTCGCCGATGACCGACTCGACGAACAGCGGAACGCCTTCGGTACGCGCATGCAGCGCACGCACGAACGCCTCGTCCTGCGCCAGCTGGGGCGCATGTCCAGCGAGATAGTCGGCAATCTCGCGTTCATTGAACGAATCGAGCACGATCTCGACGCACAGGCCGCGCGCGCGCAGCTCATGGCGCAAGGCGCCTACCGGTCGATCAAGCGCCACCACCTCGGCCAGCCGGAAACTCGACAGCCACATCAGGCGGGACGGCGTTCTGCGGCGCGCCATGTAGTCGATCAGCTGGGCGGTCGCCGGATCGGCCCAATGCAGATCCTCGGTGACCAGCAGCAGCGGACGCTGCTCGGTATAGCGGTCGAGAAACTCGCCGATTTCGCGCAGCATGCGTTCGGGGTGGACGCCGACCAGTTCGCGCAGCAACGACTCCCGCTGATCCGCCGTGCACAGCCAGGGCAACTGCAACAGCCAGGTCGGCGCGACGGCACGCAGCAGCGGTGCGATGGACTCGTCGCTTCGCCCCAGCTCAGAAAGTGCATCGAGCACGGCGTGATAGGGCTCACCGGTGCCGAAGCTCTGCACGCAGTCGCCGCGTGCGCAGGCGGTGTCGCCCAGCCCGGCGATGAACTGTTCGATCAGCGTGCTCTTGCCGATGCCGGGCTCGCCGGCAACCCAGACGATTTGCCTGCGGCCGGAGCAGGCCTCCTGCCAGGCTTGCTGCAGCCTCGCGAGTTCCGGCGCGCGACCGACGAACGTCCGCGACGGCAACAGATCGGCAGTTGAGGGGATGCCAGCTCGGGGGGCGATTGGCATCGGTGCGGTCGGCGTCGAATGGGCTTGCGCAATGAAGCGGTATCCGCGGCGCGCCACCGTCTGGATGAATCGCGGTTCGCGCGGGTCGTCACCCAGGGCGGTACGGATGTCGCTGATCGCGCCCTTCAGCACCGAGTCGCTGACGAAACGATGGCCCCACACCGCATCGAGCAGGGTGTGCTTGCTGAGCAAGGACCCCGCGTGGCGCGCCAGGGCACACAGCAGGCCGAACGGCGTCGGCGCGAGCGCCACCGGTTGCTGACCCCGCAACAGACGCGCGTTCGCCTCGTCCAGTTCGAAGGTATCGAAGCGGATCTTGAGGGAGCCGGTTTCCGTCGCTTTGCCAGCCATGAGTCCGGTTTCGAGGAGATTCGCCGTGCATTCTCCCCCCGGCTGCGACCTCCCACCAGACGCCGCCACGCCCAGGCGCGCAACAGCGACCGAACCCTGACGGTTCGGCGACCCTTCGGCGGCGTCGAGTGCCTAGGCTGAGCCCATGGACATCCCTTCTCTCCAGCACTTCTGGAGCGGCGACCTGCTCGCCGCCAACGGATTCATCGCCCTGAACGTGCTGGGCGCGTTGCTGCTGGGCATGCTGATCGGCTACGAGCGTTCCTATCAGGGCCGCGCCGCCGGCATGCGTACCTATGGGCTGGTCTGCATGGCGTCGACGGCGATGACCGTCATCGTCGGCTTCGCGCCACTGTGGTACGGCGGTCTGGCAGGCGACGTGCCGGTCGACCCTACGCGCGTCGTCCAGGGCGTGGTCACCGGCATTGGCTTCCTGTGCGCGGGCGTGATCCTCAAGGATGGGCTCAGCATCCGCGGACTCACGACGGCCGCGTCCATCTGGGCGGTCTCTGCGGTGGGCGTACTGCTCGGCGCCGGATTCTATGCCGCCGCACTGTGGCTGGCCTTGCTGTGTGCGTTGTCGATGTCGCTGTTGCAACGACTCGAACGGCGCTTGCCCGGCCGCTCCACGCTCGACATCACGCTTACGTTCCGGCGTGGCTTTCGACCCGACCTGGTCGAGATCGCCTCGATCGCTGAAGCCCGCGGTTATCGCGTCCTGCGCGACAGCATCACGATCACGTTCGCCGACAACGAACCCGTCTGGCGATTTGCCGCGATGGCCATCGAGCGTGCGCGAGCACTTTCCCCCGCGCTCCTTGCGGACGAACTGTCGGCCTTTGAAGGCATGACCAAGTTCAGCATCACCCCGGTACGCAACTGATCGTTTCCGAATCACAGGAGATTGCAGGTATGGACGGAGCGATGTCGAAGCCCTGAACGCTGTGACACTGTCACAGGCCCGTGTGACAGGCGAGAGACCTCTGGAAGCCGCTTCAGCGCTGAGTTTCCTTGGCCGACGACTTGATGGTCATCGCTGCGAGGAACGACACCCAAGCGGACCGCATGGTGGTCTTCGTCGCCCGCCGACGGTCGACCGGGTCGTGACCATCGTGCGCTGGACTTGGGGGTCATCTCGGCGCGACCAAGTGGTCGACCCTGCCACACACTTTGTGCTCGTTTCGGCCCTGCGCAGACGGTCGAGAAAGCGTCACTGTCACAGGACGTGTCACAGGCGTTCTCGATCCCGAAAAGACAAATGGGCCAGTGACGTTAAGTCACTGACCCTTTTTTCTTTAGATGGCGCGCCCGGAGAGATTCGAACTCCCGACCACCAAGTTCGTAGCGTTCTATGGATCACTACCGCCAATTTGTCAAAAATTGCCTTGAATGCCTTAGTTCTAAGTTGTCCCCTATCGTTCAATAGCTTGCAGAACACTTTCTCAGGTTAATTTGTGACGCTTAAGATCTGCTGTCACATGCCACCGGGCAATACTTCACGTAGACTGTCACAGCGAGCCCCGGACTATCTGACCAACAAGTGGGGGTCCAGGGAGCGATGCCATGGCAACCAACAAGCCCGAGAACGCCGCACCAGGCCGCCGCCTGGCGCCGCATGCCCCCGATGCGCCCGCCTGGCTCAATTCGGCCTCGATCTTACCTGAGGCCCGATCTCTCCTTTTACTGCTTGACCCGCCTGCAACCCCCGTGGAGTTCCCTACCTTCCTGCAGGGGGTCCGAGCTGCACTGAGCGCACTGAGCCCTCATGAGGTGCGGTTCCAGGGAAAGCCCGTTCAGGCACTGCTCGATCACCTGGCATCGGCGGTTCTCTCGGATGCGAGAGGTACCCGCAGCCAGTGGGACCAGGACCTGATGCGGGGACACGGTTCGACGGCTTATCGCGCCCTCGCCCAACCGCCCACGCCCGGCTGCGAGGGGGGCTACACCACACTGAAGGCAATCCTGCTCGGTCTGCTGCTTGTCCGGTCCCGCGACGCCAGGGCGGTCAGCTTGAAGGCAATCGAGCAGGTGGTGAGGTTTGTCCGACTTGGCAGCCGTGAGGTCCATGATGGCCACGACTTGGCACGGGCCAGGTTCATCGCCTCACTGCCGTCGACCCTCAACGCTCGAGTTCTACAAGCAGCGCTCGCACAGCGCGCGGGTGTGCCTCAGGCCTTGCATCCGAGGCTGGATGAACTCGCACACGCCGTCGACAAGCTGCTCAAGTCGTTCTGGCTTCTGGATCGCGGTGATCCGAGCGCCGCACCTGGCGTCGAACAAGTGATCGAAGTCGCTCCCAGCGACAGCTCCCCAATTTCGCCCGACCCAATCTCAAAGCCAGTTCGCCTTCGCCCCCGACCGCCAGCACCCCACCCCATCGAATCAACAAGTGCTGGTGTCGACGAGTCGGACGCGACCTTCGTTTACGGACCAGCCTTCTCTCCCTCCGCAGAGATCGCCGAAGCCATCGCCGATGAAGCCGAGTCCATCGACGACCGCACCCCTCTAGCTGAAGGCTTGATCGCGGAGACGTCGTTATCGATATCCGCAGTCAAGCGACGAACGACGGCGCTGCGCCTTCTATCCGACGTCAGGCAAGGCTTCTGGGCACGGCATCAGTGGGACGCCCTGTCCCCCGGTGAGATGCGACATGCCGTGCGGCGGCTCTTGGGAGAAATCTCGCGACTTGAGGATGCGCCAGACGCGATTCGGCACGAAGCGCTGACCTTGGCCCTGCTCTCCGCATCGACCGGCCTGCCACGCGCCCGCTGCCACGCGATCCGCACGACGCCGGCGGAAGACACTGCAAATCCGCACGACCTCCTGGAACTGGCCACTGGCACGCTCAATCTTCCGCTTGTCGGCAGCCAGGACCGATTCAAGCCCAAGCCTGAGCAGCTACCGTTGCTTCAACTGGTAGCCGACACCGTCCCGATCCGCCTGACACAGGAAGTGGCTCGGGAACTTCGCAGACTGAGACCGTCCGACGATGGCTACGTGTTCCGAACGGACATAGCGGTCCTGGAGCAAATTCTCGACTCCCTATTCGAGGCCGCACGAGACGACGAGCCCCGCATCACCGCCGCGCGATTGTTCCGCGGGCATCAGCTCGAAGTGCTGGCACAGTGCGGGCATCCCCCATCTGCCCAAATGGTGACAGGTCAGACGCTGGGCACTGCGCCTGTCGGCGTGTCCTACTACGCCGCCAGAGTGAGGACTCTTCAGGCTGTCTACGATCGCGCGGTCGCCAATCACGGTCTTACGCCCAGCGCGTGCGTCGCGTCGCTGGGCCACCTCGTTGGCAGCAAGCTTGCGCTCACCGACGCGGCGCTCAAGACAGTGGTGCAGGCCGTCACTCGCGGACTGGTCAACCGCCCGCGCGACCAGCGCACCGCCGGTCGAGAGATCCTCTACCTCCAGGACGAGATGGCCCGCGCGACGGCCTGTATCTGGATGGCAGGCACCGGTTTTCGACCGACATTTCGACTCGGCGAGGTCCGCGCGTCTTGGATCAATTGGATTTCGCGGAGCGCCGTCATTGTCGACAAAGTGACGGATGCGGCCCACGAGGGGCGTCTGGTACCGCTGGCACCGACTCTCCTCCAATCGCTCGCGGCGTACGGCTCGGTGCTCGGCCTGATGAGCCAGAGCGCGGACCTCGGCCCACTCATCCGTTCCGCCGCGAGACAGGCGTTGTCCGGTCAAGGGCCGCTTTTCTTCCTCATCGACCAGCGCGCCAGAGTTCAGCCGCTTGATGGACAAGATGCTCTGTCCCGCTTGCCTGCCGGCTGGAACTTGCCCGCAAATTTTCTTCGCCACCGCATCGCCACGCGTCTGCGCGAAGTGGAGTGCCCGGGACTCTATGTGCAGGCGCTCATGGGCCACCTTGAGCAGGGAATCCAGCCGTTTGGCACTGACAGCTTTCTCGTCCCGGGCGTGTATCTTTCCGAGACTCGGAACTGCATCGAGCGCATGCTGCATGAAGATGGCTGGCGTCCCTTGCTCGGCGGTTTCGGCGATGTGCACATCTTTCTTGAGAGCGCTCCGCCAGTTACGCAGGAGGTGACTCGGGTTGAAGACGCCCATGAACAGGCTGTCGATTTGGCCTTTAGCCGGCAGCGTCTGGAAGTGGACACGTTACGCGAATCAATGGGTGAACAGATCCGCGAGGAAGTCCTGGAACTTGTCAGACGCATACGCCCCGATCTCTTCGACGCCCCCAACCAGCCCCACGAACTCGACTCATCGGCAGTCACGGCCCTCAGGTTCGCCGTTGCCGCGGACGCCGGCAGTACCGCACACGTCGAGCTACGCGTCAGGGCACTTCGCGACTTTCTGCTTCACGGGCGAAAAGCCAACGGGTGGAAGGTGAAGCGCCTGCCCCAGTTTTTCGCCTTTCGACCCAGCCCCAGCGTCCACCATCCGAGTTTCGTGCCCGCGCACCAGACCCTGGAGCGCCTGCGCGCGGAGTTTGCGTTGCACCTCAACATCGATCCGGGAAAAGCCGCCCCTTCGGCCGCATCGGCCAAGTTGAATTTCGTCCTGGCGCTGATCCTTTGGCAAGGCGTGTCATCGTGGGATCGACTGGCAAAGATTCTGGAAGGGCTGCGCGAGGCGGAGCCGATCAGTGCTGATGGCGAAGGCATTGCGATCCCCATTCGCATCTCGCGATTTCCTGAGGACCCCAACCCGGAAGAGTCCGCCGAGGTCTTCACCGGTGCAGTTGCCTTGGCGGCGCTCACCGCAAAGCCACATCTGCCCAAGGCTGACAGAAAGGAACTGGAGGACTTGGTTGCCTCATGGGTTCCAGCCAAGTTCGTGACTTCACCAAAGGGAAGGAAGCTCGACGTACTGTTTGCCATGGCGAGAATCGGTCACCGATTCGAATCCCCACCGCCATTGCGTCTTGCTTGGTCCGAGCAAGTCCGTTCCGTAAACATGCCCATGGACAGGCTGCGTGCATTGTTCGGACAGCCCGCAACAGCGGCCCATGTTCTTCCGCGCGATGGAGCGGAGGACAACACATCGGAGCAGGTGCCTGCCCGCCCCACTTCGAATGGAGGTGCGCAGGACTACAAGTGGCTGAAGGCCGTGCTGCGGGCGGCCAAGGACGGCTCTCAGAGCTTCCCCGCCGGAACGACGGAAGGGGAATCGACCAAGCCGGCTGAACCAGCAAGAGGCAGCAAGAAGCGTTCGCCGCTGCGTCGGCATGAGCTCCGCGCAGAGGCCTGCCGGCGTCTTCGCGCCAGGCTCACGCAGTGGCCATTCGATGGGACGCTCGTTCGCGCTCTGACGGCGTATGCGCTCGATAGACTGGAGAACGGCACGCCTTGGTCACCGCAGATCGTCCCCGACACGGTCTATACCTACGTGGTCGGCGCGGGTGGCGCGCTCCAGGCTTACGATCCCGACCTGCACCTGGAGGATCTCGAAGACGAAGACTACGCGCAGATCTACGACAGCATCGTCCGGCGAGCGCCGTTGAAGTACAAGGAAAAGCTGACGGGCTACCTCGCCTACTTCCACGGGTACCTGGTCGACCAGCGCTGGGCTCCCCACGTGGCGCTCGGGCACGCGGGCGACGCGATCACCAGCTTGCCCGAGGTCGGCTACATTGGGCCCAACGAAATGGCTGCCAGCTTGGCGCAACTGCAATCCGATCTCACGAACGCCGATCAGCTTGACGATCCTCTCATCGAGACTCGCGCCGTGCTGGCGGCCATCTCACTGGGCTTTGCCGCCGGCACCCGCAAGAAGGAGACATTGCTGCGGGAAAACCGCGAGCTCGTGACCGATGAGGGCCGCCGCGCGCTGCTTGTTCGGAAGAACCGCTGGGTGACGACGAAGACCCACCACAGCACCCGATTGATCGACCTCGAGCCCAGCATGCCGAAAGCGGGCTGGGAAGCCATCGATGCATGGCGAGAGAAATCTCACGCACTGCAAACTGAGAGTGAGGCACGAAGTTCGGTGCTGTTCGCCGAATCGGTGGATGGGCGCACGCCTCTCGACGTTGATCGACTGAGGCGCCGGATTGCCGCCATCCTCCGTTGCTCGACGGGAAGGCAGGATGCGCAGATCAACTGGTGGCGCCACACCGCAGTCTCGAACGATATTCTGGTTCTGTTCGCGACGACGGAAATGCTCGATGCCGTCCGGCGCGGCGCCAGCCGCGAAGGTGCCGATTGGCTGCCGGATCCTCTGCTGATGCGTCAGTCGCTCGGCGGCGATCTCCCCCTCGGCCAAGCGCATGCGGCCGGCTTCCGCGCTCGCCGAGGTCATGCCCAGATGGAAACACCGGTCTCCTCCTACACCCATACGACCGGGCTGATCGAACCCTGGGCCTGCAGACAAGTTTCAGACACGTTGTCGAGCGGCGCTCTGGCGACGCTTGCCGGCCTCAAGCCAGCTGCGCTTCGACAACGATTGAGCCGTGCGAACCTTTCTGCATCACCTTCACGCTTGGCAATGCGCTTCCTCGTCAAGCAAGGCGCGTCCGCGCAGCGACAAGCACCCGCTTGCGATCTAGACGCGCCCGAAACTCTCACAAGTGCAGCGCGCAGATCAATCGATCCCGAGCAATTCTCGGAGGCCCTGTTCCGTTCGCTTCGCGAGGGCGACATCCAGTTGATGGCCGACGCGCTCCACCTCTCGAACTCGGCTGCACAGCACCTGGTCCGACGTCTTCGTGAATCGATCGAGGCAAACGTCTTCGGGCTGAACTTCGGCCTCGACCTCCCGGCTGGCGACAACGAACGACATGTTGTTCCGCGAGCGCGGGCGCTGCCGACCGCACCCCTGTCGTTCGAGCGGGTCGATAGGAAGTGGGTTCATGAGTGTCTGAAGGCTCGGATCGCGAACCCCGCTCTGGCTGCGGTCTGGCTGATCGTCCTGCGCGGACTCGATCCGCGGTCTGGACAAATCGCCGTCCGCAGTGACCAGGAGTTCATTACGCTCCTGACCAGCCTGCCGGTGGCGATCGCACAGTCGGAAGAATCGCGCTACCGCGTCGGAGTGGTCGTCAGCACGTCAGTGCACAAGACCGCGCTCGCAAGCATTCGGGGGATCGTGGAAGGCACCAACTCCAGGGGATGTCAGTTGCAGGCAGCGGGTGTATTGCCCCCGAAGGGCTGGATGCTCGCCGGCGCTGTCGTGGAAACGGTACCGACGGGTCGGCGGCAAATCGCTGGACTAGCCTTCCTTGCGATCGCCTCCGCTTTGCTGTCCACCGATGCATCATCCAGTGCCAACTGACAGCAGAGTGACCATCGATCGCCGATAGCCTCGACCACCTTCCTCAAACGAGATCATGCCGCTTCGAACCATAGTGCCCGCAACTGAGCATCGCGGCTGCAAGGCGCATGCAAAGGTATGGGCGACTCACCCGCTCTGCGGAATGGGGCAGTTCATGTGCAACAAGCCGCCGTCGTCGCGATCCACGCTGAAGCCAAGCCTCGTGTACAGATTCATCGCAGGATTCTCGGGAAAGACACGCAGCCGGACTGCGCGGTAGCCACGCGCAGCAGCCATGGCCTTGACTTGCGATATCGCCCAGGAACCGATGCCCTGTCCCTGCAACCCGGGATCGATCTGCAGGTCTCGGATCTCCAGCGTCTCGCCCTCCGTGAGCAGCCGAATGAAGCCACAACACTTCTGACCGTCGACGATCGCAATGTTCTCGAATTCGAGCCAGCTGGCGCGGAACCGTTCGGGGTCCCAGGACACGCCACGTGAACTGCGATAGCTGGCCATGTTGAGTCGACTCAGCAACTCGGATGCTGCCATCTCGTCTGATCGAGCGGGTCGGAGCGATAGATTCATGGCCATCACCTGCAGCTTGATGTTCGACTCAGGGCAAACGCGGCGGAATCTATCGGATCGCGCGGCGACAGTGAAGCCGCCCTCCGGGTCGGCCCCCGCCATGCCATCCAACGGCTTCGGCGAAAATCTCGGCCCACGCCTTCGTGGCGCGGGAGTTCGACGACGTCTCTGAACCGCTCACCTTTCCGCCCCGCTTTGATTGCCTCGGATCCGCATCGCCTCAAGCGCACGCGCGACCTGCGGCGCGGCACGATCCAGCTCTGCTTCGTCGACCGCGCCGAAGCCGAGCACGAGTCCCGGCGGCAGGCTTGACGCCGCGCAATAGCCACTCAGCGGCAGGCTGGCGACACCGTGCGCGCGCAGGCTGAGCGCGGCGTCGCGGTCGGCACAGGCGAAGGCGATCTGGCCGGTCACGTCAAGGCCGGCCTGCATCGCGGGCAGCTCGAGCAGCCCGGCCCAGAGACGCCGCGCCCGATCCTCGAGCGCAGCCGCGCGCTCGACATAGACCCGGCGCATGCGCCGAACATGGCGCCCGAAGTGACCTTCCGCGATGAAGGTGGCGAGCACCGCCTGGGTGAGCAGGTTGGGGTGGCGCGCTGCCAGCGACAGGGTGGCAGCAAACATGTCGGTCCAGCCCGGCGGGCACACCAGGTACGAGATACGCAGACCCGGATACAGCAGCTTGCCGAAACTGCCGGCGAGCCATACCCGCTCCGGGTCCTCGGCTGCGAGCGGGGGCACCGGCCGCGAGCGGTATCGGTACTCACTGTCGTAGTCGTCCTCGAACACCATTGCCGAGTGGCGCCTGGCCCAGGCCAGCAGCTGCGCTCGCCGCAACGGCGACATCGCGACGCCGAGCGGCGCCTGCCGGCTCGGCGTGACGTAGGCGAGCCTGGCCTGCGGTGCCTGCGCGATGCCGGCATCGACCTGCAGCCCTTCGGCATCGACCGGCACGAACACCGGAACGCGTCCGCTCAGCTGGACGAGGTGGCGTGCGCCGGGATAGCCCGGGTCCTCGAGCCAGACCGATTCGCCGGGCTTGCTGAGCACGCGCAGGGCGATGTCCAGCGCCTGCTGCATGCTGGAGACCACCAGCACCTGCTCGCGGTCGACGGTCAGCCCACGGGCCTCGGTCAGATGCTCGGCGATCGCCTGGCGCAGCGCCGGCAAGCCGGCCGCCGGGCCGTCCTCGAACAGCCATCGGTTGCTACGCCGCAGCAGGCGGCTATGCAGGCGGCGAAGCAGGTCGAAAGGTAGCGAGCGGGTCTCGCAGCGATGCGGTGCAAAGGCGGAGGTCGGCAAGCTGCCAAGAAAGGGGCTGAAGACGGGACGTGGCGCGGAGGGGGGCGGTACGACTTCGGCGCGCGCTGCCCGGCCTGGCGACAGCAGGGTGTCGGGCACCTGGGTGGACACCCGCATGCCCGCGCCGGGTCGCGCCTCCAGGTAGCCCTCGGCGATGAGCTGCTGGTAGGCAATGACCACGGTTCCTCGCGAAACTCCGAGGCTCGCGGCAAGCCCACGGCTCGACGGTACCGCCGCGCCCGGGCCGAGGCGGCCATCGATGATCGCGCCACGGAGCCCACGGTAGATCCAGCGCTGAAGCGGCTCGTCAGCCTGCCGCTGCGGAAGGGTCGCCAGCCAGGGCGTCCGGACCAACTGGACCAATCGATTGCTCATGAAGCGGATCTACTGCTTGGACCGGTGGGGCGGCACGATGCTCGCACGAAACTGAGGAGTCGGTACATGGATCACGCAGAAATCGGCGCGCTGCTGAGTCGCCATGTGGAGGCAGAAAACGCTCACGACCTCGAAGGCACGCTGGCGACACTGCACCCGGACTGCCGGTTCGAGGACGTGGCGTTCGGCCAGGTCTGGCAGGGACACGAGGGCGCCGCGCGCTACTACCGCCAATGGTGGGACGCGTTCGGGCTGCAGTTTCGCGAGGGCGAATCGGGTGCCTTGCACTGGGCCGGGGACGGCACGGTCATCGCCGAGGGCCGCTTCGTCGGCCGCCACCTTGGCCCCTTCCAGGGCCTGGCGCCGACCCACCGCGACGTCGACTTCCGCTTCGTGGTGGTAATCGAGTTCCGCGACCGGCTGATGGCCGGCGAACGCTTCTTCTACGATCGCGCGACGCTTGCGCGGCAGCTTGGCGGGGCTCCGGCGTGGATGGTCTGACGATTGCCCTGGCCGGCGGCACCGGGGTGCTCGGCCGGCGCGTCGCGCAACGCTTGCGTGCGGCTCGGCATCACGTGCGCGTGCTGGTGCGCCGGCCGAGCGAGACCCATCAAGACAGCTTCGTCGGCGACCTGAGCGCGCCCGACTCGCTGGCGCACTGGCTCGATGGCTGCGACGTCGCGCTGCATCTCGCAACTGCGCTGCGACCCGCGGCCGATGGTCGCATCGACTGGGCGCGCAACGATGCGCTAAGGGATGGCGGCACGGCCCACCTGCTGCAGGCCTGCCGGCAGCGTGGCGTCGGTCGCGTCGTGCTGCAAAGCGTAGCCTTCATCGCGGCGCCTTTCGAGGATGCCTGGTGCCGCGGCGACGAGCCGCTGGCCGACCGGCCGTTCCTGCGCTCGGCGCGCGCGCTTGAACGGCATGCTGCCGACTACGGCCCGACTGCCCTCGTGCTGCGTGGCGGGCTCTACTACGGACCGGGCACGGCGCTGTCGCAGGCGTGGGCAACGTCGGCACGGAGCGGCGAGTGGCGCGTGCCGGGCGACGGCCTCGCCTTCGTCAGCCTGATCCATGTCGACGACATGGCCGCGGCGATCGTCGCCGCCACCGTCGCGCGCCCGTCCGGGTCGGGTGTGATCGCGGTCGTGGACGATGCGCCGCTGCGCTGGGGCGAGCTGATTCGCGGTCTCGCCGCAACGGCGGGCGCCCGCGTCGCGTCAGCTTCCGCGCCCGAATCGGTGCTGCCGTCGGTCAGGGTTTCGAACGCGCCGGCGCGCCTGCGCCTGGGCTGGGCACCGCGTCATGCGTCGTGGCGCGACGGCGTGGCCGAGGAACCCTGGGTCGGTCCGACGAGCGGCGCAAACGCAACCCACCGCCGCGACGGCCGGCCTTCGCCGTCCCTTCCATCGCCAGGAGAACTGCCATGACCGCCGACCTGACCCCACGTGTCGACGAAATCGCCGAGGGGATTTATCGCCTCCACACGCCGGTCGCCCTGCCCGACGGCGAGCATTTCAGCTTCAACCAGTATCTGCTGCTGGACGACGAGCCGTTGCTGTTCCATACCGGGCCGCGCGCCCTGTTCGATGGCGTCTCGGCGGCGATCCGCCGGTTGATGCCGATCGAGCGCTTGCGCTGGATCGCGTTCTCGCATGTCGAAGCCGACGAGTGCGGTGCGCTGAACCCGCTGCTCGCGGCGGCGCCTGCGGCCTTGCCCGTTTGCTCGCAGATCGGCGCCATGGTCTCGGTCAGCGACCTTGCCGACCGACCGCCGCGTGCGCTGGCCGATGGCGAACGGCTGGTGACGGGTCTGCACACGCTGCAGTGGTTCGACACGCCGCATGTGCCGCACGGATGGGACGCCGGCCTGCTGATGGACCTCGGCAGCGCGACGCTGTTCTGCGGCGACCTGTTCACCCAGCCGGGAGCGTCCGCGAAGGCTTTGACCGAGGAGGACATCCTTGGCCCGAGCGAAGCCTTCCGCCGCCCGATGGACTACTACGCGCACGCACCGCAGACCCGAGCGACCTTGCTACGCCTCGCTGCGCAGCAGCCGCGCACGCTGGCCTGCATGCATGGCAGCGCGTGGCGCGGCGATGGCGGCGCCTTGCTGCGACAACTGGCCGATGCCGTGGCTGCGCCAACCTGAGCGGGCTGGCGTCTCCGCCCACGTACCGGGCGCGAGGCCTGCCGCACTGACGCGGCCTTCCAGCGACCTCCAGCGATTCAATGCCAGCAAAGACATCAACGTCCTCGGCCAAAGGCCAGCACGTCTCAAGGAGCACAACATGCGCGCACAGATCATCCGTTCGTTCGGCGAGCCCACGGTATTCGAATCGGCAGAGCTTCCCGATCCCGTGGCGAGGTCGGGCGAGGTGGTCGTCCGGCTCGCCGCAACGAGCGTCAATCCTGCAGACTGGAAGATGCGGCGCAAGGGATCTCCTTTCGCGCCCGAGTTGCCCGCCGTGCTCGGCTGCGATGTGGCCGGCACCGTGGTTGCAGTCGGCGAAGGCGTGACCCACCTCGCACCGGGCGACAAGGTCTTCGGCTGCGCTGGCGGCGTGCGAGGAAGCGGCGGCAGCTATGCCGAGCTCATCGCCGCGGACGCGCGCCTCCTTGCCAACGCGCCGCGAGCGATTCCATTGCGTGATGCGGCCGCATTGCCCCTGGTCGCGATCACCGCATGGGAAGGCATCGAGCGCGCGGGCGTGACCAGCGGAAACACGGTGCTGGTCCACGGCGGCACCGGCGGCGTGGGGCATGTCGCGATCCAGATGGCGAAGGCGCGCGGCGCGCGCGTGTTCGCCACGGTCTCATCCGCGGAGAAGGCGCGAATCGCGAAAGCTTTGGGAGCAGACGAAACGATCAACTATCGCGATGAATCCGTCGAGGCCTACACCGAGCGACTGACCCAGGGGCGCGGCTTCGATGTGGTGTTCGATGCGACGGGCGGCAATGATCTCGCGCCCTCCTTCGCCGCGGCCCGCTTCAACGGCCAGGTGGTCACCATCGTCGCGCGCGATGAGGCCAACCTTTCGCCGATGATGCTCAAGGGCCTGTCGCTGCATGTCGTCTTCATGCTGATACCGCTGATTCACGACATCGGCCGGGAAGCCCATGGAAAGATCATGCAGGAGGTGGCCGCGCTTGTAGACGGAGGGCAGTTGAAGCCGCTCATCGACCCTGAGGAGTTCACGCTCGACCGACTGAGCGATGCGCACGCCAAGCTCGAAGCCGGCAAGGCACTCGGCAAGCTCGTCATCGACATCGGCTAGCACCCGGCCCATCGGATTCGTAAAGGGGGAGATGGAGGTGAGTATCCGTACTCTGTTCGATGACCACGCGGACCTCTACTCGCATGCGAGGCCGCGGTATCCGGCAACGCTGTATCGGTGGCTCAAGAGCGTCTGTCCTGCCCAGCACAGGGTCTGGGATGCCGGGTGCGGCAACGGGCAGGCCGCGATCGACCTCCGAAGCTACTTCGACGAAGTGCAGGCGACCGACATCAGCAGGTCGCAGATCGAGAAGGCTCCGGTCTGCGAGGGCGTCACGTTTTCCGTGCAGCCGGCTGAGAAGACGAGCTTTCCGGATCACTCCTTCGATGCGGTCTGCGTGGCGCAGGCACTGCATTGGTTCGACCACGCCCGGTTCTGGCCGGAGGTCATGCGCGTGATGAAGCCGGCAGGCGTCTTCTGCGCCTGGGGATACAGTTGGCCGCATGTCGACCCGGCGGTCGACGCGCTCCTGGAGCAGAGCTTCCTGTCCGTGGTTCGTCCGTACTGGGCTAGCCAGAACCAACTGCTTTGGGATGGCTATGCGGAGGTGCCGTTTCCTCTGGAACGCATCGAGGTCCCACGCATCGAGCTCTCCATGGACTGGTCGGTGGACCAGTTCTTCAGCTATCTGCATAGCTGGTCAGCCACTCGTCTCTGTATGCAGTCGAGTGGCGCCCGGTTCTTCGAGTCCAGCCTCAGAGAGGTACGCAACATCTGGGGTACCGACGAGTTGCGCCAGGTTTCCATGGACTTCGTGGTTATCGCCGGGGTGAATCGCCCAGGGTCTGATCTACACCGACGCTCCGACGGGCTGTAGGTCATTCCAAGGCACGCTTTCTACCGGCAGCGAAAGCAACCAATGGAGCAAAACCTGCCTGTAGCCCCGCCGCAGCATCGCCGAGCCCGGATGTCCGGACTAGGAGTGAGGGTTCGAGTCGGGCCTCCAGCGCATGAACTTGAGCGTTGCGGCCCAAACCCCGGGATGCTTCAACTTCAAGCTTTCGCCCCGGCACAAAGAACGTTCCTAGGTCGGTCGGCTCGCAGGCGGGAGGGCTAGGGTGAAGTAGGGTTGCCGAGCCACGGAGTGCGTCGCGTGTGGGCTGGGTGTGCGATCAGCCAACTGGGTCAAACTACGATTTGAACTTCATCGAAAAGACCTTCGCCCCTTTCTTCGTCGAGGAGCGACCGGCCGGACGATCCGAATCGAACTCCAGGGCAGAGTTCGGAAGGTTCATCATTCGGTGACGCGTTGGAACCAATCGAGCAAATCGTCCTGCATCAGCTGCGGAATCCCGTGGTCGCCTGGGTAGAGCCGGGTTTCATGCGGGACGCCGAGATCGGTGAGCCAGGCGTCCGCGCGATGTGCCCATTCCACCGGCAGTTTGGTGTCGCCGCGCCCGTGGCCGATGAAACCCTGGACACGGGAAAGCGCCTCTCCATCGGCAAGGCGCGGCTCGATCTCCGGCAGGATCCGCCCGGCAAGCACACCGAAACCTGCCACGATTTCCGGCTGCGTGAGCGCCACGCTGGCGCTGATGATCCCGCCCTGGCTGAAGCCCGCGACCACGGTGGCGTTGGGTGCAACACCGTAGGCCGCCTGCATCTCGGCCACGAACAGCGCCAGTCGCTGCCGGCTGTCCTCGGCTGCCTCGAGATCCGGTCGTGGTCCATGCGCACCGAAGCTGACCGGGAACCACGCGAACTGTCCCTGGCCAAGCGTCAGCGGTGCGCGGACAAGTATGACCACCGTGTCCACTGGCGCCCGGGCTGCGAGCGGCGCGAGATTCATCTCATTGCCACCGACGCCATGCGACAGGATCAGCAGCCGGCGTGGCGCGGGAGGTGCCGCTGAGGCTCGGTACACCAAGGCATTGCCAGTTTGCAGTTCCATTTTCATGCCGCCACCGCCGAGTCTTGCGCCGGCAACCCGAAGCCGAACGAATCCATCGACAGCACGCCGTAGGTCATACCGCCCTCGACGAGGCAGCGAGGCTCACCGGCGATGCTTGCACCGACGGCCACCAGCAGCGGCAGGAAGTGTTCCTCCGTGGGATGGGCGCGCACCGCGTGTGGCGCGAGCTTGCGGTAATCCACCAGCGATTGAGTGTCGCCGCGCGCGACCGCATCAGCGATCCAGTCGGCGAACGTCTGCGCGTACTCCGGGTCGTTGCTGGATTGGCGGAACTCGAACAGGTTGTGGGTCAGGCTGCCCGAGCCGATCACCAGCACGCCTTCCTCGCGCAGCGGTGCCAGTGCCTGTCCGAGTCGCAATGCACCCGCCGCATCAATATCCTGCGGTAGCGAGACCTGCAGCACCGGTACGTCCGCGTCCGGCTTCAGATAGCGCAACGGCACCCAGGCGCCGTGATCGAGACCGCGCCGGGCGTCGATGGCGGCGTCGAAACCGCCCGATCGCAAAAGACCCAGTACCTGGGCGGCCAATCGAGGCTCACCTCGGGCGG
>JBQTGY010000080.1:0-41951 GCA_052390415.1 Pseudomarimonas sp. | reverse complement strand
CGCTCGGGGCAACAGCCCCGCGTAGCGGCGAAGCCGCCGAACGTGATCACTCGCGCCCCCTCATGAAATGTCCGGGCTAGTGGGCTGTAACGGATGAAGCGGAAGTGGGATCGCGACGGGATGGGCGTGTTGGACGCCGCTCCGGAGCGATGCCAATAGCCAAAGCCATTGGCGGAGTGAGGAGCAAGTCCAGCGCGGCCACACCGCGCGAGCTACTTTCGATTTGTCCGTTACAGTCCACTAGGTTCAACTTCTGCTCGAGCGGACAACAGAAAACCCAGGACGTCGATCGTGATCACCCAGCGAAAGGATCTCGCAGCGCTCACCCAGCAGTTTCGTGCCAACGGACGCATTCACGTGGCCGATTTCCTGCTTCCAGAGGTGGCCAACTGTATTCACCAGACAGCACGGGAGTGGCGTGAATGGGGTTTGGTGACGCGGGTGGGTGGCCAACACCGCGTGTTTGATGCCGACGCGATGGAAGCCCTGACCCCGGAGCGACGCGCTCCTCTCGATGAGCTGGTGTTCGCCGAAGCGAAGGCGGGCTTCCAGTATCTCTACGAACGTTTCCCACTTTACGAGCGCGGCCGCAGCGAGCAGCTCGGTCACCATGGTCTGGATCAAGCCTATGCACTGATCCGCAGTCCACCATTCATCGATCTGGCGCGTGAGCTGTGCGGCAATTCCGACATCCGCTTCGCTGATGGCCAACTCACCCGCTATCGCCGCGGACACTTCCTGACCCTGCACGACGACAGCGCCCCCGAATTGCAGCGCGTCGCCGCCTACGTGCTCAACCTGAGCCGCGACTGGGCCGCCGATTTCGGCGGACAACTGCAATTCACCGACAGCACTGGCCACGTCACTGAAGCCGTGCTCCCGCGCTTCAATCAACTGACTCTGTTCAAGGTGCCGACCCCGCACCTGGTCTCGGCGGTGGCGCCGTTTGTCACCGGCGCGCGGTTTGCGATCACGGGGTGGTTTCGGATGGGGGAGGAGGGGGTTGTGCCGACTTAGCGGGGGCGGCTCTCTGCTGCTCGCGGCTGGCATAGACTGCGGAGGTCGCAGTGATCGAGCGGGACCCAACCCATGGTGCGTCAGGCGGGATATGTTTTGTCCTTGCTGGTCTGGTCGCTGTTGATCGGCGCCTTGATTGCGGCGCTCGGTTGGCAAGCAATGCGTACTCTGGCTATCGAGAAAGCGGCGGTCGACCATGAGGCAGTGGCGCGTGCCGAGCTGGACGTGGCGGCGGATCGCGCACGCAGCCGCCTGCTGGCCTGGCTCGGCGAGCGCATGGATGACGCGTCGTCGCTGGCACGTTCGCCGGCGGTGCAGGACGTGGCGCTCATCGGGCGCGCGGATCCGGCAGCTCCGGCCGCACTGAATCGTGAGCTCGAGGCGCACGCCGCTGGCGCACTTGATCGGGTCAACGTCTGGGCGGTGGCTCAGACGACGACGGGCAAGGTGCTGGCCGCGAGCCGGCCGGAGCTGGTTGGCCAGAATATCGACGGCGAGGCGGTCGACGAGCCGAAGCAAGCGTCCGAACGTCCGACGATCCGGTCCGCACAGCTTTCGCAGGTGTTCCAGGGACCGGCGTTCAGCATCGTCGCAGCACTGCCGGCAAGGCCCGATGCCGTGCCCGCCGCAGTCGTGGGCTGGATCGGCTTGCCGGCGCTGACCCGACTTCTCGCCGAGCCGGGTTCGGCGGAATCCACAGCAACGAGCTATCTCACCGATGCCGGCGGCCTGTATTTGTCGCGCCCGGCTGGTGCAAACAGCGTGATCCTGCAGGATCGTGCCAGCGGCGCAGCGCTCGAAGCTTGCCGCACCGGCGTGAGCGGCATTACGCAGGAGATCAATCCGAGCGGTCAGGTTGCACTGGTCGGCTATCGCTGGCTGCCGCAGCCAGGCTGGTGTTTGTTCACGCGCAGCGATGTGTTGGCGCTGCCACCGGCTGGTGTCGAGGTCCCGCGACCGTT
Organism: Pseudomarimonas sp.; assembly: GCA_052390415.1. Taxonomy (GTDB): domain Bacteria; phylum Pseudomonadota; class Gammaproteobacteria; order Xanthomonadales; family Xanthomonadaceae; genus JANNWF01. Next base: position 39,972 of record JBQTGY010000080.1, on the reverse strand, counting down.
GCTGTGGACCTCAGCTGGCGCGTGGCTGTTGGCCACGCTGATTGCCTGGATTCTGCTGCGTGGGACGTCACGACGAGCCCGAGCCGGTTTCGCCGTCGATGCGCCCCGCGCAGGCAGCTCAAACACCAAGCCCGCACCGCGCGCGCCTGCCGGCAATCGTGCGGCGAAAACGGCAGCGGCCGCGCAGGAACAGGCCAATCAGTTGCGCACCGACTTGTTGACCAGTGTCAGCCACGAGATCCGCACGCCCATGAACGGCGTGCTGGGCCCGCTGGCCTTGCTGTTGCGCTCGCCGCTCGATGCACGCCAGCAGGAGCTGGCCGAACTTGCGCATGCCAGTGCCGATGAGTTGCTGCGCAGCATTCGCGACGTCATCGATGGCGCGCGGCTGGATGCGGGCGAGCTGGAACTGGCGTTGGAGCCGTTCAACCCGCGACAGCTGGTCGAGCAGGCCGCCGAGGCGCTGGTCATGCAGGCGGCGACCCGGCACACCGAAATCGAGCTGGCGCACTCCTCGGAGCTTCCCTCACGGGTGCTGGGTGACCGCGCGCGCTGCAAACAACTGCTCGATCACTTGTTCCAGAGCGCACTGAGCTGCTGTCAGTCGGGTCGGCTCATGATCGACTTGCGCTCATTTCCGGGCTGGCCAGGTTACGAGGTGATTTGCCTGCGCATCAGCGACGGCGATCCGCAGGTTGAACACATGCAACGTCTGGCCAGGCAGCTGACCGAGACTGATCTTTCGGCAGCCCTGCGTTCTGGCGGCAGCGGACTCGCGCTCGCAATCTGCCAGGCGCTGATCAAGAAAATGGGTGGCCGCTTCGGTGGCGAGGGCCAGCTCGGCCGTGAATCGGCGCTGTGGGTAGAAATTCCGTTGCGCCTGAATCCGGCGGACGAGGCTGACGGCGAAGCGGATTCAGCCGCGGCACGTCATGGCCAGCTGGCTCTGCCGGATGGTCCGGGCGTGCGTGCCTTGCTGGTGGAGGATAACGCCACCAACCAACATGTGGGTGCGCTCATGTTGCGCAGCCTGGGCTGCGTCGTCCAGGTCTGTGGCAACGGCCAACAGGCGCTCGACATGATCGACGGCCACGACTTCGATATCGTCTTCATGGACTGGGACATGCCGGTCATGGACGGGCTGACTGCCACCCGCGCCATTCGCCAGCGCGACGACGCCAAGCGCCACCTGCCAATCATCGCGGTGACGGCACAGGCGATGCCAGGTGACCGGGAACGTTGTATCGCCGCCGGCATGAACGACTACCTCAGCAAGCCGGTGCTCGATACCGATTTTTCGGCCGCGCTCTGGCGTTGGTTGCCGGCAAGAGTCGCGGAAGGGGCCAAAGCGGCGCTCAGCTCCAAGCCGGCCGCCGCTCGGGACGCCAGCAAGGGGCAGCCTTCTTCGGTGCTCGATCCGGCCACCGTCAATCGCCTGCTGAGCCTGGCGACAGCCACCGAGCCCGGTCTGCTGGACCAGATTTTCGACGCATTCCGACAGGATAGCCGTGCGCTCATCGAAACCATGGTGCAAGCCATCGAGGACCAGGATACGGAGGCATTGCGGCCGGCGGCGCACATGCTCAAGGGCGCGAGCGGAACCATCGGTGCGCGTGGTATGGTCGATATCTGTGAACGACTGCACCAGCAATGCGACGGCGTTGCCTGGGAGGTATCCATCAGCCTGATCAGCCAGTTGCAAGCGGAATTCTCGCGTGTGCTCGACGCTCTCGACAACGCACAAGCCGCAGCGAAGACGCTGCCGGCGTGAGCCGATCAAGCGGGTTGAACGAGCGGGGCCGATCGAGCGGCGGTCGACCAGGCAGACCCGTCGTGTCCTTCGATTGAAGAGATTTGCACCTGCATGAAGATTCTGATTGCCGAAGACGACACCACGAGTCGGCTGACGCTGGCGGCGACGTTGCGCAAGTTTGGCCACGACGTCACTGCGGTGGCTACCGGGAAAGCGGCGCTGCAGGCGTGGGAACGTGACGTGTTTCCGATGCTGATTTCCGACTGGATGATGCCGGAGCTGAACGGTCTGGACCTGTGTCGGGCGGTACGCAACGGCAACCGTCAGCACTACACCTACGTGATTCTGCTGACGGCGCTGTCTGGCAAGAGCAACCAGATCGACGGCATGGATTCAGGCGCCGACGACTTCATCAGCAAGCCGTTCGATGAGGACCTGTTGCTGACCCGTCTGCGCGTGGCCGAACGCATCCTCGAACTGCACGAGGCCTTGCGTACCGAGGCCACGCGAGATCGGCTGACCGGGCTGCTGAACCGCGGCGCGATTCTCGATTTTCTGCAGCAGACGCTGGAGCGCCGGGTACGCGAAGGTGGCGATGTCGGCGTGATCATGATCGACCTGGATCATTTCAAGCAGATCAACGACCAGCATGGTCACCTGACCGGAGACGTGGTGCTGCGCGAGGCGGCTCGCCTCATGCAGGGCGCGCTGCGCCCCTACGACCGCATCGGCCGCTACGGCGGCGAAGAGTTCATCGTGGTCAGTCCGCAGGCCGACGGCAGCAACAGCGCGGTAATCGCCGAGCGCGTCCGCAGTCAACTCTGCGCATCCACGCTCAGCACACCCGGCGGCGATCTCTGGGTCACCGCCAGTCTGGGCGTGGCGCACGCCGCGCAGTTCACCAGCCCCACGTCCGAGCAACTGGTGGCAAGCGCAGACGAAGCGCTATACGAGGCCAAACGCGGCGGCCGCAATCAGGTCCGGCTGAACCTGGAACGCGATCTCTGAGGCGGGAATGGCGTGATGTTGGCGGGTGGCCTGCACTTGCCCGGATGGAGTAGGAGAGATTCCTCCTTACCGTTTTCCATTCGTAGGCCCTACATCCACGCGGCTATTCTAGGCATTGTCCCAGACACCGTCCTGAGCGCTCTGACCTCAGTTGCTCGCGCAGTACTCGCGATATCGCATCGCCAATCGATCACGATCCGGCAAGTCACGGACGCGGGTTGGCAGACGGATGATCTGGCGATCGAGATTCTTGATGGCTTCGAGCATGGGTCCGTCGCGTTGCACCATCAATCGCTGGGAGATGTGCAGGCGAAAGTCCGGATCAATGCCGATCAGGTGAGCGTCGAACGCCGCATGATGCAGTTTGCTAAGTGGGATTCCGTTCGGCACAACGGGTTGTCCCAGGGCCTCATCCTTGTCGGCAATGATGTGCGCCGCGTCGAGTAGCAATGGCTCGGGCAGACCCGATAAAGCGCATCGTCCGTCATAGGCGTGGATGACGGCTTGCCGGAAGGTGGATTGATGCAGGCGCTGCTGTACGGCTCGCAGCGCATAGCGCCTCGCCGGTACCGTGTCGGCGTAGCGGGTTTCATCGAACTGCTGCGGATCGCCAAAGCCCACCGACGCCTTCAAGGCGTCGCGGTCCCAGGCGCCGATGTAAGCCGGAACGACGGCAGCGAACAGGCCAGGCGCAACGCCGATGAAGTAGATGATCGGAATGCGCTGCTCGCAGGCCTCGCGTAGCCAGCGGTTGTCGGCCGCGTCGGGGTTATCGCCCATGAACGCATAGTCGACAAAGTCCTGACTCTCGAAAAGCTGCTGGTGGACGCGGCGTTGATCGTCGTACCAGACGCGAGCACCCGGTCGCGGGAACACGGTTCGGATGGAGAGCAGATAACACATTTGCCGCGGCTTGAAGATGCCACGCTGCGGGTTGATCAGCGGGTAGCGATTGCCCTCGAACGCAAAACCGGCGCGAAGGTCGGCCGAGGTCAGAGGATCTCGCGTCACGCTGAGCATCCGCACGTGGCCGAACGCCGCGACGCGCATTCTGTGGTCGAGATCGTCGGGATCGCTGCTCACGCAATGGATGATGGAGGTTTGCCAGCGTGCGTGCCACAGGGCCGTCAATCGCAACAGCGGCGTCGGCCCGGAAGCAGGTCAAACCCGCAGTCAACTTGTTGAAAGGGGCTTGCCATCCTTTGTACATCCCGCTCGCTTGTGCAGGATTGAGCGGGCGTTAGGGAGTGCTAGGCACCGGCGCTTCCGAAGGTTCGAAGCCTGAGCCGTGAATCCGATTGGGAGCGTGCTCCACGGCACCGATATCGCAGGTTGAAATGCCATCACCGTTACCGTCGATCGGTCGGGGGAAACCGCGCTGATCTCGAAACAAGGTCGGTTCATCGAAGCCGGGAGGCGACTTCAACCCAAGGCACGCAGGGCCAGCATCGATAACCGGGCTGTTCGCCGCGGGTGCGTGAGTTGGGGTCGGTCCACCGTTATCGCCGAGCGGTAGCAACTGCGGATCCACTCCGGCCACGTCGCCTTCGGCGATCTCGTGCATGCAGCCTGCCGCTTCACCGAGCAGCAGGTGGCCTTCAGACACCAAGGGGCCAATACAATCCACGCCGCTATCGGTGTTTTGGCGTACGACGTTGCCGGCGATGATCGTATTGCTCGCTCGCAGGGTGCCTGAATTCACGACGACACCGCCGCCGTTGCCGATACCGTTGTTGTTGGCGTCGGCGACATTCGCCGTCACGGTGCTGCTACGCAAGATCAGCGTACCGACGAGCAGTCGCACGCCACCCGCATCGCCGGATGCCTGGTTGCCGCTGATTGTGGAATTGACCAGTTCCACAAGGGTCTCCGATTGGGCAAGTGACAGCCCTCCGCCGTCGCGGCTTGCAAGATTGTTCGCGATCGTGCTGGATTCGATTCTGGCGATGCCGCTGAGGTCCAGTCCACCGCTCTGACCGAATGACTCATTGGACTCAACCATGCTGCCGATCAGAAACAATTCGCCGCGAGAGGAAATTCCGCCGCCGGTATTACCTAATCCCCCCCCAGTCACCCTGTTCCCATTGATTCGGCTGTGCCGGATCGTTGTGGAACCCACGTTATAGATACCGCCCCCATTCGTAACGACCCCACCGGATATGCGGTTGTCGTGGATGACACAGCGCTCGATCCGGAGAGTTCCGGCGTTGGCGATTCCACCCCCGTCTGTGGCGCCGGAAAAACCATTAAAAACACTCGAATTGCTAACCCGACAGTCCGCGAGCTCAAGCGTGCCCTGGGCATCAACGCGTACCGCCCCGCCAGACGAGCCCGATTCGCCGCCGAGAAGTGTCACGCCATGCACAAGTGCTACTGCCTCTGCGCGCACATGCAGCAATCGGTCAACCACGAGGCTTTCGATGGTCGTGATTTCGGGTCCGGCGCCGATGAGCCGAAGGTTTCCGAAAACATCCAGGTCGCCACCGGACGCATCGTCGCGTGGGTTGGAGGGAAGCGACAGGCCAAATACCCCTGCTCCAAGCATGATGCTCACAGGCGCGGCCTGCGCATTCGCCTCCTGAACGGCAGCGCGTAGGCTGCAGGTGCCGGCGGCGCTTGCACAGATACCGTCGCCAATCAGCGTGTCGACCGCATCTTCGACCTGCGTGACCGTGAAAACTATTCCCGCAGCCGCGCCCGAACTGCCCGCTGATGCCAGCGAAAGCGGCGATAGAACCACCCATGCAGCCACGCACAACCAACGAACCCCAGTTGTCGACATCAACGTGTTTGCGTCCGGCCAGGCCGCGTTACGCAGGGGCGCCCTGGCAGCAGGGACGTATTACGTTCACCGGCTGACAGCACGACTGTGGCTGCGAGTGTTTGCGGACTGCGGTGTGTCGGCATCGGCTCTTGCTCTGATTGAACATCCCCGAGGATGTGGGTCGCAGAGTCGTGCAGGTTCGGGTGGGCGTCAAGGATTGAGTGGAATGGTGTCGGCAATGTGTCGCGTCGAGCGGCGTTCCATGGGCGTCTGATCGTGATTCGATACCTCTCCACGAACGGGTGAATGGGTGTCATTCGAACGTCAATTCGAATAGTCACAGCAATCAGGCATGCTTTTGACAGCATATGTCTTGCATGACATATGCTTGCGATGAAATGGATCGTGGAACTGGCCGAAGAGTTCGAGTCGGAATTCGACGACCTGCCACCAACTGTGCAGGACGAAATGCTTGCGCAGGCCAAGGTCATCGAGCACTTCGGGCCTTTGGCCGGTCGACCTCGCGTGGACACGCTGAACGGATCGCGGCACGCCAACATGAAAGAACTGCGCTTCGATGCTGACAACGGCGTCTGGCGTGTTGCGTTTGCATTTGACCCGCGCCAGCATGCGGTGCTGCTGGTGGCTGGCGACAAGTCTGGCGGCAGCGAAAAGCGCTTCTACAGCCGGTTGGTTGCGAAGGCTGATCAACGGTTTGACATCCACCTGCAACGCACAGCCTCGAAGAGGAAATAGCCATGGCTCGCTCTCTTGCCGACAAAATCAAGCAGCTGCCTGCTGCCCGCCGCCGGAAGGTGGAGGCCCGTGCAGCGGACTTGATTGCCGAGGAAATGTCCCTGCGCGATCTGCGCAAGGCGATCAACCGCACGCAGGTTGAAGTGGCAAAGGTCTTGAATGTGGGCCAGGACACGGTTTCCCGCTACGAGCAGCGCAGCGACATGTTGCTTTCCACCTTGCAAGGCTATGTGCAGGCAATGGGCGGTGAACTCGACCTGGTCGTCACCTTCCCCAATCGCAAGCCGATCAAGTTGAAGGCTCTGGGCGACGTGGCGGGCTGATCGCTCAACTGGCATCAACGTCAGCCCAAGTTCCGGGCAGTAGCCTGACGCTTCGGCAGTCAAAACAGGACCAGACTTTGCGCCGATTCCGGATGTTCGTCCCGGCCCTTTACACTCCGGCGGGGGAGGAAGTTGACAGGTAGTGAGTAGGGTCGTCGGTGACGTCATCGCCGAAGGTACCTTCAGGCCAGATGTCCAATCCGCCATCTACAATGCGGCCCATGTCACCGTCGCTGCCCCAGTCCGGTTCCGCCGCCCCGGCCTCGCGTGGTCTGTGGGTGTTGTTGCTCGCGTATCCGTTGCTGACCCATGCGGCGGTTTACCTGCATAGCCTTGCGTTGACTGCGACGGCGGCGCTGTTGCTGGTGGTGGTCATGCTGGCCGTGCCATTGCGTGCTGGCCGGACTTGGGCATGGTTGCTGCTGGCGTTGGGCGGCGCGTTGTTGCTGTGGTTTACCCGCGCGACCGGGCGTCACGATGCGTTGTTGGCCTTGTACGCGGCGCCGGTGCTGATCTATCTGTTCCTTGCCGTGTATTTCGGTTTGACCTTGCGGCGGGGGCGGGTGGCGTTGATCACGCAGATGGCGTTGCGTCTGCATGGGGACGATGGTCGTGATATCGAGGCGGTGGCGGCTTATACCCGCCGTCTGACGGCGGTCTGGTGCGGCCTGTTTCTGCTACTGGCGGTGACCAACGCATCGCTCGCCGTGCTCGCAAAGCCGAACGGCGTGCTGGAGTTGTTCGGCATCAATTCGCCGCTGCCGTTGCCACCGACGCTGTGGTCGGCGTTTGCGAATTTCGGCAGTTTCGCGTTGGTGATGCTGTTGTTCGCGGTGGAGTTTGCGTGGCGGCGGCGGCGCTTTCCTGAGCATCACGCGCGCTATCGGGGATTGTTCGATTTCCTCGCTCATCTGCGCAAGACGATGCCGGAATTGCGGGGCGCGGATGCGGACTCGCACTCGCACTCGGCGGTGAAGGTCAGTGCCGATCACGTTTCCAATGAACGACCTTTGATCGTGCAACCTTCCCGCCGAGGTCTGCTGCTGACTGTGTTGTTGCTGGCGCACCTTGTGGGCGTCGCATTGATCGTGACGTCCGCGTGGCCGGTTGGCGTCGCGGTCATCTTCGCCAGCCATCTGCTGTTGTTATGGGCCACGCTGAACCCGAGTTCGACCCTGTGCGGCGCGCTGGTGAGGCGTTTTGCGACGACTCGCAACGAAGTGTGGCTGACCATCGATGATGGTCCTTCGGACGACACGGCGGCCATGCTTGATCTGCTTGATGCGCATGCCGCGCGGGCCACCTTCTTCGTGGTTGGCGAGCGCGCGCTGCAAAGGCCGGAGAGCGTGCAGGACATCCTGCGGCGAGGCCATTCGATCGGCAATCACAGCGCTACGCATCCCGCGGCCTGGTTCTGGGCGGCGACGCCCGGCGTGCTGCGTCGCCAGATCGGTGCGGCGCAGGAACAGTTCTCTCGCCAGTGCGGTCACCCGCCGCATCTGTTTCGCGCCGTGGTCGGCATGGCCAATCTCTTTGTTGAGCCGGAGCTGCAACGGCATGGGCTGGTTCGGATCGGCTGGTGTGCGCGTGCGTTCGACACGCTGTACGTGAATCCGGCGCGCGCATGGGCGTGGCTGCGGCGCGGCATTTCACCGGGCGCAATCGTGTTGTTGCACGAGGGGGCCGCGCATGGTGCCAGCGTGCCGACGTTGGCGCATGTCATGCAGCAACTCGACGCGTTGGGTTATCGCTGTGTGCTGCCGGATTCCGAGGTCGGGATCTCGGCAACGACCAGCCAGTTGTTGAACGGTGTGCCGCCCCACAGCGGTGAGAAACACACGGCCAGCCCCGCCTCATTCAGCAGGGACGTCAACCCCTCGCGCGTCGGGTAAGCCTTCGGCCCGGTATTCATCCAGCGCAGCCATCGCGAGAGCCAGTCCACCGCGCGGGTGATGCGGGCGCGCCAGCCGCTGCCCTCGAGGCCGGTGCGGATGATCAAGCGAGCACCCGGTACGAGGCAAGCCGCCGCGGATCGCAGCAACGGCGCTTGCGCGGGCGGTGGCAGGAACTGCAGCAGATCGAGAATCGCGACGCTGCCGCGATGCCCCGCCAATGCGCCGTTGCCCACCGCTTCGGCCAGATCGATGACGTCGAAGCGTGTTTGCGTCAATCCGGCGTCGGCGGCGACCGCGCGCGCGAGTTCGATCTTGTTGCTGTCGTTGTCGATGCCGCGGTAGCCAGATCGAAACCCGCAGGCGTGCAGATAGTGCGCCAGCAAACCCACACCGCAGCCGAGGTCGAGCAATGCGGCGTCGCTGCCTTCGAGTGCGCCTGCAACGCCGGCATACAACGGATCGCTGGCCAGCTTCGAGCGCACATAGTGATAGTGCCAGCGGCTGGGAAGGAAGCGGGCGGCGATGCCGTGCAAGGCGGCGCGGTCGGGTTGGGTCATGCAGTGCCGGTGATGTCGGGTGCGGCGACAGTGCCGCACCGGCGAGCATGCGGCAAGCGGGCGGCGATCAATTGGATCGGGAACGCGACCGAATTCTCCGCGACCTTCGACGCAGCCACTGGAGCTGCTTCACGCTTGCTCCCGTAAGCTCACCCACGACAGTGGGTTGATTCTGGAGCTTGCCGCATGCGATTCGCTGATATGAGCTCCTGGCAGGGCATGTTGCTCACGATAGTCATGCTCACGCTGGTGACGGTGATCGGTGTGGGCATACGTTTGCTGGTGATGCAGACCATCCAGGAACGGCGTCAACGCGAGAATCGGCAGATCAACGAGCGGCTGCGCATTTTGATCGCGGCCTACAAGACCTTGGGCGGATCCTTTACCGGCCAGTTGGCGGTTGACCCCACGCACATGCGCGATCTGCGTCGCCGGCCGGAACACTCGACGACGTCGCCAGATGCGCCCAGCGAAGGCGAAATGGCCGAACAGGTGCTGGCCGTGCAGCTAGGCGGCAGCTCTGATCGCTCGCGGCGCATTCGCGATGCGGTGGAAAGTGCGTTGTCGGACATCCTGCTGCTGGGCACGGATGAGCAGGTGAAGTTGGCGGCGCAGGCCGCGGCCGAACTGGTCGCTGGTCGTCGCGTGCACACCGCCGAACTGGTGACCTCACTGCGCAATTTCATCCGGCAGGTACTTGACCTGGCGCCGGTTCCGCTGGGGCTCGCGATTCCGCTCCAAGGTCCGACCCGCCCGACATCGTCTTCAGGACGGGGCGGCGGCAACCGCGGTGAAGGCGGCAGGGCTGGCGGTGCGCGCGGTGGTGCAGGGGGTGGCGGTGGAGGCGGCGGCTCGGCAGGAGCGGCCGGCCTGGGTGGTGCAGCCGCGGGTGAGAGCAGTGCCGGTGATCTCACGCCTGGGGTGTAGGAGCAACAGGCACTTCACCGGAGTCGCGAGCGAAACGCCCCCCGTCGAGGAGCATTCCTCCATTCCTCGAAGCACATCGGAGCGGATGCGTCACGTTGCGCAGGAAGGCGCTTGCGCAAGCCACCCAATCGCGCCATCGTTCACATCGCCAAATCAGCCGAGTAGAAAGCCATGGGCGTGAGCGTGATGGATCTCTGGATGCCGATTCTGCTCGGCAGCTTTCTTGCCTGGATCGCCAGCGCGATGGTCCACATGGCGCTGAAGTATCACAACAGCGATTACAGGCAGCTGCCCAACGAAGACGAAGTGGCCGCCGCCATCGGACGCGGCGCGCCGAAACCGGGTGTGCATTCGATTCCCCATTGCACCGACATGGGCAAGCTGAGCGACCCAGCGATGCAGGCGAAATTCACCAATGGCCCGGTCGCCTTCGTCACCATTTTTCCGAACGGGTTGCCGCCGATGGGCAAGCTGGTCGGCCAGCAGGTTCTGTACTTCCTGGTCGGCTGTTTTCTGATCGCCTGCGTCGCGACGCATGTGCTGCCGGCGGGGGCGCCCTACATGAGCGTATTCCACTTCATTGCGCCGGTCGGTTTTCTGGCCTTCGGCTGGGCGGTGGTGCCGTTCTCGATCTGGTATGGGCACACGTGGTCGTCCACCGCCAAATACCTGCTGGACGCGCTGATCTACGGGTTGCTCGTGGCCGGTAGTTTTGCCTGGTTGTGGCCCAGCGCGGGGTGAAAGGCAGCGAGGCTGCGATGCACGTGTGCATTGCCCACTCCGGAGCATGAAAGCAGCCGAGCAAGTTCGCGCGCCGAGTGCGCGGCTTCGCTTCGCGCGGTCGGCTCTACAAAAGTAGCTGAGCACGTTGGGCCCCTGTCCATCTGCACATGGTGCGGGCAACGGCTGCTTGTTAGAGTCCGGGCACCTTTCGCCAATGAGGCTTTCATCGATGTCCTTGCTCGCCATCGCACTCGCTGCCCAGTTGGCGGCCACCGCGCCGCCTGCTCCTCCTTCTGCTGAGCCGCGCGCACCGACCGAGACGCGTTTCGGCATCACGTTGGAGGATCCGGATCGCTGGCTGGAAGATCAGCAGAATCCCGCCGCGCGCGACTGGGTGAAGGCGCAGGCCGACTATTCACGCGGGATGCTGGATGCGATTCCCGCACGCGCCGAGGTGTTGGCCGATCTTGAACGCTTGGAGAAAGTCACCAGCGCGCGACTGCAGGACGTGGTGCTGATGCAGGGCGAGCGACTGTTGATCCGCCGTCAGGAAGCCGGCATGCAGACCGGTCGCCTGTATCTGCGCGAGGGCTGGGACGGCGCGGACCGTTTGCTGCTGGATCCGGAGGACTGGAAGAAAAGAACCGGCAATCCGCATGCGATCAACTATGCCGTGCCCTCGCCGGATGGCCGCCTCGCGGTGGTGGGTTTGTCTGAATCCGGTTCCGAGTTGGCTACTGCGCTGGTCATCGATCTCGCCACGGGTAAACCCGTCGAAGCGCCAATTGCGCGCGTTCGTTTCGGTGTGTCCTGGCTGCCCGACAGTAGCGGTTTTCTCTACAACCGTCTGCGCGATCCCGCACCTGGTGAGCCGCCATCCGAGAAGCAGCTGAATAGTCAAGCTTTCGTGCATCAACTTGGCACTGACGCCGAGAAAGATGCGCTGGTATTCGGCAATGCCTACGACAAGAACTTGGGCATCGAGCCCGCGCAGTTGCCGATTCCGGTGGCGACCGTCGGCAGCAAGTACTTGCTCGGCTTTCCGTCCTCGGTGGATCGCCGCATCACCGTGTTCACCGCGCCATTGACCGATCTTGGCAGCGACAAGATTGGCTGGCGCAAGGTGATCAGTCCCGAAGACGGTGTGAGCAGTGTCGTCCTGCACGGCAACGATCTATATCTGCTGTCGACGGCATTGCCGAATCGGCAGATCGAAAAGATCTCGCTGGACGATTCGAAAAACGCCCGCAGCGTCGTCGTGCCCACCGGATTGCTGCCGATCGACGAGATGACCGCGACCGACGACGCGCTGTATTACGTGGTCAAGCGCGAATCCGGTGTCGGTTCGCAATTGTTTCGCAAGCCGTGGGGATCGGAAACGGTGAGTGAGGTCGATGTAAAGGGCCTCGACACCGTCACTCCATACACCACCCAGGATGGTGTGGCAGGTCTGGTGGTCTTTGGCGCAGGCTGGTCGCGCTTTCCCACCGCCTTGCATATCGACGCAGAAGGCAAGGTTGAGACCACCGATCTGCAACCTGCCCCAGCAGGCATCGATGCAGAGCAGATCGTCTCTACCATCGTGCAAGTGCCCAGCCACGATGGCGTGATGGTGCCGCTGTCCATCATGCATCGCCGCGGCATCGCTCGCGACGGCAACAATCCGACCCTGCTCGCGGCGTACGGTGCCTACGGCATCAACACCGAGCCCGGCCTGTTTCCCTGGCAGTTCGCCATGTACGAACGCGGCGTAGTGCGCGCGGCCTGTCACGTGCGTGGTGGCGGCGAGAAGGGGGAGGCTTGGTATCGCGCCGGTTATCAGGCGACCAAGGCCAACACCTGGAAGGATCTGATCGCTTGCGGTGAGTATCTGGTGCGCGAGGGGTATACGAAGTCCGGCCGCATGGCGGCGATCGGCGGCAGTGCTGGCGGCATCATGATCGGCAATGCGCTGATCGAAAGGCCCGATCTGTTCCGGGTGATGTTCCCGATGGTCGGCGTGCTCGACTCGGTCGGCGCCGCGCTGCGCGATCCCAACGGCCCGGTGAACTGGCCGGAATTCGGCGACCCGAACACCGAAGCCGGCTTCAAGGCTTTGGTGGGCATGAGTGCCTATCAGAAGGTGAAGGACGGCACGCCGTTCCCCGCGGTCATGCTCTATCACGGCTACAACGACCCGCGCGTGGCGGTCTGGCACTCCGCCAAGATGGCCGCGCGGCTACAGCGTGCCAGCAGCAGCGAGCATCCGGTGTTGCTCAACGTCGACTACCAAGCTGGCCACGGCATCGGCTCGGCTCAAGCCTCAGTCAATGCCCAACGTGCCGATATCATCAGCTTCATGTTCTGGCAGTTCGGCATGGAGGGCTGGTCGCCGCAGTAGGGGAGGGTGGTGATACCCCCGTGGCGATAGCTCCGCACGCCTGGAGCGGAAATTGCTGCGCTGCTGTGCGGCCAGCCGAAAAACTAGTCCAAACTCCCGAGATTGTCGCTGAGTGTTGAAAGATTGGCTGCTGCGGGACGTGCTCGTTCGCCAATTCACAGTAAGCAACACAAGGCTGCGCGGCTACAGAGTTTGAGCATGCTTGTGACAATACATCGCCCTCTCGCACTAAGCTGATCTTGCTTCCTTGAGGTAGCCATATCAAGGGAGACAGCCATGGCGCGGTTCAACTTGATCGAAATGAATCCACGGCCTTTCCGGTGGTGTTGACCGGAGTCCATACACGAATTTTCAGATAGCAGGTCCATACGTACCTCTTACCAGCCAAGGATCACTACTGAATTGCTCGATGAGCGACACGGTGCTCAACGTAACCACAAGGCCGGCCAATTCAGTTGCCATCTCTGCGAGGTTGGCTGGAGTGCCAGTTGCGTTGCGCGGATGCAGCAAAGTGAGGTGCGCTCCGTAAGCGCGTGCCGAGCGTCCCAGAATGAATTGCCTTAGGGCTTGAAATTCGTCCGCACCCAAGCATGGGCGAAGGAGTACGCAACCATCCGCCAATTGCTGAGGCTCCTCAAACCTCATGGTGATGCGGAATGGCGGCAAGCGCTCAAGTCGCTGGGAGAGCAGCTGCCAATCAGGCAGCTCATCTTCCCGGCAAAGCGTGACGTGTGCCGGAATCAGACCGTGTTGGATTGGGTCAAGCCGTTGCCGAATTGGCTCAACAATCGATCGCTGTGCCTCGGGCAGAAAGAGGCTGAGTTGTCGCCGGCGCGGGCGTGATGGTGTTTGCTCTGCCATCTAACCTGGCCGCTGAGAAACCGGCCCTGAGCTTGCTTGCTTACGTCAACCATGGCAACCAGGGCACTATCCTGCGGTACGTGTTTTTTGCTGTTACGGCGCAATGCTGTCCGGGGGTACCGAGCGCTATGCTTGCTAAGTCGAACTACGAATCGTCGTTCCCGCAAAGGCGGGAACCCAGTGACTGAATACCGCAAGGCGCGGTGGCGGGAATCCAGCGACTTCTGCACATTGGCTGAGGCGGTCAACTCGGCTCCTTTCCGCGTCAGCGAAGCACCTTTTCCATCGACTTGCCCTTCGCCAGTTCGTCCACGAGCTTGTCGAGGTTGCGGATTTCGCGCATCAATGGGTCTTCGACGTTTTCCAGCCGAACGCCGCACACGCTGCCGGTGATCAGTTTCCGGTTGGGATGCATGGCGGGCGCCTGCGCGAAGAACGTCTCGAAGTCGACTGCGAGGTCGAGTTGCCGTTGCAGCCCGCTCTTGTCGTAACCGGTCAGCCAAGCAATCACGCAGTCGACTTCCGCCTGCGTGCGGCCCTTCTTCTCGGCCTTCTGCACATACATCGGATAAACCTTCGCGAACGGCGTGGCATAGATGCGGTGCATGTGCATGCGGTTTCTTCGAAGTTGACGTGGATTGAGTCCACGGGTTGGTCGGCTTGGACGTGGCTTTCAGCAGACCGAGCTTGCGACGCGAATTTGGCGCTCAGGCTTACCAATTGACAAGCCACTTGCATTCGGAGCCGGCAAGCCACTCAAACCATGACCCATGTCACGTTTTGGCCAGCAAGGCGAGCGAACAGCGGCTTTGCGTTCATGCGCGACCGTCGAATTCGCATCGTGTTCAGGCCGGTTTTTGCAAATTCCGGGGCAATCAATTCACGGAGGCTGGGTCATGAAGACAACGAGCCTTGGGGTGCTGAGCGTGCTGACGGTGGCGCTGCTTGCCGCGTGTCAGCAGCAACCGATGGCCGAGGTGAAAGCGGTCACTGCAGTCACCGCCAGTGAACCCGTCTTCGCCGAGGTGCTGACGGTGACGCCGGTGAATGAGCGGCGCACGGTAAGCCGTGAAGTTTGCGAAGAACAGACGGTCGAACGCCGCCGCGCCGAGCGCTTTGGCGACAAGGATGGCGCGGTCGTCGGTGCTGTTGTCGGTGGGCTTCTCGGCAATCAGGTGGGCGGTGGCAGCGGGCGTCGCGCCGCGACGGTAGCGGGCGCCGTAGGTGGTGCTCTGGCTGGGCGTGAAATCGACCGTCGCCACCAGGGTGGACAACGCTATACAGACGTCGAAACCGTCTGCCGCGACGTGCCAGAAGAGAAAGACGAAGTCGTCGGTTACACCGTAAAAGTGCGCGATGAAGCTGGCGCGATAAGCGAGCTGCGAGTCGATCAAGCGCCCGCCGGTCCGCAAATTGAAGTTGGCAGTCGCGAAGTGATCGTGGGTTACGACGTGCAGTGGGCGCTCGGCGACCGCAACGGCACCGTGCAGATGAAGGAAAAGCCCGGCGAGCGCATTCCGCTGGAGGCGTTGTTGCCGGCCGAAGCGCCACCTGCTGCGGGCTGATGCCTAAGATAAGACGTGGCGACGCCAAGGGTTACTGGTGCAGCCTCAGTCTCGCGCCTGTCCCGCTGCTTCGACAGCGGTCCAGCTGTCCCAGATCGCCTTCTCCAGTGCCTTGAGTTGCTCGCCATCGTCACCAGCACGGAGGCGCGCGAACACGGCGTGCATTTCGCCGCGTTCATCGGCGTGGCGCTCGAAGTAGGGGATTGCATCGCGCCACGCGCGTTCGTGCGCCGCGAAGGCTTCCTTGAACAAAGCGGGGCAGCCGTTGAAGTCGAGCATGGCCAGCCCCTCTGCGTAGTCACGCACGGCCTGCGCGATCGGCGCGTTCTCCGGCGCGTGATTGCGCAGCGCTCCGATCTGATCGTCGCGTGCGTACACCGCGTCGATGCAGGCGCGGGCGGGATCGGCGGCAGGCTGCGCAATGACGTGCGCGCACAGGCATAGCGACAAACACAGGCTCGACGTCAGGCGTTGCATGCTCGTGACTTCGCGGCCTTTGTCAGCGCCCAGGCACTTGGCAACGGGTAATACGCAGCCCAAGCGCACCAAGCTGCAAATTGAGCAGAGGCTTCAGCCGCTCGGCGAGCAGGTCGGGCTGGCTGACCGATCCGGCCAGCACACCTGCTTGTTCGCGCGCCGCTTCGGAAACCACGCTATCTATATTTTCAAGCTGAGCACCGCTGCGCTCGGGTTCCAGAATCTGGTAGTACAGGGTGGCGCGCTCGCTGGTGACACGCGGATCGCGTGCATTGCGCAGTGGCAGATCGATGCGGTGCCCAATCAGATTCACGTGCTGGGTGATGCTCTCCAGCAGCGGCCAGCAAAAGCGCAGGCCGGGCCGCAGCACACGCGAAAAGCGCCGGCGTCGTTGCACGATCCAGGCTTCGCCCTCGGGCACGTGATGCACGCCAGAAGCGAGTGCACCAACGAGGCCCAGGAAAGTGAATGCAAAGAGGGTCAGAAACATGTCCATGGCGCGTGTCCGCAGGGGCCGCCTCACATCGATGGCGGGTTAACGCTTTCTAAACCTCGTCCACCGCGCATTCCGCGCACTGCGCCACAGTATTCGAACCTCGACGAAAAGCGTCCGTAGGAGTCGTGACCGCAGTCACGCCTGCCGCAGCGGTGCGACGCCCACGTTCAACGACTTGCTGCCTTCATGGCACCGAGTCAGCGCGCAGCTCAAGCGGTTCGGACTTGCCGCCATCGCAGGTGCAGGCGACGAAGCGACGCTCCTTGCTGCGCTCCATCGAAGGGCCGATCTTTCCTTGCTGATAGCCCGAGGCGATGCAGTAGTCCTGGCAGCGATTCGCCCGACGCGCATCCATCGCGGCCACGCCGGCAAACGTGCCGAACGCGCCAAGGCCGATCAGGATCAAGGCAGCGATTGTCAGGCGCCGCTTGCCCACGCCGCGGCGGCCGCCGAGAAGATCAGCGATGACGCCGAATTGTTGCGAGCGGCCAGCGCCACCATGGGAGAACAGCAGCAGCATGAACAGCGCTGCTCCGGCGAAGAACAGCGCGACTCCGATCAGCATCAGCGGCGGCATGACGTGAGCCCCGCGTCGCCACGGCAGGCCCAACCCCAGCCACCACTCACAAAACCGCCTGCATCGCCCGCCACGTCAGTGCAAACAAAGGCAGCGTCGACACCACGAACAACACAAACCGCACCATGATCACGTTGAACAACGCCTGCCACAGGCTGTGCAGCACCCGCAGGCTGACAAAGGCCCACGCCATTCCCACGCTCAGGCTGCTGCTGTCGCCAAGCACCGCCAGGACCAGGGCGATGGCGTAGAAAACAGTGGGGAGTTCCATCAAGTGGTTGTAGTTGTCCGCCTTCCAGCGCACCTGCGGCGGCAACTGATTCATCTGCTCGCCGCGCGGTGCGTCGGGATTCAGACGCATGCGCGATGAGAGGATCGCCGGAATGCGTGTGGCATACATCCACAGCCACATCACCAGTGTCCACGCCACCAGCGCGACCACGGGCGCGAGCATTGGATTGGGGTTTTGCATGATGAGTTCCTGAGGGGTCAACGTCGCTGATGCTGAGCCAGTGGCAGCAGCAAAGCCAGCGGTGACAAGCGCCATCTTCGAGGGTATTTCGGTCGGCGACGATTTCCCAACCAAACTCGTGGTCCCACGCAACGCCCCTATGTAAACTCCAACGCTCGGGGATGTACCCGTTTCAATCAACGGATGGAGCAGGCCATGACCTATTGTTTGGGCGTTCTGGTAAACGATGGCATGGTCATGATGTCGGACTCGCGGACCAACGCGGGCGTCGACAACATCTCCAGTTATCGAAAGATGGCGGTGTGGGAAACCGAAGGTGATCGCGTGATCGTGGTGATGTCTGCCGGCAACCTGGCCATCACTCAATCCGCCATTCAGATCATGAATGAAGGCATGGTTCACGGCGGCGGGCGCCTGTCGATCAAGAACGTCACGTCGATGTACGAGGCCGCGCGCCTCGCCGGTTGGGCCTTGCGCGAGGTGGATAGGCAAGACGGTCCGAACTTGCGCGCCAGTGGCGCCGGATTCGGCGCCTCGCTGATCATCGGTGGTCAGATCCAAGGCAGACGGCTGCGAATGTTTCAGGTTTATGGCGAAGGCAACTTCATCCAGGCCATGCCAGAAACACCTTACTTGCAGATCGGCGAATTCAAATACGGCAAGCCGATCATTGATCGCATCGTCCGCTACGACAGCTCGTTGGCAACCGTCGCCAAGTGCGCGCTGGTGTCGATGGACTCCACCGTCAAGAGCAACCTCGGCGTCGCCCCACCCATCGACTTGCTCGTCTACGAGCGCGGCTCGCTGCGGGTCAAGCTGCATACGGTGATGAAGGACGACGACCCGTACTGGAACCGCCTGCGCCGCTCATGGGACGAGGGGTTGCACGAGCGTTTCATGAGCCTGCCGGAGCCGGAGTGGGCGCTGACACAGGGTTGAGTCGAGGAGCCAAGTGTTCCGACGGGTTTCACTCCGCCCACGACCTTCAGAGCCCAAGCTCGCTGTGCGAGCCCATGCGTACCAATCGCAACGTCGATTCGTCCGGCAGCTGGTAGATCAACACCAAGTCCGGTTTCAAGTGGCAATCCCGATGGTCTCTCCAATCGCCGGTCAATGCGTGATCGCGGTGACGAGGCTCCAGCGGCAGATCATTGGCTAACGCTCGCAAGACTGGAAGCAGCGTCGCATCCAGCGTAGCCCGGTGCTGACCCTTCTCCTCGCGCTTGTAGTCCCGCTTGAACTGGGTTGTGCGCTCAATCGTCCGCACGCAAGTCAGCCATCAGCGCTTCGACACTGTCGAAGCGTGGAAGATTCCCCGCACGAGCCTCACGCATCGCCGCGATGGTGGTTTCGTTCGGGATCAGCGGCTCGAAGGGCAAGGCTTTCTCGCGCGCGACACGGGTCAGCATCAGCCGCAACGCATCAGACACGGTGAGACCCATCGAAGCCAGTACAGCGGCGGCTTCGTCCTTGATCGACTCATCGATTCGGGCGCGGACAACGGCATTGGCGGCCATAGCAGTTCTCTCAAGTCTGTGGACTACATTGTAGCCCACGAGTGGTGGCATCGTCGTCGCGAACCACTCAGCGCTCCGCACGCTCCCACAATCCCATCACCCCCGACGCCGCTCCAGCAACAACAACATCGACAAGCTCAGCAACACCCGCTCTTCTTCCTCTTCGGTCTTGAACCCGGCTTTGCTTTCCAGCTTGAACCGCCGGCCGATCAGAGACGACTCTTTCACCAATCTCACTACCACCGTTCCGGACTGATCCGTCACCAGGTACGCGGGGTGAAACAGATAGCCGGAAAACAGACCGATGATCGGAATGCCTTCAAAGATCGCATCCAGCACCTTGATCCAGGCGTTCTCTTCCCGAATCGTGTAGTTTAGGGTTTGCTGCGGATCAAACACCTCGTAATGCGCCTCGAAGATCGACGCCCAGCCCTTGCGCGCAATCTTGCCCAGATCCTGCCCAGCCGCCGAGGTGAAGTTATACGCCGCCGAAAAATCCAGCCACTTGTTGGCCTTGATCGTGTACAGCTTCTGCGCCTGCGTCGAGTCCTTGCATACCGTCACTTCTTCAAGAAGCTTGAACATCTTCTGGCGGACGTAGAACAGGGAATTGTCACGGGCGTCGGTGATGGTGAAATCGGAGGAGAGAGTGGTGATTTTGAAGATCAGAGATAAGGGGTATTGGTATTTCATTTACTCGGATTGCCTCAGGTAAGAATGCGTCTTGTCTCGGGTCGTCCGGCAAACGGCTGCTAGTTCCCGCCGTTGCTGTTCTGTTGGAGCAAGGTCAAAAAGTTTTCCCACTATCACCCGACTCCCGCACACCCCTTAACCGTCATCGAATACCGCACATACAACAACAACTCGATCGGCCCCACGCGCTCCCATTCGATTCGGCTGTTCAGTCCGTCCAGATCGACCTTGCAGCTCGCGCCAATGCTCTCCCGAACACGGTGTGAGTCAGTCGCGATGGCGGCGATCAGTTCCTAGCGGTAGCGCTCCGGTTTGTTCATGCCGAGGGCGGTGACTTCGATGCGATCAAGGGTGGATGTGTCGTCGGCAGAAGCAGTGGAGGCCAGCAGCGCGGCACTAGCCACGAATGCTGCCAGGACGCGGCGCGTCGGCATCTGTTTTCCCCATGCTTGAACATCCCCCCGGATGCGGTTGGTAGAGTCGGTCAGGCGGGGGCGGGGCGTCAAGGTTTGGGTTCTAGCCCGGACATTTCATGAGGGGGCGCGAGTGATCACGTTCGGCGGCTTCGCCGCTACGCGGGGCTGTTGCCCCGAGCGGATTTGCGGCCAGCGCAAGACGCGCCGAGTCGGAATGGTGGGCCCATTGCGGCGAGGCGCAACGCAGCGATGGCCGCAAAGACCAACTGAGCATCGTGCCAGCGGGAAAACGCAGCGAACACTTTGTCATTTTGAGATTCATCACTTTTGACGAGGCGCACCAACGAAGTTCGGGCGTTTTCTCGCGACCTCATGAAATGTCCGGGCTAGCTTGCTGAGTTGAATTTTCGTTGACCTTCAATGCAGCGAAGATCCTTAGGGTGCGTCTTGACGCACCAGCACTTGGCTTGAACCGAAGGCAGCGCGTCAAGACGCACCCTGCCTCGCTAGCGCGCTGGGATATTGCCCATGAACATTGGTCCCTTTGCAGGCCGCAAATCTGGGCTGTAGATCAAGTTGAAGTGGACGGACGAGATCGCGGGCTGATTTCGCGAACGAGCCAAAGCAGCAACCGCCCTCAGGGCGTAGTCGCTGCCGCCTTCAACGGCATCATGAAGTTGGCGACGATGCTCGGTGGGCCGGGGGCGCTCTGATTGATGATGCCGCCGATGGTGGTTTCGTCGAGGAAGGCGTTGGAGATTTGTTCGGCGGGGACTGACTCGACCGACATGCCCGGCCCGCCGAACTCCAGGCTGCTGAGCATGTAACTCGATCCAAAGCTGGTACCAGCCACAGCGCGTGCGGCGCGTTGCTGCTTCACCAATTCTTCCCACGTCAGATCGCCGATCTTCTTGTCGCTGAAGGTGATCACGGTACCGATGCCCTCGATGTTTTCGGCGCGTGCATCGATGATCGGGAAGGCACCCAACGTTGGGTGTTCGACGCGACCGACCAGATAGTTGCCTTCGCTGCCGTGGTCCTCGCTGGACTCGGCGGCGTGCACCTTGCGCTGATCGCCGGCACCGCGAACACGCAGCAGCACCTTTTGCGATCCCCCGGAGAAACCCGGCGTCTGCAATACGAGGGTGGCGCATTCCGGTCCGCTGGCGGCGGCGATCACGTTGAAGTTTTCCCAGTTGGAAAGCACATCGAACCAGGTTGAGCGTGAGCTGTAGCTGGTGTAGTCGTTTTCGTCCTCGAAAAAGGTGGCGGTGACCGTGGCTTCGGCGTCGGGCTCGGCCTGCTTTACCAGTCCGCGCAGCCACGCCGCCTCCGGACCAGAGTCGGCGGCCACCGCATCGTAGTCGGCCATTGACGCGTAGGCGAGATCGACGGCGTATTCCAGCGACGGCTTGTTGAGGGTGAATTCGGAACCGGCCTCCTCGCCCTTTGCGACCAGCCGATCACCGTCGGTCTGCAGCGACGCCATGGGTTGGGAGAGATAGGTTGTGACACCAGGCGCGACCAGCTGCACGCTGCCCTGCGGGTATTCCTCGTTGCGCACGATCACCAGCGCTGGCACTTCGGAAGTGGCGAAGGAACCCAAATCGGCGTTGCCGCGGGCCAGCACGGCGAGCCGCGTGCAGGCGTCTAGCGGCGTGGTGGTCAGCAGCGCGGCAGGCCCATCGGGCGTCTTCAGCGCCATGCCGTCGACATAACGTCGCTCAGTCAACTTCGGGCCCGTGTCGTCGTAGTCCTGAGAGCGAACCATCGCTTCCACACCGGACGCTGGCTTTGCCGGCGCCGCCGCGCCTGCCGCAGTGACCGTACCGGAATCGTCGCCACCACTGCACGCCACCAAGGCGGCTAATGACAGTGTCAAAAGAATCGACTTGCGCATGGTGATTACTCCTGATCGGATCAAATCTGGATTTGCTCGCTGCGGGCGAGGATAGGGGAGATTGGGGCGGAAAGGGGAAAGATGGCCTTGTTTTGCTTTTGCAGCGGGGTCGGTTCCGACTAGCCCGGACATTTCATGAGGGGGCGTGGATGATCGCGCAGGGCTTTGCGGCAAGCGCAAGGCGCGACGAGCCGGAATGGTGGGCCCATTGCGGCGAGAAGCAAGGCAGCTATTGCCGCAAAGAACAAGCGAGGGCCGCGCCAGCGGGAAAATGCAGGCGGACAGACTGTTCGCCGCGTGATGTGGCAGAACCCCTCCTGCCGCATAGGTTTCCGCTCTTTTACACGCGACCACATGACATGTCCGGGCTAGGGCAGTTGATCGGAACCGGGTGGGAGCCCGCAAAAACAAAGACCCCGGCCGAAGCCGGGGTCTATTCACTTCGCCAAGAACCAAGCGAGCTGAAAATCAACCCGTCTGATCAGCGCATGAGATCCATCAGAACGTCATGCTCCAGCTGTCGATCTTGCCGACATCGCCACCGGCGTTGTCGTTGACGCGCAGCTTCCAGGTGCCGTTGGCCACTTCGCTGGACAAGTTGACGGTGAAGGTGCCGATCACGTTGTCGGTGCTGCCGCCGGTGCGGTTGTGGATGTTGTAGAGGCTGCCGTCCGGAGCCACCACGTCGACCTTCAGATCACCCTTGTAGGTGTGGATGATGTTCACTGCCACTTGAGTGGTGCTGGACGCGTTGCCACTGCGGCCGCTGATGGTGATCGGGCTGTCGACGGTGGCGTTGTCGGTGATGGTGTAATCGGTGGTGTTCGAATAGGTGGTGCCGGGAGGCGGGCTGGAACTGCGGTAGCCGGGCTTGCTGGTTGCGCCGGAGGCCGACGCATCCAACCAGTTGCTCAGGCGCGTGCTGTTGCTGCCGCCGCCGGTCCACGACTGCGACAAGCGGCCGTAATAATCTGACAGATTATTGCCGCAAGCAGCCGATCCGCCATGCAACTGACCAACCAGCAACTTGTTCTGGTTCCACAGGCCCGAGCCTGAAGAACCGCCTTCGGTGGTGCCTTCGTCCCAGTCATTGACGCGCCAGTGCGTGCTGCCCGCTGCACCGCTGTAACCACTGATGGTCAGCGCCTGATTCTCGATGGCGATGCGCTTCTCATGGCCAGCCGGATGGTGGATACCTGCCGCCGAACTCGGCGTGGTGCCGCTGCGGTCCCAGCCGGAGAAATAGGGGTTGGCGCCGGTCGGCACCGCCGTGCTCAATTGCAGCAGGGTGAAGTCGCTGTTGGAGCGCGTCGCGCGCAAGGTCGAACCCGACTGCGAGTGGGTAGCGATGCTCTTGTTCAACGGCGTACCGCTGGAGGTTGAACCCGGTGTGCGACAAGTCGCGCTCTGGTAATTCCAGTACACGACGATGGTACTGGCCACCGTCTGCGTGCTCATGCAGTGGTTGGCGGTAAGGAAATACGGGGTATTGGTATTGGAGGTGTTGGCGAGCAAGGTGCCGGTGCAGACGTAAGAACTGCCGCCCTGGCTGAACGTGTACTGGCCGACGGAGTCGATCTGATCGCGCCAGCCGTTGCCGGTGGCGCAGATGGTGTCGACATTGCACGAGCCCGACTTCAGCGCGCCGTCGTTCTGCTCGAACAGACCGCGGTAACCGTGAGTGACGGATGCCAGCTTCAACTGCACCTGCCGGCGCTGAGCCGAATCCACAATGATCTGCAAGGTGACTTTTTCGCCAGCCACGTAGGGCGCCCAGAAGTCTTCGCCGCTGATCTGCGAGGCATCGATGAAGCGCTGGTTGGCTTCGCCTTCACCGCTGATGATCAGGGTGGCAGTGGAGGGCAGCACGAGCTTGGAGAAGTGCATGTCGATCGAGCGCGCACCGGGCGACGCCATCTTGAATGTCCACACCGATTCGCCCTTGGCCGAGCGCGTCCAGCGACCAAAGCCGGCATCACCAAGGTTCATGCCCTGCACTGGAATCTGCACACCGTAACGGTAAGCGCCGCCGATGACTTTTGCGTCGTCGGCTTTCACTTTGGAAAGATCAGGCGCACTCAGGACGGTGACATCGCCGGCTCGGAAGCTGGCGTCCACAGAAGCGGCGGGGCGTGCATTGACGCTCCCGGAAAGGCACAAACAAATGGCAGAAGCCAGCGACGCAGCAACGACATAGCGCATTCCAATCTCCCGATGAATTTGATCAAACAAGTCGATAAAGAAAACTGCACACGTGATGTTCCACGACAGGAAAGTTGGCAAGCACAAGCCTGCGGGCGGTGTTGGCCCGGACAAACTCTTGCTGCGTGGATAACAAGCCGAACTGTCCTTGCTGCTGGTCGATCGCTGCCGGCGTCCTGCCAGCGGTAGCGCGTTCCCCTGCATCCATTGGCTGGACGCAACGCGCAGATCAAAGAGCGGCTTTCGTCCCTTTCCCCTGACGAAAGCAGCGCGCAAGCTAACAACCGGATTTTGGGGCGTCAATCTCGCACTGCACCATTTTGGGCAAGCGTTTGCGCGCGAAAGATGCAGCGACGGTGCTCAATCGAGTCCGCCAAAACAAGCGGCACTCGATCAAAGGAGGGCGCCGCTCCCGTGGCGCTGCTTTTCGCGTGCCGCGCTATTGAGCGTAGGTGTTGAACATGTCGCAACGGAGGCCGAGCCAAAGCGGCCGCTCAGGAGCGCGACCCTTCAAAAAGCGCGATACCGCGATCGCTGCTGTGCAGCCTTTGCTGAACACTGTGGCCAATAGTCCGTCTGGCAGCCCTGCTCGAAATCGAACCGCGTTGCGAATTGTTCCCTCGTTCGTTTGGTGCTTTGCGTTGGCCTGAGCCGGTGCCGGATTTGCGTGCAGAAGTGCTGTTGCATGCTAATACGAACAAGCCGCATTACCGTTCGTCATTCGCAACGGCCGTTGGTCTGCGACCACTTGCGCTTGGTCTGGATGGGCGCGCAGCGTGAATCCGCTGGCGTATGGTCAGCATTTCGGCGCGCCGTTGGGCATCGCCAAAGCGGTGATTCAACGCTCGCCATCGACCCAGGAGATGGCTGCCATGGTGTTGTCAATTCGCTCCACGGGGTTTGCACAACCCGAACGTCTGAGTCTCAACCGAACCTTTGCCCTGGCCGCGGCGATCGCGGTCAATCTGGGCGGGCTGCTGTTATTGAGCCTGACCGGATTAGCGCCAACGGCGCGCCTGCCGATGGCGGCGGTGCCGATCATCATTGAGGACATTCGTCCACGGGAAGTGTTGCCACCAGTGCCAGCGATTCCCGACGCGCCAGATCACCCTGAGGAAGTTGTGCAACGACGCGTTGAAATCCTGCCGACGCCTGAGCAGGTAACCGCGCCGCCTGAATCGGTGGTGCTCGTCAACTCCACGCCTGTCAGCACTAGAGAAACACAAGCGCCACCCGCTAGTGCCGGCCCCGCAGCCAGTTCCAACCGCGAAGCGGGTTTGGCTTACGGCGAAGCGTCACCACCGCCATATCCGCGCATTGCCTTGTCGCGCGGGTGGGAGGGTACGGTGATGCTGTTGGTCTTGGTCGCAGCAGATGGCAGCGTGGAAGACGTGCGAGTTGACCGCAGTAGTGGTCACCGTGCGCTCGATCAGCAAGCCTTGCGGCACGTGCGCCGAAACTGGCGCTTTCAGCCAGCGTGGCGCGATGGCCAGGCGATAGCGGCGTGGGCCAGCGTGCCGGTGGTATTCAAGCTGGATTAGGTGGCCGGTTCAGCTGAGGGTGAAGCAGCCGAGCAAGTTCGCGCGCTGCGCGCGTACGCCTTCGCTTCGCTTCGCTCGGTCGGCCGGCTCTACCAGTGCCTTTTTAGAACCTGCCTGAGTCGAGCTTTTGTAGAGCGGAGTTTGCTCCGCTGCTCTCAGTCACAGCAGCGGAGCAAGCTCTACAACAGCAATGCGCCGCGCCACCATGTTTCTGTAGATTGCGGAGCTTGCTCCGCTGCTTCCTGCTCCGGTGAAGCAACACGGCCTCGCGTTCGCCGCAAAGCTTGTCCCCAACCCCACAACCCGGCACATTGGGCGGTTAATCCGCCCAATCACCGGTCCGAATCGTGGCAACCACTGAAGAATCCAAGCCTGCAACGCCTGAAACTGCCCTCGCCGAGCGCCTGCGCGTAGCCGCCGAGTTGTTGGAAGAACTCGCCGGCAACGCGACTCTGCGTGAGGCCTTGCCCGAAGCGGCGCGCAAGCGGCTGCATCACGCGGTCAATCTGTATCACCACCCGGATCCCATGGCGCATCGCAAGAAGCGCCGCGCGTTGAAGCGTGATCGCAACGCGGAGAAGATCGAGCGCGAACAGGCGGTGCTGAATACCACCGGCATCCGCACCTTGCGTGCGAAACCAGTGTTCACCACACCCAATGTGTTTCCGCCACAAGACTTTGTCGACACGCCGTTCGTCGAGTCAAACGATGACAGTGTGGCGCTTGAGCACCGCGAAGAAATCGCGCCACAACATTGTTATGTGTGCAAGCAGAAGTACGCGCAGATCCACCACTTCTACGATCAGCTCTGTCCGACCTGCGCCGACTTCAATTATCTGAAGCGCAGCGAGACGGCAGACTTGCGTGGCCGAGTCGCGCTGCTCACGGGCGGTCGGGTCAAGATCGGCTATCAGGCGGGCATCAAGCTGCTGCGCGCCGGCGCGCATCTCATCGTCACCACCCGCTTCCCACGTGACTCGGCGGCGCGTTATGCGCAGGAAGCCGATTTCGGGGATTGGGGTCATCGTCTGGAGATTTTCGGCCTCGATCTGCGCCACACACCATCCGTCGAAGCTTTCTGCGAAACCCTGCTGGCGACCCGCGAGCGGCTCGATTTCATCATCAACAACGCTTGCCAGACGGTGCGTCGACCACCGGAGTTTTATGCGCACATGATGGAAGGCGAAACCGCCGCGCTTCGCGACATGCCAGCCGCCGTTCGTGGCTTGTTGGGAAGTTACGAAGGTCTGCGCGGGGTCGACATGGTTGACGATGCCAAGGCGTTGTCGCAAAGCCATCACAGCCAATCAGCCGCGCCCGGTCTGACTCACGCCGCCGAGTTGTCGCAGCTGCCGTTGCTGGCCGACGAATTGCTGAGTCAAACGCATAGGTTCCCCAGTGGCCGACTCGATCAGGACCGCCAACAGGTGGATCTGCGCGGGCGCAATTCCTGGCGCTTGCTGATGGCCGAAGTACCATCGGTTGAACTGCTGGAGGTGCAGTTGGTCAACGCCATCGCGCCCTTCATCATCAATGCGCGACTGAAGCCGCTGATGCTTCGCACACCGGAACGCGACAAGCACATCGTCAATGTGTCAGCGGTGGAGGGACAGTTCTATCGCAATTTCAAGACCACCCGCCATCCGCACACCAACATGGCCAAGGCCGCGCTCAACATGATGACGCGCACGGCGGCCACTGATTATTTCGGCGATGGCATCCACATGAACAGCGTCGACACCGGCTGGGTGACCGACGAAGATCCGGCCGAATTGGCCGCCCGCAAACAGGTGGAAGAGCGTTTCCATCCGCCCCTGGATATCGTCGACGGCGCCGCGCGTATCGTTGATCCGATCATCGATGGCATCAACACCGGCAAACATGTGTGGGGTCAGTTCCTGAAGGATTACCGCGTCACCGCCTGGTGAGGCCAGCGGACCGATCGGCCGGGCATTCTGCATGACGGGGCCGCGTCGGTCCCGATCTGCGGCACCGTTTTGGTGTGGATGAGAGCTGACAATCGAACAGTAAAGTCATCCAGATCAATCGCTTGCCAACGAGTCAAAGTCTCGTGGCAGGTGCCGGGTGAGTTGGCACGCGACCTGCTGTCTCCATTGCGACTTAACCGCCATGGAGATTCGTTATGACTCGCAACACATCATTCTTGGCCATCGCTTTGTTGGTCCTGCCGTTATCGGCATGGGCAGGCAAGGACGAGGCCGAAGTCGCGCTGACCGCCGCGCGCGCCAACATTGCTTCGGCTGATCGGGCTGACGCGGGCCGCTACGCCACCCTGGAATTGAAGGCCGCACGCGACCTGTTGGCCCGCGCCGAAGGCTCGTTTGCGGATCGTGATTGGACCGACGCCGAACGTGAGGCCCAGCGCGCCAAGGCTGATGCCCGCGTGGCAGAAGCCCGGTCCCGTCAAGAGATTGCCGAGACGCAACTCGAAGAGCTTGAGGCAACCATCGAAACCCTACGCGAAGAAATTGCGCGTCCTGGAGCAAGCCAATGAACGCCATGAATCGCAGTTCCACGGAAGTGGCGAACCTGGTTGTTGCCAAGCCGCGTTCCCTCACGGTGCGCGCCCTCGCCATCGGCGTGACCGCCTGCCTGATGGCCGCCTGCGCCAGCACTCCGCAGCGTCCACCTGAGTTGGTTCGCCTTGAAAACGAGCTGTCACGTTTGCAGGCCGATCCGATGGTTGCCGGCAATGCGGGGACCGAACTCAACGAAGCGCGCACCGCCATTGCAGTCATTGCCGGCGAAGGCCGTGGCATGAAGGCCGACCTGTTCGATCACAACGTCTACATCGCCGACCGTTTGCTGCAGATCGCCGAAGCGGAAGGCCGCGCGACCGGCGCGCGTATGCAGACCGACACCTTGAGCACCGAACGTGAGCGGCTGGTGGCGGATGCCCGCACCATGGAAGCCGATTTCGCGCGCCGTGACGCCAGAATGGCGCGTAGCGACGCCGACTTGGCGCAGATTGCGGCGAATGAAGCCATAAGCGACGCCGACCGTGCGCGCGCTGAAGCCGAAGCCCAGCGTCAGCAGGCTTCGATGGCCCGTGATGAAGCCAGCATGGCTCGCGATGACGCTGATATTGCGCGCGCCCAGCTCGAAGCGATGAGCCTGATGCTGAGCGAGCTTGAAGCCAAACAAACCGAGCGTGGTCTGGTCGTCACCTTGGGCGATGTTTTGTTCGAGACAGCGCGCGCCGAGTTGAAGCCCGGTGCCCAACGCAATCTGGACAAGCTCGCTGCGGCATTGAACGAGCACTCCACCACGACGGTCGCCATTGAAGGCCACACCGACTCGGTGGGCGAGGCGGATTTCAATATCGAGCTGTCGCGTATGCGTGCGCTCTCCGTCGAGCAGTTCTTGATGAACCGCGGCGTCGATCGCTCGCGCTTTACCGTGGCCGGCTTGGGCGAGGAGTATCCGGTGGCCAGCAATGACAACGATGCCGGTCGGCAGCAGAATCGTCGGGTCGAGATCATCATTCAGAACGTCGTCGCTACCCGATAATTCCCGCGCTGGGAAGTCCGCAATGGCAAACTGCCGATTCGACTCACGTCGGCAGTCTTTGGGCGCATGATGGGATCGCTGACGGCCGCCGAAAGGTGGCCGTCATGCGTTGGGATGTGCAAGCAAGGAGGATGTATGGCAACCGGTTGGGCAGCAGAAGGCGCGGTACAAGAACAAATCGACGCCACGGTCAAGGACGCGATCGAGCGTGCGCGGGCGCTGCTGCCGCGTGGGGTCAGTCGCAAACGTTGTCAGGAGTGCGACGCCCGCATCCCCGAGGCCCGTCGCAAGGCCTTGCCGGGTGTGCAATTTTGCGTCAGCTGCCAGCAAAAATTGGATCAAGCGCAAGGCGCCGCGGGTGGGGTGAATCGACGCGGCAGCAAGGACAGTCAGCTGCGCTGAGTGGATGGAAGGAAGTCGGCGTTAACGCAGATCGGGCGTTTTCTCGCGACCTCATGAAATGTCCGGGCTAGATCCAATGTTACCGACTCGGAATCAAGCAAAACGAGTCGTCATTCCCGCGCAGGCGGGAATCCAGGGACAGTGTGTCGGGACCATGGATACAGCCTCACTGGATCCCCGCCTGCGCGGGGATGGCGCGTTATGTGGACACGCCATTGGAGTGGGTCACGCACCTCGCGCGCGTATCCGATGTGTGTAGTTACAACGGATCCAGATCGGTCCCCTGCCCACCATCCATCTTCGGCCACAGGCTTTTCGCCGATCGAGCGAAACTCGGCCGATGCACGCGGATCACGTTGGCCGCATTGATGGCGTAGAAGCCGAGCATCGGCCAGAGCAGATTCAACGGACTCAGGACGGCTTCCAAGGGGACTCCGAACAGGAGGACCAAGATCAGCGTCGCAACGATGCACAAACCACCGACGGCGAGCGCGGTGTAGAGGCGGTCAAAGGTCAACACACGCCGACGGATGCGCTCAAGTTTGCTGGCTGCGGGCAGCGTCCAGATCTCGCGCACACGTTCCAGCACCGACCAGGCAAACGGCAAAAACACCCACATGCCCATGTTCCAGGATTCCTTGAGAATCGTGATGGATTCGGGATACAGCAGCAGGATGCCGCCGATCGCGAGCGGTGCTACCCACCATGGCGGCGCGCGCTTCAGGCGGGTGGCGATGTCGATCAAGGTGCCACTCATCATCAAGGTCGCGCCGTCGGCCATGGCGGCAAACAGCAGGCCGTCGGGATTGACCCACAGACTCGCGTCGTCGGAAATCAGCAACCAGCAGACCAGCGCGACGACGGTGATCTCGGGCAGCATTTTGCTCAGTGGTGAGCCGGGCGCGTGCTCCAGTTCAACCGGGCGTGGTTTGGGTACAGGACGTCGGCTCATCACGTTTTAACGCGGCGTTGTTTCAAGGAGGGCCGCGCTCCCGCGCGGCTGCTCTACCTGTCGTGCCATCGCGCAACAGCAGCGTCGCGGGAGCGACGCCCTCCGTGGAGCAACAGCAGCGTCGCGGGAGCGACGCCCTCCTTGCAGCGGGGCACCCGATTGCACTGTCGCTGGTTGTTGCGATGAACTCACTTCACATCGCCGGCAGCAACGGCCCACCCAGCCACAACCAACGTGCCATCCACGCACTCGCAAATCCAATCAGCACGGTGAGCGGTGCGCCAACGCGCAGAAAATCCGCGAACGTGTATTGACCAGGATTCAGGATCAGCAGATTGCCGTGATGGCCAATCGGAGTGAGGAAGGAGGCCACCGCGCCCAGCGCCGTGCAGACCACAAAGGGCACCGGTGATAGCCCCATCGCCACCGCCACCGAAACCGCGACTGGTCCCAGGAGTACGGTTGTCGCAGCGTCCGACAGAATTTGTGTCAACAGCGCAGCGGCGGCGAACATCACCAGCAACATCTGCAGCGGACTCCAGTCGGAGCCAAGGGTGAGGATCTGGCCCGCCAGAAGGTGTGCGGTGCCGGTCTGTTCCATCGCGATGCCCAGCGGAATCACGCCCGCGATCATCACGAAAATGCGCACGTCGATCTCGCGATACGCCGCTTCCAGCCCGATGCAGCGGGTCAGCACCATCGCCACCGCGCCGGTCAGAAAGGCGATGTGGGCGGGCAGGATTTCGGCCGCTGCCAAGGTAACCGCCGCAGCCATGATGCCCAGCGCCAGCGGCCAACGATGCCGCTGTCGCTGGGTGCCTTCGAACGGCACCATCATCAGAAATCCATGATGCAGGGCCAGCTCACGAAACTGCTGGCGACGCCCCCACAGCACCAGCAGATCGCCTTCGCGCAGTTGCACGTTGGCTAGCTCGTCATGCAGCCAGCCGTCTTTGCGCCACAGCCCAACCACCACCACGCCCATGCTGCGTTGGAAATCGATGTCGCTGATGCTTTGTCCGGCGAATACCGAATGCGGGGCGACCACCGCCTGCACCAGTTCTTCCTCGCCCAACAATTCCGTCTTGGCGTCGTCGGGCTGAGCCTCGCCGTACTTGGCGACGGCATGCAGGGCGAGACCGGGCTCATTTCGGATCGAGGCGATCTCATCCGGCGAAGCGCGCACCAGCAAGACATCGTTGTTCAGCAACGGGGCTTCGCGACTGGTCAGGCTGAGCCGCCTGCCACGCCGCAGCCAATCCACGACTTGCAGGCGGCCGTCATAGTGCTTTTCGAAGTCGCTGAATGCTTTTTCGATCCAGGGCGAATCGGCCTCGACGACCAACTCGGTGTAGTAACGATCCAGGCGCAGATAGTCGGTGTCATCCATGTTGCCGCTGCGCTTGGGCAACAGCCAACGACCCAGGAGCATGTAGACCAAGCCTATCGCCACCAATGTCATGCCGATGGGCGTGATGGAAAACATGCCCAAGCTGTCGGAATGGGAACGCTGCAGCAGGTCGTCAGCGAGCAGAAACGCGGGCGCGCTGATCAAGGTCAAGGTTGTGCCGATGGAGGCCGCAAGCGACATCGGCATCAACAAACGCGAGGCCGAAATCTTCTGCTTGTGCGCCATCCGCATCAGGATCGGCAGCATCATCGCAGTCACCATCAGGTGATGCGAAAACGCGGCCAGCGCGGCCACCGCCGGGATGATCACGGCAATCGCACGCCATTCGCTGCCGCGGGCGGCGCGGCCAATCGCGGTGCCGATCCGGTCCGTCAAGCCGGTCGCCGTCAGCGCCCCCGACAACACGAACACCGCCGCGACAATGATCGCCGGCTCGCTGGAGAAGCCCGCCAAGGCTTGTTTGCCATCGAGAATGCCAGTGAATACCAAGGCCAACAGGGTCAGCATCGCGGTCACGTCGACGCGCAGCTTTTCGCTGACGAACAGGATCAGCGCGCCAGTGAGAATGACCAGAAAAATGAGTTGCTGGAGGTCGATGGTGAATCCCTTGCGGGGTTGTGGATCAGGGCTTCAAAGGTAACCCATCGTGGTGTTGGGGCGGCGACATGGCATCGCCCGAATGGCCAAAGCGTGGCCATCAGAATTGCCTTCTGCACGCCGATGGAGTTCGGCTTTCGCGAAGCAATCAGACTCTGTACTGCTTCCGAAGAAGCAAACGTCTTCAACGCGGAGGCGCAGAGTCCGCAGAGGGTCGCAGCAATATGAGGAATGCGGCGTGTCCGAATGCACCATCGGAAGGGCAGCGGAGCAAGTTCTACAACAGCCAGAGTGGGCTGCCACGCCATTGTAGAGCCGACCGAGCGAGGCGAAGGCAAGCGAGAGCGCACGAACTTGCTCGGCTCCCTGGATTGGCGGACTCGAACAAAAGTCCCCTAGCAGCGGCGCACACCGCGCCCCTGCGCTGGATGTCCGGCGGCGGCGTGTTCGGCTTGCGTGTGCGCTCGCAGGGCGAAGGCTTGGTCAAGCCGCCTGCTCAACCATCCCTGGCCGCTTCCGATTCCACCAGGCCACAATCCGATCCTTGCGGGTTTCAAAGCTGTCGTAGAAAGTTGGCACTACCAGCAGGGTGAGCACGGTGGAGGTGATCATGCCGCCGATGATCGAGATGCCCAGCGGTCGGTAGAAATCCGAGCCTTCACCGAGGCCGATGGCCACTGGCAACATGCCGGCGACCAAGGCGAAGGTGGTCATCAGGATCGGCCGCAGGCGCGCCTTGCCAGCCATGATCAGCGCGGTGTCGCGGTCCACGCCTTCGGCTTCCTGTTTGCGCGCGAAGTCGATCAGCAGGATGGCGTTTTTGGCCACCAGTCCCATCAGCATCACCACGCCGATCAGGCTCATCAGATTGAGCGTGCCGCCGGTGAGTTTCAGCGCCAGCACCACGCCGATCAACGAGAGCGGCAACGACAGCATGATCGCGATCGGGGTCAGAAAGCTGTGGAACTGCACCACCAGGATCAGGTACATCAGCATCACCGCGATGCCGAGCGCGCGCAGGATGCTGCCAAACACTTCCTGCTGGTCGCGACCCGCACCGCCAACGGCGAGGTCGTAGCCGGGCGGGAAGTCCATGCCGCGGGCCAGGGTCATGGCTTCGCCAAACACTTCGCCAAAGCTGCGGCCGTGCACGTTGGCGGTCACCGCGATGGTGTTTTCGCGGTTGAAATGTTCGATGGCAGCCGGGCCGGCGCCCATGGTCACGCTGGCGATCTGGCTGAGCGGAATGACCTGGTTGCCGGCGGCAATGATGGGCAGGTTCTCCAGATCGGCGGCGACCGCGCGATCTTCCGGAGACAAGCGCACGGCGACGTTGCGGGTTTCGCCGGCGGGATCGATCCAGTCGCCGACTTCAACACCAGCGAAGGCCACGCGCAGCGCGGTGGCGGCGTCGCTCATCGAGATGCCCAGGCTGGATGCGAGGCCACGGTCGATGTCGACCTGCAGTTCGGGCTTGGGTTCTTGCGTGGACAGGCCAATGTCGACCGCGCCCTCTACCGTGCGCAGCTTTTCGACATACGCCGTGACCAATTCGGTCAGCTTGCGACTGTCGGGGCCGCGGAACTGGATCTGCAGCGGCTTCTGGCCTCCGTTGTTGAGATCGTCGGCGACCGTGAACTCGGCACCGATCAGGCGTGCGATGTCGCCACGCAGCGCCTGCGCGATCTGCTTGGCGGTGCGATCACGCTCATCTTCGGGCACAAAGTCGATATAGACCTGCGCACGACTGACGTTGCCGCTGGTGCCGACCGTGGTCTGGGTGTATTCGACTTCAGGCAGGGCGCGCGCCAGCGTGGCCGCTTGTTCGGCCTTGATGCGGGTGTATTCGAGACTGGAGCCGGATGGCGCGGTGATCTCGATCTGGATGCCGCCGTTGTCGGTCTCGGGCAAAAAGCTGGAGCCGATGGATTGGGTGACGATCATCGCGAAGGCACCGGCGAACGCGAACAGCGCCAACATCCACATCGAGATGCGATGGTGCAGTGCCCATTCGATGACCCGCGAGTAGCCCTCGGCCTGGCGGTCGAACCAGAGGTTGAAGCGCGCTAGCGCACGCCCAATCGGACCGCGCGGCTGGTCCGCGTAATCCACCGGGTCACCCCAGTAGGCCGACAGCATCGGGTCCAGGCTGAACGCGACGAACAGCGACACCAGCACCGATGCAGCGACGGTGAGGCCGAACGGCTTGAACCACTGGCCGGACATGCCATCCATGAAGGCGACCGGGATGAACACGGCAATGATCGCGAACGTGGTCGCCATCACCGCGAGGCCAATTTCGCTGGTGCCGTCGCGCGAGGCGGTGAGTTTGTCCTTGCCCATTTCCATGTGGCGCACAATGTTCTCGCGCACCACGATGGCGTCGTCGATCAGCACGCCGATGGCCAGACTCAGACCCAGCAGCGACATGAAGTTGAGGGTGAAACCGGCCACCCAGACGGCGATGAACGCCGCCAGTACCGAGGTCGGCAGCGCCATCGCGGTGATCACCGTCGAGCGCCATGAATTGAGGAAGATGAAGACGGTGAGGATGGTGAGCAACGCGCCCAACGACAGCGCCTCGATGACGTTGTTGAGCGAAGAACGCACCGAGTCGCCATCGTTGAACACGACCTTCATCGCGACGCCATCGGGCAGTTGCGCCTTCAGCGTATCGAGTCGCGCCATCACGTCATCGGTCACCGTCACCGTGCTGGCTTCGCGCGATTTGGTGACATCGATGCCGACCGAAGGCTCCCCATTCAACAGCGAATAGCTGCGTTGTTCGGCGTGGCTGTCTGCAACTTCGGCCACTTGGCCCAGCCGCACCGTGGCTTCGCCCTGGCGCTTGACGATCACTTGCTCGAAGTCGCGCACGTCCTTGAGGCGACCGAGCAGGCGAATGCTCTGTTCGTCGAGGCCGTCTTCGACGCGACCCACCGGCGCCGCAAGATTCTGTTGGCGCAGCGCCTGCACCACTTCGCTGACCGACACATTGGCCTCGCGCATCGCGGCGCTCTTCAACAATACGGTCAGCTCGCGAACCTGCTCACCACTGAGTTCGACCAGCGCCACACCCGGCACACTGCGCAGATCGCGCGCGATGATCTGTTCGGCCAAGCGCGAAAGTTCCATCGGCGACAGGGTTTCGCTGGACAGCGCGATATCCATCACCGGTCGCGCATTGGGATCGGCGCGACGCAGGAACGGCTCCTTCATTTCGGTCGGCAGCTTGTCACGCACACTGGCAATGGCGTCGCGGATCTCCTGCGAGGCCTCGATCAGGTTCTTCTCGAAATCAAAGATGACGACGATGGTGGCCGAGCTGTCACGCGCGTAGGCACGGATGTCACGGATGCCGGAGATGCCCGACAGCGCGTCCTCGATCCGATTCAACACCTCACGCTCAACGGTCTCCGGCGAGGCGCCCGGGTAGGGCACGGTCACCACCAGCACCGGCGGCTGCACGTCCGGGGTCTGATTGGTCTTCAGATCGGTCATGGCGAAGTAGCCAAAGACCATCAAGGCCAAAGTGACGACAATCGTCACCACCGGTTGGCGGATGCTGAATTCGGAAAGAAACATGCGCTTAGTTTCCGTCGACGGCGATGGTCGTCGGCGTGTTGGAGGCCGACTGCAACTCGGCCATACCGCCATCCTTCAACGTGCCCAACGGATGCTTGAGCACCTGGTCGCCAGCGTTCAAGCCAGCGACGATCTCGATCCGACCCAGCCGTGCGTCGCGCTCGCCCAGTTCAACGGAAGTCTTGTGAGTTTTTCCGTCCTTGAACTGCCAGACGACGGCGGCATCGCCGTCACGCACCAGCACCGACTCCGGCAGCATGATCGCCGGGCGGCTGGAAGATTCAATGCGGCCTTCGGCATACAAACCCGCCACGCCGGGCGCTCCGTTTGTCGGTAACGACATCAACACTTGAACCTGGCGTGTGGCCTCGTTGGCGACCGGGTTGAGGCGCTGCACCTGACCCTCGAAACTCTGTCCCGGATAACCGTTGACGCGGAAACGCACCTTCGCGCCGGGCAACACGCGACCCACCTGATCGGCCGCGATCATGCCCTCGAAGCGCATGCTGGCGACGTCCATCACGCTGAGCAATTGCATGCCGAGCTGGGCGGTATCACCGGCTGACACGCTGCGCGCGCCAACCACGCCGGCGAACGGCGCGCGCACCTCGGTCTTTTCCAGCTGCTGGCGTGCGTCGACCACACGGGCGCGCGCCGACGCCAGCTCGGACTGGTTCTGATTGCGCTTGCCTTCGGCAGTCTCGACGCCTTCAGTCGCGACCAGACCGTTTTTGGCCATGCTCTGCATGCGCGCGTACTGGCGTTGTGCCTGCTCCAGCGCAACGCTGGCAGCGCGCTCGGATTCCTGCGCCGACAGCAGCTGGCCACGGATGGCGGTGGGGTCGATGCGCGCCAACAGCTCGCCCTTTTCGACGGTGTCGCCATTGTCCTTCAGTACCTCGAGCACGACGCCAGAAACTTCGGCACGCAGCTCGGCACGCAACTCGGGTTGCAATGAGCCTGACACCACCGGTCCTTCGTTCAGCGCGTCGGTCTCTGCTGCCAGAAGATCCTCGGGAACCAGCAACACTGGCGCTGCTTCGGCCGTGCTCTCGGCGTTCGATTCGGCAGAACCGCCGCAGCCGGCCAGCAGTGCGGCAGTCATCGTCAATACCAATAATCGCTTGTGCATGGTGTCGTTCACTCAACGAAGTCAGGGCGCCGGCAGCCGTCGCGTCATCCGCCGCAAACGCAGCGGTCACCCCATCAACGGCTTACCACGGGCGCTATCAGGCCGCGTTGGACCCCAAGCAGGCATGTGCCGTTCGGCCTGATGGCGGGATTGGTTCATCTGCGGGTGGGTTTCTTGGGGGTGGAGCGAGGCTGGGGGTTGGGGATTCACCGCTGGGCTCGGCGGTGGTGAGGGCGTAAGGAACCCCAGAAGTTGCCGAGCGAGTTCGCGCGCTGCTTGCGTTCGTCTTCGCTTCACTCGGTCGGCATTACAACGGCTTGGCGCTTATCCGTGCGCGAGCCGGGCCATCCCAGCCGGGCGGTTGTAGATCGCTTGCTCCGTGGGGCGGGGGCTTGGGGAAATGACGGCTGAGCGGCCGAGCAAGCTCGGCTCTACAACAGCGCTCGCGAGCGAGGGCTTCAGCCGCGCGGTTGTAGAGCGGAGCTTGCTCCCCTGCTCCCAAAAAGCTGCATCCCAGAATTCAATTTTTCTAATCTGGCGACCTCGTTGTTGCGTCCAGGTGCCGGCCCAGAAATGCCAATACGCGGGTGTAGTACTCACGCCGGTGCTCAAGCAGGTAGAAGCCGTGGCCTGCGGTCTTGACGTAGTAAGTCTCAACCTCGGCGCCACTGCGTTCGAGCGCTTTTTGCATGCGTTCGCTGTGCCTGATCGGGGCGACTCGATCCTCGCCGCCGGCAGCGAGCAGCACCGGCGCCTTGATCTGCGCCGCCAAATTGGTGGGTGACGCTGCCTGCAATTCGCCGGCCTCACCCACCCAATCTCGACTCCAGCTGGCACTGATCGGGTTCTCGCCGCGGTGGTCTTGTACCAGTTGCGCAAGATCGTAGATGCCAACGTAGCCCACTGCGCAGGCGTACAAATCTGGCTCTCGAGCGACCCCCATCAAGGCCGCATAGGCGCCATAGCTGGCACCGACGATGCAGACACGACCTTCGCTGCTGATGTTCCGGGCGATCGCCCAACGCGTGGCATCGACGACATCATCCTGCATCGCCTTGCCCCATTCACGCGCGCCAGCGGATTCGAACGCTCGACCATAGTTGCCCGAGCCTCGAAAGTTGACTTGCAGCACGGCATAACCAGCGGCGGCAAACATTTGTACTTCGGCATCGAAGTCGCGCTGATCGAAGACCCCGAACGGCCCGCCGTGCGGCAGCACAATCAGGGGCAGCGGCAGTTTGGGGTCAGCGTGCAGCGGTCGGGTAACGAATCCTTGCAAAAGCAAGCCGTCTCGCGCAGGGATGTCGACCACCTCGGTGATCGCCATCTTCTGAGTGTCCACCGCAGGCAACCGGCGGCTGAGAAAGGCGGCGTGGCCGCTGGCCACATCAAACAGGAAAAAGCTGCCAGGGTCGCGATCCGAGCGCACTTCGAACAGGCGCAAGCTGGTATTTGCAGGTGCCGGATGCAGGTACACGTCGCTGGCGGCAAAGCTGCTGTCCAGCATCTTCTGGATGCGTGCATCGGGATGCTGATCATCAAAATACTGGGTGCGTCGTTTGGCTCCGAGAAACGCCATGCCGATGACCGCACCGCTGCCTTCGCGCAAGATCTGGGCGGGATCGACGCGCGGGTCGCTGGCGACATCGGTGCGCGTTTGAGTGGCGGGATCCCAAGCGATTACTCGATCCGGACCCTTTTCATCGGAAACGCGCAAATAGGCAAGCTTGCCGTCAGCAGAGAAACCCAGCGGCACCTCCACGCGACCGGACTTGGCCTCGTCATTGAGAAGCTCCCAGCGGTCAGCGTCGGCCTCACGATGAAACAACACGGAGTGATGGCCGTCTTGAATGCCATAAGCAAGCCGAGGCTGACCGGATGGGTCCGTACGAATGGTCGCTGAGCGCACCGGTGGGCGCGTCAGGTGTTTGCGCCGGCCGGTTTCAAGATGCAGCAGGTCGACATTGGTCAGTGGATATTCGTCGTTCCACTCTTCGACGCCGACCAGGATGCGCTTGGGATCACCGGGCAAGGTATCGATCAGAGAGGCAAACTTGCGTGCCTCGGCGACGGCACGGCTGTTGATGTTCGGGTCTTGACCATCGTTGTAGGGGCTGAACAGTGTCCGTGCGCGACTGCCGTCGGTATTCACCAGATGCAGCTCGCCGGTCGCCAGCGGCGTATCGAGATCGCCGAAGCGGTTGGCCATGCTGAGTACGACGTTCTGATTGTCAACCCAGTGAAACTCAGCGATCGCCGAATGCGCTTCACCACCCGCTTTGGCGGTGGGTTGCATGCCTTCGCGGCGGAGGATGACCAGTACGGTGCGATCTTCCAGATCAACGGTGGCCGCCAAGTGTTTGCCATCCGGAGACAAGCGCATTTCACCGAAGGTGCCACGCTTGAGAAAAACGTCCAGATCAACGTCGGCCGCGAGCGCTGACGAACCCACGAAGAACAATGACAGCGATCTGAGCAGACGCAAGAGCAGGGCGTGAGGCAGTCGAAAACGGGCGTGAAGGATAGCCCGGGGCGCGGGAGTTCACAGCGAGGTTGGCC
>JBQTGY010000079.1:0-14079 GCA_052390415.1 Pseudomarimonas sp. | reverse complement strand
ACACGCTGGTCGAGCGCGCAGTGGAAGGAACGGAGTACGGGTGCGTCCAAGGCGCACTTACCGGTCCCCTGCTGTATGCCTTCTCGCAAGAAGATCCGGGTGCTGCAGGTCGTCTGATCAAGGAATTTGCGAAGACCAATGACAAGCTGAAGCCGAGAATCGTTGCCATCGGTGGCAAGGTGTATCCAGGAACTCATGTTGATGTTCTGGCCACTCTGCCGACCCGCGAGCAAGCGCTCTCGTTGCTACTCAGCGTGCTCATTCAGCCCGCCACCATGCTTGTCCGCGTCATGGCCGAACCAGCGACTCAGCTGGCTCGTGCCTTGAATGCCGTCGGCGAGCAAAAAAAGGCGGCTTGATTCAAACAAGGTCTCCGTAAGGAGGCCGAGTAAGAGCCAGGTCGCGTTTGGCAACGAATCCTCATACCAACAAGCCGTCTCAACATAGGTAAACAACATGTCCCTTTCCAACGATCAAATCATTGAAGCGATCGCCGGCAAGACTCTCGTCGAGGTGATGGAGCTGGTCCACGCCATGGAAGAGAAGTTCGGCGTCTCCGCAGCGGCTCCGGTTGCCGCAGCTGCCGGTCCGGCCGCTGCTGCTGCCCCGGTCGAAGAGCAGACCGAGTTCAACGTCTCCCTGAAGGCCATCGGCGAGAAGAAAGTCGAAGTCATCAAGGCGGTCCGCGCCATCACCGGCCTTGGCTTGAAAGAAGCCAAGGACCTGGTCGAAGCCGTCGGCACCGTCAAGGAAGCCGTCAGCAAGGACGACGCTGCCAAGTTCAAGAAGGAACTGGAAGCGGCTGGCGCGACCGTCGAGGTCAAGTAAGCCGTCTCCAAGCGTTGTCTCGTTTCGACAGCGCAATGCCAAGCCTGGGGGCGAAAGTCCCCGGGCTTGGTGTGTTGTTGCATATGCAATGTGTCTTCAGGGCTTTGGGTTTGTCGGTTCAGGGCTCATCGAAGGTGCTGCCGTTTGCCAGGCACGCACTTCATCACGAGTCTGCAATTCCAAATCTCGGCTGATCACGATAGCCGCAGAACATTTTGATTACTCGAGGGACTCACCGTCCCTCTCAACCAAGGGTGGTACGCCGACCATGACCTACTCATTCACCGAGAAAAAGCGCATCCGCAAGGATTTCAGCAAGCGCCCCTCCATTCTCGAAGTGCCTTTCCTGCTGGCCATCCAGGTCGATTCTTATCGCGAGTTTCTGCAAGAGCAAGTTGCCCCGCAGCAGCGCAGCGAGCATGGTTTGCATGGTGCGCTGAAGTCGGTCTTCCCGATCGTCAGCTACTCTGGCAACGCTGCCCTCGAGTACGTCAGCTACAAGCTCGGCGAGCCACCCTTCGATGAGCGCGAGTGCCGCAACCGTGGCCTTTCCTACGGTGCGCCGCTTCGCGTGACTGTGCGCCTGGTGATTTACGACAAGGACAGCCCGGCATCCAACAAGGCCATCAAGTACGTAAAGGAGCAAGAAGTCTACATGGGCGAACTGCCGCTCATGACGGACAATGGTACCTTCATCGTCAATGGCACCGAGCGCGTCATCGTGTCTCAGCTGCATCGTTCGCCGGGCGTGTTCTTTGACCATGACCGTGGCAAGACGCACAGCTCAGGCAAGCTGCTGTATAGCGCACGCATCATTCCTTACCGCGGCTCGTGGCTGGACTTCGAGTTCGACCCGAAGGATGCGTTGTTCACGCGAATTGATCGTCGCCGCAAGCTTC
Organism: Pseudomarimonas sp.; assembly: GCA_052390415.1. Lineage (GTDB taxonomy): Bacteria > Pseudomonadota > Gammaproteobacteria > Xanthomonadales > Xanthomonadaceae > JANNWF01. The sequence continues at coordinate 12,352 of JBQTGY010000079.1, read as the reverse complement.
CGGTATCGGTGTTGCTGCGCGCGCTTGGTTTCACCAACGAACAAATGCTGAAAACATTCTTCGAGATCAACACCTTCCACATTCTTCCGGAAGGCGTCGAACTCGAGTTGATTGCCGAGCGCCTGCGTGGCGAGACCTTGAACTTTGACTTGGCGGTAGCCGGCAAGGTGCTGGTGGAAGCCGGCAAGCGCATCACCGCGCGTCACGTCAAGCAGCTTGAACAGGCCAAGATCCAGGCGCTGGAAGTACCGGACGACTATTTGGTCGGCCGCATTCTTGCCCACGACATCATCGACACCAGCAGCGGCGAACTGTTGGCGACTGCCAATGACGAACTCACCGAGACCCACTTGGCGACCTTCCGCAAGGCGGGCATTGCGGCCATCGGCACGCTGTGGGTCAACGACCTGGATCGCGGAGCGTACATTTCCAACACCCTGCGAATCGACCCGACGCGCACCCCGTTGGAAGCGCTGGTCGAAATCTACCGAATGATGCGTCCAGGCGAGCCGCCGACCAAGGATGCGGCGCAAAACCTGTTCCAGAATCTGTTCTTCGCCAACGAGCGTTACGACCTGTCGGGTGTCGGCCGGATGAAGTTCAACCGCCGCGTTGGCCGTAAAGAGGTTGAGGGCAAGGGCATTCTCGACAACGACGACATCCTCGCCGTGTTGAAAGTGCTGATCGAGATTCGCAACGGCAAGGGCACGGTCGACGACATCGATCACCTGGGCAACCGCCGCGTGCGTTCGGTCGGTGAAATGGCCGAGAACACTTTCCGCGTGGGCTTGGTCCGCGTTGAGCGCGCCGTCCGTGAGCGCCTGTCGCTGGCCGAAAGCGAAGGCCTGACGCCGCAAGAATTGATCAATGCCAAGCCTGTCGCCGCCGCAATCAAGGAGTTCTTTGGCTCCTCGCAGCTGTCGCAGTTCATGGATCAGAACAACCCGCTGTCGGAAGTCACCCACAAGCGCCGCGTCTCGGCGCTTGGACCGGGCGGCCTGACCCGTGAGCGGGCTGGTTTTGAAGTGCGCGACGTGCATCCGACTCACTACGGTCGTGTCTGCACCATCGAGACGCCGGAAGGCCCGAACATCGGTCTGATCAACTCATTGGCCGTCTACGCACGTACCAATCGTTATGGCTTCCTGGAGACGCCTTACCGTCGGGTAATCGATGGCAAGGTGACCTTGCAGATCGATTTCCTCTCGGCAATTGAAGAGAGCGAATACGCGGTGGCGCAGGCCAACGCCAACCTGACCAAGGACGGCGGCTTCGTCGAGCCCTTCGTGCCTTGCCGATTCCAAGGTGAGTCGCTGTTGAAGGCATCGTCCGAGATCCAGTACATGGACGTCAGCCCGATGCAGACCGTGTCGGTGGCTGCCGCGCTGGTCCCTTTCATCGAGCACGATGACGCCAACCGCGCACTGATGGGCGCCAATATGCAGCGGCAAGCAGTGCCTACATTGCGCGCGCAAACGCCTCTGGTTGGTACAGGTATCGAGCGTGATGTGGCGCGCGACTCCGGCGTCAATGCAGCTGCCAAGCGCGACGGCATCATCGATCAAGTCGATGCTGGTCGTATCGTGGTCCGTGTGGACGAAGATCAAGTGGGTGAGAACGATGCTGGCGTCGATATCTATTCGTTGACCAAGTACACCCGCTCCAACCAGAACACTTGCATCAACCAACGTCCTCTGGTCAACGTCGGTGATCGCGTGCAGCGCGGCGACGTGTTGGCCGATGGTCCGTCCACCGATATCGGTGAGCTGGCCTTGGGTCAGAACATGCTGGTCGCGTTCATGCCGTGGAACGGCTACAACTTCGAAGACTCGATCCTGATCTCCGAGCGCGTGGTCCAGGAGGATCGTTACACCACGATCCATATCGAAGAGCTGACCTGCGTTGCGCGTGACACCAAGTTGGGGCCGGAGGAAATCTCCGCTGACATCCCGAACGTGTCCGAACAAGCGCTGGGCCGTCTGGACGAATCCGGCGTGGTTTACATCGGTGCCGAAGTAGCCGCAGGCGACATCATGGTTGGCAAGGTCACGCCGAAAGGCGAGTCACAGCTGACGCCGGAAGAGAAGTTGCTGCGTGCGATCTTTGGCGAAAAAGCCTCAGACGTGAAAGACAGCTCGCTGCGTGTGCCGCCCGGCATGGATGGCACCGTCATCGACGTGCAGGTCTTCACTCGTGATGGCATCGAGAAAGACAAGCGCGCTCGCCAAATTGAAGAGATGGAGATCAAGCGAGTCAAGAAGGACTTCGACGATCAGTTCCGCATCCTTGAAGGCGCGATCTACGCACGTATGCGCGCTCAGTTGCTCGGCAAGACCGTCAATGGCGGACCGAACGCGATCAAGAAGGGAACGGCGCTGACTGAAGAATACTTGAGCAGCCTGAAGAAGGACGAGTGGTTCGCGCTGCGGATGAAAGACGAAGACGCCGCCGATTTCCTCGAGCGTCAGCAGAAGCAAATCGAGAGTCACCGCAAGGCCTTCGACAAGCGGTTCGCCGACAAGCGCGCCAAGATCACCGCGGGTGACGATCTGGCGCCGGGTGTGCTCAAGATGGTCAAGGTGTACTTGGCGGTGAAGCGGCGCATCCAGCCGGGCGACAAGATGGCAGGTCGCCACGGCAACAAGGGCGTTATCTCGATGATTCAGCCAGTCGAGGACATGCCTTACATGACCGACGGTCGTCCCGTCGATATCGTGCTCAATCCGCTGGGCGTGCCTTCCCGTATGAACATCGGTCAGGTGCTGGAAACGCATTTGGGTTGGGCGGCAAAGGGACTCGGCGAGAAGATTCAGCGGATGTTGGAAGACAACCGCAAGGCCGCCGAGATGCGTGTGTTCTTGAACGAAATCTACAACCATGATTTCGCCGAGAGCAAAAAAGAGCGCGCCGACCTCAAATCGCTGACCGATGCCGAGATCCTTGCTCTTTGCAAGAACCTCACCAAGGGCGTGCCGATGGCAACGCCAGTGTTTGACGGTGCGGACGAAAGCGAGATCAAGGCAATGTTGACCTTGGCGGATCTGCCAACGTCGGGTCAGACCACCCTGTTCGACGGCCGCACTGGCGAGGCGTTTGATCGCAAAGTGACGGTCGGCTACATGTATATGCTGAAGCTCAACCACTTGGTCGACGACAAGATGCACGCGCGTTCGACAGGACCGTACTCGCTGGTTACGCAGCAGCCGCTGGGTGGCAAGGCGCAGTTCGGTGGTCAGCGCTTCGGCGAAATGGAAGTCTGGGCATTGGAAGCCTACGGCGCGGCGTACACCCTGCAGGAAATGCTGACCGTGAAATCGGATGACGTTCAGGGTCGCAACCAGATGTACAAGAACATCGTCGACGGCAACCATGAAATGACGCCCGGTATGCCGGAGTCGTTCAACGTGCTGGTCAAGGAAATCCGGTCGCTCGGTATCAATATCGAGTTGGAAGAGCACTGACGGGTTCGGGATTGAGCGCCGGCGGGAAACGCAAACTTCGCGTACCCGCCGGCAACGCGAGACCAATTCGTTCCGAATTCCAACACCGAATCCGAAATCCCAGCACCTGCGGAGATCAAAATGAAAGACTTGCTCAACCTCTTCAATCAGCAGCGCGCGCCGCTCGACTTTGATGCCATCAAGATTCAGCTGGCTTCGCCGGACCTGATCCGCTCTTGGTCATTTGGCGAAGTCAAAAAGCCGGAAACGATCAACTACCGTACCTTCAAGCCTGAGCGCGACGGCCTGTTCTGCGCCGCGATCTTTGGTCCGATCAAGGACTACGAATGCCTGTGTGGCAAGTACAAGCGCATGAAGCATCGTGGCGTGGTGTGCGAGAAGTGCGGCACGGAAGTGACGCTGGCAAAGGTGCGCCGCGAGCGCATGGGCCATATTGAACTGGCTAGCCCGACCGCACATATCTGGTTTTTGAAGTCGCTGCCTTCACGCATCGGCTTGATGCTGGACATGACCCTGCGCGACATCGAGCGCATCCTGTACTTCGAAGCCTATGTGGTCATCAACGAAGGCTTGACCACGCTGGACCGCGGTCAGTTGCTCAATGAAGAACAGTACTTGCAAGCGGTGACCGAGTTCGGCGACGAGTTCGACGCCCGCATGGGCGCGGAAGCCGTATACGAACTGCTGAAGACGATTGACCTGAATGCCGAGCTGATTCGGCTGAAGGAGGAAATCGCGTCGACCAATTCCGAAACCAAGCTCAAGCGGCTGTCCAAGCGTATCAAGCTGGTGGAAGCCTTCATCGAGTCGGGTAACCGGCCCGAGTTCATGGTGCTGACGGTCCTGCCGGTGCTTCCACCCGATCTGCGTCCGTTGGTGCCACTTGACGGTGGCCGTTTTGCGACCTCCGATCTTAACGATCTGTATCGACGCGTCATCAACCGCAACAACCGCCTGAAGCGCCTGCTTGAACTTTCAGCGCCCGACATCATCGTGCGCAACGAAAAGCGCATGTTGCAGGAATCCGTCGATGCACTGATGGACAACGGACGTCGCGGTCGCGCCATCACCGGCACCAACAAGCGGCCGCTGAAATCCTTGGCTGACATGATCAAAGGCAAGCAGGGTCGTTTCCGTCAGAACCTGCTTGGTAAACGCGTCGACTACTCGGGCCGCTCGGTCATCGTGGTCGGCCCGACCCTGCGTCTGCACGAATGTGGTTTGCCGAAGAAGATGGCGCTTGAGCTGTTCAAGCCCTTCATCTTTTCGAAGCTGCAGCGTCGCGGCTTGGCCACCACGATCAAGGCTGCGAAAAAGTTGGTTGAGCGCGAGTCAGCCGAGGTGTGGGACATCCTGGAAGAAGTGATTCGTGAGCATCCGGTCATGCTCAACCGCGCGCCGACCTTGCATCGTTTGGGCATTCAGGCGTTCGAGCCGGTGTTGGTGGAAGGCAAGGCGATCCAACTGCACCCGCTGGTGTGCACCGCATTCAACGCCGACTTCGATGGCGATCAGATGGCCGTGCACGTGCCGCTGTCGCTGGAAGCGCAGCTCGAAGCGCGTGCATTGATGATGTCGACCAACAACATCCTCTCCCCGGCGAACGGCGAGCCGATCATCGTGCCGACCCAGGACGTTGTCCTCGGTCTGTACTACATGACCCGCGCACTCGACGGGCGCAAAGGCGAGGGCATGGTGTTCGCCAACCTGTCGGAAGTGCATCGCGCGTACGACAACCGTGTGGTTGAACTGCACGCCAAGGTAAAGGTGCGCACCGCGGAAGTGGACATTGCCGCCGACGGTTCGCGAACCAACAAGCGCACTATCATCGAGACTTCGGTGGGGCGCGCCTTGTTGGCGGAAATCCTGCCCGAGGGCTTGCCGTTCGCACTGGTCAATACCGAGCTCAACAAAAAGTCAATCAGCCGCTTGATCAATGCTTGCTACCGCAGCTTGGGCCTGAAAGAGACGGTCGTATTCGCCGACCAATTGATGTACACCGGCTTCCGCTACGCGACCCGTGCGGGCGTCTCGATCGGCATCGATGACATGCTCATCCCTGACTCCAAGAAAGGCATTCTTGCCGAGGCAGAGAGCGAAGTTAACGAAATCCAGGAGCAGTATCAGTCGGGCTTGGTCACGGCCGGTGAGCGCTACAACAAGGTCGTTGATATCTGGTCGCGCACCAATGAGCGTGTGGCCAAGGCGATGATGGAAGGCATTGGGACCGAGACCATGGCCACGGCCGACGGTCGCATGATCGAGCAGAAGTCGATGAACTCGATCTACATCATGGCCGACTCCGGTGCGCGTGGTTCAGCGGCGCAGATTCGTCAGTTGGCCGGTATGCGTGGACTGATGGCCAAGCCCGATGGTTCGATCATCGAAACACCGATCAAGGCCAACTTCCGTGAAGGGCTGGACGTGTTGCAGTACTTCATCTCGACCCACGGCGCGCGCAAAGGTCTTGCCGATACGGCGCTGAAAACGGCCAACTCGGGTTATCTGACGCGTCGTTTGGTTGACGTTGCGCAAGACGTCGTGATCACCGAAGTCGACTGTGGAACTACCAACGGTCTGACCATGACGCCCATTGTTGAAGGCGGCGATGTGGTCGAGCCGCTGCGCGAGCGCGTTCTGGGTCGCATCGTGGCCGAAGACGTGTACCTGCCGGGCAACGACGAGGATCCGATTGTCACCCGCAATACTCTGCTTGATGAAAAGTGGGTGGACAAGCTCGAAGCCAACAGCGTGCAGAGCATCAAGGTGCGCTCGACGATCACTTGCGTGTCGAGCTTCGGCGTCTGCGCGTCTTGCTATGGACGCGACCTGGCCCGTGGTCACATCGTCAACATCGGTGAGGCCGTTGGCGTGATCGCGGCGCAGTCGATTGGTGAGCCGGGCACTCAGCTGACCATGCGTACCTTCCACATCGGTGGTGCAGCGTCGCGTGCGGCGGCAGTCGACAACATAGCGGTGCGCACCAGCGGTACGGTCAAGTTCAACAACTTGAAGACTGTGTTGCATGCGGCGGGTCACTTGGTCGCGGTGTCGCGTTCGGGCGAATTGTCGGTAATGGACGGACACGGGCGTGAGCGCGAGCGTTACAAGCTGCCCTACGGCGCGTCCATTGCGCTGAAAGACGGCGCGGCGGTCAAGGCCGGTCAGCAGGTCGCCAGCCGGGATCCTCAATACCACCCCAACGTCTCGGAAGTCAAAGGCTTCGTGCGCTTCATCGACTTCGTCGAAGGCATGACCGCGATCGAGAAGGTCGACGAACTGACCGGATTGACCAGCGTCGAGATTACCGATCCCAAGCGGCGTGGTTCGGCCGGTAAAGACCTGCGCCCCATTGTTCGCATCGTCGACGAGAAGGGCAAGGACCTCAACATTCCTGGCACCGACTTGCCGGCGCAGTACCTGCTGCCACCGAAGTCGATCATCAACTTGCAAGACGGTGCAGCAGTGGGCGTGGGCGACGTGGTCACCAAGGTGCCGCAGGAAGCCTCCAAGACCCGTGACATCACCGGCGGTTTGCCGCGCGTCGCCGACTTGTTCGAATCACGCAAGCCCAAGGACCCGGCGATTCTGGCCGAGATTTCCGGCATCGTCAGCTTCGGCAAAGACACCAAGGGAAAGCAGCGCCTCATCATCAAGGATCCAGATGGCAAGGATCACGAAGAGCTGATTCCGAAGTACCGCCAGATCATTGTGTTCGAAGGCGAGCACGTCGAGAAGGGCGAGACCGTAGTGGATGGCGAGCCCAACCCGCAGGACATCTTGCGTCTGCTCGGCGTCGAGCCCTTGGCCGCTTATCTGGTCAAGGAAATTCAGGACGTGTACCGCCTGCAAGGCGTGCGCATTAACGACAAGCACATCGAAGTGATCATTCGGCAGATGCTGCGCAAGGTCGAAGTCACCGAGGCCGGTGATAGCCGTTACTTGCGTGGTGAGCAAGTCGAGCGTGTGCGCATGATGGAAGAGAATGCCCGCGCCGTTTCGCGCAATGAAATGCCTGCGAAATTGGACGCCGTGTTGCTCGGCATCACCAAGGCGTCCTTGGCGACCGAATCATTTATCTCGGCCGCGTCGTTCCAAGAGACCACCCGCGTGCTTACCGAAGCGTCGGTGCGCGGCACTCGCGATACGCTGCGTGGCTTGAAAGAGAACGTGATCGTGGGTCGTTTGATTCCGGCCGGTACTGGCTTGGCGTATCACAGTCGCCGGCGCAAATCGCCGGATGGTCTGACCCAGGCGGAGTTCGATGCACTGTCATCGAACATCGTCGAAAGCAATGCCGAGGCCGAGGCGGGTTAGTGGCTAAAAGGCAGTGTGGCGGGCTCCTGGTCTAGGGAGTCAGCTGCTTACCAGGACGCTGCGGGTGGGCATGCATGAAGAGGTAGCCGCGCCAGTGATGTCCGAGTTTCAGAAGCAAATATTTCGATTCCCCTGCGTTGACGGTTTCAAACGCAACGGGTTATACTTCTCTGTCTAGGCAGGCCGAGTATGGCCTGCCTTCGTTCATATCAAGGTTTCGAACGCATGGCAACGATCAACCAGCTGGTGCGCAAGCCGCGCCAGCCGCACACGTACAAGAGCAATTCACCGGCGCTGGCCAACTGCCCGCAGAAGCGCGGCGTTTGCACCCGCGTCTACACCACCACGCCAAAGAAGCCGAACTCGGCCCTGCGGAAAGTGGCCAAGGTGCGTCTGACCAATGGCTTCGAGGTGATTTCCTACATTGGTGGCGAAGGCCACAATTTGCAGGAGCACTCGGTGGTGTTGATTCGTGGCGGTCGCGTCAAAGATTTGCCCGGCGTTCGCTACCACACGGTTCGTGGTTCGTTGGATGCAGCTGGTGTGGCCAAGCGCCGCCAGAGCCGTTCCAAGTACGGCGCCAAGCGCCCGAAGAAGTAATACGTTTCAACGCCACATGGCGCTTTCTTTTGAAGGTGCCCCGTGCTCAACAAGCAGCGTATACGCACGTGAACAATCGCACCCGGCAGCATTCGGGTGGCGGCAAGGTTCAATGCAACGTTCGCGACTTTCGTCCGATCTTTTCAAATTCAGGCACGCATCATGTCCCGTAAAGGCTCGCCCGGTACCCGCTCCATTCTGCCCGACCCTAAGCACAGCAGCGAGATGATCGCGCGCCTGATCAATATGGTCATGCAGAGCGGCAAGAAGTCGGTCGCCGAAAACATCGTTTATGGCGCGATGGATGTCATCAGCCAAAAGAACAACGACCCGCTCAACCTGGTCCAGAAGGCGCTCGACAATGTCGCGCCTACGGTTGAGGTGAAGTCACGCCGCGTCGGCGGTGCGACCTATCAGGTGCCGGTTGAAGTGCGCTCTTCCCGTCGTTCGGCGCTGGCCATGCGCTGGCTGATCGATTCCGCGCGCAAGCGTGGCGAAGCCTCGATGCCGCGCAAGTTGGCTGGTGAGTTGCTGGATGCCTCGGAAAGTCGCGGTGGTGCGGTCAAGAAGCGCGAAGAGACGCACCGCATGGCGGAAGCGAACAAGGCGTTCGCCCATTACCGCTGGTAATCGAAAAGGATTTCATCGTGGCCCGTAGTACTCCCATCGAGCGTTATCGCAATTTCGGCATCATGGCGCACATCGACGCCGGCAAGACGACAACGACCGAACGCATTCTGTTTTACACCGGCGTCAACCATAAGATCGGCGAAGTGCATGATGGCGCAGCCACCATGGACTGGATGGAGCAAGAGCAAGAGCGTGGTATCACCATCACGTCGGCCGCTACCACCTGTTTCTGGCAGGGCATGGACAAGTCCATGCCGCAGCACCGCTTCAACATCATCGACACCCCAGGCCACGTTGATTTCACCATTGAAGTCGAGCGCTCGTTGCGCGTACTCGACGGCGCGGTGTTCGTGTTGTGTGCGGTCGGTGGCGTGCAGCCGCAGTCTGAGACCGTGTGGCGGCAAGCCTCGAAGTATTCGGTGCCGCGGCTGGCATTCGTCAACAAGATGGACCGTACCGGTGCCAACTTCGTCAAAGTTGTTGAGCAGCTGAAGTCACGCTTGGGTGCCTACCCGGTGCCGATGCAGTTGCCGATCGGCGCTGAAGAAAACTTTGAGGGCGTGGTCGACCTGCTCAAAATGAAAGCAGTCGTCTGGAACATGGGCGACCAAGGCGTCACCTTTGAGTACGCAGAGATTCCCGCCGACATGAAAGACGCCGCCGACAAGGCGCGCGAGTTCATGGTCGAGGCAGCGGCGGAAGCGACTGAAGAGCTCATGAATAAGTACTTGGAAGGCAATGAGCTTTCTGAGGCTGAGATCATGGGTGGCATTCGTGCCCGTACCGTGACTTGCGCGATCATTCCAATGTTCTGTGGCACGGCGTTCAAGAACAAGGGTGTGCAGGCGATGCTCGACGCTGTCGTGCATTATTTGCCGGCGCCATCGGATCGCCCGCCAGTCAAGGGTATCGATGAGCGCGACCAAGAGGCCACGCGCGCGGCCCATGACAAAGAGTCGTTTTCGGCGCTCGCATTCAAGATCATGACCGACCCATTCGTGGGTTCGTTGACCTTTTTCCGCGTGTACTCGGGTTCTTTGAACGCAGGCGATCAGGTCTTTAACCCGATCAAGGGCAAGAAAGAGCGCGTTGGCCGCATCTTGCAGATGCACGCCAACCAGCGTGAAGAAATCAAGGAAGTGTTGGCCGGCGACATCGCGGCAGCCGTTGGTCTGAAAGACGTGACCACTGGCGACACGCTGTGCGCGCAGGACAATGTCATAACGCTTGAGCGGATGATCTTCCCTGAGCCCGTCATTTCGATGGCAGTTGAGCCGAAGACCAAGGCAGATCAAGAGCGCATGGGCATGGCGCTGGGTCGGTTGGCGCAGGAAGATCCTTCATTCCGCGTGCGTACCGACGAAGAGTCCAGTCAGACGATCATTTCGGGCATGGGTGAGTTGCATCTCGAAATTCTGGTCGACCGCATGCGCCGCGAGTTCAACGTTGAAGCTAACGTTGGGAAGCCGCAGGTTGCTTATCGCGAGACGATTCGTAAGGCGGTCAAGCAAGAAGGCAAGTTTGTTCGTCAGTCTGGTGGACGCGGCCAGTACGGCCACATCGTGATCGAGATGGAGCCGCAAGAGCGCGGTGCGGGTTACAGCTTCGAGAATGGCATTGTTGGCGGTACAGTCCCCAAAGAATACGTGCAGGCGTCCGACAAGGGTATTCAAGATGCGATGACCACAGGCACCATTGCCGGTTTCCCGGTGGTCGATATCAAGATTCGCGCCGTTGACGGCTCGTTCCACGACGTCGACTCAAACGAAATGGCCTTCAAGATTGCTGGCTCAATGGCGTTCAAGGAAGCCATGCAGAAAGCAAATCCGGTGCTGCTTGAGCCGGTGATGAAGGTCGAAATTGTGACGCCTGAGGATTACTTGGGCGACGTGATGGGTGATGTCAGCCGTCGTCGTGGCATCCTGCAGGGTCAGGAAGACACACCGTCAGGCAAGGTCATCAACGCGATGGTGCCGCTCGGCGAGATGTTCGGCTATTCAACGACGCTGCGCTCGATGAGCCAGGGTCGCGCCACCTACACGATGGAATTCGACCATTACGCTGAAGCACCGGCGAGCATCGCCGAGCAGGTCGTGAAGCGCTCGTAATCAGCGTTATTCCGCAGTAGTTTCAACCTTATTGAAGATCTAAGAGGAAGTTAGGGCCATGGCCAAGGCAAAATTCGAGCGCACCAAGCCGCACGTGAACGTCGGCACGATTGGACACGTTGACCACGGTAAGACGACGCTGACAGCGGCGCTGACCAAGCTTGGCGCAGAGCGCTTTGGCGGTGAGTTCAAAGCCTATGATCAGATTGACGCTGCGCCGGAAGAGAAGGCGCGTGGCATCACGATTTCGACCGCGCACGTGGAATACGAGTCGCCGATGCGTCACTATGCCCACGTCGATTGCCCGGGTCATGCTGACTACGTGAAGAACATGATCACCGGTGCCGCGCAGATGGACGGCGCGATTCTGGTGTGTTCGGCTGCTGACGGCCCGATGCCGCAGACCCGCGAGCACATTTTGCTGGCGCGTCAGGTCGGTGTGCCGTTCATCTTGGTCTACCTGAACAAGGCGGATCTGGTGGACGACGCCGAGCTGCTCGAATTGGTCGAGATGGAAGTCCGCGAATTGCTGCAAAAGTACGACTTCCCTGGCGACGACACCCCAATTGTTACCGGTTCGGCGCGTATGGCGCTGGAAGGTGACCAATCGCCAATGGGTGTGCCATCGATCCTGAAGCTGGTCGATGCGTTGGATGCGTGGATTCCGGAGCCGGTGCGTGTCATTGACAAGCCGTTTCTGATGCCAGTCGAAGACGTGTTCTCGATCTCGGGCCGTGGCACCGTGGTGACCGGCCGCATTGAGCGCGGCATCATCAAGGTTGGCGACGAAATCGAAATCGTGGGCATCCGCCCGACGGTCAAGACCACCGTTACCGGTGTGGAAATGTTCCGCAAGCTGCTCGACCAGGGCCAGGCGGGCGACAACGCGGGCCTGCTGTTGCGCGGCACCAAGCGTGACGACGTTGAGCGTGGTCAAGTGCTGTGCAAAGCCGGCACGATCACCCCGCACACCGAGTTTGAAGCCGAGGTGTACGTGCTGTCGAAGGATGAAGGCGGTCGTCACACCCCGTTCTTCAAGGGCTATCGTCCGCAGTTTTACTTCCGCACCACCGACGTGACCGGCGCTTGCGAGCTGCCGGAAGGCGTCGAGATGGTGATGCCGGGCGACAATGTGAAGATGGTGGTGACCCTGATCGCCCCGATCGCGATGGAAGAAGGTCTGCGCTTCGCGATTCGCGAAGGCGGCCGTACCGTCGGCGCGGGCGTGGTGGCGAA
>JBQTGY010000078.1:0-14833 GCA_052390415.1 Pseudomarimonas sp. | reverse complement strand
CACGAGCAGACCACCCCCAAGCGGGTGCTGGTGTTCGTCTGCGATACCGGCAACAAGTACCTGTCGAAGATGTACAACGACTACTGGATGCTCGACAACGGCTTCACCGAGCGGGAAGCGCATGGTGACCTGCGCGATCTGATCTTGCGGCCGTATTCGCAGCGCGACACCGTGGTGGTCGGGCCGAACGATCTGCTCACCGTCGCCTATCAGCGCATGAAGCTGTACGACGTCAGCCAGCTGCCGGTGATGGAAGACGAGGCCATCGTCGGCATCATTGATGAATCGGACGTGCTGCTGCACGTCTACGGCGACGAGGCGCGGTTTCGTGATCCTGTATCGACTGCAATGGTCAGCCGCCTGGAGAAACTCGAAGTCAACTCACCGATCGAATCCTTGTTGCCGCTGTTCGAAGCTGGCCACGTCGCCATCGTCATGGACGGTGTGCGCTTTCTCGGCCTGATCACGCGTATCGATCTGCTCAACTTCCTGCGTCGGCGCGTGCAGTAGCGCCGCGCGTATCCTTGATCGAGCCGCCTGCGGAGTCCGTGCCATGCCTTTGCCCAGACGCGACGAGATTTTGCACACCTATGCCGACTATCTGAGTTGGCCGGAGGATGTGCGCTACGAGTTGATTGATGGCATCGCTTATCTGATGTCGCCCGGCCCCGACTTGGCGCATCAGGACGTTGCAGGCGAGATTTACTACCAGTTGCGGCAGGCGCTTGAGAGCAAGCCGTGTCGCGCCTACATCGCCCCGCTCGACGTGCGCTTGCCCAAAGCTGGGGAGCGCGACGAGCTGGTTGACACCGTCGTGCAGCCGGACGTGATGGTGGTCTGCCAAACCGAGCGCCTTGATCGCCGCGGCGTGCGTGGTGCACCCGATTTCGTGGTGGAAGTGCTGTCGCCCTCGACCGCTGGTCACGATCAGGTGCGCAAGCTGCGGATTTACGAGCGCGCCGCCGTGCGCGAGTACTGGCTGATTCACCCGACGGATCGGGTGCTGATCGTGTATCGCCTTGGCATCGACGGCTACGGCAAGCCAGAGGTGCAGGAACTCACCGGCACCACCGACGTCGGCGTGCTGCCAGGCGTCACCATCACGTGGGACGCGCTGGTCGCGCGTTTGCCTCCGCTCGAACTCTGAAGGTTTCCAACCGTGTCTGACCCCATGACCCACAAACACGCTCTCGGCACCCGCGCCATCCATGCCGGCCAATCGCCCGATCCTTCCACCGGCGCGGTGATGACGCCGATCTATGCGACCTCGACCTATGTGCAAAGCAGCCCCGGCGTGCATCAGGGATTCGAGTATTCGCGCAGCCACAATCCCACGCGCTTTGCGTATGAACGCTGTGTCGCCGCGCTCGAAGGCGGCACCCAGGGTTACGCATTTGCGTCCGGCTTGGCCGCCACGTCGACCGTGCTGGAAATCCTCGACAGCGGCGACCACGTCATCTGCATGGATGATGTCTATGGCGGCACGTATCGACTGTTCGAGCGCGTACGCCGGCGCAGCGCGGGGTTGGATTTCAGCTTTGTCGATCTGACCTCGCCCGACGCGTTCGAAGCGGCCATCCGGCCCAACACCAAACTGGTGTGGATCGAGACGCCCACCAATCCGATGCTGAAAATCGTCGACATCGCCGCAATTGCAGACATCGCCCGTCGCCGTGGTATTCGCGTCGGCGTCGACAACACCTTTTGCTCGCCGATCCTGCAGCGCCCGCTGGAACTCGGCGCGCACTTGGTGATGCACTCTGCGACCAAGTACTTGAATGGCCACAGCGACATCGTCGGCGGCATGGTGGTAGTCGGTGACGACAGCGAACTCGCCGAGCAGATGACCTTTTTGCAAAACGCCGTCGGCGGCGTGCAGGGACCGTTCGACAGCTTTCTGGCCCTGCGCGGCTTGAAGACCCTGCACCTGCGCATGCGCGCGCACTGTGCCAATGCGCAACATCTGGCGGAATGGTTGTCGACCCATCCGGCGATCGAAACGGTGATCTATCCGGGCCTGCCGAACCACCCGCAACACGGGCTCGCCGGCCGCCAGATGGATGGTTACGGCGGCATGCTCAGCGTGTATGTTCGTGGCGGGCTGCCGGCCGCACGACGGATGATGGAACGCTGTCAGCTGTTCGCCTGCGCGGAGTCGCTGGGCGGCGTCGAGAGCCTCATCAACCACCCCGCCATCATGACCCACGCTTCGGTGCCGGCCGAACAACGTGCGCGGCTTGGCATTCACGACAATCTGGTGCGGTTGAGCGTGGGCGTCGAGGATGTGGCGGATTTGCAGGCGGAGCTGGACCAGGTGTTGGCGGACTAGCCCGGCCCTTCAAGTAGCTGCGGCCGCTCCAACTCGCGACACATTTTCCAGCGGCGGCAGACGGTGCGCCGCACCACCCGCGAGAGGTCGCGCGCACGCGCCAGGTCGGGGCGCTCGATCACCCCCTGCGTGCGTAGTTCAAGGGTCTGCGGGCCGTAGCCGTCCACCGCAGCGGCCTCAAAGTGCAGGCGACTCCAATCCGCGGGCAAGGCCAACACCATGTCGATCGTCGCCACCCCGGAAGGTGAGCAGAAGACCCAGTTGTGTTGAACCCAAGCCAGATTTCCAGGGTTGCGCTCGGCCTGCCAGGCCACCGCAATCGGCGCATGCGGCTGACTGCAACCCAGCTCAACGTGAGCCGCCAACAAACGATCTCCGGAATCGCGGGGGTCGAAGCGCAGCGCAATCTTGTCCGGGTTGGCCGCGATCACGGCACCGGGGTGGCGCGGCCATGGCAGTCGATACTGCTCCACCGCACCCGATCGCTTTTCGAGGCGTGCTTGGCTTGTACGCAGGTACTCGCGCAGGCCATCGCTCGCTGCGTGGGCGCGCACCCATAGCAGGGTGGCGCCCGACCTGGCCACGGCGGCGGCCCACCCTTCGGCTTCGCTGCGCGCCGAGGTCACCGCCTGCCCCAGCTCGGGGTCGTACCAACTGGCGACGAATCCACGCCCGGCCAACTCAGCGTGAGCGGGATGATCCATGCCGGTAATGAGCACGCGATCATCCACTTTTCCGACATGGCGCAGTTCTCGCGCCAGCAGGCGCTCAGCCGTCATCTCGTTCAGCAGACTTTCCTCGCCGTCTTGCATGAGCGTCGACAGGCTCTGTTTGCTGAGCAGCCACGAAGCACTGGGCTGGAAGGCCAGCTGCAGCACAATGATGGCTGCCCCGGCGACAAGCAGTGATCGCCGTCGACCGGGAGCAACCACTCCAGCGACCAATGCCGGCAAGAGCAAGACGAGTGCCGGCAAGGTGTAGCGCAGGTACTGCACCTGCGAGAGTGGAATCAACCAAGCGGCGAGGCCTGCCAACAACAGCGGCCGCGCGCGGGTGTCGCTGATCGCGCCGATCCCGCCAAACAAAAAGGCGAGCAAGGCGAAGCCACCTCCGCCCGACAGCCCCCCGGATTCGAAGTAGTCACTGGTGCGAAACGTCAGCCAATAAGGCAGCAACGGACCCATTCCCGTTTGCCAACGCGAATCGACAATCGAGCTGGGCTGGAACCACGGCGATTCGAAGAAACCATTGAATAGGGGCAGCACAGGGTTGCCGGTCAGTGCGTACGCGTAGAAATAACTTGATCCGGCGATGAAAGCGCCCAGCAGCACCGCCCTCGGCAGCTCGCGCCAAGGCACGGAAAAGCCCCAGCGCCACAACAGAAGGGCCGCCAGCGGAGCCACAAACGCGCCATTCAGAATCTTCAGTCCAAGCAGCACGCCCGTCAGACCCGCCGCTACCAGCAAGGTCCGCGCCTCCGGCTTGGCGGGTGCCGTCAGCACCCACAACGCCAGCGCCGCCGTGACTGCGGCCGACGCGGTCTCGGTCTGCATGCTCATGGTCAAGCCACCGACCAGCGGGATGCTCACGTAGAGCATGGCCACCAGCCAAGGCAGCGGCCCGTCCAAACCGATGACTTGGGAAATTCGCAGCAGCAGCCAGGCAGTCAGCGCCAGCATGAGCAGGTTGAGTACGCCTACCCCTTCGGCGGCCGCCAGCAATTGCAACAGTCCATAGGCGACATCACCCAACCACGGCGCGGTCGACCATACTTGCGAACCCACGTCCATCCGGTAGTAGCCAAGTTCTTGCAGTTGCCAGCCGATTTGCAGATGGGTGGCAAGATCGTCGGACCACATCACCGGCAATGCTGCGGGCAGACCCGCAATCAACAACACCAACGCCAGCGCGCCAGCGGCCAGGGGCTGCGCATCGACGGCGGCCATCAACGTGTGTCGCGCGCTGTGCAGCTGATCGCGAATCCGATCTCGCATCAGCAGAACGATCAGGATCAGCAAGCCCGTGATGACGGGCTGCGAAAATATCGGCATTGGCAGCAACCACCCGGCAGCGCCTGCGAGCAAGCCAATCCCGAGCGGGAATGCCAACCACGGCGCATCGGAGCTCTCCTCCTGCTCCACGGCGCGCCCGTATGCCTGCACGCGTCGCGGCGCCGGCATCAGCAAACTGCCAAGACCGAGGCTGGCCAGGAGCAACCCCGATGCTCCCACGATCACACCCACGCCGTGGAAGCTCATCGGCAGCAGCAACGCCACCAGCGCCATGCCGACGGCGAATCGAGTGCGCAGCGCCTGCGCGAGCATCCACGCTGCCGCCGCGCTTGCTGCCGCGACCTTGCCTGTGAACGTCAGGTGGGGCGTGAGCAATGGCGACCAAGGCGGATGCAGGACGAGGCCTGCTGCGAACAGGAGCAAACCCGCCGCGAGAGCGATGTGGCGCAGGGCAAACATTGAATGGGCGGCGGCTAGGGTCTGTTGACCGAGCTAGTATAAAGTCGCGCACCTTCCAAACCGTGGCGCAGCGAGCGCTGCGCCGGCTCGTTGCGTTGGCTTGCAGCCTGCGCGAACCGAGCAGATACCCAGGAGTCACTCGTCGCGTGCCGTCGACCACACCCAGTCCCAAAATCGCTGTTGTGATTCCCTGCTACCGCGTTCGCGCGCACGTGCTGGCTGTCATTGCAGCCATCGGGCCAGAGGTCGATCGCGTCTACGTCATCGACGACGCGTGTCCGGACCAATCCGGCGATCACGTCGAACAGGCGTGCAGTGATGCACGCGTCCGCGTGCTGCGGCACAGCGCGAACCGCGGCGTCGGTGGCGCGGTTCTGACCGGCTATCGGCAGGCACTGGCTGACGGCTGCGAGGTGATCGTCAAGGTCGACGGCGATGGCCAAATGGACCCGGCCCTGATCCCGGCGTTGGTCGCACCGATCCTGCGTGGTGAGGCCGACTACAGCAAGGGCAATCGTTTCTATGACCTGGCCCAAATCGGGCGCATGCCCGCCGTGCGTATCTTCGGCAACGCCGTGCTGTCGTTCATGGCCAAGCTGTCGACGGGCTATTGGGATGTGTTCGACCCGACCAACGGCTACACCGCCATACATGCGGAAGCCGCGCGACTGCTTCCGCATGATCGGATCAGCGAACGTTACTTCTTCGAAACCGACATGTTGTTCCGCCTCAACACCTTTCGCGCCGTCGTGGTCGACATTCCGATGGAGGCGCGCTATGGCGATGAGGTGAGCAACCTCAAGATCCGTCGGATCCTCGGCGAGTTTCTTTTCAAGCATCTGCGCAACTTCGGCAAGCGGATTTTTTACAGCTACTACTTGCGCGATCTTTCCGTGGCATCGCTGGAACTGCTGGTCGGCCTGGGAATGCTGCTGTTTGGTGCAGGTTATGGCGGCTATCACTGGTATCACTCGCTGCAGACGGGCATGACCACGCCCGCCGGCACGGTAATGCTTGCCGCCTTGCCGGCGCTGGTCGGCTTGCAGCTGCTGCTGGCTTTCCTGGGCTACGACATCGGTTCGGTGCCGCAGCGGCCTCTGCATCCGCGGTTACGCAGTGCGCGGCCGCGGCAGGAGACTGCGGCGTGAGTCGCCTGGTCGATTGGTTGCAGGAACCGGAACTGGCAGGCTGCGGCATGGATGGGTTGGCGCGCTTTCGCGCCCATCGCGCGGTGCTTGATCGCAAACCAGCGATTCGCGACGTGTTCCGCGACTTTCACCGCAGTTTCGCCGACCTCGACCAGCGCTATCTGGCGGGCAGTGGCGCGGTGATCGAGTTGGGTGCCGGGGTCTATCCGGTGCGCGAATCATTGCCCGCCGTGCTGGCCACCGACCTGGTCGCCGCCGAGCATCTGGACCGCGCGCTGGATGCGCAGGCCATGGACCTGCCCGACGCCAGCGTGCGAGCGTTCTACTTGCAGAATTCGTTTCACCACTTTCCCGAACCGAGCCGCTTCTTTCGCGAACTGGAGCGCACCTTGGTTCCCGGCGGTGGCGCGGTGTTGATCGAGCCGGCCTGTGGCGCGCTGGCCAGCCTGCTGTATCCGCGTCTGTTCGCCAGCGAAGGGTATGACAAGCGCGCAACCGGCTGGGACACGCCCGTTGGCGGCCCGATGAGTGGCGCCAATCAAGCGCTCAGTCATCTGGTCTTTGACCGCGATCTTTGGCGTTTCCAGCGCGATCATCCGGCGCTGGAAGTGGTGCATCGTGACGTGCTCGGCAACTGGCTGCGTTATCTGCTGAGCGGCGGGTTGAACTTCCGTTCGCTGCTGCCAAGCGCCGCCATGCCGATCATCGCGGCGACGGAAGCACTGCTGCTACCGTTGCGCGGAACACTCGGATTACATCGCGTGCTGGTCATTCGCAAACGTTGCACTGGCGGCTGAGGCACACCTTCGCCCGCTATCTCGGTGTGCAGGTGCTGGCCTATGTGATCGATATGGGCGGGTTCCTCGCCGTGATCGCGCTGGGCGGCGGGCCCTTGTTCGCGAATGTATTGGCGAAGCTCGCCGCCGGCGGATTCGCATTCCTCGCCCACCGACACCTGACCTTCGGGCTGCGCGGGCAGCCCGGCGCCGCGGGCCAGTTGCTGCGATACGCCGTGCTGCTGGCGCTCAACGTGCCCTTGGCCACCGGCATCCTCGCCCTGCTGCTGCCATGGTTCAGCAACGCCGCCCTGGCCAAGTTTCTGGCCGATGTGGTGTGCGTGGGTCTGACCTTCGTCTTGTCCAGCCGGCTGATATTCCGCCGCCAGCCTGTCGGCGACCGCGCGGCGTGAAGCGGATCGGCATCAGCGGGGCGTCGGGTTATGTCGGAACTGCGCTGCTGGCCGCGGTCAGGCGCGCCGGCGACACCCCGGTTGCGATCGGGCGCAAGGCACCGGATGCAGCGACCGAATGGCGCTTCAGCCTGCTTGAAAACGCACCTGCAGACGATCTCCTGCACGGCTTGGACGCACTGCTGCATCTCGCCGCCGATACCCGTGGTGAATTGTCAGTCAACGACGAACAGGAGGTTTCTCACGCGGTCGCGCTGGCGAGGCAGGCGGCGGCGCGTGGGATTCCGATGCTGTTTGTATCCAGCCAAGCGGCGTCGGCCAGCGCACCTGGTGCCTATGGTCGGAACAAGTGGGCAATCGAAGCGGCGATTGCATCGTTGGGCGCCATCAGCATCCGACCTGGGCTGGTGGTCGGCGGTCCCGAGCGCGGCCTGTTCGGCTTGTTGTGTGGAGTCGTGCGTCGTTCGCCGTTGCTGCCGACGCTGTTGCCAGCGCCGCAGGTGCAGCCGGTGCACATCGACGATCTGACCCAGGCCTTGCTGCGCGCGAGTCACCGTAAGGATCTGGCAGGTCGCTGTCTCGCCATCGCGGGTCCGCCGATGCCCTTCCACACGCTGCTGGCCGCGATCGCCACGCAACGCCTGCGCCGCCAGCGGCTGTTTCTGCCACTGCCAGGCGGGCTGCTGCGGCTGATGCTACGGATACTGCGGCCGCTGCTTGGACCCGCCTTTTCGCCACAACGATTCGACTCGCTGTTACGTCTGCCGCGCATGCAGTGTGAGGCTGACTTGCAGACTCTCGGCATGACGCTGCGCCATCCGGCAACCTTGCTCGAGCGCCGCAGCGGATCGAAGCGTCGATGGTTGCGCGAGGCGCAGGCGCTGTCGTGCGCCATGCTTGGGCGTGCGGCTTCGTTTTCCGTGATGCGCCGCTACTCCAGGCTGCTGCCTCGAATGGGCGTCGTCGCGCCGCTGGATTTGCCGCCGATCCTGCTGCGCTGGCCGGTCATGCTCGCAGCGCTGGATACCCCGGCATCGCGTCGCGCGGCAAGCACCGGCAGTTTGGCCTGGCGGATGGGCGTGTTGTTGCAGCTGGCCGAAGCCGATCCCCAGCGGGCGGCAGATTTCCTCGGTGCTCCGACGGCATCCGGCCTGCTGATCGCCATTCGCGACCTGCTGCGCGCGACCGGTTCTGCGGTCCTGCTGCAATCGTTGGCGCCGCTCGCCAAACGGCTCTGGCGGCTTTCACCGTGAGCGCTGAATCGCAGGCTGTCGTGGTTGTCGGCAGCGGCCCGGCTGGCGTCAGCGCGGCGCTCGCTTTGCGCCGCCGGGGCATCCCCGTGCATTTGCTGGAAGCCGGAGGCACCCAACGCCCCGCGCCGCCCGCTGGCGCCTATCTGGACCTGCGCCGCAGCGACCACACGCAATGGTTATGGCAGGTCGGTAATGCCGGTGAGTCGCTGGGTAACACGGCGGCGGTGTCACCCAAGCTGCGGATCCCCGGACTGCGCTACGTGTTCGACAGTTTCGCCAGCGCCAACCGCATCGAGGCGGCCGATGGATTCGAAGTGGTGGGGGCATTGACGGCGGGCGGGCTGTCCAATGCCTGGGGCTGCGGTGTCGCCGCATTTTCTGCTGATGAACTCGGCCCGCTGCGTAATGTAAAGGCAGCGCTTGCAACGTCGATGCGGACGGTTGCCGAGCGCATGGGTCTCAGCGGTGCCAGTGACGACGATCTCGCTGGTTATCTGGGTATCGATGAATGGTGTGCGCCCGCGCTTCCGCTGGATGCGCTGCAGCAACGCCTGTGGGCCCGCCGTCGGCGCGCGCCGGCCGGCCTGCGCATCGGCCGCGCCCGCGTGGCAGTACTGGCGGAGGCGCGCGCTGGGCGCGCTGCCTGCGATTTGTCCGGCATGTGCCTGTGGGGATGTGCCGGTGGCGCCACCTGGACGGCGGCCTTCGATCTGGAGCAGCTGCGCCGCGATCCCGGCGTTCGCTTCGAAGCACACTCGCGTGTCGAGCGCATCGATGCCGATCCTGGCGGTGGCTGGCGGTTGGCGATCGCTGGATCTGCCGGGCAACGCGAATTGCGTGCGGGCCGTGTGCTGATGGCGGCAGGCACGCTCGCGACCACCCGGCTGGTCTGGAATGCCCTGCGCGCGAAACCCGCCCAGCTACGGCTGCAATCCAATCCGATGGCGGCCTTTCTGCTGCTGTTGCCAACAGCACTGGGAATGCAGCGCTCACGCGCCTTTGGTCTGGCGCAGCTGTCCTACGCATTGTCGGTCGAAGGCCACGACGTCTTTGGCAACCTGTTCAGTACCCAAGGTCTGCCGATGACCGAGTTTCTCCGTCACCTGCCGATCCAACGTCGTAGCGGTTTGCCCTTGCTGCGAGCGCTGCTGCCGGCCACGGTGGTGGGCAATCTGTTCCTGCCAGGCAGCCTTTCTTCACACCAGCTGAGCTTGCAAAGCGACGGCGGCATGCGTATCCAACCCGGCGCTGACCCACGCCTCCCGGCTTTGCTCGCTGCTGCGAGCAAGCGTCTGGCCTCAGGCCTGCGGCGCCTGGGCGGCTGGATGTTACCCGGCAGTTTTGTCGCCGGCGCAGCGGGTGCCGATCTGCACTACGCCGCGACGCTGCCGCACGCGTTGCAACCCTTGCCACACGAATGCAACCTGGACGGCGAAGTCGTCGGCCTGCCCGGCGTGCATGTCGTGGACGGCGCGGTCCTGCCCATGCTGCCGGCCAAGGCACACACCCTCACCATCATGGCCAATGCCGACCGGATCGCCAGTGCACTTCGGATCTGATGGCAGGCTCGACCATCCATGCCGGCGCGCGAAAGCCAACGATGCCGGAGATGCCTTTCCAACGTTAACGCCGCCCTGCTTGGAGGCGCCATGAACGAGCGCATCCGCGTCGGCGATGATCGCTCACGGACGCTGCGCGAGGCGGTCGCCTATGCCGTCGTGGGCGGCGTGCAACTGCTGGTGGACTGGCTGTGCTTCGTGTGCTTGACCTGGGCCGGCATCGCGGTTGCACCGGCCAATCTGGCGGCACGCGTTTTGGGTGCGCTGTTGGGCTTTGCTCTCAATGCCCGCTACACCTTTGCCGGCCCACAAGCGAACGCGAGGCGGCTGCCCAGACGACTACTCCGCTTTCTTATGTTCTGGCTGCTTGCCACCGCGATCAGCACCTGGGCGGTGAATGCGCTGAGTGAGCAGCAGGGTCTGTGGGCCGCGTGGCTGGGCAAGCCGATGGTGGACGCAGGCTTGGCCCTGCTCGGTTTTGTGGTCTCCAAGTATTGGATCTATCGGTAATACGAAGCGCAGCCCCAACCTGCCCAAAGGTACGGGTCCACCCTGCTGCGCTGCGGGGTAAACTTCGGGTTCCGCGGTTCAACTTGCAAGGCCTGACATGACGGCGACCCCCAATAGCGCTCCCGCCAATGGACGCAGCAAACTCTATCCCGACGCCGCGACGGCGCTGCATGGACTGGTGGCGGATGGGCAGACCCTGGCCGTCGGCGGCTTTGGTTTGTGCGGTATTCCGGAAGCGCTGATTGCCGCGCTGCGCGATTCCGGAGTGAAGAATCTCACCGCGATTTCAAACAATGCTGGCGTCGATGGCTTTGGCCTCGGCCAGCTGCTCTCGACGCGGCAAATCAAGAAAATGATTTCGTCCTACGTCGGCGAGAACAAGGAATTCGAGCGACAGTATCTGGCCGGCGAACTGGAGCTTGAATTCAATCCGCAGGGCACGTTGGCCGAACGCCTGCGCGCGGGTGGTGCCGGCATCGCCGCGTTTTTCACCCGCACCGGTTACGGCACCATCGTTGCCGAGGGCAAGGAAACGCGGATGTTTGGTGGCCATCATTACGTGCTCGAAACCGCGCTGCACGCGGACGTATCGCTGGTGAAAGCGTGGAAGGCCGATACCGCCGGCAACCTGCTGTTCCGCAAGACTGCGCGCAACTTCAACCCGGCCTGCGCGATGGCCGGCAAGGTCTGTGTGGCTGAAGTCGAGCAACTGGTCGAGGTCGGCTCCATCGATCCGGATCACGTGCATCTAGCCGGGATCTACGTGGATCGCATCGTGGTCAACGCCACACCAGAAAAACGCATCGAACAGCGCACAGTTAGCGTGTCGGCATAAGCAACTAAGCATGCTTGGCGAGCTGGAACTGTGGGGCATCGTCAGTCGTCGGCTGGAAGCCGCTGGCGTTCCTTACATGTTGACGGGCTCGTTTGCATTGGCGTTCTACGCCACCCCGCGCATGACGCGGGTTATTGACTGGGTGATTGCACCCGACACAGATTCGCTGCGGCGCCTGATTGAAGCATTCTCGCCGGACTTTTACGTGGATGGCGACGCGGCCAACGAGGCTGTTCAGACACAGCGCATGTTCAACCTGATGCATCTCGAAAGCGGCATCAAAATCGACTTCATCATTCGAAAGCAAGATGCCTACCGCGAGTTGGAATTCGCCAGGCGGCAGCCAGCGCGCATAGGCGACATCGATACCTGGATTGTGAGCCGCGAAGATTTGCTGCTTTCAAAATTGGTGTGGGCAGCGGACAGTCAATCCGAATTGCAGCTGCGCGATGTGAAGTCATTGGTCGATTCGTCGCTGGATGACGACTATCTACGACGATGGGCTGAGACGCTGGGCGTGTTGCGAATGCTCGAGCGCGTATATCGATGAACGACACGTCCCACGCCGTAGCCGAGCGGGTGGCTGAGCATCATCGGCAGCTGACACCGCTGCAACGTATGCGCGGGGCAGCGGCCATGTTTGAAGCAGCCTGTGTGCTCGTCGATGCATCACTGCCGACGCACCTTGATTACTCTGCGCGACGTTTGGCACGCGCGCGGCGCTTGTACCGCGATGAGCTTCCCGAAGCCGCGCTGCTGGCACACGCAGAATGGCGACAAGAGCCGGATTCAACCTTCACTGCCATCACCCAAACGAGGTAGGTCAACATGCCCTGGACCCGCGATCAAATGGCGCAACGCGCCGCGCAAGAACTGACTGATGGTGCGTATGTGAACCTGGGAATCGGCTTGCCGACCTTGGTCGCCAACTTCATTCCTGATGGCATGGACGTCTGGTTGCAGTCAGAAAATGGCCTGCTCGGTATTGGCCCCTTTCCGACCGAAGATGCCGTTGACGCAGATCTGATCAACGCCGGCAAACAGACTGTCACCGCACGCATCGGCGCCAGTTATTTCGGTAGCCACGATTCGTTCGCGATGATTCGCGGCGGCCACATCGATCTCGCCATTCTCGGTGCGATGCAGGTGACCCACCGCGGCGATCTGGCCAACTGGATGGTGCCGGGCAAGATGGTGAAGGGCATGGGCGGCGCGATGGATCTGGTTGCCGGGGTCAAACGTGTGGTGGTGCTGATGGAGCACACCGCGAAAACCGGCGAACACAAGATCCTGCCGGAATGCACCTTGCCTTTGACCGGCGTGGGCGTGGTCAATCGGATCATTACAGAACTGGCCGTGATGGATGTGACCGAGCAGGGCTTGCGCTTGTTGGAGATGGCGCCCGGCATCACGGCCGAGGAGTTGCAGGCAAAGACGGGTGTGGAGTTGTTGCAGGGCTGATCGAGCGTCGAACCGCAGTAGCCCGAATGCAGCGCAGCGAAATCCGGGGATTTATTGTGCCCGCACACCCGGATTCCGACGCGACGGGCCTGCATCCGGGCTACGTCTCTAAACGATGCGTACTCGCCGGCTGAATTATCGCCGCGGCAATCCGCGCAAGTGCATCGAAAATTCGACGCCACTCTTGTCCAGCAGATCCTCGGCACTGACGTGACCGCGATGCCATTCGGCCACCAGTCGAACCAGATACAAGCCAAACCCCAGGTGCACCCCATCGGCCCGCTGCGCCGGACGCACCGACACCATCGATTCGAACAAGCGTCCACGCATGCTCGCAGGCAGCAGCGGGCCGCAGTTGGCGACCGCAATGCGATACCCGTCGGCATGTGCGTGCAGGCTGATGCGTATCCAGCCATCGATGGGCGTAAAGCTGCGCGCGTTGTCGATCAGCTTGTCCAGCGCTTGCGCGATCAGATCAGGCGCACCCAAAAGCGGCAGCGTGACCTCCGGAAGACGCAGCTCAAGCCTGCGCGGCGCCAGCAAATCAGCGTGATTGGCGGCGCAGTCGCTGATCAGTTGGCGCAAGTCGAAGTCGGCGGTTTCGGCGCCGGCGATAGCTTGTTCGATGCGACTGGCTTCACTCATCGCGCGCACGATTGCCGCTAGGCGATCACCGCCGCTCTTGGCCCGTTTGACACAGGCCAGCAGCTCGCCGCGCATGGCCTGCGGATCGATGTTATCGAGCGCGCCGCGAACGATGGCCAGGGGCGTATTCAATTCATGCGAGAGCTTGCCGGCCAGGCTGCGCAGGTAGGCTTGGTTGGCGGCCACCTCATCCAACAGGCGCGCGAAACTGCGTGATAGATCACCGATCTCGTCGGTCGAGGTACTGCGCGGAAACGCGCGCAATGAGCCATCGTGTTGCAAGGCCGTTTCAGCCGCATTGCGCAGCTGTCCGATGCGCCAACTCAGCCGAATCGCGAACAGCAGCAGCACACCGCCCGCCGCCAACAGCACCAGCAGGGTGCTACCAATCAAGCTGCCGAAGCCACGATCGATCAGCTGCAAGGTTTGTTGCTCACGCTCCAGCAGCAAGGCACCACGCACGCCCGCATTGCCGTTGATCGGCACGGCCGCCGACAGCAACAGCCGAGAAGCGTCGCGATCACGCCGCCAGGCCGTGGCAGGCACGCCCGACAGCGCTTGCCACACTTCCGGTCGGTCGCTGCGCGCGGCACCCAGATCGTCGATGGTCAGAGGATCAGCGGCATACAGCAGTTGCTGGTACAGCTCGCGTCGCCACCAGGGCAGGGTGGCCGCGGGTTCGCTTTCGGCATCGACTTCGGCGACATCACCCGCTTCGGCCAATACCCAGCCTTCGGCGGCAACCAGGCGTGCGCGCATGTCGTTCGGCAACAAGGGCAGCAGCGGGCGCGCCAGGCGGTCACTGCGCTTCAACAGCGGCCATAACGACTGCGGCGATTCGCTGGCGGTGCCTATGCTGATGGGCCGAGTGGCCGGATTGGTCGACAGCGTCGGATGGGTCAGGTGTACCTGCACGCCCAACCGTTCCGGCAATACACCCTGCGGCAGTTGCGCTTCAATGGCGTAGCCGGCACCCGTATCCTCCCACGCACCACGCAGGGTGATGGCGGCGGCATTGCCGTCTTCTCCGATCACCTGCAGCGGACCACTGCTGGCGTTGGCGAGACGCAGATTCATGACGCCAAAGGTGCCATCCAGTGACAGCGTGAGGTGATCACTGCTGCCTAACCGCGGCCACAACGCATCAGCTCGCTGGCCCGGTGGCGCGACGACTTCAAGGCGCAGATACAGCGTGTCATCGACATGTCCTAGCGCCACGCGTAGACGCTCAACGCCGTCCTCGCCCCGAAACCCGCGTTGGCTCAATCCGGGCCAATCGGCAAAACCGGCATCCAGTACCGGTGCTCGTGGCAACGCTTGGACGAAGAGACTGGGACCACGCTCAGGCAAATCCCCCGGCCGTGCAGCGACCGCGCGTGCCAACGCCTCGGCGGACGCCATCAAGGCTTGCTCCTGACCTTCACGCAACAAAC
>JBQTGY010000077.1:0-9498 GCA_052390415.1 Pseudomarimonas sp. | reverse complement strand
TCCCGCACCACTTTTTGCTTCTTGAATCCCTGCTGGGTGCAAAAGGCAGCCGCAGTGCGTGCGGACGTGAATCTTGTGGTGACGCGTATCGGGAATGGTGACGATGTCGAATTCGCAGGTCGTGCAGCGCGCCCATCCACCCCGCTTGGGGTGCTGCACCAGGGTAGCGCCTTCGTCCACTACTGTCCGGGAAAATCGAGCGCCATGCTGCCGAAATCGAACAAGCAAACGTCGTTCCCGCGAAGGCGGGAACCCAGTGACTTGATTGCCGAAAGGCACTGGGCCCCCGCCTTCGCGGGGGCGGCGAGATTTGGCCTCAGGCACTCGCGATCACACGTTTTCTGCAAAGCATTCGAATGACGATTTGCCCAGACAGCAGTGCACCTTTGCGGGAATGACGAGCTGACGCTCAGCGCCAATCAAAGTCCTCAATCAAGAAATGCCCACGTGTCCGCACCGTCGAAGTGCCTGATGCGCACAGACGCCAGCAGCGCTGGCTCAAAGTTGCGAAGGTTCACCCCGTGCCGGTCACCCGGCTTGGCATCCAGCGGCTCCCAGTGGGTAAAGATTCCGCAGGTCCTGCAGCGCAGGTTCCGCAGCGAGCGATCACCCCAGACGTATGCTTCCGTGTTCTCGAGATGGCCTTGAATCGACACCGTCCCCAACGCTTAGTAGGCCCAAATGCCTCCCGCGCGATGGCAGAGCGAACAATTGCAACTCGTCGCCTCGGTGGGTGCGGTCGGAAGCGTGAGGTGGACGGCTCCGCAATGGCAGGAGCCGTGTAGCGATGGCGACGGTTGATCGGAACTCATGGATCCTGGTCCTGTTTGTTGTGGCGACCAACTACTACCGCATCGAACGCATCAAATTTCCTCCGTCGCTTTTCTCTGCCAGCGGTACCGCCTACCAACTAATTCTCACTTAGGTGGAGTCCGCGACGGCCGTGTCAACACGGGCTGGCGTTTTACTTGAAGTGCATGTCGCAATGTCCGCTCAAGGAGGCGCGGGAACTCCATTGCCATTATGTGATGCTCTTTGCGATTAAATTCTTCCATAAACGGTCCCTGGAGCATCACCTCGGAAAATCTGCGTAGTTTGGACAGCTCTTGCTCCGCTGCCTCAGGGTCGCCGCTCTTTACGGCTCTGTATACTTCCATAGCTAGCTCGTAAAGCCATGGCATGTCCTCCCGCACGAGGCTTGCGGCCAAAAGTATTCCAACCGGATCTCCGGGCTCACCGGCAGCATGAAGAAGCTCCTCGAACATCATTGGGTGAAACCGTTTTGGCCTCCGTCGCGGAGGGAAGCCATCTTCGAAAAGGCGCTCGGCTATTCGGGAGGGAAGGGATTTCATCTCCTCAATCAGCTTGGCAACTGAGGCTTCTTCGCTTGGCTCGGCGGGTGGCTTTCTTGCTGGATCGGCCTTCCGTAGCGACTCAACAATCGAGGCTTCGGTGGCTTTGAACGCCTTGACCTGTGTCTGTACCACATCGGAATCAAGCTCAAGGCCAGGTACGCGGCGTGCCAGCTGATTCACAAGTTTCGTCAGGTCGGCTTCGCTATCGTCCATGTTCTGAAACTGATAGAACGGTCCTGCGCTGACGCGACTCAGTGGCACTCCTAGTGCTACGCCGACAACTGGTGTCTCCAGCTTCCCCTTCGCAACGCCAGCTTCGAAGAGGATCCATGGGCGATCCAAGCTGCGTTCGGTGAACAAGCACACCACGTCTGACGTGACTTGAAGCTGTGTCATCAGCCGCTTGTACCACTCTTCGCCGAAGTCGATCCCTTCGCCGGCCTTCTTGTCGGAGGACCTAAACGTCTTGATCATTCCGGCGCTGACACTCTTTAGAAGCTTGCTGAAGGCCTCTGCTAATTCAGCATCACGAGAGTCATGGCTAATGAACACCAGTGGTGAAGTTGAAATGGAGTTAGTCCCGTCCGCTGCTTGTTCTTTGTCTTTCACGTAGCCTCCAGATTGCCAGACTGCCTCACGACTCTGCCCAATGAAGAAGCAGAACCCGAATTCAAAGGCTTAGGCGGATTCCGCCTTGGTCTCCGTGTGTTGCGTCGTATGCGCTCCCGGCGCCAATTGCTCGATGCGAGAGCCAAACTCTACACCGCGACGGCGAATAGTTGATCTTCGGTTTTTCCGGGCTTTTCATCACAGGCTACGCCAACCACCGACCCATGAATCTCAACCAAGTCACCCTCCCCGCCGCCGACATCGCCGCCTCCGTAGCCTTCTACCAGCAGTTCGGCTTTACGCTCATCGTCAGCTCACCGCACTACGCGCGGTTCGAGTGTCCTGAGGGGGATGCCACGTTCTCGGTTCATCTGGCTGACGCGTTGCCGAAGGACAGCGGGGTGGTGGTGTATTTCGAGTTTGCGGATCTCGATGGGCGGGTGGCGTCGCTGCAGGCGTTGGGGGTGAGTTTCAGCAAGCTGCCGACGGATGAGCGCTGGCTGTGGCGGGAGGCGCGGTTGCGTGATCCGGCGGGTAATGTGATCTGTCTGTACTGGGCGGGCGAGAACCGCAAGAATCCGCCGTGGCGGGTGCGGGCGGCGGGCTGAGCGTTGGCTGATTCTGTTGCCGGATTGCGGCGCGATGTGCGGCGCTGCTTTTCGCTCCGTTCGATGGATTCAGGCCGCAGCAGGAGGATTCCGAATGACGCAAGCCGACACGACAGCCCGATTCCGCGCCATGCTGCTGCGTCCGGCCACCCAAGGCAGCGATACGCCGTGGGCGTTTGTGGTGCTGCCGAGGGAGGCGGGCGAGACGTTGCCTCGACGTGGCCGGACGACGGTCGCAGGCAGCCTGAATGGCCAGCCATTTCAGATCACCCTGGAGCCCGATGGGCAGCTGAGTCATTGGCTGCGGCTGGACGCAGAGCTGCTCGATGCCGCCGGTGTCGAGGCAGGCGATGTGGCGAGCTTCGAGATTGCACCGGTGGCGCAGGAGCCGGAGCCCGAGCTTCCGCCCGACTTGCTGCAAGCGCTGGCCGCCTCAGCCGAGGCGCGCGCGTGCTGGGACGACACCACCACGCTGGCTCGCGTCGACTGGATTCACTGGATCACCTCGGCCAAGCAGGCCAAGACCCGCGCGCTTCGGATCACCAACGCCTGCGAAATGCTCGCCTCCGGCAAGCGCCGGGTGTGCTGCTTCGATCCGTCTGGCTACTACAACAAGGCGTTCAGCGCGCCGAAGGTGGCGGGGTAGGGTTTGACCTTCCCGTTAGTCCGAAAGCACTTCCTGATTCGCTCTCAGCCGCAGCTCGTCGCCGATCTCCGCAAACGACTCAATGCGCCGATGACCATGCGTGGCTTCGCCCCCGCGCGCAACAGGATAGTCGTCTCGCCGATCCACCAGCACCGTCTGCATGCCGGCGCTGCGTGCGGCGTCGAGTTCCTCCACCACGTCGGAGAGAAAAATGACTTGCTCGGGCGCGGCCTGCAGGTCAATCGCAATGCGGCTGTAGCTGTCGGCATCGCGCTTGTTGCCAATTTCGGTGTCGTAGTGACCGCTGAACAGCGGCAACAAATCGCCGGCTTCGCTATGGGCAAAAAACATTCGCTGCGCGACTACCGAACCCGAGGAGTACACGTACAAGCGGTGCCCGGCGGCGTGCCAGTCTTGCAGCGCTTTGGAAGCATCGGCATAAACGTGGGCGCGATACTCGCCACTGGCATAGCCGTCTTGCCACAGCAGGCCTTGCAGGGCCTTCAACGCGGTGTGCTTGCGGTCGGCGTCGATCCAGCTCTGCAACAGCGCAACAATGGCGGTGTCATCCGCTGCACAGTCTGAGGGCAGGTCACGCGCTGCAACATCCAGCCATTTGCGTACTTCGGGGTTCTGGCCGTGCTGGCGCACAAAGCCCGGCAAGGCGGCCCGTGCGTAGGGAAACAACACATCCTTGACGAAGGAAATGCTGCTGGTGGTGCCTTCGATGTCGGTGAGGATGATTGCCACCGGCCGGCTCACGCGGCCTGTGGCTCGTAGCGAGGAAACCGCTCTGCGATGGATTCGCCGGTGAAATTGGCGACCCAGCCTGCAGGATTGGTGAAGATCCGAATGGCGGTGAAACGCGGCGCGGCGCCCATGTCGAACCAATGCCGCGTGCCGGCGGGCACGCCAATCAAATCCCCGCGTTCACACAACACCTCGAACACGCGTTCGCCAAGGTGCAAGGTGAACAAACCTGAGCCGGCGACAAAGAAGCGAACTTCATCCTCGGCATGGGTGTGCTCGTTGAGGAACTTGGCGCGCAGCTGCTCACGATCCGGGTGTTGTGGATGCAGGCTGATGACATCGAATGCCTGGTAACCGCGTTCGGCGAGCAGGCGGTCAATATCGGCACGGTAGGCGGCGATCACGTTGTCGGCGGTGGCGCCATCGGCGATCGGCGTCGCTGCTGTCCACTGCTCGAAACGGATACCCACATCCGCCAGTTGCGCGGCGATCACCGCATGATCGTTGCTCGAAAAATCGGCGTGGGTCGGAGTGTGTTCAGCAAAAATTCGCAGTCGGCTCATGGGCGTCGCAGCTGCCTTGTTGGGTTGGGGCTCAGGCGATGTGCGAGCGCAGGCGGATCAAATCAAGCTCGCATTCGATCATGAACTCGATCGCTTCGATGTGACGCATCGCTTCGGCGCCATCGCGGCCCCAGGCGTAAAGTCCGTGGCCGGCGATCAGGTAGCCCCAGCGGCAGCCCGCATCCAGGTGCAGATCGACCGCTGCGGCCAGCGACGGCATGTCCTGTGAGTTCGACAAAACGGGAATGTCGACCACCTCATCGTGACTGTCATTGCCTGCGAGTGCCTTCAAAAGCTCATAGCCCTGCAGTCGCAAGTGACCGCCGTCGGCATACAGCAGCGAAGCCACGGTCTGGGAACGCGAGTGCGTGTGCAACACGCAGCCGATATCGGGAAATCGGCGGTATAGCTGGGTATGCAGCAAGGTTTCGGCCGACGAGCGTTGCTCGGTGGCGACACCTTGGCCTTTCCAGTCGACGGCCATGAAATCGGCTTCGGTCAAGCGACCTTTGTCGCGCCCGGAGACGGTGATCGCCGCGTGGCGATCATCAATGCGCATGGAAAAATTGCTGCTGGTGGCGGGCGTCCATCCACGTGCCGAAAGCACCCGGGTCAGCTCGATGAGCTGGCGCGCGCAGTCATGAAAGCGGGAAGCGGAGAAAGGAAGGGTAGCCATGCCGGAAGTCTAGCGCAGCGCAAACAAACTCTCAGTGACTAGCCGCTGACCACGCGGTGCTCGAGCCAGGCGGCCAGCTCGTTGGCCGGCATCGGTCGTGCCAACAGAAAACCTTGCATCGCCGGGCATCCCATCTCACAAAGGCGCCGGCGTTCGTCCTCGGTTTCGACGCCTTCGGCGACCGTATCGAGACCCAGATCTCGACTCAGCGTGACGATGTGCCGAACCATCACTTCATCGCCTTGTTGCAGTGGGGTAACGAAGCTGCGGTCGATCTTGAGGCCCTTGATGGGCAGTTGCCGCAGGCGATCCAGCGACGAAAAGCCGGTGCCGAAATCGTCCAGGCAGAATTCTGCGCCTCGTTCGACCAGGCGATGCATCAACGGGACGATACCGGACTCATGGGTGGCAACCAGGCTCTCGGTGATTTCCAGCCGCAAGGCATTGAGTGGTAATCCGACTGCGCCCACGGCTGCAAGCAAGTCAGCCTCGATATCACCATCGACGAACTGGCCGATCGAAAGGTTGACGCCGCAACGCAGTCGTGGGTGGCGATGCCGAAGCCCGGCCAAGGCTCGGCAGGCACCCGTCAATACGGCGCGGCCCAGGCTGCTGATTTGCGAGCTGCTTTCGGCCACTCGAACGAACTCAAGCGGAGCAATCACTTCGCCATCGTGCGTCCATCGGCACAGGGCTTCCAGGCCCAGCACATGGCCATTGCGGCCGTCGATCACCGGCTGGAAATACACCTGCAAATCATCATTGGCGATGGCGAGTCGCAACGCTTGCTCCAGCAGCAGTTGGCGGGCGGCGTCCGTTTGCATGCTGTCGCGAAATGCGGCCAGGCGACTGTGACCCTCGCGCCTGGCCGCCAGCATGGCGAGATCAGCGCGGCGTTGCCAGTCGTGAGCGGTCATGCCGCTCACGCCTTCGGCGATGCCGGCGGATAGGCCGAGGTTCATGGTGCGACGGTCGAGGTTGATGGGCAGTGCCACGCATTTTTGCAAGGTACTGAAAAATTCGCCGGCATCACTGGCGCGCAGGTCGTACAACAACAGGGCAAACTCGTCGCCGCCGAGTCGCGCCAAGGCGTCGTTGGGACGCAGCAGGGAGCGTAGCCGCTTGCCGACTTCGCACAAGGCGGCATCACCGGCGGCGTGACCGAGACCATCGTTGATCAACTTGAAGCCGTTCACGTCGACCAACATCAGGCTGATGGGTGTTTGCGGATGATTGCGGATGTGATTGAGGGCCTGCGCAAGGCGCTCGCCGAGATAGCGACGATTGCCCAGTCCGGTCAAGGCATCGTGAGTGGCGACATAGTCGAGGGCACGACGGTGACTGGCGATCTCCTCCTTCTGAGAGATCAGCAGGTTGGCCAGACGATCAATATCCGCGTCGCCGGTGGCGCTCCAGGCAGCGTTGCCCAAGTCGGCGCTTTCGCCATGTTTCACCAAACTTCTGATCGCCGCAAAGCGGGCAAGCAAGTGCCGGCGCAGCAACCTGTCCATCACCCAGCCGCCGCCAATCAGCATGGCTGCCACGCTGGTCAGCAGCGAAAGAATCGTTGCGGCCGACAACACCGATTGTGACGCAGCGATCAGGATTCCGCTGGCCAGAGCCAGCAGCGCAGTCACTGCCAACGTGCCCTGCAGCTTGCGGACCAGCAATCGAAGCGGTGTCACCTGTGACACTCAGGAGTTCCTGTCGAACGCAAACAGCTGCGGGGAACGCAGCATACGATGTTGCTTGACGGGTGCGTCATTGGCTTGTGGCCGCAACCGGAGTCGTCGCCAACAAGCGCTCCAGCGTAGCCATCGCTACCGGCTTGGCGATGTAGTCGTCCATGCCCGCACGCAGGCAACGTTCGCGTTCACCCGGCTGGGCATGCGCAGTGACCGCAACAATCCGCAGCGGGCTTTGCGGCCACCGCGCGCGAATGCGGCGGGCGGTTTGATAGCCGTCCAACTCGGGCATCTGGCAGTCCAGCAGCACCAGGTCGAACACGTTCTCAGCAATAAGCTCGATGGCGCGCATGCCGCTTTCGGCGGTGATGGTGGTGGCGCCCAGCGAACTGACCTGCAACTCCAGCAGTTCGCGATTCATCTCGATATCGTCAACCACCAGCACGCGCAGGTTGCTTTGCACCTGCATGTCGTAGTTGGACTCAACGGGCACCGCAAGCGTCGAGGGATCGGCGAACTCCAACGGAAGTTGCACGCAAAACGTCGAGCCGACTCCCAACGTGCTTTCAACGGTGATCCGACCATCCATTGCCTTGACGACCTCGTTGATGATCGCAAGTCCCAGGCCGGTGCCGGCGAAACGCCGCGTGTGTTGCGATTCGACTTGATAAAAGGCTTCGAAGATGCGCGAAAACTGGTCAGCCGGAATGCCGATGCCGCTATCCCGCACGCGGATGAGCAGGGCGAGGTCTTCACTGTCATCCAGTTCCAGCACCACTTCACCTTGCTCGGTGAACTTCAGGGCGTTGCCCACCAGACCCATCATGATTTGCCGGATACGCGCACGATCGCCGATCCGCGCGGCGTGCAGCTCGCGCGGAATCTCGACCCGCAAGCCGATCTGACGGGATCCCGCCAGCGGTTGCAGCGCGCCACACACCATGGCTGCCTCGGCGGCGACGTCGAAGGGCACCGGCTGCAAGGTCAACCCGCTGGAAGCCTGACCAAGTTGCAAAATGTCGTCGACCAAGGCCAGCAGCGCTTCTGCGGCACCGAGTTGGGTCCTGAGCAGGCCGCGCTGGGAGTCACTGAGCGGCTGTGAACGCAGCAGCAATTCGGTGGTGCCGATGATGCCGTTCAGTGGCGTGCGGATCTCGTGGCTGGTATTGGTCAGCATCCGCGTTTTGGCTTCTGCGGCTTGCCAGGTCGCGCTCATTGCTTCCTGCAGGCGTTTGGTTTGTTTTTCCAGGTAACTCTCGCGCGCCTCAGCCTCCGCCGCCAAGGTCCTATTGGAAGCTTCCAGGGTGTCGGCCGCTCGCCTTTCGCTGATCAAGATGGCTTCGGCGCGTTGAATGCAGACTTCGATCGCGCCGTAGAGCTCGATCCAATCGCGCGATGCACTGGTTGGCACCGGCGGCATGCGTGCGCCGCCCGAACTGCCGATCTCGATGGCGGCAAGCGCACGCGCAAGCCGCACCAGCGGCTCGCTGATACGCAGGGATTCTCGGCGGGCCAACCCACCGAGCCACATCCAAACGCCCACAGCGGTCATGAGCAGGCACAAGCAAGCGGCCAGCACGATGCCCGAAGCGGGCGGTGTGGCGCCGATTGTCGGCGCGCGCAACAGCAGCCAGCTCAAAACCGCAATCAGGATCGCGCTGCAGGCGAGAAGCGTCGCGAAGGGCAGCGCTACAGACTGTCGCCACTGGCGCGACAGTTCGGTAGCTGAACGTGATTCGGTCATCGCAGATGGCATCGGCAAAAACGCATGGTCCAGAGTGAAACCTGGTCGAGCGCCTGTCGACCTTCATGGACGCCATTTAGCTCTCGTGTACCACCATCTGCCAAGCCCACCGAGCAAAGTCAGGCAGAGCGCTGGCACGAACTTGCCGCCGGGCTACATCGCTCATGCGCGAGGCAGCCCGGACACTCAGTTGAGATCGATCCGCGGCAGCGGGTTCAACATCTGGAAGCGCGAGCGTTGGTCACCGCTTGCATAACGGTGACTGACGAAGCTGCCCGCGCGTTGGCGTGACGCGATATTTGCCGAGACCTCACGCCACTCGAGGGCGCTTATCGGACCCAACTCGCGATGCGTGCCACAAAACGCGCGGTAGTCCCGCCAGGCGGCGAACGATTCGCGGTGCTCATGCAGGGCCAGCTCGATCACGATGGCGTCGTCCAGCATGCCGAAACGCGGGTCGTTGTCGGGAATCAGATCGTCGGCGTTGTCGAAGTACAGCAGGGCGCCCGCGAGACCTTGTCGGGTGTTGCCGTCGATCAGCCAATTGCTGTCGCTGAGCAGGTGTGCAATTGCGCTGACCTGTCCAATGCGCGACTGCAACGACGCCGGTACCTGCTGCAGATCGACCTGCTTGCAGCGATCAATGACATCCTTGGTGAGCGTGGCAGCGTTGCTGCTGGCGGCCTCCCATGCGCTGCGGAACGGCTGCAGATTCTGTGGGCTGAGATGCAGCGGGATGGTCAGGCTCATGGTCATTCCTTTACGCGGTGGGCAATCAGTACAGGTGTGATGCGCACTGTGAGCGTGAGGTGACAGGAATACATTGCGCCAGAAGTCACGACATGACTTTCGGCTTGGAAAA
>JBQTGY010000076.1:0-57720 GCA_052390415.1 Pseudomarimonas sp. | reverse complement strand
CAAGCGAGGGCCGCGCCAGCGGGAAAATGCAGGCGGACAGACTGTTCGCCGCGTGATGTGGCAGAACCCCTCTTGCAGCAAAGGTTTCCGGGCATTTTCACGCGACCTCATGAAATGTCCGGGCTAGCTTCGGCTCGGTCTTTAGCGCCTTCGCCGCAGACTGGCCAACGGAAAACTCGCGATTTCTCCACCGGCACCGCGTCTTGGCTGCCCGGGCGGTGGCGCGAAAGCTTGCGCGTAGATCACTTCATAACTTGCCGGCACTCGGTCATTGACGCGGAACTCCTCGTAGGCAGCAAGCACTGCCTGCATGCGGTGTTTGCCGGTCAGTCCACGCCGGCGATCCGACAAGGCATTGGTGGCACCGAGTTGCTTGAGTTCACGCATCAGCTCGCGTGGGTCGGCATAGGTCAGGGTGAAGTGGTCCACGTGCAGCACCGGATCGCGAAAACCGGCGGCTTGCAGGGCATTGCCGATGTGTTGCAAGGGCAGAAACGGGCTCACATGCGCCGCACCCGGATCGACGTGTTCGAATGCCGCGCGCAACTCGTACAGCGTTTCGCTGCCGAAGGTCGACAGCATCAACAAGCCACCGGGTCGCAGCACGCGACGCAGTTCATCCACCGCCACCGGCAGGTTTTCCACCCACTGCAAACACAGGCTGGAGAACACCAGGTCGACACTGGCGTCGGCCAAGGGCAGCGCACACGCGTCGGCACAGATCCGCTCGATTCGTTTGCTTGGCAAGGTCCACCAGCGCCGCGACTGCTGCCGCAGCATTGGCAGCGCGTGATCCAGCGCCATCACCTGCGCCTTCGGCCAGCGTTGCTTGAGCGCGCGTGTCGCGCTGCCGGGTCCACTCCCCAAATCAAGCACCGTAGTCGGTGCCAGCGGAAGCTCGTGCAACTGCTCGAGCAGGCGCGCCTCGACTTCCTTTTGCAACGCGGCAACCGCGGCGTAGCTCGATGCTGCACGCGAGAACGCGCGGCGAATGTGGGTGCGATCAAACATGTGTCTCATCAAACATGGCGGCGCAAGTATCCAGGAACCATTAGTGAGCGCTCGTAGTTTCGCTCGCGACTTTGCTGCTTGCCGAGAGCCTCAGGAACTCGAGGATTGCCGTCGCCACCTCATCCGCATGACTCAAGAACGGCGCGTGACCCGCACCTTCGACGCGCAGAAAGCGCCCGTTCGGCATGCTGCCTGCGGCGGCCTGCATGGCTTGCCAAGGCACCAATCGATCACGCCGGCCGGCAATCCACAGGCCCGGCATTGGCAAGTCAGACAAAGACCCACGCAGGTCACTCTCGGCAAGCATGGTCAGCCCTTCAATCAGCACACGCGGATCGGGTTCGCCACGCGCAAACACCTGCGCACGCAGCTCGCGCAGTTCTTCGCGCATATGCTCCGAACCGTGCGCTTCCAGCGCCAGAAAGCGATCCAGGGTGCGCGCATAGTCCGCACCGAGTTCATCCGCAAACGTCTGGAAAACCTGCGCTTCGACGGCGTGCGGCCAGTCCGGGCAACGCACGAATTTCGGGGAGCCGGCAAGCGCGATCAGCGCGGTGATCCGCGCCGCTTGTTTCGCGGCCACACGCGATGCGATCAAGGCTCCCAGCGACCAGCCCAACCACGCCGCCGACGGCAACTGGGATAACAACTCGGTGGCGCACGCATCCAGATTGAATTCACCGGCAATCGTGCGGCTGTGGCCGTGACCGGGAAGGTCAACGATATGCAGGGTGTGATGCGCGGCCAGTCGCTCACTGAGCGGCGCAAAGATGCCGCCGTGCATCGCCCAACCATGGACCAACACCAGCGCCGGCCCACTGCCGCGGGTCTCGATGTGGATGCGGCTGTGGTTGCTCACGCGAGTGGTCCGGGGTGAGCGCACAAGGCCGCATGCAGTCCGTCCAGCAAGCGGTCGATATGTTCGTCTGCGTGCGCAGCGGAGAGCGTGATCCGCAATCGCGCTTGCCCCGCTGGCACGGTGGGCGGTCGAATCGCCGGCACCAACAGACCGCCGGTGGCCAACCTGGCTGCGATGGCAAGCACACTCGCATTGTCTCCCACGAGGATGGGTTGGATCGGCGTGCTCGATGGCAACAAGGGCAAGCCCAATTGGGAGGCACCATCGCGAAAGCGTGCGATGTTGTGATGCAGACGTTGCCGCCGCTGCTCGTCATTGCGCGCGATCCGCATTGCGGCCAATGATGCGGCTGCCAAGGCGGGCGGCAAGGCCGTGGTGAACAGATAGCTGCGCGCGCCTTGCAGCACCGCCTCAATCAATGGATCGCTGCCAACCACCAGCGCGCCATAACCGCCGAGCGCCTTGCTCAGGGTCACCAACTGCAATGGGGTGTCGTCGGCGTGCAAAGCAAGCAGCGCCGCGCTGCCACGTCCCTGCGGCCCATGCACACCGACGCCATGCGCATCATCGATATACAGCACGGCGCTCTCAGCGCGCGCCAAGGAGGCCAGTTCTCGCAATGGCGCGATATCGCCATCCATGCTGAACACGCCGTCGGTCGCCAGCAGGGCGGCGCGCTCGGGCGCGCTCTGCAACTGTCTTGTCGCAGCGTTGATATCGGCATGCGGATAACGCCGCAACTGCGCCCCGGACAGACGCGCACCATCCAGCAGACAGGCATGGTTGAGTTTGTCCTGCACGCACAGGTCGTGTGCGCTCAGCAAGGCCTGCATGACGCCGAGATTGGCCAGATAACCGGAGCCGAACAGCAGCGCACGCGGTTGTCCAAGCCAGTCGGCGACCGCGTCCTCCAATTGTTGGTGCAGCTGATGGTGACCCGTGACCAGATGTGCCGCCGTACTGCCGGCGCCGTGCGCGTTGGCAGCTTCGCACATCGCCGCGATCACCGCGGGGTGCTGGGCCAACCCGAGATAGTCGTTGCTGGCGAAGTCAAGCAACCAGCGACCCTCGCGATGCACGCGCACACCATCACGCGCGTCGACGGCAAACAGCTTGCGACGCGCTGATGCGGCCTCGCGCTCGACCTGCTGTCGCGCGAGCCGCTCACTCAATGACGGCCGACCCACGGCTTCGTTCAGGCCGCGGCCTCGACCCATGCTTCGACAACTACACCCGCGTTTTCACCCACAGGTGCGGACACCGTGGCGTGCACCGTATGCGGCTCGCGACTCAGCGCCATCGGTCGCATTCCCAAGCGCACGAACAGCGCCTGATCATGTTCCACATCCGGATTGCCAGTCGTCAGCAACTTCTCACCGTAGAAAATCGAATTGGCACCGGCAAGGAAACACATCGCCTGCAATTCGTCGCTCATCTCGCTGCGACCCGCTGACAGCCGCACCATCGAAGCCGGCAGCATGATCCGGGCGACCGCAATCGTGCGCACGAACTCGAACGGGTCAAGATCTTCGGCCTCGGCCATCGGGGTGCCAGCCACGCGCACCAGCCGATTGATCGGCACCGATTGCGGATGCTCCGGCAAACAGGCCAGCGTTTGCAGCAAGCCGGCGCGTTGCGCCCGCGTTTCGCCCATGCCGACGATGCCACCGCAGCAGGTCTTCATGCCGACGCGACGCACTTCGGCGAGCGTGTCCAGGCGGTCCGAATATTCGCGGGTGCGGATCACTTCGCCATAAAACTCCGGCGCGGTGTCCAGATTGTGGTTGTAGTAGTCGAGTCCGGCCGCCTTCAAGGTATCGGCCTGCGGGGCACTCAACATGCCCAAGGTGGCGCAGGTTTCCAGACCCAAGGCGCGCACCTCGCGGACCATGGTCGCCACTTTGTCGATGTCGCGATCCTTCGGATTGCGCCAGGCCGCACCCATGCAGAAGCGCGTCGCTCCCGCAGCCTGGGCGGCACGCGCTTTCTCCAATACCTGTTCCAGAGGCAGCAGTTTTTCCGCCTTCACGCCGGTGTGATAGCGCGCCGCTTGCGGGCAATAACCACAGTCCTCGGGGCAGCCACCGGTCTTGATCGACAACAGCGTCGAGACCTGCACTTCCTGCGGATCGAAGTGCGCGCGATGCACGCTGGCCGCTTGAAAAAGCAGTTCGGTCAGCGGCAGATCAAACAAGGCTTGCGCTTGTTCGCGCGTCCAATCGTGGCGGAGGGTGGCCATGGGTGCTTCCGAGAATGAAATCGCGACATTGCGCGGGTGGCGCATTCTACCTGCGGGAAGGTGTGGGCTCAGACGCGGTGATCCACTCATGCCGAATCGTGCTGCCACGCAGGAACAATCCCAGCGCATGATCGAGATCGCTGCTGTCTGCTTGTTCGAGCACGATGTCGAGGTCGGTGTAGTTGGCACCGAAGCGGGCGACGAAGTCGGTGAGCGCGCGCGCGCTGAAACGGATTCCGCGCCGACGCATGTCACGCGCGAGTTTTTCAGCCAGGGGATCCAAACAGAAGCTGCGTTGTCGGCGACCCAGCCGCCATGGCCACAGCCACTGCGGATGCACATGACTGGCGACCAACAGCAACCGCGAGCGCCGCATCGCCATGCTCAGACTGAAACAATCCCGCCACCTTTGCAGCTCATCCAGCACAACGATGTCCTGGGTGCCTGTCAGTTCGCCAGCCCGCACCTGTTCCGGCGTGAGGTGTGCCACCTCTCGACCCGCAAGCTCGGGGTGCTGATCGAGTAACAAGGCCAGCTGACTCGACTTGCCGCTGCCGCTGGCGCCGAAGAAAACGATGAGCTCGAGGTGACCGATGGGCTGCGTCAGCAAGTTCAGGTAGTCGTCGAGCGGCACGGTCATCACCTGTTCTACGCATCCACAAAATCAGCAAACCGCAATCCACCCACTTCGCCTTCCAACTCGTGGTCGACAAACTTTGGATGCAACAGTTGCACTTCCCAAGCCACGCTCAAGCCGTGCGTCGAACTGACTTCGAGTGGCGGATACAGGTCGCCAAACATCGGCTCGAAATCGATGTCGCCTTCCAGGTACATCGCCAGCGGCACCCTGGCCGGTACCAGCGCGATGTAGCGCTCGTAAAGCAGCACCGCTCGCGTGGCATTCTTGAAGCTGACCGTGCGTTCCTTGGTGCCACTGCCACGTTTGTATTGACCGGCCTCGCGATTGCAGGCGACCACTTTCACCGTGATGTCGTGCAAATCGACGCGTGCCACGCCATCGATCAAGTCACGCGCAGCCAGCGGTTTGCCGCGTTGCGGCGAGGTATGCGGCTTCAGCGCAAAGGTCATGTACTTGCGCAACTGCACCATGATCGCCGCCCAGATGCCGGCACCCATGGCGCCCGAGCCCGCCAGCGCCTTCATGAACGGCGACTCGGAACCGTCGCTGCCGCGGTGATCGTAAAAGAGGATTTGCGCCTCGCTGACGAACTGGTCGTGCACGCCGATCACCATGTTGCCGATCACGATGACGCCGCCAACCAAGGCCAGGGCGAGGGTGATCATCCGGTTGCGATACGGAATCGCGGACAGATTGGCGATGAAATTGAAGGCATCCTTCGGGTCCATCATTTCGCTGGCGTCATGCGTCACCTTCGGTCGCGTCAGCGATGGCAGGTCACAGGCGTGGTCCACCGAACTGTCAAACAGGATGCCGTCATCGATGACCAGACGCAGCTCTGGCAGAACGTCGAGACCCTTGCCGTGGTAGCTGTAAACCCTGTCCAGGCTGCCCGCGGGAATGTCAGCAGTCATCGACATCGCCGAGAGCTCAAGCGACTGCTGATGCAGAACCCGGCTGTCGTGCACGGGCCGACTGTCTTTCACCCGCGCCTTCAATTGCAGAATCAGCGTGGCTTGCTTCTGCAATACATCACGATCATTGAGCTGGATGCGGACGACGCCGCCGCCTTGTGAGTCGGGTTCGAACTCGAGATTGGCTTTGCTCATGAGCCTTGCATCGGGCGGAAATGGCAGCACATATCGTAGCTCGGCATGTTGGTGCTGGACCGAAAGCTGCGATGCGCCGGCGTATGTTGGCTTGCGGCCCCTAGGCGGACCGGGTACCGTCAACCGGTTACGACCTCCTTACTGGACCTCTCAATGCTTTTTCAGCACGTTGCCATTGCCGCGGTATCGCACATCGACGCCCCCATTCGGTTGTCGTCGGTGGACATCATGGCGCGTCTGCAACCCACCCTGGATCGACTGGGCATTCGCGGCAACTTGCTGGAAGAGGTCGCTGGCATCCATGAGCGGCGCATCTGGGACGGCCCAGTGCAGCCCTCCGATGCCGCCACCATGGCCGCGCAGAAAGCCATCGCTGCCTCCGGCATCCAGCGCGAGAACATTGGCATCCTGATCAATACCTCGGTCTGTCGCGACTATCTGGAGCCGTCGACGGCCAGCATCATCCACGGCAATCTCGGCCTCGCCGATACCTGCCAGAACTTCGATGTCGGCAATGCCTGCCTGGCATTCCTGAATGGCATGGACATCGCGGCGCGGATGATCGAACGCGGTGAGATCGATTACGCCTTGGTGGTCGATGGCGAAGCCAGCAATGACATCACCGAGCGCACCATCCTGCGACTCAGCGGCCCCGATGTCGGCCCCGACCAATTCCGCGACGAGTTCGCCTCGCTGACCTTGGGCTCGGGTGCTGCCGCCATGGTGCTCGGCCGTGCCGAACTACTCCCCAACGGGCATCGTTTTCTCGGCAGCGTGACCCGCGCCGCCACCGAGTTCAGTCACCTGTGCCGTGGCAATGTCGACCGCATGGTCACCGATACCCGCACGCTGTTGATTGAAGGTCTCAAGCTGGCTGCCAAGACCTTCCAGGCCGCGCGCGCCGGCATGGGCTGGGTGACCTCCGAGATCGATGAATTCGTCATCCATCAGGTCAGCAAAGTGCACACCGCGGCGATCGTCGACCTGCTCGGCATCGACCCGAAGAAAGTGCTGAAGATTTTCGCCGAACACGGCAACATCGGCCCCGCCTCGGTGCCAGTCGCGCTGTCGAAACTGGCCGAAACCGGCCGCCTGCAGAAGGGCAAGCGCATCGCCCTGATGGGCATCGGCTCGGGCCTCAATTGCCAGATGGCGGAAGTGGTCTGGTGATTCGCAGTCTCACTCTGGAGAACACCCAATGAAGATCAGCCGATGAAGACCAGCCGATGACCGCGATCCGTGCCCACCACAACCGCCGCCTGCGCAAGAAATTGCACCTGGGCGAATATCAGGAACTCGGCTTCACCGTCTCCGCCGCCTGCCCCAAGGGCTGGGGCGAGGCTGAGCGCGACACCGCCATGCATGGTTTGCTCGATGCAGTCGCCGCGCGCGGACTGATCTTCGGGGGCGGTGATTCTGCGTCAGGCATGGACGGCCACATCGGCCTGGCCACGCGTGGCTCCGCGACCGAAGAAGATCGCAAAGCGATTCTGGCGACGCTGCAGTCGCTTGGTTTTGTCGAAGTCGTCGT
The DNA here is from genome assembly GCA_052390415.1 of Pseudomarimonas sp. Classification (GTDB taxonomy): domain Bacteria; phylum Pseudomonadota; class Gammaproteobacteria; order Xanthomonadales; family Xanthomonadaceae; genus JANNWF01. The sequence goes on along the minus strand of JBQTGY010000076.1, from coordinate 50,331 downwards.
CGCACCGCTTGAAGATGCCTGGTACCCGCCGGAAGCGTCAGTAACCGACTGAAGTCGACACTTGGCTTTGCTTCCGGCGAGTTGGCCAGTCGCCGCAACTTCGCAAGTTGAACTGACCCAGATGCACTGACATAGCTTCGCCGATCGGTCACCATCGGCCGCATGTCCAAACTTCTGGTCAGCCAATAACTCAACGACCTCGCCCGCCTGCGACAGGTTGGCGTCGAGCCGTGGCCGCTGACGCGCATCGACATCGCCGACGAGAAAGCCCGCGCCGCCGGTCAGTCGCCCAAAGCACTGCTGAAGGCCGACAAGGACACCGGCCGCATCGTGCTCGATTCGGAAACCACGCTCACGGGCGTGCCGCCCGAAGCCTGGACTTATCGCCTCGGCAACCGCAGCGCGCTCGAATGGGTGCTCGACCAGCACAAGGAATCCAAACCCAAGGATCCGACCATCCGCGAGCGCTTCAACACCTACCGCTTCGCCGACCACAAGCAACGCGTCATCGACATGCTCGCCCGCATTACGCGGGTAAGTGTCGAAACCATGACCATTGTCGAGTCGATGCGGCGCGTGCCGCGCTAAAGCATATATCTAATTTAATCAGATAGTTATGGGGCGCATGTCAGAATAACTATCAAATAGCCACACATTAACTAGCGAATAGTCCCGCTTAATTTTACAATCGCGGCATGGCCCGGCCCGACCGTTCAGACGAGATTGAAGCAGCACTGCTGAATGCCGTGGCTGCCCATCCGGGCGATTTGGTGGTCACTGTCGCGACTGAACTCGGCCTTTCTCGCGCCCGTGTCGGGATGCAAGTCCGCCAGTTGCTCGCTGGCGGATACGTGTTGAAGCGTGGCAGCACCCGCCCGCAGTACACACTCGGGCCCAATCGCAGGTTTGCACGCAGCTACCCGCGCGTCGGCCTCGCCGAAGATCGAGTCTGGTACGACGAATTGTTGCCACTGCTGGTTCACCTGCCGCGCAACGTGCTGGACATTGCCGGCCACGGGGTCACCGAGATGGTGAACAACGCGGTCGACCACTCGGGTGCGTCCAGAGTCGATGTGAAGATGGAGTGCCGCGACCAGCGCCTACGAATCCTGGTGGACGACCGGGGTGTCGGCATCTTTCGCAAGATCACCCGCGCACTCAGCCTGCCGGATGAACGTCTCGCGCTGTTGGAACTCGCCAAAGGCAAGCTCACCACCGATCCGCAGCGACACAGTGGCGAGGGCATCTTCTTCACCTCGCGCATGTTCGACATTTACCGCATCGAATCAAGAGGGCTGGTGTTCGATCATGATGCTGACTACTCAGAGGATCTGCTGGATGAAGCGGACGAGCTCGAAGGAACCCGGGTGATCATGCAGATCGCCACCGACTCGACCCGCACGGCGCGCAGCGTAATCGACCAGTTTTCCAGCGGCCCGGACGAGTACAGTTTTGCGCGCACTGTGGTGCCGGTGCGACTGGCCAAGGTCGGCGACGAGATGCTGGTCTCGCGCTCCCAGGCCAAGCGCTTGCTGCAGCGAGTCGACCGCTTCAGGCACGTCGTACTGGATTTTGCTGACGTCGGCAGCATCGGCCAGGCGTTCGCCGACGAGATCTTCCGCGTATTCGCGAACGCCCACCCGGAAGTCGCATTGAGCATCGGCAACGCTGTACCCGAAGTTCAACAGATGATCCGTCGCGCCGAAGTCCTGCGTGACGAACAAGGCTGGCAGCTCCCCTTACTGAAAACCTGGAGCGCGTGAATTTCCCCGAATACCCCTTCACTGACCAGCGCATCGACCCGCGCGGCCAGCTTCCACTTGGAGAGTGAATTTCTGTGACCTATCCCGACTACCCCTTTACCGGCCAGCACCTCGAAGTGCGGCCCGGCATTCGCATGCATTACCTGGACGAGGGCCCGCGCGATGGCGAGGTGATCGTCATGCTGCACGGCAACCCTTCGTGGTCGTATTACTGGCGACACCTGGTGCTGGCGCTGCGCGGGCGCTATCGGTGCATCGTGCCGGATCACATCGGCATGGGGCTGTCCGACAAGCCGGGTGATGATCGTTATCGCTATACGCTGCAGTCGCGGGTAGATGATCTGGCCGCCTTGCTTGAGCATCTGCATGTGCGCGACAACGTCACCTTGGCGGTGCACGATTGGGGCGGGATGATCGGCTTTGGCTGGGCCACCACCCACGCAGCGGCGGTCAAGCGCCTGGTCATCACCAACACCGCTGCGTTTCCGCTGCCCGCAGCGAAGAAGATGCCGTGGCAATTGAAGTTGGGTCGCGACTCGATGTTGGGCGCCTTGCTAATTCGCGGCTTCAATGCGTTCGCCGCCGGTGCCGCGTCACAAGGTGTCATGCAGGCGATGCCCGCCGACGTACGCGCGGCGTATTGCGCGCCTTACGACTCCTGGGCCAACCGTATCGCGACGCTACGGTTCGTGCAGGACATTCCCCTCACGCCTGCGGACCCGGCCTGGGCCTTGGTTGATGCCGCCCACAAGGCATTGCCACGCTTTGCTGATCGCCCCGCGTTGCTCGGCTGGGGTTTGCGTGACTTTGTGTTCGACCAGCACTTCCTCGACGGCTTCAGAGCGGCGTTGCCTGACGCCGAAGTTCACGCGTGGGAAGACGCGGGGCATTACGTGCTGGAGGACAAGGCGACTGAGCTCGTGCCCAAGATCGTGGATTTCCTGCAGCGCAATCCGTTGCGCTGAAGGCGCACGCCTTCGCTTCGCTCGGTCGGCACTACGGCTTGGGCATTGCCAAGCGATCCAAAGCCACCTGCAGCATCGTGCGCACGCCGAGCTTGAGCGCCGCTTCATCGAGGACAAAGTCCGGTGAATGGTTGAACGGCACGTTGCTCATGTCGGCATCTGGAGCGGTGGCACCGACGAACCAGAACATCACCGGCGCGGCCTCGCTGTAGTAGCCAAAATCTTCCGCCGTGGTGACCGCGGCGACTTCTTTTACCTTGCCTGGCGCGGCGCGCTCCAGACTGGGCAACATGCTTGCCACCAAGGCGGGATCGTTGCGCAGCACGGGCGCGCCTTCCTGCTCGGGAATGTGGCTATCGACCGTGGCCTTGTGTGCGGCGGCCACGCTCTCGGCGACTCGGCGCAGGTCAGCATGCGCTTCGGTCCGCATGCCTTGGTCGAAGCTGCGTATGGTGCCGGTCAGCTCGACCTGCTCGGGGATGATGTTGTAGCGCACACCCCCGTGGATGGTGCCAAAGCTCACCACCAACGGTCCCTTGGTGAGCTCGGCTTCGCGACTGACCACGGTTTGTGCGCTGCCAATGATCGCCGCAGCGGCGACCACCGGATCCACGCCGCGCCACGGCTGTGAGCCGTGCGTCTGCTTGCCTTTGACGAGGATGCGAAAGCTGTCGGAAGCCGCCATGAACGGCCCGGGGCGATAAGCAATGCTGTCGGACGGGATGCCGGCAATGACGTGTTGACCGAACACGGCTTCGGGTTTGAAATCCTTGAACAGCCCTTCATCCAGCATCAAGCGTGCGCCGCCTTCTTCGCCCGCAGGTGGGCCTTCTTCGGCCGGTTGGAAGATGAACATCACCGCGCCTGGAAGTTGCTCGCGCATCCCCGCCAGCGCTTCCGCCACGCCCATCAACATCGCGGTATGCGAATCGTGACCGCAGGCGTGCATGACGCCCACCGTTTGTCCGGCATATTCGGCAGTGGCCTTGGACGCAAACGGCAGGTCGCCGCGTTCGGTCACCGGCAAGGCATCGATATCGGCGCGCAAGGCGATGTTGGGACCGGGCAAACCGCCGCGCAGAATGCCGACGACGCCGGTGTGGGCGATGCCGGTGCGAACCTCCAGGCCAAGCCCGCGCAGATGTGCGGCGATGATGCCCGAGGTGCGGGTCTCGCGGTTTCCGAGTTCAGGATGTTGATGAAAATCGCGACGCCAGTTCTGCACCTTGGCATCCAGCGGCGCAGCCAGCGCTTCAATGGATGGTGCTTCAGCGAGAACCGGGCCAACCAGGCCTAGCGCAATCGCGGCTACCAGCAGGCGCAGTGTCATGGTGAAACTCCATTGAGAGAGTGGCAATGATGCCGGAGAGTGGAGCGAGTTCGCAGCATGATGTTGCGTGTCGGCATGCACTTTGCTCATTGAGGCGGCGCGAACAATCAAGCAAGAAACATGATGCGAAGAGCGCTCAACGCGGAGGCGCGGAAAACGCAGAGGTCGCAGAGGAAAAGATGGGAACGCTGGTTGACGATCGAACAACTTCAAATCACGCCCACCGCACACATCAATCTCTGCGTCCTCTTTGACATCTGCGCCTCCGCGTTGAGGGGCTTCTCTTTTGCTCTTGAACTTGCTTGTCTATTGCCGCCAGATCAATGCTTCAGGAAACACGCGGTTGTCGATTGAAGCTGCAGCTGGGACGAAACAAACCCGCACGAGGGCACAAAAAAAGACCCCGGCGCAAGGCCGGGGTCTTTGGGGTGCAACTTACCGCGGCTGACTTAGAACGTCAGGCCCCAGCTATCGATGTAGCCGACGTCGCCACCGGCGTTGTCGTTCACGCGCAGAGTCCAGGTGCCGTTCAAGGCTTCGGTCGACAGGTTGACCGTGTAGGACTGGATGATGTTGTCGGTGCTGCCACCGGTGCGGTTGTGCAGGACGTACACCGAGCCATCGGGAGCGATCAGGTCAACCTTCAGATCACCCTTGAAGGTGTGCTTGATGTCGACCGCGACACTGCTGTTGGAGGGTGCGTTACCAGTACGACCCGATACGGTGATGGTGCTGTTGACCGTGGAATTGTCGGTGATGTTGAAGTTGTTCGGGTTGGTGTACGTCTGCACACCACCGCCGCCGCCGACAGTGTAGTTACCGACCAAGCTGACGCCGGAGAAGGCCGTGTAGGCTTTCAGACGCACGTGGTAGGTGCCGGCCTGCGGAGCCGCGAAGCTGCAGGTTTCGGCATTGCCCGACGCATACGGACGGCAGTCATACACGGTGTCGGTTGGCGCGCTGCCAAACTTCACGTACATGTCGGCATCGCCGGTGCCACCGGAGGTCACGAAGCTCAGGTTGGTCGAGCCAGCCGGCACCACCATCGTGTAGCTCAGTGCGGCACCCGTCGCCGCGGCCAAGCCGGTCACCGGCACGCCCTTGGTCAAGGTGCTGCCACCGCCGCCACCGGCTTGAGTCGTCGCCGTGCTGGTGTTGGAGTAGCTGCTGTTGTTGCCTGAACCGTCGTACGCGCGCACCCGGAAGCTGTAGCTGGTGGAGGCGGTCAGGCCCGTGCTGGCGTAGCTGGTCGTGGTGGACGTGGCAACCTCGGCAAAGTTGGTGCAGCCCGCGCCTTGGCAACGCTCGATCTTGTAGCCGGCAAGGCCCGAACCACCGGCATCGGTGGAGGCGGTCCAGCTGACGTTGATCTGGCTGGCGCTGGCGGCAGTCGCCGCTGCACTACCCGGCGTCGTGGGCGCCGTGGTGTCCGGGGTGCCACCGCCGGAGAACAGCGAATACAGCAGGCGATTCGGCGAGCCGGTGCCCGGGCTGGAGACCTTGTTCGGGGTCGAGGCATTGATGATGGCGTTGGTCACCGCAGTGACCGAAGCGGTCGGATTGGCAGCCAGATAGAGGGCGGCCACGCCAGCGACATGCGGCGATGCCATCGAGGTACCGCTGATGGTGTTGGTCGCCGAAGTGCCGGTGTACCACGCCGACAGGATGTTGGAGCCGGGTGCGTAGATGTCGAGGCAGGTACCGAAGTTCGAGAAGCTCGAACGCGCATCCGTGTTGGTGGTGGAACCCACCGTGATCGCCGAGGCCGCACGTGCCGGCGAGTAGTTGCAAGCGTTCGCGTTGTCGTTGCCGGCCGCGACCGCAACCACGACACCAGCGCTGGTCATGTTGGCGACCGCCGTGTCGGTAGCAGTAGAAGCACCACCGCCCAGGCTCATGTTGGCAACCGCGGGCTTGATGTGGTTGGCGGCGACCCAGTCCATGCCCGCGATGACGCCGGCGTTGGTGCCTGAGCCGGTGCAACCGAGCACGCGAATCGGGGAAATCTTGGCGCCTTTGGCGATGCCGTGGATGGTGCCAGCGACAGTGCCGGCGACGTGGGTGCCATGGCCGTTGCAGTCATTGGTGCCGTTGGCATCGGTGATCGCGGTGTAGCCGCCAATCATGCGCCCTGTGAACTGGGTGTGGCTGCCCAACACGCCGGTATCGACGATGTAGACGTTCACATTGGAAGCCGTGGTGTCGTAGGTGTAACTGCTGTTCAACGGCAGGTCGCGCTGATCGGTGCGATCCAGTCCCCACGTCGCGCCGGTCTGGGTGGCGCTGGCGGTGACGATGCCGTCTTCTTCCACGTAGGCGACGCGGTTGTCCAGCAGCAGCCGTTCAAGCTGTTTGTCATTGGCTTCGACCGCGAAGCCACGCAAGGCATGCGTGTAGGAACGGGTCAGTTTGGCGCCTGTTTCGCTGGTCATCTGCACGGCGACGTCAGCGGCTCGCGCCACATTGCTGCGTGCGCTTTCGCTGTCGAGCCTGGCAGCGGAATCCTTCAGAACGACGATGTAATGGCCCTGCACCGGACTGGAGTTGAGCACAAACTCGGCAGCGCTGGCGCTGAGGCTGGCGGTACCCAAGACGGCGGCGGTGATCGCCATTGGCAGCAGGCGGCTAACTGGATTCATCTGAACGGACTCCCCACGAGTTGGTTGAACGAGCTGACTTAAAATCAGGATTGGACAATGCGTGCAACGTGAACCGGCCCCGACTGACTTCCCCATCGACAGAGCTGGATTAATCGATCCTGAACGTTGACGACGCAGAGTGATAGGGCGCACGTTTCCGGGCGTCCAATTCGATTTTCAAATATGGGTATCAATTCAGTGTTATACCTAGGCTGGATCAGGCTTGCAGAAGCACTCGCGTGACGCACGTCGCATATAAAACTCGTCTCAGCGCACAATTTGGTGCTGTGCAACATGACTTTCGACCTAGGTCAAGCGGCATGCTGAATCGAGCAAACAGCCCACAAATATCGATGGAGGGGCGGCCATGGCGGTAAATCTGACAGGACTTCGTTGCCTCGTTGAGATTGTCGCGAGCAAGCTGAATGTGAGCGCCGCCGCCGAGGCGATGCATCTGTCGCAGCCGAGCGTATCGCGGCAATTGCGCCAGCTTGAAGATGCCCTGGGCTTTCAAGTGTTTGCTCGTCGCGGCCGCAGTCTGGTCGACATCACGCCGGCCGGCGCTCAGGCCATCGAGGTGGCGCAACGGGTCGTGCGTGACGTCGACGGCTTGCGCGGATTCGCCGCCCACGCTCGGGGTGAAGTGGCCGCGGAACTGTTGATTGCCGCGCCGCAAACCTTTGTTCTGCACGTGCTGCCGTCTCTGCTCAGCCAGCTGCGGCTGCGTTATCCGGGCATTGGCGTCCGCATCCGCTCGCTGGGGGAAGGTGATCGGGTACAGCCCAGCGAACATGAGCGCTGCGACATGGTGATGCTGAGCACCGCCGGCGACGAGCTCCCCGAGGGCATCGCGGTGCCGCTGTTTCGCTGGAAACGGGTGGTCATCGTCAACCGTGAACACCCGCTGGCCCAGCATGCCGGGCCGCTCAGCCTGGAAGAGCTGGCCGGTTCGCCGTTGATTACCTATGAGGCCTCGCGGCATTCCGATTCTTCGTTCTGTCGCGTGATGGCACAGGCTGGGCTGACCCCGCAGTTCTCGTTGTCGGCGCAGGACGGCGACACCCTCAAGGCCTACACCCGCGCGGGACTCGGTGTGGGTCTGGTGGCCGAACTCGCCTTGGGTAGTAACGACCATGCGCACTTCGCAGTGTTGCAAGTCGAAGAGCGCCTGCCCGACTGCACCTTGTGGGCGGTATTGCCGCGCGGTCGCGTGTTGCGTTACCCGACCATCGACCTGTTGCGGCTGCTGGCCCCGCAGTTGGACCCGGAGGCACTACGTCGGGCCTCGCAAGGCATGCCGCCGGAGCATTGGCCGGAGCCGCCTACGTTGCGGTTTGGGTGACAGCGGGACTTGAGACTGGGGACTGAAGATGCGGGACCTGTCCCGCCATTCTTTTTTTGACGACGGCAGTCAGTATCAGTGGAACCTGCCGCGAGGCCGCTAGCCACAGGACATTCTTATCGCGACTTCCGCCGCGTCCACAAACATGCCTTAGGGTGCGTCTTGACGCACCAGCACTTGGCTTGAACCGAAGCCGGTGCGTCAAGGCGCACCCTAGCCCAATTTAGCGGATTCGCCCCTGATTCCAGCTATTTTCGCCGACGTTCGGCGCCCAAGTGATCGAATTACTTAGGCGCGCTTGTGGATAACTCGCTCAATACCGCTGTAGTGCAGACCTTGCTTGTTCCCATCTGCGGCGCGGTGCGGAAAATCGGGTTCCATGTTTCTGCGCGCATCGACTCGCAAGAAGGATGGCAAGGCCCATCGCTACTGGAGCATCGTCGAGAATCGACGGCTCGGTGATGGTCGCGTGCTGCAACGGCATGCGTTGTATCTGGGCGAGATCAACGACAGCCAGCAGGCGGCGTGGCGACGTTCGATCAAGTTGTTGGACGAGGACAGCGGCGCGTCGCGCTCGCTGGCACTGTTCCCTGAGGATCGTGCACAGGGCGCGCTGGATGATGGCACGACGGTGCGGCTGCGGCTGTCGCAGCTGCGCCTGTGTCGTCCGCGGCAGTGAGGCGCGGTGTGGCTGGCCTTGCAGTTGTGGGGGCAGCTCGGGCTCGATGAATTCTGGGCCGAGCACCTGCCACGCGACTGGCCTACGAGGTGCTGCCCGGCAACACGGCCGATAGCAGCACGCTGCGCGATTTCCTGCTGCGCATCGAACACCAATGCGGCAAGGCACGCCTAGAGCAGCAGCACGTACAGGCTGTCGCGGAACTGCATCACCACGGCATCCTTGCGGATCTGCCGGAGCCACAGCTCCTGACCGGCGACGCCATCCTCGCTGACGCGGCGGCCGTCGATCTGCACGAAGCGCTGTGACGGATCGGCGTGCCAGCGGTGGCCCTGGATGCGAATCGGCGGAATCTGCTGGCGCAGCTCAGGCGGCAATGCCTCGAAGTCCGGCACGTGATCGGGAATCGGCAGCAGCGCCGCTCGCATCGCGGCGAGCATTTCGGGCGTGTCCTGTGCGGCAACTGCGCCTATCCCAAAGACCAGCAACGCCACAGTCAGCGCACAACTCATCCCACGCGCAAAGCGAGATCGGCCGGGAGGGTGCTGACTCGTTGGCTGCCGCGTCCAGCGATCCGTGCGGCAACTGGCTCGCGCCGTATTGCGATCGCAATCACCGCTCATCGGCATCCCGCTGCAGCAGGTGATAGATCCCGTGCTCGCCGATCTTGCGGAAGCCCAGACTCAGGTAGAGCCGCATGGCCGGATTCATCTGCTCGACGTGGATGCTGACCGACTTCGCTTCGGTCGCCGCTCGGGCGATCAGCGCGTGCAGCAGTTCTCCGCCAAGACCGGTTCCCCGCGCCTCCGGCAGCAGCGCGATGTCAACGATGCGCAACTCGTCGCGGCGCCAGTGCAGGTAGAGGCGGCCGACGGCCACGCCGCCGCGCTCGATCACCAAGAAACTGGCGTCGAGGTAGTGGGTGCTGTAGTGCTGGTGCTGGGCACGGAACTGGAAGCGGATGAACGTGGCCTTCTGCGCGTCGCTCCAGTCGGTCTGCGCGAGCTCCTCAACGCGCGTGCTGGCATAGACGCGCTCGAGAAATGGCAGGTCGGCGTCGGAGCAGGGTCGCAGCCGCAGATCATCGGGCAGCGTCAAGGGCATAGCCGAATGCGCCAGTGGCGCGGCAATCATGTAAACACGGCTTCGTAGCGCGCGCCATCGGCGCCAGCAGTGATGCAGACCAGAAACAGCTCCATTGCTCCCAGCACCGGATGCTGCACGGTGTAGATACGCTGCGGCAGCACGGCGCCCGGCGGACCGCGCCAGACCAGCGAGAACTGCCGGCTGCGCCGGCCCGCGCCCTGTGCCTCGCGCAAATTGCTGGCTTCGATCAATACCGCCAGCACCCGTGCTTCGTCGTCTTCGATCTCGAAAGTCTCGCCCACCAGCGGCGCGAACAGGTCGAGGGTGAATTCCACTGCCTTGGTTTCAATCATCTTAGGCCCGATCACATTCGCACACGCAACTGCGCTGTCGCGCTCACGCGTCGCGCTTCAGCCGATTGAGACACGCGACCGGACCGTCGCGACCGGGCTGCAGGAACAGTGTTTCCTCGTCGAAACCGCAGCTCAGCGCATGCGAGCCTTCGCGTGGAGTCGATCCCGACACCACGCGGAACTGCAGCCGCATCTGGATACTGTCGCGGTCGTTCGCGACCGGTTCGACAGCGGCCAGTGCGAGCTGGCTGCCATCGGCAAGACGGAACTCGCGGCCGATCCAGCTTTGCGGGTCGTCCAGAAGCGCGCCGTGCCAAGCGGCAGCCGCACCGAGAGGTGCCGCGCCAAGCATCACTGAGCCCGCAGAACGCAGCATGAAATCGCGTCGTTTCATCGTCATCGTCCTCAACCGCGGGGCGGGAACACGCCCTGCAGGGCGATGCAGAAGTAAAAAGTCAGGAAGGGCATCATGTTGTTGTGCGGCTGGTCGCCACCGGCGGGCGCGAGCATCTGGTCCGACATGGGCTGTAATCCCGCGGTCGAACTCTGGTAGGCAAATCCGCCGATGGATCGCGCGAGTGATCGGCTTGACGTTGGTGCTTTCAGATCGCCGTCGTCGGACGAAGCACGCAGTGCGTGCGTGTGCGATGGAATCTCCGACTCCAGCAAGGTGACGGTTTCACTACCGCCGGTTTCGCCGAGATCATGCAGCGAAAGTCCCGGCCCCTGCTCCGGATGCATCGGTGCGCGGCCCTGCAAGTCTGGCAGCGCGAAATTCGACTTGCCGTTGCCACCATACGTGGTTCCCAACAGCGAAAACAGCGCGGTGTTCTGCGACAGGGGCAAGAGCTGTCCATCGCACCACGCCCAGCCGCGTGGCGCGAAATTGAACGGGAATATCCGGATTTCGGCGACGAAGGGGTCGGCCATGATCTCTGCCTCAGGTCGGGCTCGGGAAAATCCCGAACAGGGAAATGATGAAGTTGACGCACAGATAGGGCTGGAAATTGGTGTGCGGCTGGCTGCCGCCAGTCGCCCTCACGGCGCTTGGCGAGAGATTCACATTGGTGACGTCTTCGATGTAGAGGTTGCTCGCCGTCGTCTCCGCCAGCACCTTGCCGACGGGCGTGTTATCGGCGGCCGGCGCCGACGATGCAAGTACCGGGTGCGAGTGGGAGGGAATCTGCTGCACCGTCAGATTGATCTCTTCTGCGCCACCGGTCTCGGCGAGGATGAAGCCGTTCCCTTGGTGTAGTGGAAGGCGACCGCGCAGATCCGGCAATGCGAAGGTGCTCTGGCCATCACCACCGTAAGTGGTGCCGATCAATTGGAACAGGGTTTCATTCTCCGATATCGGCAGCAGCTGTCCTTCGCAGAACATCCAGCCCGCCGGAGCAAAGTTGCCCGCGAACATCCTGATCTCGCCTACGTAGGGCTGGGCCATGTCGAACTCCTAGGTCGGCGACGGGAAGATGCCCTGGAGGGCGATGCAGAAATTCAGGGTCAGGAATGGCTGCATGTTCAAGTGCGCCTGACTGCCACCGACGTTGGCCAACGATCCGGGACGCAGGGCTATCAGATTGTCGGGCGCGCGGTAGGTGTTGAGCGCGCCAGCCAGGACATTGTTCACCGCCGATGGCCCATCGGCATTTGTCGGTGACGCCTGCACCAGGTGGGTGTGTGTCGGCAGCTCGGAGATACTCAGCGTGTGTGTCTGCTCGCCACCGCGCTCACCGAGTGTATGCCCGCTGCCGACGTGGATCGGCGCGCGCGCGCGCAGATCCGGCAGCCCGAAATTGACTCGACCATCGCCGCCAAACGTCGTGCCCAGCAACGAAAACAGCGCCTGGTTCTGGTTGATCGGCAACAGTTGCCCGTTGCACAGCGCCCAGCCTTGCGGCGCGAACACGAAGCTCATGATCCGGATCTCGGACAGAAACGGTTCTGCCATGACGTATGTTCCTTTCGATGCTAATGAGTCTGCGCTGCGGCGTGATCCATCAATTGCGGCATCACAACGTCGGCAACGCGCATGCGGCGCCGCCGGGCGTGTTGAAGTAGCCCGCGCCTGCCGTTGCGCTCGCAGTGGCGCTACCAGGCTCGCCCGCACTTCCACTGTTGCGGCCCTGGATGTAAGCAACTACAGCTGCGGTGTCGTCCTCCGCGCCCCCGTAGCCGGGCATTCGCACGACCGCCTCGAATCGGTTACGCAGACGGAAATCATCCGGTGCGCCGGCACCATGGCTGAAGGTGTTTGCGAGTCCGCCCGCGCCGCCAAGCTGTAGGCAGATTTGCGGCGAATCGACGTTGCTGAAGACGTTCGTCGGGGTGATTCCGTAGTTGGTCTGGAACGCCTCTCGCGCCAGCGCACCGACCTGCTGGTCGATGATGTTGGTCTGTATCGTCAGGTTCAGCACGCTATCGCCGTCACCGGCCTCGCTCAGGATGCCGCGATCGGAACATTGCCGAATGGTGTTGCCGGTGACGGACGCGTTGTGTGTCCCATTGCCACGCGAGTCGACATAGGCACCGGCGCCCTGCGTCGAGCACGACAGCGCCACGCCCGAGGTTCCGATGACATTGTTGCGGATGAACCCGTCGAACACCGCGGACACCGCTGACGTGCCAAGCACGGCGCTGACGCCATTCGATACGGCGCCAGTGATGTTGTTGCCGTTGACGTCGTAGTCGATGCGGCCGGTCCAGCCGCCAAAGGCGACGCCCGTCGCGGCGTTGATCGTGATGCCTTGTCCTAGAGGTGTGGAGTGCCCCCCCGTCAGCGTGTTATTGGTGATGCCGACATTGACGGAGCCCGCGTTTAAGGCGGCGGCCTGGATGTGGTCGCCCTCGGTTGATGCAAAGAGGCTGCCGCTCACGGCCATCGCCATGTTCGCGGTGCCTCCGGCCTCAATGAACAAGTTGTCGTTGGCATCGCCGTTCGCCGCGTTGGCACGGAACTGGCTGCCCGTCACGGCAAACGATGTGAGCGCCGTGCCTCCGTTGTTTCGGATGCTGAGGCCGTTGTAGTAGGAATTCTGCACCGTCGAGTTGGTGATGCCTCCGGTGCCATGCAGGCCATCGGGTGTGATGCTCGTCGTGTCGCCGAAGTCCATTCCGCTTTCGTTGATCGCATTGCCGTTGTTGTCGAGCAGGCTCGATATCAGCGAGAACCCGGTTACGTTCGTGCCCTGAATGCCGTCATCGCCCGAGTTGATGATGCGCATCCGCGTCAACGAAACGGCCGAGGTGTTGGTCAGGACCAGACCCGGCCCACTGGTGTTCTGAATCGTGCCGCCCGTGCAGTCCGCGACTACAGGTGCCACCACCGCCGCCGCCGTCGCCGGCGGGCCACTTCCGACCGAACCGCCGCACAACCCGCCGGAGTTGCCAGAAACGGTCAGGCCACCCGCGCCTCCAGTGGTGTTGAGCACGATGCCGTTGGTCCCGCCGTTCGCGCTGATGCTGCGGAAATTCAGTCCACTCGCGCCGATATTGGTGTTCGCCACGCTAAGCGCCGTGCCGGTGGACGTGGCAAGCGTGTTGGCAGTGCCTTGTACGCTGACCGTTCCGCCGCCGGTGGCGTTGAACCCCGTACCGCTGGTGGTGGTGACCGCCAGTCCGCCGCCGCTGAAGTTGATCGTGGCACCGGTGTTGGAGGTCAGGTCAACGCCGTTGCGGATACCCGTAGTGAGCGCTTTGCTGGAACCCGAGAAGGTGTAGGTACCACCGCTGCGATTGGTGACCAGGATGCCGCCCGAGAACGCATTGCCGCAGGCAGCGCAACTCAATTCGCCAGAGAAGGTGACGTTGCCGCTGGTGCCGGCGCTGATCTCGATGAGGCGTCCGCCATCCGGCTTGATGATGTTGCCGCCATAGCTGAAAGTACCAAGCGTCCCGATCATATCGACGCTATCGGAGCTGGCACCCGCGATGTCGCCGCCATTTCCGATGGCGACCGTGCCTGTGATCGAGTCGATGCTCATGCCGATACCGCCGCCGGGCGTGGCTGCTGCGCCTGCCAGCGTGATCGTGGCAGCGACACCTTGAAGGTTGAGCACGGTCCCGTTCGTCGCAGTAAGGGTGCCACCCGATGCAGTGACCGAACCGCCACCGACGACGCGCAGCCCGTTGGTGGCTGCCGACGAGACCACGTTCCCAAGTCCCCACGCCGCGCTGTTGTTCGAAATGTTGATGCCGTTGCCCGTCGCTGCCGTGACATTGACGCCACCGGCGAAGGTGATCGCACCGCTGGTGGTGAGTGCCGTGATGCCGCTGGGTGCAACGATATCGACCGCGTTGGTCACGGACCAGGTGCCGGAGACCGAAGCCAGGCTGATGCCTGTCGTTGTGCTGGCGCTGACGTTGATGTCCAGGAAGTTGCCGTTCAAGGTTCCGCTGGTGAGATTGAGCGCGCGGCCATTGCCGGTGAGGGACACTTCCGCGACGGTCGCCGTGCCGAAGCTGCTGCCGACGATATCGGTTCCGGTTGCACCGGAGTCGCCAACGGTAAATCCGCGCAACGTATTGCCGGTAGCCAGCGTCAGACAGTTCAGGCCGGCGCAGGTGATCGTCGGCGCACTGCCACCGAGCGCCGGGAAGGTGCTGCCGGCGACCGGTACGATGCCGGTGATGGTGGTCAGATCGCTGCCCGAGGCCTCACCGATCAGCCGCTCGCCGGCTTCCAGCGAGATGCCGTTGGTGTAGGCGCTGGCATTGAAGGCCAGATAGATGGTGTCGTTGGCGGTGTCCACCGTGGACGCCGCTACCAGAGTCTGGAACGGTCGCGCCTGGGTGCCGATACCGCCGCCGGCCGCGGCGGCGTTGACGAACCACACCAGCTCGGTGTTCTGGATGGTGAACGCGATATTGGCAGTGTCGCCGCCGGTGACGGTGTAGCAGAAGGTGCGCGTGGCGTTGGCCACACCTGCCGGCGGCTCGTAGCCGAAGCTGCCATTGGCGTTGAGCGTCAGGCGACCATTGGCCGCACCGGCATCGAGCTGATTGCCAGGCGCGGTGCCGGTGCAGGTCGGGGCGAAGCCGAAGCCGGTGACGCTGCCGCCACCGATCAGATCGTTGGCCAGCACGCCGCCGCCCTGCGGGCTGCCGGTGCCGATACCCAGAGTCAGATGCGGGGTGACGGTATAGGCATCATTCTCGGCCAGCGCGCCGAAGCTGAAGCTGGCGCTGAAGTCGGCCGCCATCGTGTTTGGCGGATCGATCAGATCGGCGTCAGTGATGCCGGCGGCGCGCACGATGAAGCTGCAGGTCGCGCCGGCGATCGCATTGTCCACCGGGTTCAGCACCACGCTGGTCGCCGGGCTTGCGGTGGTGACGGTGAAGTCGGCCGGGCTGCCGGCCGGACATTCCAGATCGAAGCTGGTGTTGGCCGCATTCGCCGCAGTGCTGAAGTTCACCGACTCGCTGAAGGTGACCGTGATCGTGCTGCTCGGGTTGACGTCGGTGGCGCCATTGGCCGGCGTCGTGGTGAGCACCTCGGGTGCCGCGTCCGCGGTCGTGAAGCTCGAAGTGAAAGCGGCGGTCGGATTCTGCGGCGGATCAAAGCTGTCGGTGTCGGTGACGTTTGCGGCAAGCACGGTGATCGTGCAGGTCGCGCCGCCGGGCAGACCAGAATGGGTCAGCGTCACGCTGGTGCCGGTCACCGGCAGTCCGGTCAGCGGAACATTGGCCGGGCATGTCAGAGTGATGCCGCCGGGAGTGACCGTGACGCTTTCGCTGAAGTTGACGGTGATCGAGCCAGCCGCGATGGCGATGTCGGTCGCGCCGTTCGCGGGTACGGTGGTCGTGGCAATGGGGGCCGCGTCGACGATGTAGGTCGAGACGAAGTTGTCGGCGTCACCGTCGATGGTGTCACCGCTGCCGTCGCCGTCGAGTTGGTTCGGTGGATCGATCACGTCCGCATCGGTGACCAGTGCGGATTGCACGGTGACCGTGCAGGTGTCTCCGGGCTGACCCATTCCAGTCGGCGGACCGTTGACTCCAATGGCGTTGGTCGGCGCCGTCGCAATACTCGGCGAGCTCAAACCCGCACCCGACGGGCTGCAGGCGATGGTGATGGCATTCGCCGCGATGACCACGGGCTCGCTGAACAGAAGGTTGAGGGTAAACGTCGAACTCGTGGTCGCGCCGTTGGCCGGCATCACAGAGCTGACCATCGGCGCGTTGTCATTGACGGTGGTGAAACTGATGGTGGTGATGCCGGTGCCTGCGTTCGGCGGATCGGCGGCGTCGAAGTCAGTGACCAGCGCATCGTCGACGGTCAGCACGCACAGGGTGTTGATCGGCAAGGTCGGCGGGGTCGGATCGATGGTCGCGGTGTTACTGCCGCTGCCGCTGACAGTGAACGGGATCGGCGAACCGGCCGGGCAGTTCAGCGTGAATGCACTGGCCGTGAAGTTGACCGCCTCGGTGAAGGTCACCGTGATATTCGCACTGAGGCCGACGTTGATTGCATTGTTGACCGGCACGCTGGCGCTGAAGTCCGGCGCAACGTCAACCGTGAAATTGCGGATGACGTCGGCAACGGGATTCTGAGGTGGATCGACGATGTCGACATCGCCGATTTGCGATGCCACCGCGGTCGCCATGCAACTGGTGCCGGCAGTCAACGGTGCGGTTGGGGTGAAGGTCAGTGTGGTCGAGCCGGATCCGCTGATCGCGCCGGCAACGGCTCCACCACAATTCAGCGTGATCGCACCGCCAAGGTTGGCGACGTTTTCATCGAAGGTGAAGCTGACGGTTTGCCCGGTACCGACTACCGCAGCTGCGGCCGGGGTCGCGCTGACGAAAGCAGGTGCGGCGTCGACGGTGAAGTTGATCGTGCTGTTGGCCACGGGGTTCTGCGGCGGATCGAAGGCGTCTGCATCGTTGATCTGCGCGGCGACGGCGGTGGCGGTGCAGCTGGCACCGGCGGCCAGCGGGTTGGTTGGGGTGAAGGTGAGCGTGGTCGTGCCCGAACCGCTGATCGCGCCGGCGATTGCACCGCCGCAGTTCAGCGTGATTGCGCTGCCGACATTCGTCACGGCTTCACTGTAGGTGAAGCTCACCGTTTGCCCGGTGTTGACCACCGCGGCGGCGGCAGGCGTGCTGCTGACGAGGGCCGGTGCAGCATCGACCGTGAAATTGGCGACATAGTTGGCGACCATCAGATCCGGCGGATCGATAGCGTCAAAGTCGGTGATGTTGGCCGCGAGCACGGTCAGTGTGCAGGCACCCGAAGGCAACGGTGCGGTGTAGATCGGCGTCAGCGTCGTGACGTTGCTGCCGGCAGCACCGCCGGTGATCAGGTTCGGGCCGCCACACGTCAGGGTTACGCTGCCGGCCGTGGCAACGATGGCCTCGGAGAAGCTGATGCTCAACGCTTGATTGTTTGCGACGGTTGCACCCGGTGCCGGCACGCTTGCGGTCACCGTCGGCGGATTATCGTTGACGGTGGTGAAGTTGACCGTGGTGATGCCGCTTCCGACATCGGGTGGATCGGCGCTATCGACGTCCTGCACCAGCGCCGCATCGACGGTCAGCACGCACAGTGTATTGATCGGCAGATTCGCGGACGGATCAATGCTCGCCTGAGTGGTGCCGGAACCCGACACGGTGAACGGAATCGGGCTCCCGGCCGGGCAGTTCAGCGTGAACGCACCAGCAGCGAAGGTCACTGCTTCGCTGAAGTTGACGATGAGGTCAGTGTTCAAGCCGACGTCGATTGCGCCGTTCGCCGGGTTGGTGCTGGACACCGTCGGCGCCACATCGACCGTGAAGGTGCGAACTACATTAGCGACCGGATTTTGCGGTGGATCAATGCTGTCGCTATCGCCGATTTGCGCTGCAACGGCCGTGGCCGTGCAACTTGCACCCGCGGTCAACGGGTTGGTCGGCGTAAACGTCAGCGTCGGCGTGCCGCCGCCAGTGATCGCGCCGGTGACGGCAGCGCCGCAGTTCAGCGTGATCGCGCTGCCGAGATTGGCAACGCTTTCGTCGAATGTGAAGCTCACGACCTGAGTAGTGCCGACCACGGTGCCATTGGCTGCTGGAACCGAACTGACGAACGCCGGAGCGGCGTCGACGGTGAAGTTGATCGTGCTGTTGGCTACGGGGTTCTGCGGCGGATCGAAGGCGTCCGCATCGTTGATCTGCGCGGCGACGGCGGTGGCGGTGCAGCTGGCACCGGCGGCCAGCGGGTTGGTTGGCGTGAAGGTGAGCGTGGTCGTGCCCGAACCGCTGATCGCGCCGGCGATTGCGCCGCCGCAGTTCAGCGTGATTGCGCTGCCCGCGTTCGTCACAGCTTCACTGTAGGTGAAGCTCACTGTTTGCCCGGTGTTGACCACCGCGGCGGCGGCAGGCGTGCTGCTGACCAGCACCGGCGCAGCATCGACGGTGAACGTTGCTGCGAAGTTGCCCGTCGGGTTGTTCGGTGGGTCGATGGTGTCGACGTCTTGCACGCTCGCGGCCGGCACGGTCAGGGTGCAGGTGCCCGCGGGCAGAGGCGCGGTGTAGCCGAGCGGCAAGCTGGTGACGTTGCTGCCTGTGGTGCCGGTCAGCGTGATCGGGCCGCCACAATTCAGGGTGATGCCGGCCGTTACATTGACTGGCTCGTCAAAATTCACGCTTATCGGCGCGTTGTTGGCGATTGTCGCGCCATTCGCTGGCGTGCTGCTGGCAATCGGTGCGCCGTCGACGTTCACGGTGATGGTGTCGGTATCGGACTGCGCGCCACCCGCACCGGAGTTGCCCTGATCGTTCGTGATCATCGTGATCGTACGCGCGGCCGACGTGCCGCCCACTGGCGTGTAGGTCAAGCTGCCGCCTGGGCCGTTCAGCGCCGCATTCAACGCGGTCAGTGTGCCCGTTGCCGTCACTTGCTCGGTGCCGTTGCCGGTCAGCGTGGTCAAGGCGCCGCCTGGGTTGGCCAGCGTCAATGCACCGTTGGCCGCGGCCCCGGTGCCGAACGAGACTTGCACGATGCCGGCGGCGGCGTCGAAATCGACGATGCTGATTGCATTGGTGTTCGCAGTGCTGAATACCAACGACGTGCCGTCGCCTGTGGTTTGCGCGCCAGGCACTGTGTTAACCGGCGCATCGTTCACGGCATTCACCGTGATCGTGAAGGTCTGCGCAGCGCTGGTATTGGCATTCGGCGGCGGAGCCCCGGGACCGTCATCGCTCAAGGTCAAGGTGATCGTCGCCACGCCGCTGGCATCGGCTGCCGGAGTGTAGGTCAGCGCCCCCGCAGGGCTGACAGCGGGCGCGGCGCTGAACAACGCTGCGTTGGTATTGGCCGTGATGTTGAAGGTGAGTGTTTGCCCAGCTTCGTCCAATGGGCCGGCATTGATACCCGTCGCCCAGGGGGTGACGGTTTGAGCGCCCGCATCTTCGGTCACCGATTGATTCGGGCCGGCCATGAAACCCGGCGCATCGTTGATCGCGTTCACGGTAATCGTGAAGGTTTGGGTCGGCGATTGATTGACGCCACCGTTCGCGGTACCGCCATCGTCATCCAGGCGCAGGGTGATGGTGGCGACACCATTCGCATTCGCTGCGGGCGTGTACGTCAGAACGCCCGTCGGGCTCACCGCCGGGCCGGCGCTGAACAGCGCCGTGTTGGTGTTGTTGGTCACCGCAAACGCCAACGCCTGGGTGACTTCCGGGTCGCCGTCGTTGATCGCTGTCGCCCATGGCGTGACCGCTTGCGCGCCCGCATCCTCGTTGACCGTCTGGTTCGGGCCTGCCGTGAAGCTCGGCGCATCGTTGATGCCGGACACCGTGATGGTGAAGGTTTGCGGCGCGCTGATGTTGACGTTCGGCGCCACGTTGCTGCCGTTGTCCTGCAGGCGCACTTCGATCGTCGCAACGCCATTGGTGTTCGGAGCGACGGCGTAGGTCAGCGTGCCGGTGGTTGCGTTGATCGTTGGCGGCGTGGTGAACGCCAGATTGCTGGTGGTATTGGTGACCGTCGGCAGGAAGGTCAGCGTTTGCGTGAGTTCCGGGTCGCCATCGTTGATCGCGGCGGCCCAACCGACCGCCGTCTGCGCGGCTGCGTCCTCATTAATCGACTGGTTCGGACCGGCGACAAAGGTCGGCGTATCATTGACCGCGTTCACTGTGATGGTGAAGGTCTGGGGCGCGCTGGTGTCAATGCCGCCGTTGGCGGTGCCACCGTTGTCGCGGACGACGACCGCGAGCTGGCTGCTGCCATTGGCATCGGGCGCCGGCGTGTAACTCAGAGTGCCATCGTTGGCGATGGTCGGGCCGGCAGCGAACAGCCCCGCATTGCTCACTGAGCTGACCGTGTAGTCCAGTACGGACTGCCCGCTCTCGTTGGCCGGTCCCGCGCTGAAGGTTGCAAATGCCAGTGACTGCACACCGGCATCCTCGTTGACCGCGGGCGGATTGGTGGCGGTAAAGCTGGGGGCGTCGTTGACCGCGGTCACGGTCACGGTGACGGTAGCCGGCGTCATGCTGGCCACTTGGCCATCGAAGGCGAAGTAGCTGAAGGTCGCCGCTCCGTTTTCGTCGGCCAGACCGGTGAAGGTGAAGCTTCCGTCGGTTTCAGCATCCAGCACGCCGAAGTTCGGCAAAGTGAAGCCCTCCGCACTCAGTGCGTTGGCATCGGGATCACTGTCATTGGCCAATACGCCCGGGGCAGGGACAGTGAGGGTTTGATCCTCGAGCACCGTGTAGGCGTCATCGACCGCGACCGGCGGGCGATTCTCGGCGTCGACCACGTCGATGCGGAAACGCAGATCGGGATCCTCATCCAGCGCGAAGGCGGCGACGATATCGGTACCCGACAGCGGCGAGTCGCCGGCCTGATCGGTCGCCAGCGGGGTGGTTCCGGACCAATCACCGACCTCGCCATCGAGCACAAAGTTGGCGGCCCAGGCCGCGGCACTGAACACCAGGCAGGCGCTGACCAGCAGCACCCTCGTCAAGCGGCCGTTGCGTCGCATGGCCAGGCCGCCAAGCACCAGCAGCAGCGTGCCCAGCAGCAGCAGGCCGACGAAGCCAGCCGTCGGTATCGCTAGCACTGTTCCGATCGTCATCGGCGAACCGCCGGGCAGACCGTTGCGGGTGAAGACGCCGTCATCAATGACGGCACCATCCTGCGCACCAAAGCCGATTGTGATCAGGGTGGCCCCGGCAATCGCCTGGCGCGACAGTGACAGCTCAATGACATCGGCGAACGCACCGCCGCCCAGGGCGACGCCATTGTTGAGCCCAACCGGATAGTTGCCGCCAATCACCGCCCCGGTAGCGAAGTCGCCACCAGCGCAGCCAGCCAGACGCAATTCGGTGACTATCGGAGGCGAGCCCGCAACGGTGGCGGTCAGGCGATGGTCAATGCCGCTGAAACTCTGACCATCGGCCGCGATGACCGTGCAGCCGGTGAGCGAGCGCGAGTCCGAGTTGAGGTAGACGTGGTAGTCGAAGTTCTGCGCGTTGACCGCAAGACTTGCCAAGCCGCCAGCAAGCACCCACGCCACCGAGATCAGCTTGCGCATAACACATCGACTCCCCCAAGACCGTGCGGCAGCATACCAACGTCCGCGCGGAATTGATGTCACCGACAGCCTATCCATCGCGGAGATCGTTCCGATCTGCGCGCGTGAATTGTTGAAGCACAAGACGGCGCTGTTCACTCACCTCACGGCGCGCTGGCGCGATCTGTTCGGCGTCACCTTCGACGTGCTGCTGTACGACCTCACCAGCACCTACTTCGAGAGCAACCCGCCGTTTGCCGACGACGACAAGCGTCGCTATGGCTACTCGCGCGACCATCGCTCCGATTGCGTGCAGGTGGTGATCGCGCTGATCGTGACGCCGGAGGGTCTGCCGCTGGCCTACGAGGTGCTGCCCGGCAACACGGCCGATAGCAGCACGCTGCGCGATTTCCTGCAGCTACTCCTCGCCACGCTCAAACTCGAACTACCCGCCCTAAGTTGGGCTACCTCGCTCGCAATCCGGATTCCCGATTCTCGAATCTCGAATCCCAGCCCCTCAAGGCCGATGCTCACGCGCCAGGTACGCCTCACTTTGCATCTCGATCAAGCGGCTTTGTGTGCGTTGAAACTCGTGGCTGAGCTTGTCGCCGACATAGAGGTCAGTGAGGGGCACCGCGACTGACAGGATCAGGTTGACGTTGCGATCGTAAAACTCGTCGACCAGATTGACGAAGCGGCGCGCGGCGTTTTCGTCGTTGAGGCCAAATTGTGGAACCCGCGCCAGCAATACCGTGTGGAAATCGCGCGCGATCTCGATGTAGTCGGCGACCGAACGCGGACCTTCGCACAAGGCCGTGAACTCAAACCAGGCCACACCTTCGCAAAAATCGATGGCCGGAATCAGGCGTTCGTTGATGAGCAGAGGCAAGCCGTCGCGAAAGGTGTCGGCGGTGAGGCGTTCGTAGAAGTCCTCCAGCGCGCGCTCGGCGGCCTCATTCAACGGGTGGTGATAGACCGGCGCCTGGGTCAGCGTGCGCAGACGGTAGTCGGTTTGGCTGGCCATCTGATGGACCACGCAATGGCGCTCGATCAACGCGATCGCCGGCAGAAACCGCGCGCGTTGCAGACCATCGCGATACAAATTGGACGGCACCGTGTTGGAGGTGGTGATCAGGCAGACACCACGCGCAAACAGTGCTTCCAGCAGCCGCCCGACGATCATCGCGTCGCCAATATCACTGACGAAAAACTCGTCCAGACAGAGCACGCGAAACTCGCCGGCGTAACCTTCGGCGACGTCCTGCAAGGGGTCGGCGCGTTGGCCAAGATCGCGCAGGCGCGCATGCACCTCGCCCATGAAACGGTGAAAGTGCACGCGGCGCTTTTGTGCAATCGGCAGGTGTTCGAAGAACAGGTCCACCAGAAACGTCTTGCCCCGGCCGACCCCGCCCCAACAGTAGAGTCCACGCACCGGCTGCGCACGGCGGCCGCGCAATCGATCCAGCAGCCCACGTTCAACCGGCTGCTGCAGAGCCGCAAAGATGCGGTCAAACTCGACCAATACGGCGCGTTGTGCGGGGTCATTGTCCCAGCGACCGCTGCTCACACCTTCGGCATAAGCCGTGCCCGGCGCGATCGGTCTGGTGTCGGCAGCGCGAATCACGCCGTGGCAGCGGGTGGCAAGTTGCTGCGCACTCCGTTCTTCAGCGCGCCACGCAAGTCCATCAAACGTCGATGAAAGAAGTGGCCGGTATCGGGCATGCGCACCAAGGTCGGACGCTCAGTCTCC
Source organism: Pseudomarimonas sp. (assembly GCA_052390415.1). GTDB lineage: Bacteria > Pseudomonadota > Gammaproteobacteria > Xanthomonadales > Xanthomonadaceae > JANNWF01. The sequence goes on along the minus strand of JBQTGY010000076.1, from coordinate 26,929 downwards.
GGCATGCCATCAATCCAGCTGTAGACCGCTTGTGGCTCGACGATATCGTCGTCTTCTCCTTGCACCACCCACCACGGGCAGGGCGGCGAGAGCACGGCGGAGAAGTCCCAGCGGCCCGCCGGTGGCGCGACCGAAATCATTTGTTTGACCGGCAGATGGCGGGCGCCGAGCAACGCGACGTAGGCACCAAAGGAAAATCCCGCCAGCCACAACGCATCATTCGGCCGTTGCTCGCGAACCCATTCTGCCACCGCCAGCAAGTCCAGCGTTTCACCGCGGCCATCGTCGTAACTGCCGGTCGACGCACCCACACCGCGAAAATTGAAACGCACCGTGCGCAGTCCCAACTCGCGCAGGCTGCGCTCGATCATCGTCACCACTTTGTTATGCATGCTGCCACCGTGCATCGGATGCGGATGACAGATCAGCGCGGTCGCAGGCAGTGCGTCAGCGGGATCGGGCAAGTCGACCAGGGCTTCGATGACCCCTGCCGGTCCGCTCAGCAGGATTGCTCCGGCTTGCGTTGGGAACGGTGGGCGGGCTGGGACCATGGTTAGGTTCAATCGACAGGAAGGACGGAGATGATACTGGAGGGACGTGCACGGCCAGCGCAGCCAACGTGGGCGGCGTGTCCGACCCAAGCTGGACCTGACGGCTAAGGACGGCTGAAGTCGAGCCCGATCAGCAACGGATCGTGATCCGATGTGCGCCATGGTTCGGCACCCTGCCAGGCAGGATTGCGCTGGCTGGTCTGATAGTGAAAGGCTTCCGCTTCATCGGCATTGGTATGCCAGATGGCCGCGCCACTCACGGCCGGAGCCAGCGCCGCGGTCACCAATGCGTGATCCAGACGGCCGGCTTGACCCGCGTAAACATAGCTGTAGACCTCGCCAGCACCGGCCACTTCAAACACATCGCGCCAACCCAGCTGCCGCAAGAGTCGCAGCGGATCCTCTTGCGCATACGAATTGAAGTCACCCAGCAAGACGATGCGGGCGACGCCTTGACCGGTGGGGTCGGTTTGCAGCCAGTCGTGCAGGCGCTGCGCTGATGCCACGCGGGTGGCATTCCAACACGATTGGAAGTCGTCCTTGTCGCTATCACCCGGCGCGGCCGGCTGCTCGGGAGTCGGACAACTGCCCTTGGACTTGAAGTGATTGGCGACCACCACGAAGGGTTCGCCGCCTTCGAGGGCCGAGAACGCCTGCGCCAACGGCGGGCGGCTGCCACCCTCCGCAAACGGCGCTTCATTGATCGCAACGGCATTGCCCAGCGGCCGCACTCTGGATTCTCGATAAAAGATCCCGACCCGAATCTGATCACGACCGCTACCACCCTCGGCCGCCATCACTGATCGATAGTCACCACCCTCACCGAGGCCCGCATTCAATGCAGCCAACAAGGCCGCCTCCGCGCTGCGCGCGTCGTTGCCGTCGTTCTCAAGCTCAGATACGGCCAGGATGTCGGCGCTCAGGCCGACCAGCAGAGCCACGGTCTTGCTGGTCTGGCGTTCAAATTCCTTCAATGACGTGGCGCCGCGCGGTGTCGGGAAGCCCGCCTTGCGACCGTTGCCGTTGAAGAAATTCTCCAGATTGACACTCGCGATGCGCAGACCAGGCGGCGGCTTCAAGGGCTTGGGTCGCGGGCTCTGCACGGCCACGCGCAGCTCATCGGTCAACTGCAAACGCCAACGGCCGTGAGCATGGTTCAGCACGCCTTCCACGTCGGCCAACGTACTGCCCACACGCATCGGTGCATCGTGGGTCAAACCCGCCTCGAGAAACCAGAGTTTGTCTGGAAACTCGCCGCGACGGTTGTCGTCCAACACCAGCATGCGCGCTTGATTGTCGGCGGCCAACGCGTCGGCTTTTGGTCCTGGCGGATGCCGCTCGGTGGGTTGAAACAAACGCCCACCAAAGGCGACTTCAACCTCGCCGAAGCGAATCAAGCCGCCATTGCCGGTCACCGTCAACGGCGCGTCAACGCGCAACCACATCGACTCGTGGCGCTCCCATTCGCTGCTGCTTGCCGGCCCCGCATTGATGGTGGTGACATTGACTCCGCCGCGACCGAGCACTTCCACCTTGTCGGCCGCAATCGCAGTGACCGTTTGCTCAGCCTCGCCCAACTCGACCACCTTGCCCATGACGCGCAGACGATCACCACGCCGCACCTTGGGCGTGCGGTCGCGCTTCCACTGCACGAATACCGCATCCGAGGTGGCAGGATCGCCATCGTCGGCGCCGGCACCATCCTGCATGAAAAAACCATCGAGGCCGGCGACGAAATTGCCGGTGACCACGCCGTGCACGGCGACCTCTCGATTCTCGAACGGGCTGCGCGCTCCGGCTCCCTGCAACGCGCCCAGCGTCGCGGGTCCCTCCTGCGCATCGCCAGGCTCGCGATCACTGGTCATGGCATCACAGCCCGTCAGCAGCAAAACTGACAGCAGGGCAAACGGTAAGCGCATCGGAATTCTGTCTCGGCGGGCGGAGCAAGCGCGGCGAGCAGCACAGGAACACCGGACACGCTTGCGGAAAGAGGGCGGCGGGGCCCGCCCTACTTCATGTTGTCCAGCATCCAACGGACGGTGGCGGCAACTTGTTCGTCAGTCAACGATGGATTACCGCCGCGCGCCGGCATCAACCCAGCGCTGCCTTGGTAGCCTTCGATCGCATGCGTGATCAAGGTTTCCACACCTTGCTCCATACGTACCTTCCAGGCGTCGGTTTGCATCAACGGCGCACCACCGGCACCCGAGTTGTGGCAAGCACCGCACAGCGCGTTGTAGATGACAGCGCCGTCGAGCGTGCCTTCGTAGGCCACTTGCCCTTTGGCGGCAAGCGCGGCTGCCTCGGCGGCAGCAGCAATGGCGGCAGCGCCGGTTTCGCCGGCGTAGACGCCTGCAATGGGTCGCAGTCGCGCTGCCACCTTGGCTTCGGCGACGCCGTCGGATTCGACCGCGCGACCGTTGTGCAGGACGATGGCGCCGCCAATCAGGGCGACGGTCACCAACACCAGAAAGGCGATGACTTGGGAGAAGTGCTTGAGAAACTCAAGGTCGTGATTTCTCACGGGCTCACCTGCGCTGGAAGGGTATGCGACGCGGCGCGGCCGCTACGGGGCAAGAAGTATAGCGGGCCGATGCGGGCGGCGGAAATCATTCAGCGCCCATTGGCAATCGGATGGTGGCCACGCAGCCACGCGCGTCCAAGCGGTTCTCCAGGTTCAACTGACCACCGTGGGCTTCGACTATCTGTCTGGCCAGCACCAGACCGATGCCGGATCCACCCGGCTTGGTGGTGAAAAATGGCACGAACAGGTTGTCGCTTCCCGCCAAGCCCAGGCCACAGTCGATGATTTCTATACGAATCTCCGCCGCTGATTGCTGCGCCTTCACACTCACCTCGCCGCTCTCGGGAAGGCTCGCTTCGACCGCGTTTTTCAGCAGGTTGATGAGCGCCTGTTCGAGCTGGTCCGGATCAGCCAGCAGCTGCAACGGCGGACCCGCCACCAAGCGCACTGTCATGCGCTGTTCCAGGGTGGTGACCCGTTGCAGCAAGGCGCGAAGATCCAGTCGCTGTTTGCGCGGCGACGGCAGTCGCGCCAAGGTCGCGTAACCAATCATGAAGCGGCTCAAGGCTTCGGCGCGATCCGCGATCACGCGCATGCCCAGTTGGGCGTCCTCGCGCCAGTCAATCGGAGGCGGGTCGACGGTCAGCATTGATGACAACGTGCCCGCCATCGACTTGATTGGCGCCAGTGAATTATTGAGTTCGTGACTCAACACCCGGATCAAGCGTTGCCATGCCTGCCGCTCTTCTTCGCGCAGCGCGCGCGACAGATCGGTGATCGCCAACAATTCCAGCGGCAAGCCACCTTCGCGAAAGCTGAAACGGCGCACTTCAAAGCGGCCGCTGCCACCCGCAAAGGTGCGATCCAGCACGCTCGCCCCGGAGGATTCCAGCGCTTCCTCCAGCCCCAGCGCGGTGGCGTGCTGCCCCAGGGCCTCGCCGGCGCGTTTGCCGAGCAGCCGCTCAGCGGCAGGATTCAGCAGTCTCAGGCGCCGGCCATCATCAAAACTGAACAACGCGATATCGATGGCGGCGATGACCTTGCCGAGCAAGGCGCTGGTTTCCTCCACCTTCAGGCGCTGCTCGCGCAGGGTCTGCGACAGCGCGTTGATCTCCCACACCACGTCGCCGATGGCGTCGCCGCGACGCGCACGCGAGCCACGCAAGCTGTAATCACCTTCGCGCAACGCTTCCAACAGGTTGGACAGCGTGTAGAGCGGATAAATGACCCGCTGCCGCAACCGCAAGGTGAGCGCCAAGGTCAGCAGCAGGGCGGTTGCCATCGCCAGCCAGACACCTGTCGAGGGCGGCCAGTGCAGCCAAACCAGCAGCACCGCACACGCCAGTAATGGCAGCAGCAACAGACACGCATCAAGCAACAAGCGACGCTCAAAGCTCAAGCCCACCGTGGGCGCAATCTGGCGAGGTGGCGAGACGGACACGTGGTTGTCAGGCGCTCAAGCCGTATTTCTCCAAGCGCCGATACAGCGCGCCACGCGAGAGGCCCAAGGCTTCTGCGGCGCGCTGAATGTTGCCTTCGCAGCGATCCAGTGCATTGCGGATCATCGCCAATTCGGCTTGCTCCAAGGTCTGTCCGCTGTTGAATTCCGCAGCGCTGGATGGGCTGGGCGTGGCCAGATCCAGACTGAAATCCAACTCGGAAATCTCCTGTCCCGCGCACATCAGCACGGCGCGCTCGATTACATGCGATAGCTCGCGCACGTTGCCCGGCCAGGGATACGCCAGCAAGGCGCGCTGCGCCGACGCCGAAAGGCGCATCCCGGATCGTGCGTAACGACGCGCGCAACGTTGCAGAAAATCCTCCGCCATGGGCAGGATGTCGGCGCCGCGCGCGCGCAACGGCGGCAGTCGAATTTCGACGGTATTCAAACGAAACAACAGGTCCTTGCGGAACTGCCCACTGGCCACTTCGCTGCGCAAGTCCGCATTGGTCGCCGAGATCAGGCGCACGTCGACTTTCAGCGTGCGCGAGCTGCCGACGCGTTCGAGCTCGCCGTCTTCCAGCACGCGCAGCAACTTGGGTTGCTGGCTGGGCGGGATGTTGGCGATCTCATCGAGGAACAAACTGCCGCCATCGGCCAGCTCGAAACGGCCGATGCGATCCGCCTTGGCATCGGTGAAGGCGCCTTTGACGTGGCCGAACATTTCCGACTCGAACACGTGTTCGTTGATGCCGCCCATGTTGACCTTGATCATCGGCAACGCGGCGCGTCCGCTCAAGGCGTGGATGCGACGGGCAATCACGCCCTTGCCGGTGCCGTTTTCGCCGAGGATCAGCACATTGGCTTCGGTCGGGGCGACTCGACGCAACATCTCCAGTACCGGCTGCATCGATTCGGCTTGCGCGATGAAGGGCTCATCGCCTCCGCGCAGCAAGACGTTCTCGGCATCGAGGCGCGCCTCGCGTCGACGACCCTGGGCGAGTTTGACCTGCGCCGCCAACACATTGACCAAGCGCCGGTTGTCCCACGGCTTCTCGATAAAGTCGGCCGCACCGGCGCGCATCGCGCGCACCGCGATGTCGATGGTGCCCCATGCCGTCATCACCACGACGGGCAGCTCCGAGTCGGCGGCGCGCAAGGCAGCCAGCAGCGCCATACCTTCGTCGCCTGAGGTGGTGTCACGTGAGTAGTTCAGGTCTATCAGAGCGGCGTCGAAGGGCTGCTTCGCCACGGCCGCCAACGCCGCGCCGGGTGAGTCCACAGTCAAGCAGCTGTAGCCATCGTTCTTCAGCAACAAACGCAAAGCGACCAGGACATCGGCTTGGTCGTCGGCGATCAGGATGCGCGGGGTGGCGATCATGGTACAGCTTGCTCGCTTCAAAGAATGAGAAGGTGTTCGCTGCGAGCAGCCGGCACGGCGCTGCGCGCGACGCCCGCGTCGAAGCTCACAAAGCGTCCCCCGTGGCGGACCGCCAAGCTCAACAGATAAATGTCGGTGATCTGTTTGCTGCCATGCACACGCCGTGGATCGACGTTGTTGGCGTCAAGCAGGCTGACCGTGTCCGCCCAAAAGGCATGGTGCGGCGTCATCGTCGCCCGCTGCAGCCTGTCCATGGCCTCGCGGATCGAGATCGGCTGCGGATAATTGGGCTGCGCAAGAATTCGCACACAACCATTTTGAGTGATCGGACACGACGCCCAGCCATGGGCGATGTCCTCGCCCAACCATTGACGGGCGCGCTGGTGGTGCAGGTGCGACGCATCAAGCAAGGCAATCAGCACGTTGATGTCGAGCAAGGCGCGCATGGGTGGGGGTCAGCCGGTCACGTCAAGCACCGGCTAGTCGCCTGACTCGACACGCAAGCGGTCGATCAGTTCATTGGTCACCACCACACCGCGTGCTGGCAGTGGGTCAAAGCCATATAGCGCGGGGGATTCGCCAACCCCTTTTGCAGACTCTGCAGGTTGCCGCACCAACGCGCATCGGGCCAGCTCAGAGATGACGCTGCCCAGGGATTTGTGCTGCCGGCGACCCAAGTCGCGGGCTGCGGTCAATACGTCGTCGTCAATTTCGAGTGTGGTGCGCATGCATCAAATGCTATTGCATCACGGGGGGCCACACAAGCGCCCATCGCGCATCTGCATCACGCGACCAGCACGCGCGGCGTATTCCGGGTTGTGGGTCACTTGGATGATGCTGGTGCCGGCACGATTGAGCTCGACCAGCAGGTCCATGATCATTTCGCCCTGACTTGAGTGCAGCGCACCGGTTGGCTCATCCGCCAACAACAAACGCGGCCTTGCGGCCACCGCGCGCGCCACCGCCACCATTTGTTGCTGCCCGCCAGAAAGTTGCCGCGGGTAATGGGCGCGCTTGTCCAGCAAGCCAAATCGACTCAAGGATTGCTCGACCCGCAAACGCCGCTCGCTGCGCGCGACGCCCAGGTAATCCAGTGGCAGGTCGATGTTTTCTGCAACGTTCAGATCGTCCAGCAAGTGGTACTGCTGAAACACGAGGCCGATGCGTGCGCGGGCAAATTCCTTGCGCTGACTTTCCTTCATCGCGTGCAGGGCGACTCCAGCGAAGTGGTATTCACCGCGCCAGTCCGAATCCAGCAATCCCAGCACGGCCAGCAAGGACGACTTGCCCGAACCAGACGGCCCCATGATCGAGACGAATTCGCCCTCGGCCATTTCGAATTGGACATCATCGAGGACGCGCTGTTGACCGGCAGGCAAGGCGTAGACCTTGTGCAGTGCTTTGATTTCGATCATCTGGACGAGCTTCTCGGGCTTGGCATGGATTGTTTGACTCTGTGTTCCGACTTTCTGAGCAAGGTCACTGATCGCGCAATACGCGCATGGGGTCGACCCGCGCGGCGCGCATGGCCGGTAATGCGGCGGCCGCCAGTGCGGCAACCAGTAGCGCAGCGGCACCGGCGGTCACCGCTGGCAAGGGCGCGTCGGCGACTCCGAACAAGTGCGCTTGCAGCAATCGCAATACCGCCCACGCGCCGGCCAAGCCAAGCAACAGACCCACGCCGACGCTCCGCGCACTGGCTGCCAGCAGTTGCCAAACCAGCGCCGCTGGTCGCGCACCGATGGCCAGGCGCAGTCCGAATTCGGCGCTGCGCTGCTGTTGCCTGAGCGCGCCCACGGCATACACGCCAAATGCGGCCAATAACAGGGACGCCAGGGCAAAGCCACCAATCGTGCGGGCGAAAAAACGCGCCGGGGCGAGCTGGGAATCGATGGATTCGCTGAGCGGAAAGGCCAGGGTCGCAGCCTCCTGTGGATCGATTTCGTGCAGCGCATCGGCGAACAGTTTCTCGAAGCCTGCCAACGGCTGGCCAGCCGCCACCAGGAATGTCATGCCGACGCTCGGCGCGGGCGCTAACGGCACCCACAGCTCGGGGCCGGGTGCCGACCGCAGACCTTGATTGCGCAGGTCGCCGACCACGCCGACGATCCGGTAAGTGACCCGCGGGCCGTCACCCAAGGGCAGTTCGACGCGCCGATCCAGCGCGCTGTCTGCACCGAACAAGCGAGCGGCCAATTCGCGATTGATGACGGCGACCTTCTCGCCGCCGCGATCATCAACAGTGAACAGGCGGCCCGCCAGCAACGGAATTTCGAGCAGGTCGGCGAACTCGGGCGAAACCCGCCGCAGCGCCAGCGAATAAGGCTCGGGCTCGGCACGTTCGGGTAACTTGATGTCGATGCTCATTTGTCCCAACGGCGAAAGCGGCGAAGCATTGGCCACCGCCACCTGCTGCACCGCCGGCACGCCGCGCAGACGGGCCTGCAATTGCTCGGCAAACTGCTGACGCTGGGCGCCGTCGTGCTCGTGGAACAGTTGCAGCGCATACACGTTTTCATGGCGCAAACCGGGATCGACGGCCTGCAACCGCCACAGACTGAACAGCAGGGCGCTGCCGGCAACCAAGCTGATCGTCGACAGCGCCACACCGGCAATCGGCAACCATGCACGGCGGCGCGATCCGCCCACCACACCGCGACCTCCGCTGCGCATGGCTTCTACCGCATTGCCACGCGGTCGCAACGCGCCTGCCATGGCTGCCACCAGCGGCACCAGCAAGCCCAGCGCAATGGCAATTCCGAGGGTGGTTGCGTCGATGGCAATCTCATCGACACGCGGCAAGCTGCTGCGTGCCAGTTCACGCATCACTTCCATGCCCAACAGCGCGAGTCCAACGCCTAGCGCCACTGCCAGCAGCGCGACCACGCCTATCTCCAACAACAACCCGCGATACAAGCGTTGCCGACTGGCACCCAAGGCCTGCTCCACCGCCTGCTCATGACGACGGCCCAACTGTCGCGCATCGATCAGGATGGCTACATTGGCGCAGGCGATCAGCAACACCAACACCGCGACTGCCAGCGCGCCCCACAGCACGCCGCGCAGGTCGCCGACGATCACCTCCAACATCGGCCGCACACGCATCTGCCATTGGCCTTGCGGCAAGTGGTGGCGGTCGGCAAGCTCGGCACCGATCTGGTCGAGCCGCTGGTTCAGGGTCGCCGGTGAAAGCGTCGGATCGAGCCGCGCCACGGCGGAGACAAAGCGCGCATTCCAGGTCCAGGCCTGATCGGCAGGAAATGCGTCGGCCGGCAGCGAACGCCAGCCGCCGGCATCGTCGCTGGGTATGGCAAATGAGGGCGGCATGACGCCAATGACGCGCAAGCTTCCGGCGGTGGTAGCGAGGGTGCGGCCAATCACCTTGGGATCGCCGCCGAACAATCGCTGCCATTCCACGTGAGCGAGCACGACGCTGTCGCCGCTGGCGAAGTCGTCGGCATTGAACCAGCGGCCGAGCGCGGTCGGCATGCCGAGTGCGGGGAAGAAACCCTCGCTGACGCGGATCACCGTGACTTCGCGTGGACGTTCCCCGTTCAGCACCGTGATGCCGTTCCAGTCGTAGTAGCCGACGTGCGCAAACGGGCTGTCGGCCTCGGCCAAACGAACCACTTCGGCGGGCGTCAGGCTGCCGTTGAACACGCCTTGCACTGCGCTGTTGCCTTCAATCACCACCACCTGCTCGGCCTCTGGAAAGGGCAGGCTGCCAAACACGCCGCGCAGCACGCCGGCCATCAGGGTGCAAATGGCGATGCCCAGCGCCAGCATGAGCACGGTGTTGAGGGTGAAGCCCGGCGAGCTGGCAAGTCGACGCAGGGCGTAGCGAACATCAGCGACAAGTGACATGGAAGATCCTGGGTTGACTGCTTTTGTGGGAACGGGGGAAGCCGCGATGCGCTGCGTCACTGAATCAATTCGCGGCTTCCGCCGCTCCCACCGGTGCCATGATCGAGCTCGTGTTCATGGTGAACGATGACCCATCAGTCGTAGCGCAGCGCGCGGTTCGGCTCGACCAACAGCGCACGTCGGGCCGGCAACCAACTGGCCACGGCCGCAGCGGCGGTCAGCATCAGCAAGGCTGGCAGCCACACATAGACATCGACCAATGAATTGCCATCTCCGACCACGCCCAATTGCCGACTGAGCAAGCTAGCGAACGGGATGCCGATCAACATGCCCACCGACAGGCCCAGCGCGACCTGTGCGCCGGTACGCATCAGTACCGCCCGCAACACCTTCGCGTTGTCCGCGCCCAAGGCGCGGCGAATGCCGATTTCGCGCGTGCGGCGGCCGACATTGAAAGCAACCACGCCGTATAAACCTGCGGCCGCCAGCAGCAAGGCGATGACACCGAACGAGGTAAACATGCGCGCCAGCAATTGCTGTCCGATCATCGCCTCGCGCAACACATCGTCATATGCACGCACCCAATACAGCGGCGTGTCGGCATCCAGTTTCTGACTGATCGCATTCAGGCGGCCAGCAAACGCCAGTGGCTCGCCGCGAGTGCGCACGAACAGGCTGAAAAACGGCTGCGGCTCCTGCGCAAACGGAACGAAGATGGATTCCTCGCGCGCGTCATCGATGTCGTCCATCTGGATGGCGCGAACCACGCCCACCACGGTCACGGTGCGCTCCGCATCCTCGCCGGGATCGAGCACGATGCGCCGCCCAATCGGCTCGTTACCGCCGAAATGACGATCAACAAAGGTCTGATCGACAATCGCGACCAATTCACTGTCGAGACCATCGGCGTGGGTGAAATCACGTCCGGCGACGAACTCGGCACGCAGCGCAGCCAGGAACGCATGATCGATGGCGCTGTAGCCCGGGCTGGGAACACCGCTGGCTGGCTTGGCCACGCCCAACTCGAGCGCATCCACATTGCCGCCCATCAGGCCGGGTATCGAGGTGCTGATTGCAGCAGACTCGACGCTGGGCTCGGCACGCACCGCCAGCAGCAGGTCGTCCACGTAACGCTGCACCTCCGCAGCAGACTTGAAACGCTCGGCAAACAAGCCGATCCGCAGGGTCAACACCTTGTCGGTGTCGAGTCCCAGATCGAAGCCCTCCAAGGTGCGCACGGTCTTCACCAGCATCAGCGTGGTCATCAGCACCGCCAGCGAGAATCCCACCTGCGCCACCATCAACCCTTGGCTGATGCGGGCAAATCCGCCGTCACCGTGGGTCTGCCCACGCAAGCTCAGATCGCGCCGGGTGGCCGCATGCAGAGCGGGCAGCAGGCCGCTCAACAGGGCCGTCGCCAAGGCACACAAGGCTGCCATCCCGACCATGCGTCCATTGATCGCAAACACCATCCAGTGCGGTGGCCCTTCATCCACCGTGGAGCGCATATCAGCCACCACGGCATCGACGCCAAGCTGAGCCAGTGGCAGGGCCAGCAGCAATGCAAACAGGCTGAGCAGACCTGACTGCAACAGCAGGCCCAGCAGCAAGCGACCGCGGCCGGCACCCAAGGCCATGCGCAGCGCCAGTTCGCGCTCCCGCGCCAGCAAACTGCTGAGCAACAGGTTGGCCACATTGGCGCAGGCGATCAGCAAGACCAGCCCCACCGCCACGCCCATTACCGCAAACAGGTCGATGGTTTCGCGATCAACAAATCGGTACTTGAGGTGATCGAAACCCACCGCGCGCGCGCGTTCGGCCATGCCGACCGGATCGCGCTCGCGCGCATCGGCCAGCCAGCGCGCCAGCGCCTGTTCGATCTGCTCGGTGGTGACACCTGGCTTGGGTCGGATCACGGTGTCGAAACAACAGGCCACCGCCAGCGCGCCACGCTCAAGCTTCGCCGGCATCCACAACTGCTCGCGCATGGGAAAGCTGAAGTCGGGCGGCATCACCCCGATGACCGTCGCTGGTGCCGCGTTGACTCGCACCTGTCGGCCGACGATCTGCGGGTCAGCATTGAATCGCTGCTGCCAGATCGCGTGGCTGATCAGCAGCACCGCTGGCGCTCCACTTGTCTGATCCGCTGGGCTGAAATTGCGACCCAGCAGCGGCTGCACGCCCAGGGCGGGCAACAAGCCCGCGCTGAACATGCCGCCGGCGTAGCGCTCGCTGCGCGCATCGCTGCTGAGATTGATGGTGCCGGTGGTGTGCGCGCCGAACTGCGCCAGGGGCTCGAGATAGCCTTCCCAGTCGAGCACTTCTTCACTGCCCAACTCATCGTAGTCACGGCTGTCGAGCGGCTCGTTGTCATCCAACAGGCCAGCCCGATAGAGCTGCTCGGCGTTGGCGAAGGGCAGCGGATTCAGCACCAGCGTGTTCATGAAACTGGCGATGGACAGGGCCGACGCCAGACCCGCCGCCAACACCAACACGGCCAGCGCCGAAAAGCCGGGGCGAGCGGCGATGCTGCGCCAGGCGTGGCGCAGTTCCAACCAAAAACTAGTCATGACGCAGGGCCTCCGCAGGTTCAACCGCCAGCGCGCGTCGCGCCGGCAGCCATGAAGCGAGTGCTGCGGCCATGCCAAGCACCAATAGTGCCGGCAGCACGGTGAGCAACGGACTGACGCCAGCAACGCCCGCGGTGCTCGCCAACATCTGCGCAAACGGCACCCCAAGCAGCAAGCCCAAAGCGAGCCCGACCCCAAGGTGGATGGCGTTGCTGCTCAACACGTCGCGAATCACCGCCGGATTGCGCGCGCCCAACGCGCGGCGCACTCCGAACTCACGAATGCGCCGGCTGACGCTATACGCCATCACCCCATACAGACCGCTGGCAGCAAGAACCAGCGCGAGCGCGCCGAACAGCGTGAACATGCGCACCAGCATGCGTGAGGCATAGCTGACTTCGTTCAGCGCGCGGTCGTAATCTCGAATCCAGTACAGCGGCGTATCCGCATCGACGCTGGCTGCTGCTTCGCGCACGCCGGCCATCAGCGCCATCGGCTCACCAATGCTGCGCACCACCACGTAGAAGTTGCGCTGCGGGTCTTGCACAAAGGGTGCGAACACCGATGGATCTGGATCGCGCTCCAGATCGTCCAACTGGACCGCCGCCAGCACCCCGACAATCGTGGCGATCCGCGTGCTGTCGCCGGCAAACAACTCGATCTGTTTGCCAAGCGCAGGCCCGCCGCACAATCGCTGCTCAACAAAGGTTTGGTCGACCACCACTACGGGCGCAGAATCGGCACGGTCACTGCTGACAAACCAGCGACCCTGTTCGAGGCGTGCACCCATCATCGACAGGAAATCGGTGCTGACAGCGGCATAGATCGCGCTGGGAGGGCCTCGCACGGGTCGCTCGACGCCCTGTTCCAGCACGCCGATGAAGGCACCGCCCACGCCAGGCAGCCCACTGCTGATAGCCACGTCCTGCACCTGCGGCTGGGCGCTGATCGCGTGCAATAGCGAGGTCTGATACGGCGCCGGATCGTACGCGCCGTGCACACCTGGATTGGCCAGCGACACCCTTGCGGTCAGGATGCGGTCGGTGTCCAGGCCAAGCTCGGTGGTATCCAGCGCATGCAGGGTTTGCAGCATCACGGCGGTGGCCAACAGCAGCACCAGCGAGAAAGCGACTTGACCGGCCACCAGCAGCTTGCCCAAGGAGTTGAAACTGCCCGCCGCAGCATGCGCGCGCAAGTTGCTGTCGCGCTTGAGGATGCTGCGCAGCGCCGGCACGCCGCCGCCCAAGGCAGCGGTGAGAAAACTCGCAGCCAAGGCAGCGACGATCAGCCCCGGCGTGATCGACCAGTCCCACCACAGCGGTGGCCCACCTGCGGCCACTTCGCCGAGCTTGGAGGCAAATGCTTGCAGACCAAAGTGGGTGAGGACCAGCGCCAGCACCGCGGCGATCAGGCTGAGCACGCCCACCTGCAGCATCACGCCCAGCAGCAGGCGGGCGCGACTCGCGCCGAGCGCCAGCCTCAAACTCAGCTCCTGTTGCCGACTCTGAATTTGCCCGAGCATCAAATTGGCGACATTGGAGCAGGCAATCAGCAGCACCAGGCACACCGCCAACAGCATGAAGCCCAGCAGGCTGCGCGAGGCCGGGTCAACGAACAAGGTGTCGAGCGGAAGCACGCCGACCGCGCTGGCGCGCTCGCTCATGCGCTGCGGCGCTTGCGCGCTCGCATCATCAAACCAGCCTTGCAAACGCTGACTGACGGCACCCGGCGCGACACCGGCGTGCTCACGCAGCACTACCAGCAACTCACGCTCGGCGGCTTGACCGTGCTCGGCCAGCGGTGTCGCCAACCATAGCTTTGCACGCCGCGGGAAGCTGACGGTCGGCTGCATCACGCCAACGACTTCAACGTTGCGTGCATCGATGCGCAGGGTGCGACCGACAATTGTCGGATCGGCGTTGAAGCGCTGCCGCCACAGCGCATCCGACAACAGTGCGACCGGTGCCGCGCCGGGCAATTCGTCCGCAGTAACCAGCGCGCGTCCCAGCTGCGGCTTCTCGCCCAGCACGGCAAACAGCGATGCGGTGATCCACGCCGCATCGTGCCGCTCGGGTAGTCCCACATCGGTCATGTTGACGCTGGTGGTCGCAAAACCTGCTGGTTCGGCCATGTCCTCAAGCGCCGCGCGCCAACGCAAGAGTTCGCCGGCGCGTATCGGCATGAAGCGCTGCGTGTCTGGCTTGGCGTCGGCTGGGACCAAGCCGGCCTGAAATAGACGTTCGGGCTCGGCAAATGGCATCGGCCGCCACAGCACGGTGTTGATCACCGCCAACATGAACAGCACTGCGCCCAATCCCACCGCCAGCACGCCGATAACCAAGGCGCTGAACGCGGGCCGTGCGGCGACGTGGCGCAAGGCGTAGCCAAACTCCGCATGCAAGAGCGAAATCCAATTGCCGAGACTAGCCATAGCGCAGCGCCTCCGTCGGCGTGATTGCCAAGCCGCCGTGCAGTTCGAGGGCAAATGGGGATGCGGCGACCGCGCGCCTAGACATGACGCAGCGCGACCAATGGATCGATGCGGGCCGCGCGGCTGGCCGGCAGCCAGCAGGCAAACAGGGCGACGGCGGCGAGAAAGACCGGCACGATCACAAAGGTAAGCGGATCGTAAGCAGCGACGCCAAACAACTGCGCTCGACCCAGCTGCCCGAACAGCAAGGCCAGCACCACGCCGATGGCCAAGCCCAGCAGCGTCAAGCGCGCGCCGTGGCGAATGACCAGACCAATGATCTGGCGCTGACCGGCACCAATCGCCATCCGCACGCCCAGCTCGCCGGTGCGTTGGCTGACTGCAAACGCCAACACGGCATAGATCCCGATGGCCGACAGCAGCAAGGCGATGGCCGCAAAGCCGGCCAGCAGACTCATCGGCGCACGTTGTTGATCGAGGCTGGTGGCGATGCGCTGATCCAGCAACATCACGCTGAACACGGGTTGTTCGGGATCGACGTTCTGCACGATCTGCCGCAGCCCTTGCGCGGTCGCGCTGTTGCCGGCGCCGGGTCCGCGCAGCAGCAGCGCACCGGAGTTGGGCGCGAATTGGCGATGTGGCCAGTACAAGGTTTCCTTGCCCACGTCGTCGCGCAGATTCAGGGTCTTGACGGTCGCCACCACACCCACCACGGTCGCCCAGGGCTGACTGTCACCGCGGCGAATGCGCTGACCGATGGGCTCGACATTCTCGAAATACTTGTTCGCCAACAGCTCATCGATGATGACCACCGGCTCACTGTCGGCTTGATCGGCCACGCTGAAGGCTCGGCCCTTGAGCAAGGGGATTTGGAGGGTGTCGAAATAGTCCTCGTGAATCTGCCGTTGCTGACCGTGCGGCGAAGCGGTGGCATCGTCGGTCTGCTGGCCGTCGATGTCGTACGAACCCTGCGAGTTGTTGCCGGAAAATGGCAATACAGCGGTCCAGCTGGCCTGCTCGATGCCGGGCAACTCACGCGCCTGCCGCAGCACTTCGTCATACAGACGAGCACGTGCCGAGCTTTCCGGATACTTGTCTTCTGGCAGCGATACCAGTGCGGTCAACACATTCTCGCTGACGAATCCAGGCGAGGCCTGTTGCAAGCCGACAAAGCTGCGCAGGAGCAGGCCCGCGCCCACCAGCAGAGTGGTCGCCAAAGCCACTTGCGTCACCACCAACACGTTGCGCGACCACGCCGCCACGCGGCCACCGCCTGTCAGGCGACCGGCATCGTTGATGACCTGGCTGATACGCGTGGTGTACAGCGAGACCACCGGCACCAGCGCTGCCAGCACGCCGGTCACAAGGCTCAAGGCGAATGCAAATCCGAGCACGCGCCAATCGACACTGATCGAATAACTGGCGAGCAGACTCTCGAAACCGACCAGCGGCAGCAGTTCGATCAGGCCCACGGCAAGCAAGGCTCCTGCGCAACCGCCGGCCAGGGCCAACAGCAGCGACTCTGCGATCAATTGTCTCGCAATCCGTGCTCGAGTCGCGCCCAGTGCATTACGCAGGGAAAGTTCTTTCTGCCGCGCCGTCATGCGCGTCAGCAGCAGGTTGGCGACGTTGGCCACCGCGATCAACAGCACCAAGGCCACTGCCGCTTGCAGCAACATCACCATCGGCCGGTTCGCCCCCACTTGCAGCTCGCGCAACGATTGCGCGCGACCGGTGAAGTTGCCGCCGCGCAAGAATGCCGCGAAGCCCGCCGCACTCGGATCGTCGACACCGGCAATGCGCTCGGCATTGCGGGCGACGATGGCGTCGAGTTGCGCGTTCAACTGCTCGACCGTGGCGCCTGGCTTGAGTCGACCAATCGTCTGCGAGTACTCATTGCCGCGCTCGTCATCCAGACGCTGTTCGGGCGTGAACGCAAATGGCACCCACAACTGAGTGGCCCGCGCGGGAAACGCAAAATGTTCCGGCATCACACCGAGCACCCGGTACGTTGCCCCCGACAAGCGCAGATCGCGACCGACGATGTTCGGATCTGCATTGAAGCGATTTCGCCACAACGCATGGCTGAGCACGACGACCTTGTCCTGACCAACCACCGCATGCTCGTCGTTGAATACAGCACCCAACGCGGCCGGCACCATCAAGGTGCTGAACAATGATGGCGTGGCGCGCAGACCCACCAAACGTTCGGGCTGCGCACCGGCTTCGGCCAGATTGAAGCTGCCGCCGGTGTACAGGGCCAGATCGTCCAGCGCCTCGGCTTGTTCGCGGCGATCCAGATAGTCGGGAATCGAACTACCGGCGTACTGCAGGCTGCTGGTCGGATAGGTGTTGTAGACATCGACCAGACGTTCGCCATCGGGATACGGCAGCGGTGCCAGAAACAGCCCGTGCAGCACCGAGAAAATCGCCGTGTTGGCACCGATGCCCAAGGCCAGCGTGAGCACGGCCACCACGCTGAAAGCCGGCTGCAGCAGCAGCGCGCGCAGGCTGTATCGGAGATCGGTCAGCAGATTACGGGACATGGCGGGTGACCTTTGGCGAGTAGGGCGGAGACGCACAAAGCAGCTTGCTGCGGGCCTCGGCTAAGCCGCCGAACGCGCCCGCGATATCTGCGCGTCGAGGCGCGAGTCTTCTTCCTGACGCAAACGATGCAAGGTGTCTTCATCGACCACGCGGCCGTCGAACATGAAGACCTTGCGCTGGGCGAAATCCGCGTAACGCGGGTCGTGGGTGACCATGCAGATCGTCGAGCCGGCCTTATGCAATTCATCCAGCAACGCCATCACCGCTTCGCCATTCTTGGAGTCCAGATTGCCGGTGGGTTCATCCGCCAACAGCATCGATGGCGCTCCCACCAAGGCCCGCGCGACCGCGACTCGTTGTTGTTGACCGCCCGACAACTGCGCCGGGAAATGTTTGAGCCGATGCGCCATGCCGACGCGTTCCAGCGCCGCCTGCACACGATCACGCCGCTCACCCTTGCTTACACCATCGCGATAGGTCAGCGGCAATTCGACGTTCTCGAACACGCTGAGATCGCCGATCAGATTGAAGGCCTGAAAAATGAAACCAATCTCCTTGTTGCGGATGCGCGCACGCTCGGCTGCGTTGATCGCTTCCACCGGTACATCGTTGAGCCGGTAGTGACCACCGGTCGGCGAATCCAGCAAGCCCAGGATCGACAACAAGGTCGACTTGCCACAACCCGATGGCCCGGTGATGGAGATGTACTCCCCTCGGCGAATGTCCAGATGCACGCCGGACAGCGCGTGGGTTTCGACTTCGTCGGTGTAAAAGACTTTGGCGATGTCTTTGAGTTCTAGCAGGGGGGTGGAGCTAGTCATTGAAGTTCCTTGTTTTTAAGCCCCTCTCCCCACGGGAGAGGGGTTGGGGTGAGGGGTACGAAGCTTGCTCAATGCAAAAACAGCGCGGGTAGTGCCAAAGTTGAGATCTGCGCGAGCCCGAACCCTCACCCCTACCCCTCTCCTGAGGGGAGAGGGGAAGAGCGCGGCATTGGCTCCTGCGAATCCCGAATCCCAAATCCCGTCTTCAATCCAACCGCAACCGATCAAATGCCTCCCATTGCGAGGTGTCGGACAAGATGATCTGGTCGCCTGCAGCCAAGCCCTGCTGCACCTCAATCACGCTGACCGAGGCACGGCCCAGGCGCACCGGGATACGCAAGGCGATGCCGGATTGTGGGTCGATGCGGAACAAGCGCACTTCGGATTCGGCCTGGCCGTAGGCGGGTCGGCCGACGTACAACACGTTCTCCAGGCGTTCGATTTCGATGGTGCCGTCGACGCTGAGGTCAGGGCGTGCGCCGGGTGGCAGCTCGCCGGTCAGCTCGACGTCGACCAGCACGCTGCCGTTCAACACCGCCGGATCGATGCGGGTGACGCGACCATCAACGATGCCGTTGCGGGTATCCACGCGCACGGTTTGGCCGAAGACGATGTCCTTGATCTGGGTTTCCGGAATGCGCAACTCCGCACGCAGTTCACCGGGTTTGGCGACGCGCGCCAGGTTGGTACCGGCGATCACTTGCTGGCCTTCCTGCACCGGCACTTGTTGCAACACCCCTGCAATGCCGGCGCGCAAACGCAGACCTTCGACTTGGCGGGTGCGTTGCAAGGCGGCATGCGCGAGCTGTTCGGCGCGCGCACGGTCGGCGGCCAGTTGTGCGCCGATGGTCGCCTCGAACTTGGCGATGCGTTCTTTTTCGATGCCAACGCGCAGCTTGAGTTGGTCTGCGGTCAACTGGCTGCGCTTGTATTGCAGGGCCGAAATGATGCCCTTGCTGGCGAGGTCGGACTCGGCCTCTGCCTGCAAGTGCGCGGCCTCGAAATCGGCCTCGAATCCAGCCAGGTTGGCACGTTGATCCAGCAGCTGACTTTCCAATGTCATCTGTCGTGCCAGATAGTCCGCCTTGGCCGCGGTATGCGCGGCCTCGGCCTGAAGTTGTGCTTCCACCACGTCGGGATTGGACAGCTCAAGGATGATGGTATCGGGCTCGACGGTCGCGCCCGGTTTGACCACGATGCGGTCCACCCGCGCGGCGGTTTCCGCTGCGATCCAGCGAATCTCCTTCGGCACCAGAATGCCCGGCCCACGCACCTCGCGCAGCATCTCGCCTTGTTTTACCGTGTCCAACCACAGGCTCTCGCGTGGCACTTTCGGCGCCGCTGGATCGAGCTGGGCAACAAACCCTCCCAAGGCCACCACGACAATCACGCCGAGCACGCCAAAGCCAATCTGCCGGCGTCGTTTCTGTTTTGCGAAATCGATACGTTGAATATCCATGCGCAGCACTAAGCACGCGCCGTGCCAAGCCAACCATCACAAAAGAATCAATTATTTAGCGCGCTCCATCAAAGGGATTCGCTGGCGACTGTCCATTTTCATCCATTGCAGGCTGTCCACTTTCGAACCTTCGTTGTGGGTGCGGAAAGGCAGCGCGCCTACGGCCAGGCCGATCGATTGATGCGATTCTGGCGCTGCGCAGGGTGCGTCTTGACGCACCGGCTCCTGCGGCAAGCCGAAGCAGGTGCGTCAAGACGCACTCCATGATCCTGTCATTTTGGTCAGCACCTGTTTGAACCGTGTTCGGCCGATGCAAAATCCGGGTCATGGAACTCGCCACCTACCAGGCCTTGTTGCGCCAGGCGCAACGGCTTACTCGCAGTTGTGCTGACGCCGAAGACGCCTTGCAAGAGACACTGCTCGCCGGTTTGCGCGCCGGTCGCGAGGACATGGCCTGGCTGTCCGGCGTTCTGGCAAAGCAAGCGGCCATGCAGGTGCGAACCGCAGTACGCAGGCGACGACGCGAAAGCGTCGTCAACGAAATCGTTCCAGTGGATGCTTCCGCCAGCCGGCGTGATTCCCAATCCAGCCATAGCGAACCGCCCGATCCCTCCGTCTTGTTAGTCCGTCTGCCACCCTCCGCGCGGCGGCTCGCCGTGCTGGCCTTGCACGGCTTGGATGCGGAGGAAATCCGCTGCGTCCTCGACATCACGCCGACCGCCTTTCGGCAGCGCCTGAGCCGCATCCGTCATGCCATCGGCGAGATGCCGCCGGCGCTTCAGGCTGAAGCGATCGGTCTCGCCTACGTCCGCGATCCAGCGCGTAGCGTCGACCTGCAATTTGGTCTGATTCGTCGTGCGCTGAAGGCTGCTCTGAATGGGAGTGCCGGTCTCGGTAGCCACGATCCCGATGGTCACTTGCTGCTTGTTCGAGGTGTTGCTCACAGATTGGCTTGACGCGGCAACTACAGTCTGTAAATCCACCCACCACCATGGAGTTCTGCATGCTCGCCCAATCCAAAGTCGGTGCCATCGTTTTTTTCGTCAGCGATCTCAGCCGCAGCCTTGCCTTCTATCGCGACACCCTTGGCCTCGACGCCAATGCGGTCGACGGCGACGATGGCCCGTTCGGAATCGCCCAAGTTGGCGAGCTGACCTTGGTGTTCATTGCCAGACCCGCCACGGCGGGAGACAGTCCGGTGGTGGTGTTCAGCGTCGAAGGTGGCATCGATGACTACGCCGAGGCCTTGGCCACACGTGGTGTCGAGATCGTGGTGCCGGTGAGCCTGTGTCCAGACGGCGGTTTGTCGGTCGATTTCGTCGATCCCGACCGCAACCAACTCAGCATCTATCAGCCGGCCAATGCGCCGCGGCGGCGCTGACAATGCGTGCCTTGCGTGTACTTGGCATCTCCCTGCTGGCGACGATACCTCACTCAGCCAGCGCCGATGTGTGGTCGCAGTTGCATGGTCGCTGGAATGGCGAGGGTGAAGTCAGCGGCATGCAGGCCGCGATCACGCTGACTTTCCGCCCGGCGCTGGGCGGCCGTGCCCACCATCTCGTCTTTGACAATCAGATGCGTGCGGCCGATGGCAAGACCTGGCCGTTTGCCGCCGAAGCGATCTACAGTTGTGCAACCGATAGTGCTGGCAGTTCCGGATGTCGCGGCCATTGGTACGACAACCGCGGTCAAGTATTGCCGCTGACGGTAACCGTTGCGGACGATCATCTGCAGGTGGATTGGGGCGATGCCGGCACGGAACGCGGCCGCACGGAATATCGGCTCGTCGACAAAGACCGCCTGCTGGTCCGTGACGAGGTGCTCGGCAAGGACGGCGTGTGGAAAGGATTTGGTCGCAGCGAGTTGCAGCGAATGCCCTGACTCAGCGAACCAAGCTCAGGCCGAGGCCGGTTGCCACTGGATGCGTGTGGATCGCCAAACGCATCCAGCGGCCAGCAACAGCAAGACCGCGGCCAGCAGGAACGCCGCGCCAGGCAAGCTGAAACCTGCGCCGACCGCGATGGAGGCCGCGAACACACTGGCGAACGTGGCGGGACCGAACACACCGGTCAGGCTGACTGCACTCGTCAACGCGCCTTGCAGGCGACCCTGCTGGTCCTCTGCCACCTGGCGTGTAATCAAGGCCTGACTCGAAGGCCCGGCCAGTCCCCACATCGCCAGCAACGGGACAGCGAGCAAGAAGATTGGCCCGGTCGGCGCGAGCGCCTGCACCACAAAGCCGGCGCTGCCAGACAACAGACCGGCCAGCAGGCAGTTGCGCTCGCCAAACCGCTTCACCAGCCGCCGCATCAACACCGCTTGCACAATCACGTTGCAGACCCCGACCAAGGCCAGCACATAGCCCACACGATCCTGACCCCAGCCATAGCGATAGCCGGCGTAGAGCACAAATACCGCCGGCAATACGTAGTGGGCAAGCTGCGATAGCACGTTGGCGATCACCAAACCGCCCACTTGCGGATAGCTGCGCAGCAGCCGCAAGGAGCCCAGCGGATTGGCGCTCCTGACTTCAAACGGCCGCCGGCGTTCCACTGGCAAGGACTCAGGCAACACCAACCAGCCATACAGAAAATTCAAACCCGACAGCGCCGCCGCCACCCAGAATGGCAATCGCAAATCGACGCCTCCGAGCACGCCGCCCAGCGCCGGCCCGATGATGAAACCGATGCCGAACGCGGCGCCCAACATGCCGAAGCTCGCCGCCCGCTTGTCGGCGGGCACCACGTCGGCGATGTAGGCATTGGCAGTGCTGATGCTCGCCGCGCAGACACCCGCGAGGACGCGACCGAGGAACAGCAAGGGCAGCGTATTCACCACCGCCATCAAGATGAAATCGACGCACAATCCGGCGTTCGAAATCAGGATGACCGTGCGCCGCCCGAAGCGGTCACTGAGCGCGCCCTGCACCGGCGAAAAGATGAATTGCGCCAGCGCGAAGGCGGTCCCGAATCCACCAATCCAGAGCGCCGCTCGCGCGGTGTCACCGCCGAGAAAACCCTCGACCAGATGCGGCAAAACGGGGATCACGATGCCGATCGCGAGGATGTCGAGCAGCACCGTGACAAAAATGAAGGCCAAGGCCGCGCGACGCACGGTTGGCACAGCCGTTGGCGATTCCAAGTTGTTCAACCGCAGTCAAAGCGAAGCGGCGAAGTCTAGCAGTCGAGTTGCGTCAGAACGGCCAATACCGATCTTTGGATGAACGGTAGCCCGGAAGCAGCGAAGCGGAAACCGGGGACTGGTTGACGAGCCGCGGATTCCGCTTCACTGCCCGCATCGCTGCATCCGGCTACCGGCTAATGGTGTCGACGAACTGGCGTATGCCTACGCTGCGGGTCGCTTGAGCGTCCGCGAAGCCAGCAGACCGAGCAACACGGCCATCACCAACCACAGCGGCAAACGCTCGCCCAGCGGAATGGAAATGGGCGCTGGTGCCGATGGCGGCGGAGTCGGCCCGGGCGGGCCCAAGCTGGCCAAGGTCTGACTCTGTTGACGTTGCTGCACCTGAATTTCAACCGGCATGCCGCCCGGCGTTTCGGTCCAGCCCTTGGTCACCGCCAGTGCCCGCCACGCGCGCCGGTACAGCAAGCGAACGTCCATCGTCACCACGGCCGTCTCGGGCGTACCCGCCGGCACCGCGAATCGATACTGACTGGCGTCGATGGTGGCGGACGGGATGAGCGTGTCTGTCGCAGTCTCGGCATCAATGAACAATACCGGCGAAACCACCGCGCCCGTGCCGTTGATCCGCCCGGCCAACAGCTTGGCGTAGCCGCGTCCGGGGCGACCGGCCACATCGCCCGGCTGCACACCAGGCACGTCATCACTGCCCCAGAACGGAATGGTCGGGCCGCCGGTTTGCGTCAAGCGCACACCGCCAATGCTCGCTTCTACATGCAGCACGGCGTTGCGAATCGAGATACCAGACGGAAACGCGTGGCCAGCTCGATTCTCGACTTCCGCATCGACGCGCAAGGTATTGCCTTCGCGCACCAACACCGCGCGCAGATCGATATTCGCGCTCAGCGTCTCCGGTGTCGCGCCGACAAAGGCGTGACTATGCCGTTGGCTGGGCGGGCGCTCGGGACCGCCCGAGCCAATCCCACCGCTATCGCCGCGCGAGGGCATGTGGCAGTCCTGACAACTGCGAAAACCCGGTCCCGCGACCGCGTAAGGCGAGGCCAGCCACTCCGAATACGTGGCCTGACCCGGCGCGCCGGTGGTTGGATTCTTGTACTCGTGACAGCTGGCGCAGAACTGCGATTCCTTGAACTGCGGCTGATACACGTTCTGCATCGGAATGCGGTCGGTATCCGGTAACGCGCCGAATACGTGGAACGAAGTCTGCGCATCGGCTTGCGGAAACCGATAGGTGGCGTTGCCGAGATGATGCAGGGCATCGACGTTGTCATTGACATGACTGATCTGGTGGCAGGCCAGGCAGGTCACGCCGTCGCGCCCGGCGGGTGTGACCACGTCATCGAAATTCAATTCACCGGGCGTGAAGACGTCCTCCAGCGGCGCATGACAGGTGGCGCAGAGACCGCTGTTGTCAGCCGCGTGGGTGTCGCGAAACACGTAGCCTGCAGAGCCGCCAGGACTGCCGTCACCCGAATATAGATCGCGCACCCAGAAGTTGGTGGCGGCCCCCGCGTGGCGCGCACCTGACCACTCCTGAAAGTACTGGAAATGGCAGCCGATGCAGGATTGGTTCGCCGCCGGTGGCTGGTAGTCCGGATTGTCCACCGCAGGTAGGCGCGACAGCCGAATTTCAACGTTCGTCAGGCCATCGAAAACTTGTTGGGTGTCGGTGAAATAAGCGTTGGCCGCGGCCGGATCGAAGTCCACCGCCGCCGCGATCTCGAACACGCCGGGGTTGGCCAGCGGCAGCACAAAACTGCCGTCGGCGCCGGTGCGCACCGGCGCGATGTCAGGCCTGGCACGTACGCTGACAAGCGCCCCCGCGAGCGGCGCGCTGTTGACGTCGTCAACAATGCGACCGGAGACATCGGCATGCGCCGAGCCCCCGGCAAACAACGTCAGCAGGAGCCCCAGCGCACCCGCAAACGCCCGCATTCAGTTCCCCTCGAATCCGTCATGCATCACGCGCGCACCGAACGGCTCCGGCCCGGCAATGTTCGCAGTGAGCGGACTGGCCGCACCCGTTGGCGTCAAGGTGATGGCCGTTTGGGCGGTAGTCGCGGGTGCGGCGTTGCTGACGAAACTGAAGCGATACAGCGTGCCCCAGTTCAGCTCGTTACCTTCCGGCGCGGTCCACTGAATGCTGTTGCCGTTGGCAATCGCCGTCCAGTTGTTGCCGGCGTTGGTGTCGGTGTCAGCAAAGTTCACGCTCGTCGGCAAGTGGATGCCCGTTGCCACCGGTCGCGCGATGCTGAATTGATTGAAGCCCTTGCCGCCGGTCACCCGCAGGTTTGGCTGCGTGCCCGACGTGGTGGCGGTCGTGAAATCGAAGTTGTTGACCACGTAGTCGTAGCGATAACAGGTGCCACTCAAGCCTGAGCCTTCCGGGCAAGCACTCAGGGTCTTCACCTTGACCGCCACGCGCGCACGCCCGGGCTCGCCAATCAGCTCGACATTGCGGGTTGGGTTCGCCACCGGATCGACCCAGGCATTGATCACCGGAGCGCGGGTGAAAGTACCTTGCGAGCCGGTGACCCAGCCACCGCCGCCAGGAACCGGCGCAATCGTCCGCCGCCCCATGGTGTTGTAGATGTTGACGTCGTCCTGGACGACGTACCAGGTTTCCGACCAGAAGGTCGAACCCGGCACCAGCATCTGCGACTCACGAACGATCATGCGGCTGCCGTAGTTGCCATTCGGATCCACCACGCCCAGCGATCCAACGCAATTGGGATCGAACACTGAGCCGCAACGGCCCCACATGCCCAAGGCCGGCAACAATTCGCTGCGTGGACCCAGATCCGTGGGATCGTCGTTGTTGCCGGTGCCGTAAGTGTCACCACAGCCAAGGCCGAGAATGTGACCGTTGCCGGTGAAGGCACCTGCGGCGCATCCGGTATTGGTCGTCAGCCAGGCGTGCTTGAGGCCGGAGACACCGATCTGCTCCAGCTGATCGTCGACAATCCGGTACAGATTCCAGATCAGATACGGGTGCTGATCGGCATTGGGATAGGGATATCCATACGGATTGGTCCCACCGGTGAACTTCTCGTACCACGGCACATCGGCCGTACGATCCGTGTTGGAGTTGCGCAGCGTGGCGCTGGGTGTGAAAACGACTTGGCCGTCGTCGGCACCGGCGCCGTCACAGCCGTTGCCGCCCGTGCTGAGACGACAGCGGCTGAACGACATCGAATAATTTTCCATGGTGACATCGGCTTCATAGATGCCACCGTTCGGATGCGGCGTGCCGTGGAATTTGGGCACATTGCCCTTGGGCATGGCGGCCGTTTCGCGACTGCGATCTTGCACTCGCGCGTCGAACTGCAGCTCACCGATATAGGCATCGGCAAGCGCGTCCGAGCCGACCCGCTTCGCCAGACGCGGCATGGCGCGCAGGTCCGATGTCGCCACATGGAAGACGCGGCTGTCACCGACAAACTCGTACATCAGGTGGGTAACGTAGACCCAGGCCTTGCCATCGGCGCCGACCAGCTCCAGGTGCAAGGGGTTTTCGACACTGGGTCGAATGACGGGATCGCGCAGGTCGACCGCGCTGCCGTCGGCCAAGCGCAGCATGAATCCGCCACGCACTTGCAGTTTGCCGCCAACGAAGCGATCGAAGCCGCCGTCCGGAGCATTGAAACGCAGGCCTTCGCTCATCAGCAGCGGAAAGATGGCGTAAGCAGGATTGCGTGAGTCCTTGACCGCTGCCGTGCTTTCGACGCGGACGCCGAACAGGTCGAGGAAGTCGTCGTTGAAGCGCAGCCGGAGATCGCCACCGTCGACACGCCAGATCTGCGGCTCCAACTCTGCCGCGCGCAAATCAAGCGTTGCCACATGATCGGGCGTTGCCGCCATGCTGACGCCCGCCGCAGCCAAGCCTATCGCCGCGGCAAGCCGCTGCAAGTTCGTCTTCATTCGCACATCCTCCCAAGCGTGATTCGAGCGCCGCACGCCTGTTGGTGGTGCGGACCAAACTGCAAATCATACCCCCAGAGTGTTATCGAACCGTAAATGGCTCCCGTTTGGTCGCTTCGCGACAACGGCAGCTTCGCTGCCTGCGCCTTCGCTGCGCTCGGTCGGTCGCTTCGCGACAAACGCAGCTTCGCTGCCTGCGCCTTCGCGTCGCTCGGTCGGGGGCGTCGCGACAAACGCCGCGTAGCGGGCGGCGCCGT
>JBQTGY010000075.1:0-16750 GCA_052390415.1 Pseudomarimonas sp. | reverse complement strand
TGATACGGTGGCGACCGACCTGATCAGCGGCCGGAATCCAGGTGACGTTGGCACCGTCAAACAGCTGCATGTCGTAGGGCACGGTGACGGGAAAACCAACCTGCACGCTGTCGCCATCGGCGTCGCTGGCTTGCGGCGCGTAGGTATACAGGCGGCCGACTTGCGCGATCAGCGGTGGCTGCGAGGTAAACACTGGCGCGGTGTTGGCCACCTGCGCGCTCACCAGCAAGGAATAGCTCTGCGTCGCGCTCAAGCCGCCGGCGTCAGTCACCTTGACGACCACGGCATGCGTGCCCAACCGGCTCGCGTCGGGCGTCCAGGTGATGTCGCCCGTGCCCGGATCGATGCTCATGCCGGTCGGCGCGCTGGGCAAGGAATAGGTCAGGGTCTCGTTGGCGCTGGGATCAAACGCCGCGACCAGATAGCGATAGCTCTGTCCGGCCGTGGCATCGGTGATCGGCGTGCTGATGATCACCGGCCCATCCGCAGCCACGATCAGTTCATAGCGTTGTTGGGTGGCTGCGCCCTGCGGGTCACGCGCCTCGACCGTGATCGGGTAACTGCCAGCCAGCGCGGCCGTGGTCTCCCAGCGAATGGTGCCGGTGGAGGGATTGATCCACATGCCGGCGGGCGCGTTGAGCAGGCGATAAGTGATGGCATCACCATCGGGATCGGCGGCTACCACGTCGTACCAGTAGACCCCATCACTGACCAAATGCGGCGCGACCTTGGCCGTGTAAAAAGTCTGGCCTTGCGATTGGTTGAAAATGCCCACGCGACCGCTGGCGAAGGTGGCATCACGAATGGTGAAGGCATCGACGAGCCTGGCACCGTCCTTGATCGCGATACGCGCCACGCCCGGCAGCACATCGACCGTGTACTGAAATGTACGGCCTCGGATCCACGGCTCGTCGCCTTCATATAGCGGCTGCACGCTGACATAGGCGGCGTTGTTGATCAGGTAGCCCTGCGAGCCGTCGGCCGCCTGGTTGGCCCGCCAGAATGAGAGGCCACGCTTCAGGCGGCCCTGCGCGGCCGCCTTCCACGTCAGCAGGTAGTGTTGATACGGATTCTGGTAACCGAACACCATGCCGAAGTAGTCGTCGTCACCATCCGTGGTCCGCCAGGTGCCCTCCATGTGGAACGAGTGGTAGACCTCTGGACTGACCAGCCCGATCGAATTGCCGTTGCTCGGGTGGTAGGCCGTAAAACCCTGGTCGAGAAACGTCCAGGTACCGTGGCCGAACGCGTCCAGATCCTGAAACTCCCAGGTCGAGAGGTTCTGCCGCACGGCGCTGCCGAGACTGGCATCGAGCACGATGCGCGTGGACGGCTGCGAGGTGATTCGCGGCGGCCGGTTGCCGTTGCCGCCGACCTGAATCTGGACGGTCGCGACTGCGGACTCCAGCGCGCCATCACTGGCGGCAAAACGAATCTGATCGACGCCGACGAAATTGGTGTTGGGCTGGTAACGCACGGCCGGGGGCGTGCCGAGCAGTTGCCCGTGCACGGGCGCGGCGACGATCCGATAGCTGAGCGGGTTGCCATCTGCGTCATTGGCCACGAGGATCAGGTCGATGCCAGCACCGCTTGCCGTGGTGATGACCTGCGAGTCTGCCACTGGCGCGCGATTGGCTACCGCTGCTTGAACCCGCACGACGAAGGACTGCCGGTTGCTGCCACCGCGTGGGTCCTCAACGATCACGGCAACGGGCTGCTCACCGATATCGGCGGCGGCGGGAGTCCAGGTGATCTCTCCGGTGGCGCTGTCGATGGTCATCGCCAACGGCGCGCCATCGAGGCGGAACGTGAGTGCGTCGCCATCCGGGTCGCTGGCGTCGACGTCGTAACGGTAAGCCACACCCACGCTCGCCTGCGTGACCGCAGTCGAGGTGATCTGCGGTTCACGGTTGCTGCGGGTAACAAGGATGCTGACCGTCGCTGCGGCCGAGCTCAGGCCGCCATCATTGGCCACAAAGCTCAGGCTGTCGGTGCCCTCGGCCCCAGCGTTGGCTGTGTAGATGAAATTGGGCGCGCTACCGCTGAGCGTGCCGCGGGTCGGCGGCGTGGTCACGACAAAGGTCAGTGCGTCGCCCTCGGTATCACTACCGGTCAAGGTGATCGGCAATGGCACGGCTTGCTCAGTTTGCAGCGACTGCGCATTCGCGGTGGGGGCGTCGTTGACCGCGGTGATGGTGAGGCTGACGCTTGCACGCGCGGAGTCGAGCGCGCCGTCGTTGGCTTTGAAGGTGAACTGGTCTGGCCCGTGGTAATTCGGATCGGGCACATAACTGAGCGTGGCACCGGTGCCGGTCAACGTGCCATGGTCAGGCAGATCAATGACCGTAAACGTCAGCGTCGTGTTGTCGACATCGCTGCCGACCAGCGTGATCGCGACACTGCTGTCTTCCGCTGTGGTCACCGCTTGAGCACTCGCATTCGGCGCGTCATTGACCGGCGTCACTGTGAGGCTGACCGCGGCTGCAGTTGAGTTGAGCGCGCCATCGTTGGCGCGAAAGGTGAACTGATCCGGGCCAACGTAATCAGGGCTCGGCGTATAGCTCACGCTCGCGCCGTTGCCGGTCAGCGTGCCGTGGCTGGGCGGATCGATGACTGTAAACGTCAGCGTCGCATGCTCGACATCGCTGCCGACCAGCGTGATTGCGACGCTGCTGTCTTCCGCCGTCGTCACTGTCTGCGCGATTGCGCTGGGCGCGTCATTGACCGGTGTCACCGTGAGGCTGACGACGGCCGCCGTCGAGTCGAGTGCACCATCGTTGGCGCGAAAGGTGAACTGATCCGGGCCGTGGTAGTTGGCGTCAGGCGTGTAGGTGCGCGTGACACCGCTACCCGACAACGTGCCGTGACTGGGCGGATCGACCACGGCAAACGCAAGCGTCGCGGTGTCGATGTCGCTGCCCACCAGCGTGATCTGGACGGCGCTGTCTTCCGCCGTGGTCACGCTCTGCGCGCTCGCGCTGGGTGCGTCGTTGATCGGCCGAACAGTGATGCTGATGGTCGCGGGCAGCGAATCCTCGTGACCATCGTTGACGCGGAAGCTCAGCGTGTCGCTGCCGTTGAAATTCGCAGCCGGCGTGTAACTGAGGGCCGGCGCGGTGCCGCTGAGCACGCCATGCGTGGGAACGGCGGTGACTGTCCAGATCAGCGCATCGCCTTCGGCATCCGTCGCCGACAAGGTGATCGGCAGCGAGGCATCCTCATCGACGACTAACGTCTGCGCTGAAGCGATCGGTGCGGCGTTGTAACAACGCGCTTCGCCCTTGTAGGTAAAGCTCAGCCAACCATTGCCGGTCAGCGAATAATTGCTGAGACGCACGCTGGCAAAGCGCTGCACGCGATAGTCGAGATTGCTGCCTTGGCCACGCTGGCTGTTCCACACCGGCAGGATGATGTCGCGGGCCTTCAATGCATCCAATGCACTGCGCACGTCAGCGGCATTCATCGAACCCGGCGCGCCTTGCGCCCAATCCGCAATGTTGAGAACACGATCCGTGGGCGCATCGGGATTCGTGTAGGTGTAACTGTCACCGGGCGGCAACAAGCTGGTCGCCAAGGTGGGCGCGCTGTTACTGCCAGCCCATGTCAGGAATCCGAAGTTGCCAGGGCCGGTGCCGCGCGGCATCTGCGTGATCACTGCACCGGGCAGCTTGCCATCCATCACGCTGCTGGGCAGTGCGATGGGATAGATCGGACAGAAGCCTTGCACGACACGCAGCGTAAACGTCTGCTGGACGCTGCCACCCGCAGAGTCGGTCGCGCTGACTGTGACGGCGTGAGTGCCGAGATTGGCTGCAACGGCGGTCCATGTGAGCAGACCGGAGACGGCATCGATGGCAGCGCCAGTGGGACCGCTGACCAAGCCGTAGCGAATGATCTCGGCCTCCGCATCAACGGCGGTCACGTTGTAGCGGTACTGGCGGCCGATGGTCGCGAACAGCTCGGGCGTGCTGGTGATCGTCGGCGGAGGATTGCTGGAAGCGGCTGACAGGCAGCCCTCAAATGGCTCGTGATTGAGCTGCATCATGCCGTTCCACGATTGTGCGATCAGCTGACCTTTGATCACGCCTTGTGGATTCTCGATCACCGCCTTGGGTGCCAACACGCTGCCCTCGACGCTGATGCCGGCCAAC
Organism: Pseudomarimonas sp.; assembly: GCA_052390415.1. Classification (GTDB taxonomy): domain Bacteria; phylum Pseudomonadota; class Gammaproteobacteria; order Xanthomonadales; family Xanthomonadaceae; genus JANNWF01. The sequence continues at coordinate 12,599 of JBQTGY010000075.1, read as the reverse complement.
GTCAACGTGGTGGCATCGGGGAAGTTGAACAGCACGCGCCGGCGGATGGAGGCAAGCGATTCGAGGCTCATGTTGGTGAGGCCGGTCGCGCTGCCGCGTACATTGAAGATGACGGTGGCGCCGGCAGGAATGCCCTGCACCGCGAAGGTGTGCGCGTCCAACACCAATTGACCGGGCAGATCGAACACTTGCAGGGCGGCATCAGGCGCGCCAGTGAGGGTCAATCCACCCCACTGCGAGACATAGGTGCCGTTGGCGGGCAACGCTGCCAAGGTCGCGCTCAAGGCAAGCTGTCGCGATTTTTCGGCAACAAAATCGATTGGCAACGTCACCCCATCGCGGATGCTTTGCGCGGCGCTCAGCCCATTGCGAACCGGCGCACCCACGGCACCTGCGGAACCGGCGACCAAGGTGTTCCCGAAATAGATGCGGCCCGACGGAAAGCTGAAGTTGCCGCCCACCAGCACCGACGTTCCCGCATTCGCGGCGGTCAACTTGTCCGCCAGACTGTAGTGGTTGATCGACAGGTTGCCGCCAACCGCGATCCGCCCTTCCACGTCGGACGACTGGGCGGAGAAGTTGCCGAACACCAGCGCATTGAAGTCTTGCGCTTGGCCGAGACCGGTGCAGTTGCCGCTTGCATACGCCAAGCTGCTGGAAAGCGAAAAAAAGCAGGCAGCGAAACGCGCCCACTGGGCACGTCGAATTGAACGGGTCATGAAAAGGCCTTGAAGGATGCGAGCGCATCCGTTGCGCCAGAGTCGCGGGGCCGAGTGCCAGCGCGCGAGGCCGCGCAGTCTACCTGCTTAAACGTTGAGGTCAAGCACTGCAGGCTGGGTTTGACCCGCGCGGCCATCGTGAAAGCTGGATGGCTTGAGTCTCGCCGGCAATGCGACGCGACCGGCGAATTGCCGGCAATGACAACCGCTTTGGCCAGCCTTCCAGCGCCGCCACCACCGCCAGGTTGAGTTGAAAATATGCGCATCTCGGTCCGTCTGAATGTCATGACTGACCTGTAAGTGTCACCACGAGGTCAGATGTCGCACCCTGATTGGCAAGCGCTCGCAGCATGGCGATAGTCCCTGCGCTTTCCTTGGGGACTGTCGGCTCTATCCAATCCCGTGATCGGCGAGAACTGCCATCAAGCGCAAGGTCTGGTGCGCACACACCATCCCTTGCACTTTTCTTGTCCTCGCCTCGTGTGGTTTGTGCTTGGCTGGGCAGATGGTGAGGTGACGCGCACGCGGCGGGAATCAGACGATTCCGGTGTTTGGTGTAGGAAGATTCCTACAACCTCGAACCAAGGCCCTCAGCGAGGAGCTTGTGTCGCAGTCACCCAACTCGCGAAGAGCCACAGAGCTCGAATGCGTTGATCTCCAAGATGTTGGCACCTGACTGGCCACATCCGCACCTCGTGATGCCGAGCCGCAACTTTCAATCGCGATTCATTGCGATGCAGCAGCCTCCTTTGCGGTAACTTTAGGGTTATCGCGGCGCGTGCCTGGGGGGACGCGTTTCGGCCACCTGCGCAAGCCGTTGGCATCGACTTATTCAAGGAGACCGCATGACCCGTTTGCCGATTGCAGACATCGCGGCTGGCCGCTTGACGCCGGAACAGCTGGCGCACAACTTTGCTGATGTGGCGCCGCCGTTGTTGCGGCAAGCCGCCTTGGTGGAGGCCAATCGCTGTTTCTTTTGTTACGACGCGCCGTGCATCAAGGCCTGCCCCACCGGCATCGATATTCCGCGCTTCATCCGACGCATATCGACCGAGGACCAGCGCGGCGCGGCGGAGCTGATCTTGTCGGCCAATATTCTGGGTGGCAGTTGCTCGCGGGTGTGTCCGACCGAGGTGTTGTGCGAGGGCGACTGCGTGCGCAACAAGGAGGGCGACACGGCGATCCAGATCGGCGCGTTGCAGCGTTATGCCACTGATTGGGTGTATCGCGACGGCGCGCAACTGTTCGCGCGCAAGTCTGAATCTGGCAAGCGGGTGGCGATCGTGGGCGCGGGGCCAGCGGGTTTGGCGTGCGCGCATCATCTGGCGCGCGAAGGTCATCAGATTGATGTGTTCGACGCGCGCAGCAAGCCCGGCGGGCTTAACGAGTACGGCATCGCTGCTTACAAAGTGCCGGATTTCGCGCAGGTCGAGATTGAGTGGCTGCTCGGCATTGGCGGCATCACGTTGCATTTTGAACAGGCGCTGGGCAGCCAGTTGTCGTTGGCGCAGTTGAGTGCGGATTACGACGCGGTGTTTCTGGGCTTGGGTTTGGGCGCGGTGAATGCGTTGAGCGTGGATGGTGACAGTCTGGATGGCGTGCGCAATGCGGTGGATTTCATCGCCGAGTTGCGTCAGTGCAATGACTTGTCACGGCTGGCAATCGGTCGCCGGGTGGTGGTGATCGGCGGTGGCAATACGGCGGTGGATGCAGCCGTGCAAAGCAAGCGTATGGGTGCCGAACAGGTGAGCCTGGTGTATCGCCGCGGGCCGGAGACAATGACCGCTACCGTCGATGAGCAGGAGTTTGCGAAAGCCGAAGGCGTGAACGTGATTCATTGGGCAAAGCCACATCGACTGCTGGATGACGACGGCCAACTGACCGCCATCGAATTCGAATACACCTACGCCGACGCGGCGGGGCGATTGAAGAACAGCGGCGAGTATTTCAGCCTGCCCGCCGACAGTGTGCTCAAGGCAATCGGGCAGGCACTCGACCCATCGGATTTGAATACCGGCGATGGTCCAAGCCTGCATCTGCGCGATGGCCGCATCAGTGTCGACGAGGAATATCGAACCTCGCTGGCCGGCGTGTGGGCCGGTGGTGACTGCGTGCTAGGGCACATGGATCTGACCGTGCAAGCCGTGGAAGACGGCAAACGCGCGGCGGCTTCAATCCATCGCTTTTTGTCGGCGGCTTGATCGACACGTTTGACGATTGTGAGAGATCAAGAGCTTTCAGCGCGGAGGCGCAGAGAAACGCAGAGGAACGCGGAGAAGAGCAAGGGAGCGAGTGAAGCGGAAGTTCGGCATGTCTGGGCGTTCGGGAGAACCGGGTGAAACTTGGCCACGTGGGAATTGAGACGGTGGGTGTCGACGAGTCAATCGAGAACCAGGTTGCGACCAGGATCATTGGCGCGTCGATTGAGGTCTCGCGTTGCCTTGGGCCCGGCTTGGTCGAGTCCGCCTACGAAATGGCGCTTGCCGTCGAGTTGGGTCTGCAGGGGCTTGCATTTCAGAGTCAGCAGGCGCTCACCGCGCACTACGAGGGGCAGGAGCTTGCCAGCGCTTTCCGGATCGATTTGATCGTCGAAGACCGCGTGGTGGTTGAGCTGAAGGCAGTTGAGGCCCTGCTGCCAGTCCATCATGCGCAACTCCTGACCTACCTCCGTTTGGCTGCCAAACGATTGGGTCTACTCATCAACTTTCATGCCATACCCCTCAAGGCAGGCATCAAACGCATTGCAAATAACTTATGAAGGATTCTCGAGCTAACCCGCTTTACCTTGACTTCGAATGGCGTCGACCATTTCGACTTGGCTTTTCTCTGCGTTCCTCCGCGCTCCTCTGCGCCTCCGCGTTGAACGCTCTGCACTGAGTGAATCACACCATGGCCAATCTGCATTGCAATTTTGTCGGCATCCAATCTCCCAATCCCTTCTGGCTGGCGTCGGCGCCGCCGACCGACAAGGCTTACAACGTCAATCGCGCCTTTGAGGCCGGTTGGGGCGGCGTGGTGTGGAAGACGCTGGGCAATGATCCGCCGGTGGTCAACGTCAGCTCGCGCTATGGCGCGGTGAAGTTGAACGGCCAGCGTATCGCCGGCTTGAACAACATCGAATTGATTACGGATCGCCCGCTGGCGGTGAATCTGGCCGAGATTCGTCAGGTCAAACGCGACTGGCCGGACCGCGCCATGATCGTGTCGCTGATGGTGCCTTGTGATGAGGAGAGTTGGCGGTCAATTCTGGTCCAGGTGGAAGACACCGGCTGCGATGCGGTGGAGCTGAACTTCGGCTGCCCGCATGGCATGAGCGAGCGCGGCATGGGCTCGGCCGTGGGCCAAGTGCCCGAATACGTCGAGATGGTGGCGCGCTGGGTCAAGCAGCATTCGCGTCTGCCGTGCATCGTCAAGCTCACACCCAACATCACCGACATCCGCGCCACCGCGCGCGCGGCGTTTCGTGGCGGCGCGGATGCGGTTTCACTCATCAACACGATCAACTCGATCACCACGGTCGATCTGGATCTGATGGCACCCACGCCAACGGTTGATGGCAAGGGCACGCACGGCGGCTATTGCGGACCGGCGGTACGGCCGATCGCGCTAAGCATGGTGTCGGAGATCGCCCGCGACAAGGAAACCTACCGGAGACCCATCTCGGGCATCGGCGGCATCGGCAGCTGGCGCGACGCCGCCGAGTTCATGGCCCTGGGCTGCGGCTCGGTGCAGGTCTGCACCGCCGCCATGCACTACGGCTTTCGGATCGTCGACGACATGATTGCAGGGCTGTCGAACTGGATGGACAGCAAAGGCTACGCGACGCTTGATCACTTCGTCGGCAAGGCGGTGCCCAACGTCACCGACTGGCAGTTCCTCAATCTGAAGTACGACATCAAGGCGCGCATCAATCAGGACAAGTGCATCAAGTGCGGGCTGTGCCACATCGCCTGCGAAGACACCGCGCACCAAGCCATCACACCGCTGAAAGACGGCATGCGTTTCTTCGAGGTCGTCGACGCGGAATGTGTGGGCTGCAACCTGTGCATGCATGTCTGCCCGGTAGATGGCTGCATCACGATGGAGCGCGTTGACGACGGCAGCCAATTCGGCGACTGGACCACGCATCCGAACAATCCGATGCGCAAGCTTGTCGAATCGGCTTGATTGAAGAGCAAGAATCTTCAACGCGGAGGCGCAGAGGGACGCGCAGAAGCGCATGGGAACACTTGGGCATAGCAAGGTTTCCACTTGATTTTCTCTGCGTTTCTCTGCGTTTCTCTGCGTTTCTCTGCGCCTCCGCGTTGAAATGCTGTTTGCCTTCAGTTGACTGTTACAGGGGAAACCTCGAATGACCCGCAACAAACACCTGCCGACCTTCTCCTTCGGCGAGCAAGGCGTGACTTCCGGCGACGCCGATCTTTACAACGACGATCTGGCACCCACCACCGGCTGGCAGCGCACCTGGGACTGGAAGGCAATTGCCTCGTTGTGGGTCGGCATGGTGATCTGCGTGCCGGCGTACATGTTGGCGGCGGGCCTGGTGACCGAAGGCATGTCGTGGGTGCAAGCGGTGGGCACCATCCTGCTTGCCAATGTGATTGTTCTGGTGCCGATGCTGCTGATCGGCCACGCTGGCGCCAAACACGGCATTCCGTTTCCGGTGTTGCTGCGTGCTTCGTTCGGCACGCGCGGCGCGCGCCTGCCGGCAGTGCTGCGTGGGCTGGTCGCTTGCGGTTGGTTCGGCATCCAGACCTGGGTCGGCGGCGCGGCCATCTACACCATCATCAACGTGGTCAGCGGCAACGCCATCGTCGGCGACAAGCTGCCTGTGCTCGGCATCGATCTTGGCCAAACCCTGTCCTTCCTCGGCTTCTGGCTGTTGCACGTCGGATTTATTCGTTACGGAACCGAGTCGATCCGCTGGCTGGAGCTGTGGGCGGCACCGCTGCTGATCGCCATGTGTCTGGCGCTGCTGTGGTGGGCCTACGACCGGGCCGGCGGTTTCGGCTCGATGTTGTCGACACCGTCGGCGTTTGATCCGGGTGGCGCAAAAGCCGGCCAGTTCATGAGCCTGTTCTGGCCCTCGCTGACCGCGATGGTCGGCTTCTGGGCAACGCTGGCGCTGAACATTCCCGACTTCACCCGCTTCGCGCGCAGCCAGCGCGACCAGGTGTTGGGCCAGGCGCTGGGTCTGCCACTGCCGATGGCCCTGCTCGCCTTCATTGGCGTCGCTGTCACGTCGGCGACCGTCGTCATCTACGGCGAAGCGATCTGGGACCCCGTCGCACTGGCGGGCCGCATGGGCGGCGTCAGCGTGGTGATCGCCCTGCTCGCGCTATTGCTGGCGACACTCACCACCAACCTCGCCGCCAATGTGGTGGCACCGGCCAATGGTTTCTCGAATCTGGCGCCCGGCCGCATCTCGTTCCGCATGGGTGGTTACATCACCGCCGGCATCGGTATCGCCATCTTCCCGTGGAAGCTACTCGAGACCACCGGCGCCTACATCTTCACCTGGCTGATCGGCTACTCGGCCCTGCTCGGACCCATCGCCGGCATCATGCTGGCCGACTACTTCCTGATCCGCCGCACACAACTCGACCACAAGGCCCTGTTCAACCACCACGGCGTCTACGGCTACCGCAACGGCTGGAATCCCGCCGCGTTCATCGCGCTGGTCATTGGCGTGCTGCCCAACCTGCCGGGCTTTCTCAAAGCCGCCGGCTTAGTTGCCAGCGTGCCGGAGGTGTTCAACATCATCTACACCTATGCGTGGTTTGTGGGGCTGGCGGTGGCGGCGATGGTGTATTTGGTGCTGATGAGAGGGAAGCGCCAATCTCATGCGTGAGTAAAGTGGCCAGCCATGGCGGCGAGGCGCAACGCAGCGATCACCGAAAAGGACATCGGGGCGGTAGCCCCGCGTAGCGGCGAAGCCACCGAACGAGGGCCGTGCCAGCGGCAAAATGCCGGTGATTGCCCTGTTCAAAGCGATGATTGCCGGCAACCCTCGGAACCAAAACGGTGGCAGGACATTTTGCTGCGACCTCATGAAATGTCCAGGCTGGTGCGCCGCCTAAATCGTCACCTGCGTGCCCAACGCCACCAATCGATTACCCGGAATCGAGAAAAACTCGGTCGCCGGTGAGGCGTTGCGCGACATGATCAGGAACAGCTTGTCGCGCCACAGGGCCATGCCTTGGTTGGCGCTGGCGCTCACCGTTTCGCTGCTGGCGAAGAACGTGGTATCCAGGGGCTCCAGTGGCTCGCCTGGTATCGTCCATTTGCGCAGGGCGCGGGGCACGTCGGGGTCTTCCATGTAGCCAAAGCGCAGGCTCAAGCGGGCGAAACCGTGGCCGAGGTCGATGTAGCTGACGCGCTCGTGTGCTTCGGCGCGTGGGATGCGCAAGGTCTCCACGCTGAGCAACAAATTGCGCGCGTGCAGGATCTTGTTGTGCTTCAGGTTGTGCAACAACGCGGGAGGCACGAACTCCGACGAAGGCGTCAGGAAAATCGCGGTGCCACTGACCCGATGTGGCGGGTGCTGCATCAGACTTTGTATGAAGTGCTCGATGCGCAGACTGTTGCTGTCGATTTGCGCGCGTAACAGTTGCCGCCCGCGCCGCCAGGTGCGCATCAGCGTGAACACCACCAGGCCCAGCGCCACCGGCACCCACGCGCCCTGCAAGAACTTGGTCGCATTGGCGCTGAACAGGGCACCATCGATGACCAAATAGGCGATGCCAATCAGCCCGATCACCCAACCCGGCGCGCGCCAACGTTGACTGGCCAGGATGATCAACAGGATGGTATCGATCAGCATGCTGCCGGTCACCGATACACCGTAGGCGGCGGCCAGCGCACTTGAACTGCCAAAGCCGACCACCAACACGATCACCGTCACCAGCAGCACCCGATTGACCCACGGAAAAAACACCTGCCCGATGGTTTCATCCGAGGTGTGGATGAGTTTGAGGCGTGGCAGATAGCCGAGTTGAATCGCCTGTCGCGTCAGCGAAAATGCGCCCGAAATCACCGCCTGCGAGGCGATCACCGTCGCCAGTGTCGCCAACCCGATCATCGGAAACAGACCCCATTCCGGCACCAGGCGATAGAACGGATTTTGTACGGCTGCGGGATCGGCGAGCAGCAGCGCGCCCTGGCCGAAATAATTGAGCAACAGCGCTGGCATCACAAAGGTCATCCACGCCACCCGGATGGGGCGACGGCCGAAATGGCCCATGTCCGCGTACAACGCTTCGCCGCCGGTCACTGCCAATACCACCGCGCCCAACGCCAACCAGGCCGCCACGCCATGCGCGATGAAAAACTGCACCGCCCACATCGGATTGACCGCGCGCAATACGCCAGGATTCTGCCAAACCTGAGCCGCACCCAGGACCGCCAGACAGACGAACCACAGCACCATCACCGGACCGAAGATCTTGCCGACGCGCTCGGTTCCGTGGCGTTGCATCGCGAACAGCAGCAGCAACACGATCACGGCGATGGGCACGATGAATCGATGCAGCGCGGGTGCCGCCACTTCCAATCCCTCGACCGCCGACAACACCGAAATCGCCGGTGTGATTACCGCATCCCCAAAAAACAGGGCGCAGCCGAGAATGCCGAGAATCCCGATGTTGTAGGCCAAGGGTGAAGCTAACGGCAGCCCGCGTTGCACCACCACCATCAGCGCCAGGATGCCGCCTTCGCCGCGGTTGTCCGCGCGCAGGATCACCGCCACGTATTTCACGGTGACGATCAACACCATCGCCCACAACACCAAGGACAGCACGCCGAGCACGTTGGCGTCGTTGGGCAAGAGGCCGTAATGCGGGCCAAAGGCCTCTTTCAGCGTGTACAACGGGCTGGTGCCGATGTCGCCGAACACCACGCCGATCGCGCCGATCAGAATGGCAGTGGCGGGCCGCTTGGCGTCCTCTGCCTGCATGTGCCTGGATTGTCCGGTCAAGGAAGAAGTTGGCGGTGGCGAGCGCGGGCAGCCCGCGCGGCGCGCAGTGTAACGCCAAGCATCGGTGATGCGCGGGGAGGAACTTGGCGCGAGTCCGCGGCACGCAACTGCTAACCCTAGCCGACAGCATCGTTACAATCCCGGCGACCACCCGTCACGGTGCTTTGCCGATGAGCGCTACACCCAAAGCCAGCAACTCCCCGCTCATCCCCGGCTACGTCATCCACAAGCAGCTGGGCCAGGGCGGCATGGCGACCGTGTATCTGGCGACCCAGGAAAAGCTCAAGCGCGAGGTAGCGCTGAAAGTCATCTCGCCGCAGCACGCGATGGACGAAGAGTTTCGTGATCGCTTCATCAGCGAGGGGCAACTCACGGCGCGGCTGTATCACCGTCACATCATGACGGTGTTCGACATTGGCGAAGCCGGTGGCAATTTCTTCATGGCCACCGAAGTGCTCTCGGGTGGCACGCTGGACGAGCGCTTGCCCAAGATTCATTCGGTGGTCGACAAGTTGTTGATCCTGCGCGAGGTGGCGGAAGGGTTGGGCTTCGCGCATTCGCACAAGATCATTCATCGCGACATCAAGCCCGGCAACATCCTGTTCCGCGCCGATGGCACCGCCGTGGTCGCCGACTTCGGCATCGCCAAGGCGCTGGACATGACCCGCGCGCAGACCTTGGCCGGGATGATCGTCGGCACGCCTAGCTACATGAGCCCCGAGCAGGTGCAGGGCCAGCCGCTGGATGGGCGCAGCGATCTGTATTCGCTGGGCATCATGCTTTACCAGATGCTGACCGGTGAGCTGCCCTTCATCGCGGCCGATCCGTTTGCGGTGGCAATGGCGCAGATCGCGCGCAATGCCGATCCGCTGCCCGAACATCTGCGGCCGCTGCAGCCGCTGCTGGATTCGATGATTGAAAAGTTGCCGGACCGACGTGTCGGTTCGGCGGCCGAATTGTGCGCGGCGATCGATGCCTTGCTGCCGACGCTCGATGACGCCGCGCTTTCCAAAGGCAATGCCAGCCAGCGCAGCTCGCGTCCGCGCACCGGCACCCAGCGGCAGGTGGCAGTCGCCGATGACGACGCTCCGCCAGGTGCATCGTCATGGCAGCGTGGTTTGCGCTGGGGCGGCGCCGTGGCGGCAGTTCTGCTGGTGCTGGTGCTTGGCTGGTGGCAGTGGCGACCGAGCCCGCCGGCAACCACGACCACCGATACTCAGACGAGCAAGCTGCCGACCGCGAACATGGGTGCCGACGAGGCATGGCTGCAATTGGCCTCGGAAGTTCGCAAGCGAATCGATGAACGTCGCTACTTCGCACCCGCTGGCGCCAGTGCGCACGACACCTTGTCGCTGATGTTGGTCGAACGACCCACCGACAGCGACGCCTTTGAACTGGTGGAAGCGCTTTGCCAGGCAGTGGCAGCAGACGCGACTCAACTGTTGCAAGCCGGCGACCGCATCCAGGCGGGCTTGTTGATCAATCAGGCCAAGCAGCACTTTTCCAACCACAAGGCGATCATTGCCGTCGATGCGCGCCTGCGCGGTGAGTCGACGACCACCATGCCCGAGGCCACGCCTGCCGAAACGCAGGATGTCGACACCCTGCGCCAGCGCGCTGCCGATGCGCTCGCCAGGAACAACATCACTACCCCGCCACGTGACAACGCGGTGTTCCATCTTCGTGAACTTTTGCGTCTAGCGCCGGACGATTCCGCCGCCCAAGACCAGCTCAGGCAGATCGCCGATGACTACACCACCGCCGCGAAAACCTGGCTTGAACGCGGTAATCCGGGCCAGGCCAATACGGCTGCATTGCGTGGTTTGGAGGCGCTGCCGGGTGACCCCGAATTGATGCGATTGCAGGAAGCAGCGCGGGCAACTGAGCAACCCTGATCGGGCCACGAATCGCCCTTTCCAGGGGCTTGATTTCCTTGATTCAAAAGCCGTAGCGTGCGTTACCGCACACAGCATGGGGGCTCGCGTGCGGCAGGCGTTTACTTTAGAAAAAAGCATGACGTCCTCACGCCCTCATCAAACTACTCGAGGGGAGTAGCCAGCGCCGGTTTTTTCTGGGGGATGGGAAATGCAAACAATCGTCGGACGCAGCCTTTGCCGCGTGGGGTCGGTGCTGTGGGTGGTGGGTTTGGGCGCGGGAATGTTGCCAGTGGAAACCGCGCAGGCGCAGAACTGCACGCGGGTGGATCCGCCGGTGTTCAACTTCGCATTGGACAACGCCACCGGTTCGAACACGAGTGGCTCGGTGACCGCAGATGGCAGAGTGGTGATCGTGGCTTTGCCCAACGATGCACCGGAGACGGCGGCGGCCGAAGTAGCGTTGTTCAATCCGCGCACTCGCCAACTGAGCTACATCACCAGCGGTACAGCCAGCGTGGTGGATCAATTTGGCGTGAACCAGCGGTTTCCCAAGCGCGTCACAGGTATTTCGCGCGATGGCAGTGTGGTGGCAATCTCGGGATCCGGCAGCATCAGTTTTCCTTTCTTGCAACTCCCCGGAGAGCCGGCTCCCGCGCAGGTCACCGAAGTGGTCGGTCTGGGCGGCGCGGCCGAACTCATCAACACCGCAACCGGCGCGCGCCAAGTCATTGGCCAGCTTTCGCAAGTGCCGCTGGCGAGCAACGAGTTTTACGTTGGCCAAGTGTCGGGGCTGACGGCAAACGCGGGAAAGGCGTTGCTTGACGAATTCATAGTCCGTTTCGATGTGATCACCGTGGATGGCCGCCCGCGGCGGATCGTGCCGCAGAACGGCTTTATCGCCGGTCGTTCCGGACTTTACGATGTGGCCAGCGGCCAGTTCATCGACGACATCCCGCAACGGATCAACGCATTGGTCGGCGGCCAGGCAGGGATATTCAATACCGATGGCGCCTCGTTGCGGATGTCCGGCGACGGCAACGCCTTCATGTTTACCAGCAACCGTGTGCTGGAGAATCCCTTGCGTCCATTGTGGCAGCAAGAAACGGCAGCCGGCTCGCGATACCAAACTGCGCCCTATGTGTATTACCTCAGTCAGAACGTGATCGTGCCGGTGGTCAACATCAGCCGCACTCAGCCGCGTGCAGGAGGATCGAACTTGATCTTCCTGCGCAACGTCGGCTTCAGCGGCACCGTATTCGGCATCGAGCGGGGTGCCACGTATATCGGTGCCACGCCCAATCCTTCTGGTGCCAACAACCCAGCCACGGTGATCCCCGGTCAGGTGCCGCGCTACATCACCGAGCCCACGCCGCAGCCCCCCGCACGCGGGTTTTTCGCCAATAGCTTTGCCTTGATCGCGCCAGAAGAAGATCGGGTCTATTTCACCCATACCGCCGACCTGGTGCCCGGTGGCAACCCGGACATGTCGCAGGAGTTCTATTCCATCCGCCTCGACAATCGGCAAATTCGGCAAATCAGCGCACACCGCGATCCGTTGGCCATTTGGTTTGCGCAGGAGCCCGCTGTGTTGTTCCAGTACGGCGCCAACTCACAGATTGTCTACGCCGGTTCCAGCAGCGACCACAGCGTAGTCGCCTACTCCTACAGTCAACCCGGCGGCTCAACGCGGGTAGTGAAGGAGATCAGCGGAGCGACCGGACGCACCACCACCCTGCGCGCTGCCCGCTTCGGTACGGCCGAGTATCCGGCCGCCGAAAACTTCCGCATCATGCTTTGCCAATAGGGGGCACGACTCATGACTCGTTTATTGAGTGTGCTCTCCGGCCTGCTGTTTCTGCTGCTGGCCAATTCCGTCGATGCACGGCGTTGGTCGGTGCACGAGTCTGGCGCTCTGCTGCCAGCCCCCGCTGGGCTCAAGAGCCAGGCATTCTGCCAAGCCAATCCGCAGACCTTGCTGGTATTCACCGACCGCCTGACCTTGACGCCAGCCGCCGTGCAGGTGCCAGA
>JBQTGY010000074.1:0-23842 GCA_052390415.1 Pseudomarimonas sp. | reverse complement strand
GGGTGGGTCTCAAAAAAGCTCTTTCCTTATAGAAGGCCGAACACCCACCACCGGGCTTGTTCAACATCGGATAGATCGCGGCTGCGCGCGATCTATCCTTAGACGTTAGCTGGCAGCACGAGATTTGCGCAAGACAAAGAAGCGATGAACCAACCAGGCAGCAGTGCCAGACGCGGCTGGAATAGTCCAACCAAACAGTGCAGCGAACGCCATTCGCGCGCCGTCACCCGTGGATGGAAGCGACCCGTAATGCTCAGGGCGCCAGGCATGTGAAAGCGCATATGCATAGACAAAACCCCAGCCGATTGCTAAAGCCACACCGAACCGGGCTGCAGTAGCCCAAGTGCTTCGATGGCTGTTGCGCCAAGCCACAATCAGCCACGGAAGAACCCAAGCGAGTGAAAGGAGCCAAAGGGAGTGCACGCGAAGTGTCCCCTGCCAGCTAACACCAAGTAGACCCCGAAAGCGGGGTGTAGCACCGTATGGTCGCCTTGGTGTTGCGTGCGGTCAATGCGAAGTTTCTTGCTCGCATCAAGAACTTGGCCGACTTCGCGGTGTTCTTGGCGGGGTGTGACTGTGGTGTTAGCTGATGAAAACGCGGGTGTAACTGTTACGCCTTTCAAAGCGGGGGTGTAACGGGTGTTGGGTCGAAACGTGATTAACCGGGGAATGTGCCCGTGTTCGTCGAAGTTTGTTGTCGATTGAGCGACGATTGTTGGAGTGGTGACTGAGGCGCTGGCGCCGGTGCGAATTGGATTGGTTCATCTTATCGCCGAAGTTCATCGGCCCTGAGTTTCGGCCGTTGCATGCCCTCTCGCCGCCAACGGGGAGAGGGAGGGGCTACGCAGGTTGCTTGATGCACAAAGCCCGCGGGAACACGTGGCGGGGGCGGGCGCACGCGCTACTGAACTTGGTTGGTCTGTTGGCGGGTTGCAGCTACCGGGGGCTGACATCCGTGACGTTGGTCTGAGGCGCTGAGCCCTTCCACTTCCACAACAGCAGAATCAGCAGTACGTCGACGACCACTGCAAAGATACTGGCTTCCGGGCCGAAGCTGCCGCCGGTGACCCACTCGGGCTGGTCTTGCAACAAGGGACGGAACCAGCCGGCCTGTTCGAAGCCGCTGACGCCAAAGCCCAATAGATGGCCTTGCGCCCAGTTCCAGCCGATATGGATGCCGATGGGCAGCGCCAGGCTGCGGGTCCGCAGGTAGGCGAGGCCGAGTATCAGGGCGCCGAGGAACAATTCCACAGTGGCCCAGACCATGGTGCCGCCCTGCATGTCGGGGTTGCCCCAATGACCGCTGGCGAACAGCAGGCCCATGGTGATTTGCGCGATCCACACGCCGGTACCTGCCACGAGTCGCTGGAATACGAATCCGCGAAACAGGGTTTCTTCGAACAAGGCGACGAACAGGAAGACGTACAGGCCATAGGCCAACATCGAAACGCTGCGGCTTGGGTCCAGTTCGAGGGTGACGCCACCGACTGCCCAGATCATCAGCACCGCCAGCAGGGCGGCGGCGACGCCGACAAGGCTGCCCACGCCAAGCTCGCGCGCCCAGCGTCGATCGAGGACATAGCCGATGCTCGAAAGACTCTCCTTGCGCAGACGTACGCAGATCCACGTCACCAGCAACAGGAAGCCAAACTGAAGCGGCTCCAGCCAGTCCTTGGCGACTCCGAAGTCTTGCAGCGCGCGGCTCACAGGCGTGTAGACGAAGCGACTAGCCAGCATCAGCGCGATGAAAATCAGCATCCACCAGCCGTTGCGAAGGCGTTGGTTTGAGTCGAAAAATGCGTGCTTCAAGGTTGCCTCGTCACGGATGGGGAAGGGCCGGCATTCAGCATGGAGTGGGGGATCACGTTCTGCGTTTGCGCTGCGTTGCTGGTCAAAGTAGCTTTACATAAAGATACTTGATGTTAATATTCATTGGCGCGAATTTGCAAGGCAGAACTTTGGGTCGATCTGTGCAGGCGACCACGCCATCCACTGTCGCAATCGACGGGAAGCGCGCAATCGAATCACGCAAACGGAGCGGTCATGGTTGTGAAGAACGCGGATCAGGCGGGCGACGGCGACCGTATCGACCGGCTGTTGGCCGAGTGGCAGGCAGAACGACCCGAACTCGATGCGACCGCGATGGCGGTCGTTGGACGCTTGCTGAGCATCGGACGGCAGCTCGAAGGGCGTGCGAACGCGGCGCTCAAGCCGCTGGGTTTGCACTACACCGATCTGGATGTGTTAGCCACGTTGCGACGCGGTGGCAAGCCTTACCGGCGCACGCCCACCGAGTTGCGCAACGCGGTACTGATCACGTCAGGCGCGATGACGGCGTGTCTGGATCGGCTGGAAAACAACGGCCTGATCGTGCGCGCGGCGGATCCGCATGATCGACGCTCCAGTGCGGCGGTGCTGACCACCGAAGGCCGCAAATTGATCGACAAGGCGATTGGGGTTCGCTTTGAAGAAGCCGCGGAAGCACTGGCGGTACTGAGCGAAAGCGAACGCTCACGATTGGCGGTTTTGCTGAAGAAGCTCGGTCAGGGCCTGCAGGGATGAGCGCGCCAGCGAGCATTGGTCTGCCGTCCCCACTCATGCGGGACGACGGCCTGCAGGCTACCGTCTTGATCTGAGGTTGGCTCGCTCGGCGGCTCAAGCCGCGTGGCGGATCGCCAACACATGCTCATGCAAGCTACGAAAGCGCTCGAGGTCGTAAGCCACATCGACATGCAGTTTGCGCAGGGCCTCAACCGGCGCGTTGCGGGTTTCGTAGTAAACAACCGCAAGCCACAGCGCGATTCCGCGCATTTGTTCCTGCACATCGGCCGAACGGGTGAGCGCGAAGGCGTTGTCGGCGGCATCGCCCCAGGGGCTGTAGCTCTCGACATTTTCGGAGGCGTAAAACTGCGGTGTCGGATGTTTGGAGGCGCGCGTTGCCTCTCCATAAACCGACGCGGCAAAGCGCATTTCCTGATCCGCGGGCAGGGTGTACAGCCACTGCTGGATCGACTTCCACTGCCGACTCAAAACGAAGAATCGGGTGTAGGCAAGCATTCGCGTCAGGTACTTCATGGTCTACCTCGTCAGGTCAGAATTGCGGCCTCGGACGGATAGATCGCTCCCCTGCAGCGATCATCATTCACCAGCGGTACTTCGTGCAGGTCATGCCGTTTAAGGCGGGCAATGGACCCTGTACGGCACAAGTTTACAAATGCTGTCGCCAGTGAAGTGTGATTGGGTTGGCGCTGCCGACACGAATTCTTACAAAGTAATTGGATTCGGTCCAGTTTCGATGCAGCAGCTTGCGCAGTCACGCGCGGCGGCCGCCACGAGGATGCAGGTGCCGTGGGAAGCGGCTTGCAAGCCACCGCCGATCACTCACGGAGCAGCCGTCAGCGCGGCCAATAGCGGATCCACGAATCCCGCGTCATCCAGCTCCCTGCGCAGTCGCAGGGCACTTTGCTGTTCCCCCAGCGCCGCGTGCAAACGTGCACGCAGTTGGACCACGCGAATCAGTCGATCCTCGCCTTCGACGCCCTCAAGAGTTTTGAATGCTTCGCGCCAGATCGGCACGGCCGCATCACGATCACCCGTGCTGGCCAGGCTCCAGCCCCATTGGAAAAGTCCCGCGACAAACTCTTGCCGCAGAACGCGATCTTCAGGGCTCGCTTGTGCAAGTCGACGCAGGCTGGCTGCACCGGCCGAGGCTTCAGACAGTGCATCTGCCTGCTTGCCCGCCGCCAGCAGGATTTCGGACAACACGATGCGCGACAGCGCGACGTCTTTGCCTTCGGCACCGTCCCGCTTCAGGCGCAAGGCGAGCGCGTGGCGCTGACCCGTCTCGGCATCGGCGTGATTGCCCAGCGCGGAATTTGCCTGCGCCACTTCCGACATCGTGTTTGCCACCCAGGGATGATCTTCGCCATAGCTGGCGCGGCGAATCACCAACGCCCGACTGGCGTAGTCACGAGCCTCCGCCCACTTGCCGCGCAGCCGCGCCATCACGCACAGGTTGTGCCAGCCCACTGAGGTAAAGGTGTGTTTGTCGCCCAGCGTGGTTTCCCAGATGGTGGAGGCACGCTTCGCCGCCTCTTCGGCGCGGTCCAGATCACCACGCAGGCGATACACCGCCGACAGGTTGTTCCACGATATCGCCGTTTCGCTATGTTCCTCGCCGAGTGCTTGGCGACGAATGACCAGTGAGCGCTCAAACAGATCGGTACTGCCGCGATAGTCGCCGATCTGCAGGCGATGGAAGCCGTAATTGTTGAGGGCGATGGCGATGGACGAGTCGCCCGGCGGCAGATGTTTTTCGCGCCAGGCCACGGTGCGTTCAAGCACCGGGCCCGCGAGTTCGCGCTCACCCATGTCGTTGTAGATCGAGCCCAGGATGCTCAGCGCGTCCCCATAGTGATCGTCGTCCTGCAAACCTTCTTTTTCCATCAACGCCAGCGATTCTTCCAGCAGCGGTACGGCCTGCTCGAATTTGCCGGAGTCGCCGACCATGGCGGCGAGTTGATTCAAGGCTCTCGCGAGGTCCGCACCGGGATCCTTCTCTTCGCGCAGTACCGCGACACCGCGCTCCGCCATCGGCGTGGCGGCACTCAGCAAGCCAAGCTGGCGATAGACGTTGCCGATGACGTGCAGCAAGCGCGCGCGCACTCGCGGTTGCCCGGCCAGTTCTTCGTCGACACGTTCAGCGCCCTTGTCGAGGACTTCGCGGACCGTGACCGCTGCGCCACGTGACTCGTCGGGATTGGCGATCTTGAACAGGTCGACAAAAAACTCGGTGACCTCACTCGCCGTTGCTGCTTCGCGGTTGGCGCGCTCGGCTTCCAGGTTGGCGCGGCTGGCTTCGGCGTTGGCGCGAATGGCTTCGGCATTCGCGCGTGCGGCCTCGTCGGAAATCTTCCGCAGCATGCCGGCCAATACCAATGCCAACACCAGCACACCGACGAACGCAGGCACCAGCCACCGGCGCAGACGACGCGCACGTTCCGCTTTCGCTGCCTCGCGTTGCGCCTCGGCCAACGCGGCTTCGCGCTGATCCAGATTGCGCAACTCGGTCGCCAGCGCGACCAGATCGGTGCGTCGTTGCGCCGGCTCGCGCGCCGTGAGGCTGGCAATGTTGGCGCGCAGCGGCGGGCTGCTGATTTCGTCTTGCCAGGTCGCGCTCAGGGCACGATTGAAGTCGCCTGTCGCCAGTTGAAACAGCACCACACCGAATGCGAAAACGTCCGCCTGGATCGTTGACGGGCTGCCCTCGAACAACTCGGGCGCCATGTATTTGGGCGTGCCGCCGAACATGCCGCTGTAGTTGAACAACGCGCTGCGACTGCCACCGCCTGCCACCGTCATCTGTGCCGCATCCGCGCGCAATTCGTCGGTGATCGCGCCGATGCCGAAGTCAGCCAGCCGCACCAGCATCTTGCCGTCGCGCGCATCCATCAGCACGTTGCTGGGCTTGATGTCCTTGTGCAGCACGCCGACCGCATGTGCAGCGGCCAGCGCTTCCGCCATTTGTGCCGCGATCTGCAGTCGCTCCGCCAGCGGAATGGCTGCCACGCCACCGCGACTGGCGCACCACTGGCGCAGGTCGCCGCCCGCCACGTGAGGCGACTCCAGAAAGTGCGGGGGAGTGTCGAGGTGCCAATCAATCAGCGGCAGAATGCCGGGATGATCCTGCCCGCGTTGTTGCAGCAGCCGAAACAACGCCACTTCGCGCTTCAACGAGATCAGCCGAGTCTCGTGATAACAGAACTTGAAGACGCGTTGCTCGCCGTTGGTGGCGTGGATGCCCAGCCACGCTTCACCGAACCCACCCACGCCCAGACGGCGTGCCAAACGCCAGCCCGGTCGTTGTGGCACTTCCTGTCCGATGGCGGCGCGCCAACCCGGAATGAGGCCCTCGTTTGGCAGTCGACTCAGGCGACCACTCTCGGACGGTGCCGACGTCGAGCGGCTGTTTTCGCTGCTGACTTCGACCACGGAAACTGGCTCGATCTGGCCTTCGAATTGATAGCGACCGTGCGCGCGCCAAGCCAGCGCATCCACCCAGGTCGCATCACGCGGCAACGCGTCGGCAAGATCGGCGTAAGCATCCTCCGAAACCAGAATCTGCCCGGGCGCTGCCGCCGACAACAAGGCACGAACAAGCGCCACGTTGCTATCCAACGGTCGCGGACCATGGCTGCTGCTGGTGCATTCGGACGGATGAATCGCGATCGCGTGGCGGCCGCTACCTTGCAATTCAAGCGCCGCCTGCAGCGCATCGGGCGCCGCGACAAACAGCCACAGGTCCTCGGCCTCTCGACGCTCGGCCTGCGGCAACGCTGACAAGGGCGGCTGGACAGCAAGCAGCATTCGAGAGTCCACTGCCTTGCTTACCACGTCGACCAGTTCAGTGCGTTCGTCAATCAGTGGCGTGACAGAGGGCGAGCTGGACATGCGGACAATCCACCGTGTGTGCTTGATTCGCGCGAGCGGGAATTGTGCCAGTCGTTCATTGAGCGTGTTGGTAGCGCCTTGCTCAGCTTTTGATCGCGCCACCGCGTTGCGGGCGGGCTTTCCGAGTCTTCGCACGACTCGGCTACCTTAAAGTTGCGCAGACAACCTTTGTAGTCTCAGTCGAATTCCCGAACATGAAGCCCATGCAAGCAGATGGACGCCCGCACCTTGTCATCGTCGGCGGTGGTTTTGCCGGTTTGTGGACGGCACGCGCACTGGCGCGGGCGCCGGTTCGCATCACCTTGCTGGATCGTTGCAATCACCACCTGTTTCAGCCCTTGCTGTACCAGGTAGCGACGGCGGGATTGTCGGCACCGGACATCGCGGCACCGTTGCGCCACATCTTGCGAAAGCAGGCCAATGCCACGGTCTTGTTGGGCGAGGCCGTGGATATCGACAAGGTGGGGCGACGCGTGCTGTTGGCGCGCGGTGAGCCGTTGGCCTACGACATGCTGCTGCTCGCCACTGGAGCGGGGCATTCCTACTTCGGCAACGACCAATGGGCGGAACATGCGCCGGGCTTGAAGACACTCGACGATGCGTTCGCCATTCGTCGCCAAATTCTGACCGCGTTCGAGCGCGCCGAGGCCGAACCCGAC
Organism: Pseudomarimonas sp.; assembly: GCA_052390415.1. Classification (GTDB taxonomy): domain Bacteria; phylum Pseudomonadota; class Gammaproteobacteria; order Xanthomonadales; family Xanthomonadaceae; genus JANNWF01. The sequence goes on along the minus strand of JBQTGY010000074.1, from coordinate 16,733 downwards.
CCTGCGCTGCGCGCTGCATGGCTGACGTTCGTGATTGTCGGTGGTGGGCCCACCGGTGTCGAACTGGCGGGCACGCTGGCCGAGATCGCACGGCACACCTTGCGGCGCGAATTCCGTCGGATTGATCCGGGGCAAGCACGGGTGATTCTGGCGGAGGCAGGTCCACGCATTCTGGCCAGCTTTCCCGAATCGCTGTCTGCGGCGGCGCGTCGACAATTGACTGGTTTGGGTGTGGAGGTACTCACTGGCAAAGCAATCACCAGCATTGATGCCGAAGGCGTGAGTCTGGGCGAGCAGCGGCTTGCCGCGCGCACGGTATTGTGGGCGGCCGGCGTCGCCGCATCGCCATTGGGAAAGGCCTTGGGTGTGACCCTGGATCGCGCGGGCAGGGTGCCCGTGCAACCCGACTTGAGCGTCGCCGGTCACCCGGAGATTTTTGTTGCCGGTGATCTGGCGACGCTGACACAGGATGGTCGCCCCGTGCCCGGCGTCGCACCCGCAGCCAAGCAGATGGGCAGGCATGTGGCGCGCTGCGTGCGGGCACATTTGGCGAGCCGTCCGACGCGGCCGTTCCACTACGCTGACTACGGCAATCTGGCCACCATCGGACGCATGGCTGCGATCGTTGATCTACGCGGTTTGAGAATCTCGGGCGTGTTGGCATGGTGGTTCTGGCTGGCTGCGCACGTGTTTTTCCTGATCGGTTTTCGCAATCGATTGGTGGTGCTGATCAATTGGGGTTGGTCGTATTGGACTTACCAGCGCAATGCGCGGATCATTGTGGGTGGTGCGCAAACCATGCCGCCTGACAGTCCGAAGTCGCCAGCGGGAGGCTGATCCCGCTCGCGGTCCTGTCCTCGCGATCGTTACCTCGCGGTCAATTCAAAGAAATGCGGTTTCGGGCCTGGCTGCTGGGCCCTGGGGTTTCGGTTGCGCCATTGACTGATGCAGCCCTGATCGAGCGCTCAATTCGCTTCCGATTCCACCGCGTCTTCGAGCAGATCGATCCGGCTTCCGTCTGCGTCCAACGCGACCACCAGGGTCGAGAATGTCCAACGCCCGCTTGACTTGCGAGCCTCCAGAAAGATCGTTCCTTCGCCTTGCGGACCGGAGACTGGAATCGACAACGCGGCCTCACCGCTGGGGCCATTGACGTTGATGTTTCCGCCGGTGAACCAGCCTTCCTTGATCGGTTGACCGAGCGCTTCAATCACGTCCTGGTCGGCACGCGCCCGCGCCAGTGCTTCGGCATACACGTCCGACGATTTCATCAGGCCGAACGCCAGGCTCAGGATCATGGCCAAGCCACCCGCCATGATCAGCAGTGTGGTCAGGCAACCGATCGGCACGAACCACTTCCAATTGCGTTGCCACCAGTTGCTGTTGGGTTGCTCGCTCATGCAGTGCTCCTGCGTGTTGGCGGCGGTCTGTGGTGTAGGTGGACCAACCGCGAAATCCGCGGACGGCCTGTTGAGGGCGAGGTCTGCGCGGGTCCAACGGTGATCGGGCGCACCCACACTGACGCTGGCACTTCTCTCCGCCGCGGTCAAGCCGATGTCAGATCGCGACCCTCTCGAATTGTCGGGCGTTGGGATTCATGACGCCCAGCCGCGGTTGGATTGACAGGCGCGCTTGGCGGATCGACGATCCTGCAAGAAAACGGGAGGCAATCCATGTCCATGCGACGGTTGCTTTGTGCTTTGCTTGCTTCGGCCTGGTCGCTGGCTGCGACCGCGCAGTTGTTGGTGCGTGACGTCGAGGGGCCGGCGCGTCCCAATCCGGCCGACCAGGTGGTGTATCCAGCCGGCGTGCGCAGCTGCGCCAACACCATCGCCGACATTGGTGTGCGCGCGGTGATGCGTGCGATCGACAGCTGTCCGGAGCAGTTTTATGGCAGTCGCCAGGCGTATTTGAGTTACGCCAAGCAGGCCGTGCTCGGCTTGGCGGTGCCCGGCGCGACCGAAGCGGCGGGTGCGTTGGTGTTGGACAAGGCGGCCGAGAATGCATTCTTCTGCATCTCTGGCGCGCTGATCGACGAAAGCAGTGCCGACGAAGCAGACAAGGCCTACGTGAAAGCCTTGCTGGAAACGGCGAAGGAAAACGTTGATCGCGTCAGCACCGCAGGTGAATTGCTGAAGTTGAGGCAGGCCTTTGTCGAGAAGCGCATCGCGCCTTACTTGAATGAGGGCGAGGCGAACACGTTCGTGCAAACCTTCGACGCGACCTATGAGGAGCGTAGGCGCGGGCTGCTCGGCGATGGCAAGAATCCCGGTGTGGATGTGGCCCTGTCGCAGGCGGCATCGGCACGATTCGACACCGCGCAATCGCGGGCCAATCAGGCCACCGAAGCGGCACGTGGGCTGGCCCGCGAGTGCCGGTTTGAGGATGCCGACACGGCGTTGGCGCAAGCTCAGCAGTTGAACCTGGCCTATCTGGCCGAACTGCGCGCTGATGTATCGCGGACCAAACATCAGCGCCACTGCATCGAGACCTCTGCACAGCAACAGCGATTCAGCGCCTTCGAAGCTGACAGTCCGTTTCTGCGGCATTCGCTGATGGACGCAGACGCCGACATCGCTGAAGCCGTGCGCCTGGACGCGGAGCTGACCCGTTTCATCGGCGAAATGGATGCCTTGCACAGCTCGATTCGCGCGCAGCGCAATGACGTGCAAGTGCTGAGGCAACGTGCGACGAGTAACCTTGAATCAGCCCGCCAAGCGGCTGGCGAATGTGATTGGTCACGTGCCGATAGTCTGCTGGCGAAGATCGGTACCGAAACGTTGGCCTGTGCCGTGTTGCTCGATGAGGTGCGGCGCGCGGCGACGGAAGCCGGCGCGCAGATGACGCTGCTCCGCGAGCAGTTGGGCTTGCTCGATGGCGAGCACGCAAAGGCCATGTCGACGCCGTTTGCCGAGGTCTCCAGCTGTGGTGAGCTTTCGGTGTTTGCTGACTCAATCGACGCGATCCCAGGCCAATGTCGGGTCCAGGCGGGCATCGATGCAAAAGTTGCCGCCTTGCGTGATCGCGCTCGCGGCTGCGCGGAATTCAAGACTGCACAATTGGTGCAGAGCGTTCCGCCACCAACTACGTCGGCGCCGCGGTCAACGATCTCGATCGCCGGCAGCTGGAACAGCAATATCGGATACACCTATGAAATCGCACAGTCCGGCATGTCGTTCACCTGGGTGGTCTCGAACAAGCCTGAGCTCAAGGAACGCGGCGAAGGATCGATAACCGAGTCCGGCAAGATCAATGCGAGTTGGACCAACGTCAACGGCCAGGGAAGGGCCGATGGCACCGTGTTTGCGCTGGATTCAAACGGTCGCGCCTCGCGTGTGCAGTGGAGCAACGGCGTGATTTTCGAGAGACCTTAGTTTCGACAGTCCACTAGCGCAGGTTTTTGCAATTGATGGCGTGATTGCACGACAAGTTGGTTGTGCGTGTTGCGCAATCCGAGAAGCAGCGTCGCAGGAGCGACGCCCTCCAAAAGCGGGCTCGCGCAGAGCAGACGCCTCCAAGCGGGCTCGCGCAGTGCAGACGGGTTGCAGGGGACCGGAGGGCCGCGCTCCTGCGCGGCCGCTCTTGCTCACTATGCGCGGCGAGTGTTGAAACTTCCCGAGAACTGCATCAGCGGAGCAGGGGCGGCGGCAACTCACTGCTAGTCGTTGCGGCAGGTGGATTCCTGCACACCTGACTTCCGGCTCACCTGACCGGCGCCCACCGCGACTGCTTCACTCCTTTTCGCGGCGGCCCTCGCGCTCGTTCCTGGCTCGTTCTTCTTCGTGACGCGCCGCCTCGGCTTGTCTTTCTGCCGCTGCCGACTCTTCGGCTTCACGCTGGCGCGCCTGCTGCTCTTCGCGTTCGGCTTCGCGCTCGGCTTCGCGCTGCTGGCGTTGCATTTCCTGCTGTTCGGCCTGTTGCTGCCGAGCCTCTTCATCGCGTTGCGCACGCTCCCGTTCTTCCGCCTCGCGCTGCTGTTGCTGTTCGCGCTGCTGACGCTGCATTTCCTGCTGCTCGGCCTGTTGCTGCCGAGCCTCTTCATCGCGTTGTGAACGCTCCCGTTCTTCCGCCTCGCGCTGCTGCTGTTCGCGTTGTTGGTTGGCTTGATCGTCCGCTTGGCGTTGATTTTCCGCAGCTTGTTGCTCAGCCTGCTGCCGTTGACGCGCGCCCTCATCGCGCTGCACACGCTCGCGTTCGGCCGCTTCACGCTGCTCCTGTTCGCGTTGTCTTTCGCCTTGCAATTCAGCTTGACGCTGGTTCTCGACAGCCTGTTGCTGGCGCCGCTGCTCGCGGGCGGCTTCGTCCCTTTCGCCCTGCATCTGCCGCTCGCGTCCGGCGTTTTCGCGTTGGCGTTCGACTGCTGCTGCATCACGCTGTTGACCTTCACGAGCGGCGGCCTCGGACTCGGCTTGCTGCTGCGCTCGCTGCGCGCGCATCGCCTCCTGACGCCGATTTTCTGCGTCCTGCGGTTGGCGTTGTTGCGTGCGTGCAGCCGCATCGCGATCATCAGTGACCGGCCGATCACGTCCAGCGCCTTCGCGTTGACGCTCACCACCTGCTTGCGCGCCCGATGGGGTCGGGGTTGCTTGTTCAGGCTCCCGGATCTGTTGGTTCTCGCCCCGCGGCGGACGTGAACGCGCAGGCGGCATGTCCGCTGGCGATTGAGTCGGAATGGAATCCGGCCCGGTGCGGGTTGGCGTCCGCGGTGATTGATTGCCACGCTCGAGTGCCTGTGGCGCGCCCGAATCGGCTTGGCCGTCGTCGCTGCGGCGGCGTGATCCGCGCTCGCGTGCGTCCACCGGGCGGCGCTCGGCCTGCAATACGCGCACGTTGTCTGCGATGTCGCTGCGCTGTGGATCGGGCGTCGCCACGGTGGGCGGACCGGCTCGTCCCGGTGTGCGCTGCAGAAGCTGCTCACGATCCGCAAATGATCGTTGCTCCGGCGGTGGTGGCGTACGCGCCATCACTCGGCGCTCGAACACGTCACGCGCTGGCCGGCCGCGTGCTTCCGCGGCCGCACCCAAGACCGCACGGCGACTCGGTGCGACGGCTGCTACGCGGAGGTTTTCCGCGTTGGCGAGGCCATTGCGCTGGAGTCGGATGGCCTCTTGCCGGACGGAGCGCGAGTTGATGAACACGCTGCTCGGCACCGCAGTCACCGCTCCCGGCAGGCCGCGGTTGGCGTATTCGATCTGGCCAACATTGAGTGAGCCGCGCGAGTAGTTGCCGTACACCGTGTTGATGACGGAAACATTGATTACCGTGTTGTTGACGTTGACCCGGCTGAAATAGTCGCGACTGGCCTGATACGAGGGCACGTAGATTTCACGCGGCCCCAACGGGAACCAACCAATCGGCGCCTGATTGCCACCGGAAAAGCTCAGACTCCAGCGGCTGCCACCGACAAAGGCGACCAGCGCTGGCGCATACACGGCGCGCACGTTGCGCGGCCCTGGAATCCAGCCCCAGCGGTTGGACACAAACGCCCAACGCCCATAGTGCGACGGCGCGAATCCCCACGGCGCGTTGTCCACCCAGGTCCAGCCCCACGGCTCCTGCCAGATCCAACGTCCATCCCGATACGGTGCCCAATCACGCTCGACCGTCGCCGGAAACCAGACGTTGCCGTAGCTGCTCACCGAGCGCCAGCTGCCGTATTCATCGAGGGCGGAAAAGCCGGCGGTATCGTCGTCCAGATAACGCAGCGACACCGAGCGGCTGATCTGCCGATCACGGTCGAGGCAATAACGATCGAAGCTGTCATCACGCGGCAGTCCGAAGATCTCGTAGTCGCGCAGATCGCTGCTGTAGAAGCGCACCGCCTCACCCGCGAGCAGAGAGAATTCCGAGCGCTCGCCATACGCCTCGGCGGCGCCTTGCCAGACCACGACGGTGGTCTCGTTGCGGTCGGGATTGACGTCGATGCGATAGCGGCCGGGCTGGTCGATGCTCACCGCCAGATTCGGGGTGGCGACTTCGATCACTTGCCCACGTGCGAGACGACGCACGCTGAGTGCGAGCGTGCCTTCCGCGACCTGCAACTGGGCGAAATCGTCGTCCAGTTCCAGCAGTTCCAGACTGGTTCCTTCATCCAATCGCAACGAGGCGCTACCGACTTGCAGCTCGGCGACCGCGCGGCGTTCGGTCCATAACCGATCACCCCGCACCAGCGGTCGGTTGCGAATCACGTCCAGCCACACATCCTCGCCCGCCGGCGAATAACTGACGATGCCATCGCTGTGACTCAGATAGGCAACCCGGCTCGGTGGGTCGTAGTTTCGGGCTTCAACCACGCTGGTCGCGAGGCCGAGTAACAGTCCGATGATCGCCAGAAAACGCCAAGCAATGTTCATTCGTTTCTCCGATGGCTTACGCATGCTGGCACACACCAACAGGACGTGGATTGAAGCATGCGCAGAGTTTCCTGAACGCCAGCGTGGGGCGAATGTCGACGTTCGCCTGCGCGTGCAAGGCGTATTTGGCAAGCCGCAGGTAGGAAAGTGCATGGCAGCTTCACTGACTGCCGGGGCGAGCACACGTTCCAAGGCATTGGATTGCCCAAGGCCATCGCGCAAGACCGTTGCGCGCTGCACACGTGGGTGAGTTTAGGCTGCCGCAATGACGTGCAAGACGTCGGCAAGAGCCGATCAACTGTGTGAGTTCCTCGCGGCGCAGGTTGCGCCGATCACTCGCTGAAGGAGTCGAAAACCGATGATTCGCCCGCTGGTTTTGTTCGCTGCTGCGCTGCTTGGCGCAGCAATGCTCGCCGCCTGTGCCGGCTCCGCCGACCGTCAGCGTCCGCTGCTCGAAGCGGCACCATCGGTGGATCTGTCGCGCTTCATGGGGACCTGGTACGTGATCGCCAACGTTCCGTACTTTTTCGAGAACGGCAAGGTCGCCACCCGCGACGAATACCGCTTACGCCCGGATGGTCGCATCGATAACGATTTCGTCTTCAAGAAGCGCTTCGGCGAGGAAGATCGACGTTGGCGCGGCATCTCGAGCGTGATTGAAGGCAGCGGTGGCGCGCGCTGGAAGGTGCAGTTCGTGTGGCCGTTCTCCACCGAGTTGCTCGTCGTGAATGTGGATGATGATTACCAGGGGGCCGCGCTGGCGACGCCGGACCGCAAACTGGCGTGGGTGTTCGGGCGTGAGCCGATGATGGACGCAGCACGTTTTGACACGCTGGTCGCGAAGCTGGCGGAACAAGGTGTGGATGCGTCCGCATTGCAGCGGGTGCCGCAGGTTGCGCCAAGCAACGATTGAGGCGGCGCGAATGATCAAGCAAGCAGCATGATGCGCAGAGCGTTCAACGCGGAGGCGCAAAAAACGCAGAGGTCGCAGAGGAACGGATGGAATCGCTGTTAAGTCGAGGGGCTTTTTCTTTTGCTCTTGAACTTGCTTGTCTATATGTCGCCGGATCAATAGGGTCGGTTGACTTGCACAGACCCGGCGCGGCCTGCTCCATGCATGTCACCCGACCCTGGTGCCGCATTCGCTCACTCGGGTTCCACCTGCTGCAAGACGCGCCGTATGATCTGGACTCTGTCCGTGCTGGCGAACATGCATGCATCGTCTTCTGATCGGTTGTCGTTCTAGCGGTGTGCTCGCTGTGTTGCCGCTTCCGTCTGTCGAAGCGGGCGTGCTCAACAACGAATCGCTGCAAAGGCGTGACCAGGAGAGCAAGCGCGAGGATCCGATTCAGGGTGACCTCGGTGTGCCAACAGGAAGTCAGGCATGAAGGATTGGCTATACGGACAAGACAGCCTCGTGATCATGCTGGTGCTGATCGGCCTCACGGTGCTTGCGGTGCAGGCGGGTCGTTGGTTGGGTCGCCGCAGCCGCTTTGATCAAGAGCCCTACAAGAACCACATAGGCGCGATGCTGGCCTCGCTGATGGGTTTGCTTGCGCTGTTGTTGGGCTTCTCCTTTTCGTTGGCACTGCAGCGCCATGAGGCGCGCAGCGTCGCCGTGGTGGAGGAAGCCAACGCCATCGGCACCGTGTTCTTGCGTGCCAGCCTCATTCCGGTCGAGCTGCGTCGCGAAACGCAGGGTTTGCTGCGCGACTATCTGGATCTGCGTTTACAAGAATCCGTCGTGAGCGCGTCCGATGTGACAACGCGCCAGCGCTTGCTGAATCAGGCCGACGACGTGGCCAGCCGTATCTGGTTGCTGGCCGGCAAGGCCGTTGCACTTGATCCCGGTCCGAGCACCAGCGGCCTGTTCGTGCAGGCAGTCAATGCCATGATCGATGCCGAAGGGACCAGCAAGGATTCGCTGCTGCGACACGTGCCCGAGATCGTCCTGTGGCTGATGCTGTTGACCCTGGCCATGACCGCATTCACGCTGGGCAGTGTGTCGGGGCTGGGACAGCATCCGGTTTCGATACCCGCTTACAGCCTGCTTCTCGTGATCCTGTTGGTCACCCACGTCATCATCGATCTGGATCGACCCCGGCGTGGTCTGATTACGGTCAGTCAGGACAGCCTGCTCGATCTACAGAAGTCCATCCGCGCACCCTCGGCGGAGGCACGAGACTGAAGCGGCTCTTCGAGTCGCCGCAGCGTCCTGCACGTGCTTCCTCGGTATGTAGGGCGGGGCTTGGCGCCTTGGCGCGCCGACAGGTCGCCGACGATAAATGACGGGCCGAGGCCCGTGACCACGACGATGCTGAGCACCACGACAATGGCGGGCAAATGCGCGCCCTACGGAGCCTGGGCTTGCCGCGTTTTCCACCGCGCCAGCGCATACAGCAGCGTGCCCACCGCCAGCAGCAGCGCGGTGGCGAGCACCGATTGCCAACTGACTTGAGTGAGCAGGGCGAGGCAGAACACGGCGGCCAGCATCGGCATCAGCAGCCCGCCGCGAAGTCGCCACGCATCGGCCGGTGCCTGTCGACGCACAGAGGGCATGGCAGCGATGCAAGCGAGATAGATCAGCAAGCGGGTCAGCACACTGAGCGCGGCCAGCCAGACGAAGCTGCCACTGGCAGCAAGCGCCCAGCCCAGCAGGGCGTACACGACGATGGAAAACACTGGCGTCTGAAAGCGGGGCGAGATGTAACCGAACGCAGTTGGCAACAAGCCTTCGCGAGCGAGGCTGTAACTGACCCGCGGCACCGAGAACATCGAGCCAAACAAATTGCCGCCGACCGACAGGATGATGGTGGCGAGCACAAGCACAGCGCCGACCGGTCCGAGCAGCACTTCGCCCAGTGCCACCAACGGACGCGGCGTGATCGCGAGATCGGGCAGCAGCGCCAGCGACACCCATTGCACCAAGGCATACAAACCACCGCACAGCAACATGGCGGCGAGCAAGGCGCGCGGCATGTCGCGCTGCGGATTGCGTGCTTCACCGCCTGGAATCAGGCCCGATTCAAAACCGACGAACGCGTAGATCATCAGCAACAAGGCGGCACCGAGTTCGGCCTCCTGTGCTGGCCACAGACTGGGTATCGCGAACCGAGTCGCCGGCTCCCCAAGTTGGAGCAGGCCAAACACTGTCAGCGCCAACAGTGGCAACAGTTTGCCGATCGTGAGCACGCCCAACGAGCGCATCGCCCAGCGCACACCGATGATGTTCAACGCCGCAATCAATGCGGCCAGTACACCGAGTCCCACGACACGCGGCGCGCCTTCGCCAAGCGCCGGCCAGAAGTGCGCGAGGGCGCTTTGCAGCAAATTGAAATTCGCCGCCAACGCCGTCAGCCGGGCGATGTAAAGCGCCCAGCCAGCCTGAAATCCGGCCATCGGTCCAAACGCGATGGTCACATAACGTGCCGGCCCGCCCGTTTCGCGGGTTGCGCTGGAGAGTTCGGCGAAGCAAAGCAGCACCGGTGCCATCAACACGGCGGTTAGCAGAAACAGCAGCGGGCTGAAGTCGCCAACCAAACGCGCGGCTTCAGCGGGAATGCCGAAGATGCCGGCGCCGATCATGCCGTTGATGATCAGCAGCCACAGCGCACCCACGCCCAGTTGTCGCGGCAACGTGTCTGGCATGTTGGCTGGTTCGGGCATGGATGTTCTCTGCATTTGCAAACGAGCCTACGCGATGACGACGGCCGCGACATGGGTATCGTCGGCAACATTGGCACCACCAGGCAGACCGATGTCGTTGAACCGCAGCCAACCGCTGCCGCCTTGAACCGGACATTGGTGCGAAACAGCGAGCGCGGTCACGGTCACATCAGCCCGATGCACGCATGGTCGAAGCGTCAGCCAGTTTGGTGAACTTCAACAGACCCCGATGACGATGCGAAACCTGATCGAGCAGTGGCGTCAACACCATCGGCGACGTGAAGCGCAGATTCGCGAGGTGTTGACGGTCAATCGGTGGTGGCCGCGCTGGACTGATGGCTGGCGCTGCGCTTTGCTGTTCTTCAGCTACTTGCCGGCGGCCGTGCTGGGTCTGTCGCTGGCCATGCCGGGAACCAGCGCGTCGCCCATTTGGCCGCCCGCTGCAATCGCGCTCACAGCCCTGTTTTTCGGCGGCGTGCGTCTGTGGCCCGGTGTGTTCGCGGGCGCATTGATGGTCAATCTGGTCTTCATGCTGCACGCCGGTTTCGAACTCCCGGCATCGCTGCCGGTCGCCGTGCTGATCGGTGTGGGCAACACGCTGGAGGCACTGGTTGCGATTGCCTTGCTGCGCTCGGTGCTGGGCGCCTTGTTTCCTTTCGACAGCTTGCGCGGGACCATGGCTTTTGCCTTGATTGTTGCGGGCTTTGCGCCTCTCGTCGCCGCCACCGCCGGCGTGTTGGGTACGCGCTGGATCGGCATGGATGCGGCACCGTTCAGCGAACATTGGCTGACCTGGTGGCTTGGCGATGCCAGTTCCAACCTGATCATTGCACCGGCGCTGATGCTGCTGTGGCGGGGTGGCTCGCGGTCGGTGGCGCCTGCGCGCGCGTTGGAGCTTTCGATACTGACGGTGGTGCTGGTGGTGGGCGCTGCGCTCAGCTTTGGCGCGTGGAACACCGTGCTGGCGCGGGACTTGCCGCTGGCATTTCTGCTGCTGCCGGTGCTGTTGTGGGCGGTGTTGCGAGTGCGGACGTTCGGTGCGGCCTTGGCGGTGTTGATTGTTTCGGTGGCAGCGATACTGGGCGCGCTGAATGACAGCGGACCCTTCCTGCGCGAGAGCCGCAATGCCTCACTGTTGTGGTTGCAGCTCTTCATGGTGGTGATGGCGACCGCGACCTTGAGTCTGGCGGCGGCGCTGAATGAGCGTGATCGATTGAGTGCTCAGCTAGCTGACAGCAATTCCGAATTGCGCAAACTGGCGTTCCACGATCCACTCACGGGCCTGCCGAATCGACGGCTGTTGCGCGATCGACTGGAGCAGGTGATCCGGCAGGTGATGCGCAGTGGTGGACAGGCGGCGGTGTTGTATCTGGACCTCGATCGTTTCAAACGCATCAATGACACGCTCGGCCACGAAGCGGGCGACGCCTTGTTGCAAGAGGTGGCGCGGCGACTGCGGCTCGCCGTACGTCAAGACGATTCCATCTGTCGGGTCGGCGGCGACGAGTTTGTCGTGCTGCTACGCGAGATCGACTGCGCCGCGTCGGCAGGGCGTGTCGCTGGCAAGATCATCGAAGCATTGCGGCAGCCGATGACGCTGGCCGATGTGCAAGTGACGACCACCAGCAGCGTTGGAATAGCGGTGATCCCCGATGACAGCCTCGAAGCGGATGAAGCCATTCACTTTGCCGACCAGGCGATGTATGTCGCCAAACAACAGGGGCGCAACGATTTTCGCTACACCAGCGACGGCGTTGCCGCGCCATCCCCTTCGCGATTGCAGCGTGAAGCCGAGTTTCGTCTGGCCGCGGGTGGTGAGCAGTTCCGTATCCACTACCAGCCAATCGTGCGCATGGTGGACGCCGGCATTGTTGGCGTGCAGGCGGTTCCTTGTTGGTATCACCCCGTGCTTGGCGTCTTGCAGCGGGAGGAGTTCTCGGAGGTGGTCGCCGATTGCGGCTTGCTGCCCTGGTTGGATGGTTGGTTGCTCGCACAGGCGTGTCGTGAACTGTCGCAAGTGTCGATGATCCGTCCCCATGGATTGCGCCTTGCTCTGTCGATTTCTTCGCGGCAGTTGCGTGAGCCGGCGCTGGCCCAGCAACTCGAAGACCTGCTGGCGGGTGCGTCCATCGATTCGCTCTGGCTGCAACTGGATGCAGGACTGGAATTGCCAGGTCAGGAATTGATCAAGCGCCTGCAAGCCTTGTGCGCCTCGGGCGGCATCGGCATCGCGCTATCGGTGGGTCACCTCGCTTCGTCCAACGGTCCCGCAGCGCCATTGCTCAGCGGGTTGCCGGTGGAGTTGATCCGCATCGAATCGAGTCTGGTGGCGGAGCTGCCCTCCGACTCGGCCGGGCGGGTCGTCGCGGCCATCATCGTATTGGCCCATCAACTGCGGCTCGACGTGCTTGCTGAAGGCGTGCAAACCGATCAGCAGTCTTTATTCCTGCGAGAAAGCGGCTGCGATCTCGCCCTTGGCGATCATTTTCACGCGGCGAGTCCGCTCGAAAGACTTGTCGACAGCATGCCGATGGCGGCTTGAGTTCACTCGGAGGTTTGCTCACCCGTACGCCTACAATTCGCACATGGATGCCCCCGTCTCCGCTCTGTCGCCGTTCCGGCATCCGGTATTTCGCAACGTCTGGTTGGCCAATCTGCTGTCCAATTTCGGCGGCCTCATCCAGTCGGTGGGTGCGGCGTGGTTGATGCTGGAGATGACCCGGCAGGCCGACATGGTGGCGCTGGTGCAAACCTCGATCGCGCTGCCCGTGGTGCTGTTCTCGTTGCTGGGTGGAGCCATCGCCGACAGCGTGGATCGGCGCCGCATCATGCTGTGTGCGCAGACGTTCATGCTGCTGGTGTCGATCGGGTTGGCGGTGATCGCGTGGCACAACCTGCTGACGCCGTGGATGTTGCTGGTCTTCACGTTCTTGGTTGGTTGCGGCGGTGCGTTCAACGCACCAGCCTGGCAGGCGTCGGTGCAGGAGATGGTGCCGCGTTCGCAACTGCCAGCGGCGGTGGCGCTGAACAGCATGGGCTTCAATCTGGCGCGCAGCACCGGTCCAGCGATCGGTGGTGCCATCGTTGCGTTCGCGGGAGCGGCGGCAGCGTTTGCAGTGAATGCCGTCAGCTATCTTGGCTTGATTGCGGTGTTGTGGCGCTGGAGCCCACAGCCCGAGCCACGCCTGTTGCCTCGCGAACGACTGGGCAGCGCGATGGCGGCGGGGTTGCGCTACGTGCTGTTATCGCCTTCGATTCGTACCGTGCTGTTGCGCAGTGTGGTGTTCGGCTTGGGCGCGGGTGCGGTGCTGGCCCTGTTGCCACTGATTGCGGCGCGACTGGTCAACGGTGGTGCCTTCGTCTATGGCCTGTTGTTGGGCGCGTTCGGTCTGGGCGCGGTGCTGGCAGCGCTGGCCAGCACGTCGTTGCGGCAACGCTTGTCCACGGAAATGATGGTGCGCGGGGCGAGTGTCACCGCTGCACTGGCGCTTGCTGTCGCGGCCGCCAGTAGTGATATCACGCTGGCTGCACTGGCGATGGTGGGCGCGGGCGCCGGCTGGGTGCTGGCCTTGTCGACGTTCAACGTCACGGTGCAATTGTCAGCGCCGCGTTGGGTAGTGGCACGCGTGCTGGCGCTGTACCAGATGGCCGCCTTCGCCGGCTTGGCCAGCGGCAGTTGGTTGTGGGGCTGGGTGGCTTCGGTACACGACGTTGATGTGGCATTGCTGGCCGCGGCTAGCACCTTGCTTGCCAGTGCGGCACTTGGCTGGTTATTTCCGCTGCAGCCTTCCGCCGACCGCGATCTCGACCCGCTGCGGCAATACCGCGAACCCGAAACCGCCGTACCCGTGGAGCCACGCACGGGGCCAGTCATCATCACGGTGGAGTGGATCATCGACGAAGAAGACATCGTCGCATTCCTCAATGCAATGGCCGAACGTCGCCGCATTCGGCGTCGCGATGGCGCACATCGCTGGGCGCTGCTGCGCGATCTGCACGAACCGCGAATCTGGATCGAGCGCTACAAGACCGCGACCTGGCTGGATTACCTGCGCCACAACAGTCGTATCACCCGCGACGACGCCGTGGTACCTGAGCGCCTGCGCGCCCTGCATCGAGGTGATGGCCCACCCAAGGTGCGGCGCATGATCGAGCGTTCCACCAACCGGCTGCCGTGGGCCGCCGGCGACTCCCACGAACACCACCACGAGCACGGCAACGATCCAACGCGCCACATTTGAAGTCTGGCATCTACCATCGGGATGGTGTTGCAGTTCATCACATCGCATCCACCACGCCGCCAGAACGGATGGCGCGCTTACTCTCCGCCGCGCACGAGTCGTACTTGCAATCCCCCTGCAAAACTCACCACGCCCGGCGTACCCGCGCCCTGAAAAAACAGGAACCAGCCGGTATCGTTCAGCGGCAGGCCTTCGGGCACGCCGTCGGGCTCGAAGCCGTTGCGGAATACGCTTTGAGCGACGGCGGACGGATTGCCACCGGCGGCCGCAAACAACACAAGAATCAGGATCGAGCGCATTCGATCTCCTCCCCCTGCGCCAAGCGTAATCCAGAACCAGGCAATCCGTTTCGAAGGGGCGGTAGCTGCGCGGCCCGGAGCCAGCCCGGACATTTCATGAGCATTTTGACGCGACCTCGTGAAATGTCCGGGCTAAGAGTCCATCGATTTGCTCGCGCGTTCAGCGGCACGCATTCGTTCCGAGAGCGCGAATTGCCCGGGTCGGGAGCTTGCATCGTCGCGCACGGTGAGCGCCAGTTTCATGTCGAGCAGGAACTTGCACACCACTTGCACCGGCAGCCACGCCCAGGGCGTCTGCAAGTGACCCACCGCCACGCCGGCGAAAATCAAGGTCAGCGCGATCGAGACGGCACGCGCCTGCAGTTCCGCGCCCTCGTCGCGCAGCGACAGGAACGGACGTCGGGCCAGTGTCGACAACTCGCCGACGAAGCCGGATCCCCAGGTCAGCAGCAGAGCCAGTGTCGCCCAGCTCAGCTCGCTCGGCACCGGCAACCAGAGCGCCGCGTGCTCCGGCCACTTGTTGACAAAGGCGAACGGAACCACCGCAGCCATGATCAGAAAAATGAAGGCTGGGAAGATCCACTGCGACTGCATCCGCGTCGCAGAGGGTGTCTGCTCGGGTGTCTCGCGTGAGCGGCGCACGTAGACCAGATGGTAGGCCCGCGCACGCAGCAACGGATCAGCATGCGCGGGATCGCCGCTGTGGCGCTGGTGCCAGGCCATGCGTGCGGTAGCCAGCAAGGTCAGGGTCAGAAACTCGATGCAGATCACCAGCATCACGGTGCCGATCGACCACCCGAAGGCGAGTATCCCCACCACCGGCACCGCGTTGCCTACCAACGCCCCAACGATTGCTCCGATTCGCACGCTCGGATCTCCACTTCAAACGGAGAATTCAGATTGCCTTCCCGATCACGTCGGATCAACTCGCGATATGGCCGGATGTGCTCGCCCAGCCACCTCCGTTCCGACCCTGCCTCAGCGCCCTGCTGTCGAGAACCGCCAGAACGCCAGGATCAACACCCCGAGCACCAACCACAGCCGCAAGTCCGGATTCGGAATCTGGCTTGGTTCCGTCGATGCCAGCCCGGCCGGGTGAACGACCAGCTCAATGGACCGACGCAAGCTGCCACCCCGGATGTTTGCGGTATAGGTGCCGGCGGCCAACCCGGGAATCTGGATCACAGCACTTGAATTACCGGAGGGCGGTAGGCCCAGGCACACCTGATTCGGATTGACCTGCAAAACGATATCGATGGTGTTTCCATCGATTTCGATGGATCGACTCTCGGGCGTTGCGATGGTGATGCTGGGGCAAGACGCGCCCAGCAAGTACACGCCGAACGGTTCGTTTTCACGCAGCAACGCCGGATAGCTTGGCTCAGGTCCAACCAAGCCGAGCGTGTCGACGATGTCGTGAACGGCGGGATCGCTGCGCGCGGCTGCAAGCGCCTGTTCGCGTTGCTCCAATGTCGTGAACGTGAACCGCGCACCGCGCTGATGCAGGCGCGCGATGGGCGACTGTGGGTTGGCCAGTATCCATTGGCCGTAGGCCGATTGCGGGAAGAAGGCATTCTTGCGCACGTATTGCGGACGCACTGCATCGACGAAGCCCAGCGGTGGCGTCGCGCCGGTGTTGCCATAGTTGAAATCGACCACCTCCTGCAATGACGGCGCGGCGGGCGGATCGCGCAGCACGGCGATGAAGGAGCGCTCGAATTCGTGGATGACATCGATGTATCCCCGGGCGATGCTGCACGGCTGCGGCGCTTGATTGGCATCCCGGCATTGTTGGGACTGGCCGAACACGAAGGGGTTGATTGGCTGGTCGAATGTGTGGATGGTCATTCGCATTACGCAGATGTCGACAAGGCTGGTGGTTGCCGTGACATTCGAGATGACCCGAAAACGCTCGCCTTCCACTCCGCAGCTGACACCGGGGACGAGCACCGTTGCAGGCGTGCTTGAAAAAGCAGCGCTCCAACTGCGCTCAATCAAGAAATTCGCTGACGTGGTCACTCCATCGCCTTGCAGTGACAAGGTGATTTCCACGGTGTCGCCGGGATAGCCCCGTGAATCGCCGATGCGCAGTTCTGCCGCCTGCGCGGACAATGCGGTCGTTGCCAGAAGCAGCCGCGCAAGCAAGGCGGCCCATGGCCGCGAACGGCATTTCG
>JBQTGY010000073.1:0-25739 GCA_052390415.1 Pseudomarimonas sp. | reverse complement strand
GATGGACGCCGCTCCGGAGCGAGGCCAATAGCCAAAGCTATTGGCGGAGTGAGGAGCAAGTCCAGCGCGGCCAGACCGAGCGAGCTACTTTCGATTTGTCCGTTACAGTCCACTAGTCGGCAGCTCGCGCTTCCAGCGCCGCCACCGCCGGCAATACCTTGCCCTCGCAGAACTCGAGGAACGCGCCGCCACCGGTTGAAATGTAGGAAATGCCTTCGGCGACGCCGTACTTGTCCACTGCCGCCAAGGTGTCTCCGCCGCCCGCGATCGAGAACGCTTTGGAATGGGCAATGGCGTTGGCAACCGCTGCGGTGCCGTTGGCGAAGGCATCGAACTCGAACACGCCGACCGGGCCGTTCCACAACACGCTGCCAGCTGCAGCGATGATCTCGGCGTAACGTGCCGCGGTGGTCGGCCCGATGTCGAGGATCATGTCTGCGTCGGTGACGTCTTCGATGGGCTTGATCGTGGCGGGCGCATCGGCAGCGAACACAGGCGCAACAACCACATCGACGGGCAACGGAATCTCAGCACCACGCGCCTTGGCATCGGCGAGGATGCGGCGCGCGGTATCGAGCAAATCCGGTTCATGCAACGAGATGCCGACGGGGTGTCCCAGCGCGGCCAGAAAGGTGTTGGCGATGCCACCGCCGACGATCAATTGATCGACCCGCGAGACCATGTTGGCCAGCAACTCCAGCTTGGTCGACACCTTCGAGCCGGCGACGATGGCCAGCAGCGGACGCGCCGGATCCTTCAACGCCTTCGCCAGCGCATCCAGTTCGGCCATCAACAAGGGACCGCCACACGCAATCTTGGCGGCGCGTATGACGCCGTGCGTGCTGGCTTGCGCGCGGTGCGCGGTACCGAAGGCATCCATCACGAAGATGTCGCAAAGCGCCGCGTACTTGGCAGCAAGTGCGGCATCATCCTTGCCCTCGCCCGCGTTCATTCGGCAGTTCTCGAGCAGCACAATCTCGCCGGGCAGCACGCTCACATGATCGACCCAATTTCGCCGCAATGGCACCTCGCGCTCAAGCAATTCGGACAGGCGCGCCGCCACCGGTGCGAGCGAATCGGCCTCCGAGAACACACCTTCTGTTGGCCGCCCCAAGTGCGAGGTCACCATCACCGCAGCACCGCTCGCTAGCGCCATTTGCAATGTCGGCAACGAAGCAAGAATTCGCTGATCCGAAGTGACTTGGCCATCGGCGATCGGCACGTTCAGATCCTGCCGGATCAGCACACGTTTGCCGGCAAGGTCCAGATCGGTCATGCGAAGAATGCTCATGCGTGCTTTTGTCCACCAGGGTCAGCACGCATTGTCAGTGCCGCTGGCGCTATCGGCAATGCCATGGACGCGTGCGCAGGCCGTTAAACTTCGGCAATGAGTGATTCAGTCGTCAGCCATGAAAAGATCGCCGAAGCGGTCGCAGCCTTGCGCCGCGGCGAATGCATCGGCTTGCCTACCGAAACCGTATACGGCCTGGCCGCCGATGCTCGCAATCCAGAAGCGGTGCGGCGCGTATTTGCGTTGAAAGGCCGTCCCGCCGATCACCCGCTGATCGTGCATCTGCCTTCGACTGAGTATTTGTCATTGTTCGCGCGCGAGATTCCTGATGCGGCCTGGCCATTTGCGCAGCAGCATTGGCCGGGACCACTGACCCTGGTGCTGAAGCGTGCTCACGATGTGCCACTGGAAGTCACCGGCGGTCAAGACACCATCGCGCTGCGCATTCCCGCACATCCGGTGGCGTTGGCGGTACTGCACGCGTTCGAGAGCGGACTGGCAGCGCCCTCTGCCAATCGTTTTGGTCGGATCAGCCCGACGCGTGCTGCGCATGTGCGTGGCGAATTTGGGGAGGCCGTGCCCATTGTTCTGGATGGAGGCGACTGCGCGGTGGGCATCGAGAGCACCATCGTGGATCTCAGCGGGGGCTCAGCCCGCATCTTGCGGCCTGGGATGTTGACTGCCGAGCAGCTTGGTTTGGCTATCAATACCCGTGACGAACACACTCAGGCACCGCGAGTTCCGGGCGCGCTCGAGCAGCACTATGCGCCGCGCACGCCCTTGTACCTGTGTTCGCGCGCCGGTTTGTCGACTCAGGGCGATGGCGTGCAAGTGCTGGCAATTGGCGAACTGCCGCCAAGGCTGAATGGCATTGCTTTGCCACGTGATGCGCAGCGTTATGCGCAAGGCGTCTATGCCGCGCTACGTGAGTTGGACGCGCGGGGCGCGCAGTTTCTGCTTGCCGAATTGCCGCCAGACGGAGCCGCGTGGGAGGCGATCGTTGATCGCCTCAAGCGTGCGGCGGCGGGTTCCAGCAGGCCAAACGGCAGCGGAGCAAGCTCCGCTCTACAAGAGCTCGAATAGCCGTGCGGCCCTTGTAAAGCGGACCGAGCGAAGCGAAGGCGTGCGCGCAGCGCGCGAACAAGCTGCTCTCCTCATGTGAAGGTCCTGCGGCCTGCGGGCCCGATGCCCGCACGCCATTCACTGCCTTACTTGGCCGCCATCAGCGCCTGGGTCATATCCAGCATGCGGTTCGAGAAGCCCCATTCGTTGTCATACCACGCAAGCACTTTCACCAAGGTGCCGCCCATCACGCGGGTCTGGGTGGCGTCGTAGATCGAGCTGCGTGGGTCGTGATTGAAGTCGACGGACACCAGCGGTTTGGTGTTGACGCCGAGGATCCCCTTCAGCGCACCTGCGGCGGCTTCGTTGACCGCGGCGTTGATCTCATCGACGCTGGTGGCGCGAGCGGCGACAAAGGTCAGGTCCACTACCGAAACATTGATGGTGGGCACGCGCATCGCGAAGCCGTCGAGCTTGCCATTCAATTCCGGCAGTACCAATCCGACCGCCGCAGCGGCGCCGGTTTTGGTTGGAATCTGACTCATGGTGGCACTGCGTGCGCGCCGCAAGTCCGAGTGAAATACATCGGTCAGGACTTGATCGTTGGTGTAGGCGTGAATTGTGGTCATCAGTCCGTGCACGATGCCAATCCTGGTGTGCAGCACACTGGCGAGCGGTGCCAGGCAGTTGGTGGTGCAGCTGGCGTTGGAAATAACCGTGTGCCCGGCACGCAACTGGTCGTGATTGACGCCGTACACAAAGGTGCCATCGACATCTGCGCCACCGGGAGCCGAGATGATGACCTTCTTGGCGCCACCGGCCAGATGCGCGCCAGCCTTGGCCTTGGTGGTGAACAATCCGGTGCATTCGAGCACCACGTCAATCTCGTGCGCGCCCCATGGCAGCTTGGACGGATCGCGTTCGGCAAACACTTTGACGCGGCTGCCGTTGATGACCAGATCGCCGCCTTCCACTGCAACGGAGCCGGGAAAGCGTCCGTGCGCGGTGTCGTACTGGGTCAGATGAGCGTTGGTTTCGGCGTCGCCCAGATCATTGACTGCCACCACCTCGAACTCATTGGCGCGGCCGGACTCGTGGATGGCGCGCAGCACATTGCGACCGATGCGGCCGTAACCGTTGATGGCGATTCGAATAGCCATGAGGGGTGAAGCTCCTGCTTGAAGTTGGATGGGGAGGACGCGTTGAATAGAAGCAGCGAGACGACGCAAGCGTCGTGACGGCCCGCGATTTTAACAGCGGACCGGCGTTTCAGCCGGTCACGTTGGTTATTTGTCGCTGCCTTATTTCTATGGGTTGTCGCGAAATATCGCCGTCTGGCGTTCGCCATTGCTGCGAATCCAGCCTCGATACATCCCAGGGGTGTTGAACGGCAGGGCGACATTGCCCTTGGCGTCGACTGCAATCACGCCGCCATCTCCACCCAAGGCTGGCACCTTCTGCATGACGACAACATCGGCGGCGTCGACCAAGGGGGCACCGGCGTAGGACCGACGCGCGCAGATGTCATGCGCAACCGCGAGGCGGATGAAGTACTCGCCCCAACCGGTTGCTGACACGGCGCAACCTTCGTCGGCCCAGGTGCCCGCACCGATGATCGGCGCGTCACCTACGCGGCCCCAGCGCTTGTTGGTCATGCCACCGGTGGAAGTTCCGGCCGCCAATTGACCTTGCTGATCCAGCGCGACCGCGCCGACGGTGCCGAAGTAAGTCGTGGCCGGTATCGCGGCACCCGCTTTCTCGGCGGCTTTGGCTTTTTGCAGCTGGTCCCAACGATGCTGAGTCCAGAAATACTTGGGGTCGACGCGGGCCATGCCGATGCTGTCGGCAAACTGCTGCGCGCCTTCGCCCACCAGCATCACATGCGGCGAACGCTGCATGACTGCACGCGCCAGCAAGATTGGATTGCGAATCTCGCGCAAGCCGGCGACTGCACCGGCACGCCGATCGCTGCCATTCATCAGCGCAGCGTCGAGCTCGTTGCGACCCTCGGCGGTAAATACCGCACCATGGCCGGCATTGAAATGCGGCGAATCTTCCATCAAAACGATGGCGGCAGATACCGCGTCAAGACTGCTTCCGCCGGCAGCCAAGATGCTTGCGCCAGCATCCAGAGCAGCATCCAGCGCTGCGCGAATTTCCGCTTCGCGCTCGGCGTTGATTTCGGTGCGCGACAGGGTTCCTGCGCCGCCATGAATCACCAGGACAAAATCATTCTTGCTGGTGCTTGATTTGTTTGCTTCGGAGGCACTCGCGTCTGCGATCAGGCCGAGCAACACAGTTGGGCCAAGCGCAGCAAACAGAAGCGCGCAGCAGAGTCGCGAACGAGGATTCATGGACAGTCCGGGCAAGGGTCAGCTCGGAGTCGAGTATGCCGCGCCGCCCGCCTTGCCGCTGGGGGAATTGTCAGGGTTCGACCGGATGCGGCTGCGGGAAGCGTACTGACACCCGTGTGCCGACACCGGGCGTGCTGAGGAACTCGACCGGCCAGCCGAAGCGCTCGCTCAGGCGGCGAACGATGGTGAGCCCGATTCCGTGACCATCGCGGCGACGGTCGCCGCCGCGGAAAAATGGCTCGAAAATGCGCGCCAGCTCGTCGGCAGTCATGCCGGGACCGGTGTCTTCGACGGTTACACGGTCGGCCTCGACGCGCACCACGATGTGGCCTTGTTCCGTGTACAGGCAGGCATTGCGAATCAAGTTGGAGAGGATGACTGCCAACGCGCGCGAAGGGCCGTGCAAGGCGAACATCTGCGGCTCTTCGACACGCATCTCGACTGGCCGCCCTTCAACCAAGGAACGCAGCTTGTCGACTTCGTCACGGACGACTTCATTCACCAGGAAATCCTCTTCCGGCAAACCGGTGTCACCTTCGCGAGCAAGGATGAGAAATGACTCGATCAGGGCTTCCATATCGCGTGCGGCGCACTTGATCCGCTTGACCGATTTGGTCGCATGCGTGGCGAGGTCACCATCGGCAAGCAGCAGATCGCAGGCCATACGGACGACCGTCAAAGGCGTGCGCAGTTCATGGCTGGCGTCACGGGTAAAATTCTGTTCGCGCTCGACGAACTGGGCAAGACGGCTGCCAAATCCGTGCAGGGCGTTGGCCAACACCAACACTTCGCCCTCCACGTCGACGGGCAAGGCATCGGGAGTCAACAGCTCGACTTCTGGTTTTGTGGGATCCCATCGTTTGACGATGCCAGCCAACCAGATGACCGGCGACACCGCACGCCGGCTCACCCGATAGGTGAACCAGGCAATGGCATAGATCACCAGCAGCACAAACACCAACGGCACCGCACCGAAGTAAAACGCCAAGGCCTCGACTTGCTGCTGATCAAACACCAGATAAAGCGTGCCCTGAGGCTTTTGGTCGATCAGGACTAGCGCACCGCCGTCCATTCGCGGCAGCGCGTGATAACCCGGATGCAACTTGCGCAGCGGTTTCGGCAGCTGCACCGAGTCGTTGGACTCGCCAGGAGCCAACAGAAACCCGCGCATGTTGTAGGTGTTTGGAAGACCAATACCGGGATTGACCTCGCGCTGGGTCCAAAAGTGGGCCGCTTCGTTGTTGAGCGCACGTTGGATCAATACATCCTTGAGCACCGCCGACGCACCGTAGACGCCCAGAAGCGTGGCGAACCCAATCGCCGCCGCCTGCAAGACGAAGGCAATCCAGATTTTTCTGCGTAGCCCGCTCGCAGCAGTCACGGCGCGCAGGAGTTCACACGCTCAGCTTGCGCTGGTGCACGGCAGAGGCTGAGCGTGGCGGCGCTGACCTTGCCTCACGCACTCTTCTTCGCCGGCTCGGTTTCCAGCTCGGCCAAGCGATAGCCGGCGCTGTGAATCGTGTGCAAGAGCGGAATCTGGAAAGGCTTGTCTATCACTTTGCGCAAGTTGTAGAGGTGGCTGCGCAGGGTATCGGAATCGGGCAGCGAATCGCTCCATATCTCGCGTTCAATGTCGCGACGACTGACCACGCGCGGCGATTCGCGCATCAGGATGGTCAGCAGCTTCAAGCCGATCGGCGACAGCTGCAGGTCGCGTCCCGCGCGGGTGAGCCGCAAGGTCGAGGTGTCCAATACCAGGTCGCCCACCTTCAACACTTCCGCACTGACCTGCCGGCGATCACGCCGAATCAAGGCACGGACGCGTGCTTCGAGTTCCTGAATGGCGAAGGGCTTCACCAGGTAGTCGTCGCCACCGGCTTCCAGCCCGCGAATCTTGTCGTCCAAGGTGTCGCGCGCAGTCAGCATCAATACCGGCGTCGGGGTCTTTGCCTCTTGACGCAGTCGACGACAGACTTCCAAACCATCCATGCGCGGCAGCATCAGGTCCAGAATGATCACGTCATAGCTGTTCTCGACCGCCAAGCGCAGACCGTCAACACCGTCGCCAGCGTAATCCACGCCAAACCCGCGGCGCTCGAGGTATTCACCCACCTTCTCGGAAATGTTGCGGTTGTCCTCAACCAGCAGGATCAATCCATTCGACTCTTCGCGCTGCTTCATGGCCTAGGTCCTTATGTGAATCACAGACGTGAAGATAGCTCGCCGACAGTGATTCAGTTGTGAAGCCGCTGATATCGGGTGCACCTGCTGCGGTTAGCATGAAGTTCCATCATCAGCGAATACCCTGCATGCCAAACGCCTCGTGGTCCGCGTATCTGACGCCCATCGCGCTGCTGATTTGCTCGAACATTTTCATGACATTGGCCTGGTACGGCCATCTGAAGTTCAAGACGGTGCCGCTGGTGATGGTGATTGCGATCAGCTGGCTGATCGCTTTGCCGGAATACGCGTTGCAGGTTCCCGCCAATCGCATGGGTCACGCGGTTTACAGCGCGGTGCAGTTGAAGACCATCCAGGAAGTGATCACCTTGATCGTGTTTGCGATCTTCTCAGTGTGGTACCTGGGCGAGTCGATTCGCTGGAATCACCTCGCCGGTTTCGCCCTGATCGTGCTCGCGACGTGGCTGATCTTTTTGGATTAGCCGGGCGGACGCTTAAGGCTTCGCTTCACCCCAGATGGCTTGCAAGCGATCATCACGCCCGCAGCTTCCACGGTAATAGCGATAGCGCAGCGGATTCTTCAGGTAGTAGTCCTGATGATATTCCTCGGCCGCAGTAAAGCTGGCGTTGAGTGGCGCGATCTGGGTAGCGATAGGCTGATCAAACTGCTTTTCCAACGCCGCTTTTGAGGCCTCGGCGGCGGCTAGTTCCGCTGCATTTGAATAGAAAATCGCGCTGCGATACTGCAGGCCCGCATCGCAAAACTGACGGTTGACGGCGAACGGATCGATGTTGCGCCAGAACACGTCCAGCAGTTGTGCGAACGTCACCTTGCTCGGGTCGTAAGCAATCTGCACCACCTCGGTATGGCCGGTGCGACCACTGGACACGGTTTCATATGTCGGCGCTTTCTCGCTGCCACCGGCATAACCCGACGTGGTCGAGATCACGCCATCGAGTTGGTCGAAGGGCTTTTCCATGCACCAGAAGCAGCCCCCGGCAAAGGTCGCGTACGCCACGTCGGTGAGAGCGATATCGACCACCTGCTGGGCCTTGAGCGGTTTCGCGGGCAGAAGCAGCAACGCAAGCACGAATCCACCCAACATGGCCCCCACCAATCCCCAGCGCGCAGCAACGCTCACGAGCGCAACGCCGGCAAGGCATCGGCTCGGGCGACAAACGCCAGCGCAACGCCGTTGTTGCAGAACCGCTGTCCGGTAGGCTGCGGGCCATCATCAAACAGGTGTCCTTGATGACCACCACAACGCGCGCAGTGGTACTCGGTGCGCGGCCAGATCAGTTTGAAATCTCGCTTGGTCTTGATGTGACCGGGAATGTGAGTAAAAAAGCTTGGCCAACCGGTACCACTGTCAAATTTGTGGCTGCTGTCGAACAGTGGCAGATGGCAGGCGGCGCAGATGTACGTGCCGTCCGCATAGTTCTTGTCCAAAGGACTGGAGCCGGGACGTTCGGTGGCTTCTTCAAACAAGACGCGATAACTCGCGTCGGAAACCACGCCCTTCCATTGCGCATGGGCTTTGGCGAGCGGTTTGATGGTCTCAGTGAGATCGACGTTCACGACGGACTCCTCAGCGCGCGCAGTCGTTGCACGCAGCAGTAATGACGGACAGGCGGCGACCGCCAGCAAATGGGTGATGACTGTTCTGCGACGCATGACAAGCAATCTCCGAGGTGTAGGCACACGCTAGAGACAGAGGCCGTGTGAGGGCGTGAAGGTTCGCCCTATGGTCGGCAAGCGTTCAGAAACTGACTCGTCCGCGCAACATCTGCGCGTACATCACCCAATCGCCGATCAAACTGTAGAGCGGATGCTTGAAGGTCGCTGGACGGTTTTTCTCGAACGCAAAATGACCGATCCAGGCGCAGCCATAACCGGCCAAAGGCATGCCAAGCAGCCACCAGGGACTGACCGTCACCGCGAGCACAACGCAGGCCAGCACCAGCGTCGACCCGATGAAATGCAGCCGTCGACAGCGGCGGTCGCTGTGTTCCTGCAGGTAGTAGGGATAGAACTCGCGAAACGTGGCAAACCCGGGACTACTCATGCATCGCCTCCTGATTACGCGGTAGCAGTTCCTCGCTCCAGCTGCTTGGCGCGGTTCCAGTACGCATCCTGAGCGTGCAAGGGCAAGTTCTCCAGAGCCACATTCTCGGCATGCGCCATCGCTTCCATTGCCCGAAAGCGCCGCTCGAACTTGGCATTGGCGCGGCGCAGCGCCGTTCCCGGGTCAACCTTGCCATGCCGCGCGAGATTCGCAGCGACAAACAGCAGATCGCCAATCTCGTCCTCCAGCCGCGCATGAACTTCGGGATCGCCCGGAGCATTGGCGACGGCCTCGAACTCGACCCGCACCTCTTCGATTTCCTCGTGCAACTT
Source organism: Pseudomarimonas sp. (assembly GCA_052390415.1). GTDB lineage: Bacteria > Pseudomonadota > Gammaproteobacteria > Xanthomonadales > Xanthomonadaceae > JANNWF01. The sequence continues at coordinate 16,453 of JBQTGY010000073.1, read as the reverse complement.
GGCGATCACCGGCTCGGGGCCTGGCCAATCAAACCCCACTCTGGCCGCGCGCTTTTGCAGCTTGATGGCGCGCTGCCACTCGGGCATCCCGCGAGCTATGCCGGCCAGTGCGCTGCGATCGGGATCAACTGCCTGGCGCTCCTGTTGTTTGTGCGCTTCCCACGCGCGCGTCTGCGTCTCGGCATCGGCGACGGTGGCACCCGCAAAAACGTGCGGATGCCGGCGCACCATCTTTTCGCAGATCGCGGCCACCACATCAGCAAATGCGAAGGCGCCCACCTCTTCTGCCATGCGCGCATGAAACACTACCTGCAGCAGCAAGTCGCCTAGCTCGTCCTTCAGCGCACTGAGGTCACCGCGGTCAATCGCCTCGGCAACTTCATATGCCTCTTCGATCGTGTATGGCGCGACCGTCGCAAACGTTTGCGCGACATCCCAAGGACACCCACCTACCGGGTTGCGCAACTGCGCCATGATCGCCAGCAAGGCACTGGCATCTCCGCTGGCCGGCGTTACAGCCACGTCGACCACGGCAGCTTGGGATCGCCCAAAGCGAGGAAATCGCCATTGAGCAATGACGGTCCTTGATTACAGCGCAGCGGACGGCCGTGGGTGTCGATCACGATGCCACCCGCGCCTTCGAGCACGCATTGCGCGGCGGCGGTGTCCCACTCACTGGTCGGCCCAAACCGCGGATAGACGTCGGCCAAACCTTCGGCGAGTCGACAGAATTTCAGCGAAGAACCCAAACCAAGGCGATCATGCGCGCCAAGCTTGTCCAGCAATGCCTGGGTACGCGCGTCGAGGTGCGAACGACTGGCTGCGACGCGCAAGTGTGCGGGTGCGGGCCGCGCACTTTGCAACTTCGTATCACTGCCATCCGCCTCGCGCCGGTATGCGCCAAAGGAGCGGCCACCCCACCACAAGTCACCAGTGACAGGAGCCTGCACCACGCCAAACACCGGCGCGCCATCTTCGATCAAGGCCACATTGACGGTGAACTCGCCATTACGTTTGACGAATTCGCGGGTGCCATCGAGCGGGTCGACCAACCAATAACGCGACCACGCCTGCCGCACCTGCCAGTCGATGGTGGCGGATTCTTCCGACAGCACGGGCAACTCGCCGGTGAGTTTCACCAGTCCCGCGTCGAGAACGTGATGCGCCGCGCGATCGGCGGCGGTCAGCGGGCTGCGGTCATCCTTGTGCTCGACTGCAAAATCACTGGCATAAACCGCCATGATGGCGGCGCCCGCTTCGCGCACCAACGCGATCACTGCTTCCACGGGAAAACGTTCACTCATGTGCGCCGCCGCAGATATTCGCGGGTGATGAACATGGCCGCCAACGAGCGCCCTTCGGAGCAATCCTCCAGCAACATCAGTTCGTGCAGATGATCGAGTTTCCACGGCACCACTTCGAGCTCCTCGGGCTCGTCGCCAGGCAGACGCTCGGGATACAGATCTTCGGCCAACACCAGCCAGGTCTGATGGCCCATGTACGTCGGTGCCAAGCTCATTGCACGCAGCACGGTCAGCTTGTTTGCGCCTACGCCTGCCTCTTCCTTCAACTCGCGTTGCGCGGCTTCAAGCACGCTCTCGCCGCGGTCGATACGGCCCTTGACCAGACCCAATTCGTAGCGATGCACGCCACAGGCATACTCGCGGACCAGCAACATGGTGTCGGCGTCCTGCATGGGAGCGACGATCACGGCGCCGCCGCCACGCGCTTTCATGCGCTCGTACTTGCGCTGCTCGCCATTGGAGAACTCGAGATCCAGGCGTTCAATCAGGAAGCGACCACCGAAGTCGACTTCCTCAACGTTGTGAATGGTTGGCAGCTTGCTCATGACGCCGCTTTCTCATTTCGCCAGCCGTGAAAAGTTGCCAGCAACTCAGCATGCCAAACCGGTGATGCCGCCAGCGCGCTGCGCGTGGCAAGCCCCAGTTCCGCACCATCCAGATCGGTGAATACGCCGCCGGCCTCGCGCACGATGACGGCCAGGGCGGCGATATCGAGAATATTGAGATCGGACTCGATCACCGCATCGATGCAACCGCGCGCCAACAAGTGGTAATGCAGAAAATCGCCATACCCACGAATTCGACCAACATTCTGGATGACCTCGCCGAGTCTGGCCCAGTGCGGACTCGCCGCGAGTGAACGCAGGTTGCCTGTGGAGAGCGCGCGTTGTGCGGGCAGTGGCAGCGGCGCTACCTGAGCCGGCCGCACGAGGCCTGATGCATCACGCAGAAACGCACCGCCACCGCGGCGTGCCCACATCGTCTCGCCATATTCGCCGGCCGTGCTGACGCCGAGCACCAGCTGATTGCGATGCATCAGTGCGATCTGCGTGGAGAACATCGGATAGCCGCGGACGAAGGCCTTGGTGCCATCGATGGGATCGACCAACCACAAATAATCGCTTTCGCCGGTCTGGCCTTCTTCTTCGCCGAAAAAAGCGTGCTCCGGGAAGGCCTCAAGCAACGCCCCACGTATGCTGCGTTCGGCTTCGACATCGGCTTGGGTGACGGGTGACGCATCCGCCTTCAGCTGCACCGTAAAGCCACCGGCGTAAAAGCCCCGAATGACTTCCGCAGCCGAGTCGGCTGCAGCCAGAGCCGTGCTCAGTGCATGATCGAGAAAGTCAGCAGATGGTTGATTCATGGGCTCGGTCACCTCTCAAGGTAGAGGTAACAGGCGGCCACGGATTTGCAGCAGCGACGATCCATCAGGCTGCACTTCACCCACATAACTCAAGGCGCGAATGACCTGCGGATTGCCGTCGCGAGCACTCAGCACCGCATCGGCTTCGTAACCCGTGAACGCCGCGCGGAACTGACCATCCAAAGCCAACGGCCCACCTTCGTCTTGCAGAGTGCCGATGATGGCGCCATCGTCAGCGCTTTGGAATTGCGCGCTCAAGGTGCCCAACAAGGCTTCGGCCTCCCCCGACACGGCCGCGTCGCGCCAATGTGCTTCGCCCGTGATCTTGCGCGGAAAGCCTGCCACCAATTCTGCTTCGCTCAACGTTACCTCGACGCGGCCACGCAGCTGAAGAGAGGGAATATCGATGGCCGGCTGCAGGCGTTGCGCGTCCATGCTGAGCTGGGTATTGCGCAGCTGCACCGTGCCTGCGGCGATGCTGGCAAAGGTGTTGCCTTGGAACTCCGGGCCTTGCAGACCCAGGTCGGCATCCATGCGTCCACCCAGCAGTGCCATTGGGTGGACGTGCCAATCCAGCGCACCCATCGCCCAACCGTTGACCGTTGCTGTTCCCGCGCGGCCGCGCCAAATAGTGCCGGATACGTCGTCGAGCCGCAGCGCGCCGAGACGCGTGCCGAGCAGATCCAGGGCGAATTTCGCCGGCATGAAGGCAATCAATCCTGCCCCCAACGCCAACACCAGCAAGCCCAGCACAAACAGAATTTTCAGGAATCTCATGACTGATTTCGTATTGGTTCGATGACGTGATAGGAGCCAGGCAAGGTCGGGCAGTGGGCACGTGGAGTCAGGCGCGTGGTGTCTGACAGCGAATCGCAGCACACATCAGGGAACAGGCGATTCCAGAGCAAGCCGCACATCCACCAGACCAACGCCCGCGCTGCGCTGAACCGACAGTTCGACCACACGCACGCCGTGGCTGCTGCCGATGTTCTGCAACCACGTTGTCAGCGCGTCAAAGCTCGCCTGCTGGAAGTACACCCGCACCTGACCGGCGCTGACTGGCTCCACGCGCAAAAGCGAGCCACCCAAACCGGCTTCGCGGACGCCTGCATCGACCACAGCCAACAAGGAACGTTCGTCGCGCACGCTGGATGATGGTGCCGGGCCACTGGCGCGCAAGCGCTGAACCGCCTCCCGCATCCAGATCACGCTCGCATCCGCAGCGCTGGCGCGACGTCGCCATTCTTCGGCGCTACGCTCGAGTGGCAGCCAAAGAAAGGCATAGCCCAATAACACGCAGGCCAACACGCCGCCGATGCTCAGTATTCGGCGGTCGCGTGCAGACTGCGCTTGCCACCAAACTTTCATGCGGAACCGTCCTTGATGCGCAAGCGGCCTTCGTAGCCGTTGCTGCCAGGCAAGGCCGAAGTCAATTCCACTTGCATTTGCGGCACTGCGGCCAAGGTGGCGCGCAAGCCATCCAGCGCGGCGACATCCGGTGCGCTGATGGTGATTTCCAGCGTGCCCGCGCGATAGTCGAGCGCCTCGATGGTAAAGCGGCCACTGCCCGCGATCAGAGGCGCAACCTTTGCCAACAACGGCAAGGCTCCGCCGCCACTGCTGCCGGAGCGACGGTCGAGCTCGGCGCCCAGTTGGGCCACTGGATCGACCACCCGCGTGATGCCCGGTAGCGCTTCGCGCAGCAAGGCTTCCATTTCGCTTTGACGAACCTCGGTATGCCGTTCCAGCGCCGCCGCCTCAAGGCCAATGGTGCGCAGTCCTGCCAACACTGCCAGCGATGCCAACACCGCAGCCCAACGCCACTGGGCATCGCTGCGACCGCCGCTGCGCCGCGGCCGAAATTCGGCTTGCAACAGATCCGGACCACGCAGGTGCGCAAACCGTTCCGCCAGCCACGGCAATGCAGCCGGAATCAGCGATTCTTCGACGACGACTTTGGTCTGCAACTTCACCAGTGGGCTGCGATGACTGCGCCAAAGCCGGATGCGCTGCCAATTGACGCCGCTTTCCAGCAACAGCGCGATCGTCTCATCGAGCTCAAGAGTGCGACAGCTCAAGCCTGCGGATGGCGCCCAGCGCAACAAGGACTCATCGCCGTCAACAAGAATGCTGAGCTGGCCAGCCTCGACCGGCAACAGCTGCAACGGACTGTGGCAGCGATCAGCGGAATGACCCGCGACCTGCAGCCGCTTGATGGCCTCGCGCAAGCGATCACGAGCGATCACCGCTACCGGGACGGTGGCTCCCGCAGCGCGCTCATCGAACGCCACGTGTTGCAGTTCCACCGCGCCGGCGAGTTGCTCCTCGATCGCGTACGGCAACGCTTGCGCCAACTGGCTGGCTCGCTTGGCCAGGCGCGGAGCCTCCAGCAACAACACCTGCTCGGCAGGAAGCAGCAAATCGACCTGGGCCGCGCTATCCGCCGGCAATCCCAAACTCGGACCCGCTTCCACTTTGCCAGCACGGTCCAGCGCCAACCACTCGCTGGCGCCGTCGGCAAACAGGCGAATGACTAGTCGATGCGGCATGCAGGAGACACGTTGGGAGAGCGGGCAGCCGATGATTCTAACAGCCGGCCATCGAAGCTTCGTCTACCGCACCAGTCCTTGGTCAACAATGCACCACCACTCACAGGCGTCCGCGTACCCGCGCCAGCACGCGTATGCCGGCCTCGCCGCGCTCCAGCAGGCTGCTGTACGCAAACGGAATACCGTCGCTGACGATTTCTGCCTCCGCCACCATGTAGCGGCTGAACGTGGCGCAGCCCTGCAAGTTGACTTGTTCGATCCCCAGTTGGCTCAGGGCGGCCACTACGTCTTCGGGATTGAGATAGCGCGCTCGACCTTCGCGCCATAGTTGGCTCGCAACGCTTTCGGTAATGCGCGGATCCAGACTCATCCAAAGCGCCTTGGATGCGAAGTTGAGATTGATCAGGCCATCGCTTGGCATGGCGCAGACCGCCGTCGCGAGGGTCGCGTAGGAATCCGCGTCTACCCCCGCCAACAATCGCAGTTCGGACACATGGGTAAATCCCCGGCCGGCGGTCAGATACGCGGGATTGCGCTGGAGATATAACGAGTCTTCGGCACCGCCATTGCCTGGAATGGCGTCGCTGTCGATCCAATCGACCGCGCGATCTGCGATGCCTGGATCAAGCTTGAGCGCGGCCAACAGGCGCTGGAAACGACTGACCGCGATCGTGTTGACCACATCATCGACCACCAATTGGTTCAAATTGAAGCAACCACTGCGGTCGCGCATGCGTCCCGTCAGCTGGCCACCCGGCACGCTGATGGGCGGCAAAGCGCGCAACCAGCCGTCATCGGCACCATCTACGCCAGCAGCTTGTGCTTCATCTCGGGCCAGCGCTGCGGCGGCCCAGCCTTCCAATCCGATCAGCAATTGCCAGGTTTGTTCGGCGCGCAGGGCATTACGCGTACGCGAGCGGCTGGCCTCACCCATGTCCAGAAGTGCAGCGACCAGCACTACGGCGATGGCGACCACCAGCAACGCTGACAACAAAGCGACACCGGACTGACGGCCGTGCATCGTGATGTGTTTCATGGCGCACTGCCCAGGGGCAACTCGAACACGCGGCGAATTTCGCCGTAATCGCTCAACTGCAGGCGTAACTCGACGGCACGCGGCAAGCCATCGCCAGCGCGTGGTGGTGGCCACTGTGCCGATGCAGGAGCACCGCGAGCGCCGATATAGCGCCACTCAATGCGCTCGACCTGATCGAGCAACGGATCGATCGTAGGTAGCGCGCCCGGACTCCGGTCAAGCACCGGATAGTACAAACGCAGCAAACGCTTGCCATCCAACTGATATCCGATGCGAGCAATGTCGGACTGGCTTTGTGCCAAGGCGCCCACTGCGCCATAACGACTGAGTTCAAGGGCTTCCAAGCCGCCGCTCAACGCGGGCTTCGGTGGCCCATAACCTTCGCGGACAGGACGTATCGCGATGCCACGCAGATCACGCTCGATCAGGCCAATCGCGAACTGCAAGTCGGCCAGGCGCGCCAGATCACCGTCCAGTTGGACGCGTGCACGCGTGATCGCGTTCATGCCGCCCACCGCCAGCCCCGCCGCCAGCGCGAAGATCGCTACGGCGACCAGCACCTCAATCAACGTGAAACCGCGGCATCGGACATTCATTGCCAGGCAAACCCGCTGAGTCGCGCAACCGCTTCGTCGCGACTCTCGGCACCCGCGTCATCGGCATACACCGAGACATCCAGACGCTTGATGCTGGGCTCCTGGGTTTGAGTCGACTCCAGCAGCCAGCGCCAACGCCGCCCGCCCATTTCACTGCTGCCGTCACGACGGCCGCTGGCGGGAACGCCTTCATTGAGCCGCGCTTCGGCCAGCACGTTTGAAGCTACCCATTGCGCCAGGGTCGCTTCGCGCACCTGCACCAGGGCCCGCGCCTCCAACGCGGTAGTACGTACCAAGGCAACCAAGGCCAGCGACAGGATCAGCACCGCAATCAACACTTCCAGCAAGGTAAAACCGCGTGTCTTTCCTCGAAGGGTCTTCCCTGTCGATGACTGGCTCGGCGGCCACGATGGGCTGAGGCGCAGTGCGCTACATCGAATCCACGGCGTGCGATTACTGTGGATCAACACGTTCGAGTTCCAGTTCGCCATCCAGCCGCGCGAGCAGGCGCCACTGTTCGCTCACGCCCTCGCGAGCCAATGTCAACTCAAATGGAGTCAGCTCGCCGGACGAATAACAGACGAATTGCGGCTTGCTGAGGTCGTCATCGGTGTCGGTAAACAACGGCAGTCCATCGCGACTGATGGTGACGGCGATGGCTTCTCCCAGCACGCGTTCGCGCAGCGCTTCGTCGGGTGTGTCTGCCACCCGCAACCAGCGATCCGGCAACAGATAGCCAAAACTGAGCACACCTTCGCGCAACGAAAAGCCCAGGTCCTGCCCGGAGAAAACGGCTCGTTCGCAGGCCAGCCGAATTCTTACCTCGGCGCGCCGCGCTGCGTTCTCCAACTCACGACTGCCACTGCCGGTAATAGCCAGGGTCGCGGCGCCAGCAACCACGCCGATGATGATCACCACCACCAACACTTCGATCAGCGTGAAGCCATGTGACTGGCGCCTTCGATTGCGACCGCCGTCCCGCACGCCCTTATTCGCCCCAGTTGCCAATATCGGCACTGACACCATCCCCGCCCGGCTGACCATCGGCGCCAAACGAGTAGACGTCGATTTCGCCTTGGCGACCCGGACTCAAGTACAGGTAATCGCGCTTCCATGGATCCTGCGGCAAGCGATCAATGTAGCCACCGTTGCGCCAATTGGCAGCTTCGGGCGTGCCAGTAGGCTTCTGAACCAAGGCTTGCAATCCCTGCTCGGTGCTTGGATAGGCGTAATTGTCCAGTCGATACAGATTTAGGCCGGTCACCAAAGCGCCAATGTCCTGCTTGGCCTTGGACACCCGCGCCTCATCCGGACGATCCAGAAACCGGGGCACGACAACGGCGGCGAGGATGGCAAGAATGGTCACGACGACCAACACCTCGATCAGGGTGAAGCCGTGGGCATGGACAGGGCGGAGCGGGCGGTCGATCATCACGGGCTATCTCAGGCAAGTCGGCGCGAGCATAACAAAGGCATGCAGAACGCAGACCACTCCCAACGCTGGCGCGAGCGCGATCTGGCCGTGCTCTGGCATCCCTGTACGCAGATGCAGGAACATCTGGATGGCGCGCCCCTGATCTCGGTTTCCCACGGCGAAGGCGCTTGGCTGTTCGGCCACAACGGCGAACGCTATCTGGACGCCATCAGCAGCTGGTGGACCAACCTGTTCGGCCATGCCAATCCGCGCATTGCGGGGGCTGTTGCGAGGCAGGCGCATCGGCTGGAGCATGTGATCCTCGCGGGATTCAGCCACGAACCGGCGGTCCTGCTGGCAGAAGCTTTGGTTCGGCTTGCTCCGTCAGGTCTGACGCGTGTCTTCTTTGCTGACAATGGCTCGTCGGCGGTTGAAGTCGCCTTGAAAATGAGTTTTCACGCGCACTTGAATGCCGGCGAGGCGCAGCGCACCCGGTTCGTCGCGCTAAATAACGGCTATCACGGAGAAACCCTGGGTGCGTTGGCGGTCACGGATATTCCTCTGTATCGGCGGATCTACGCGCCCTTGATGATGCAGCCGATCTTCGCACCCAGCCCGGATGCCTATCTGGCCGAGGCCGACGAAGACTCCGAGGCGTGTGCGCGCCGTGCAGCAACGGCTTTGGGGCAGTTGTTCGAGTCACAAGGCACCTCGATATCGGCGCTGATTCTGGAGCCGCTGGTGCAATGTGCAGGCGGCATGCGCATGTATCACCCGGTGTATCTCAGCGAGGCGCGCGCTCTGTGCGATGCCCATGGCGTGCACCTGATCGCCGACGAAATCGCGGTTGGCTTTGGTCGCACCGGCAGCATGTTTGCCTGCGAACAGGCCATGGTCTCCCCCGACCTTCTGTGCCTGTCCAAGGGCATCACTGGCGGCTTCATGCCGCTTTCCGCAGTCATTGCAACCGACGCCATCTACCAACGCTTTCTGGCACCAACCCGCGAGCGCGCGTTTTTGCATTCACACAGCTACTCCGGCAATCCGCTGGCCTGCGCGGCCGCACTGGAGACACTGGCGATTTTTCGCGATGAGAACGTGCTGGTCCGCAATCAACAGACCGCCGCACTGATGGCCGATCTCGCCAAGCCGCTGAAAGCGCATCGCTGCGTTGCCGACGTTCGCCAGACGGGCATGATTCTGGCCTTTGAATTGGCTGCCGACGGCCGCGGCAAGATGGCGTTTCCGGCGCTAGATCGCCGTGGTCAGCGCGCCTATCGCTACGCCCTGGATCATGGCGTTCTGCTGCGTCCCTTGGGGGACGTGTTGTATTGGATGCCGCCTTATTGCATTGATGCTTCCGAACTTGAGCGACTCGCCGACGTCACCATCAACGCCATCCAGGCAGCCACTCAATGAGGCAGACCCGCTGTTTCGTCGACGTGGCGCTGGCAGTCGACAGCGAAGTCGAGCTTCCAGAGGCCGCCAGCAGTCACCTGCTGCGAGTGTTGCGGCTCGACAGCGGCGATGAAGTGAGTTTGTTCAATGGTGACGGTCACGACTATGCCGCTACGCTGGTCCGCAGCGGCCGTCATGCGGCACGAGCGCGTTTAGCCACCCGCACTTCGGTGCAGAGCGAATCGCGCCTGCACACCATCCTGGTTCAGGGTATCGCCCGCGGCGAGAAAATGGACTTGATCCTGCAAAAAGCCACCGAGCTTGGTGTTTCCGAGATCTGGCCCATGTACACCGAACGCACCGAAGTGAAACTTGATGCAGATCGCTTGCGCAAGCGTCTCGGTCACTGGCGCGGCGTGATCCAAAGCGCGTGCGAACAGTGTGGGCGAGCGCGGATTCCGCTGCTCACCGACCCGCGCAATTTGAGCAGAGTCTTCGCAGAGTTGCCGACGGATAGCGTGCGTTTGACATTGGATCCGCGCGGTGAATACTCACTTGCCGCATTGGCAGACCCATCACCCGCCGGTTTTTCGTTCGCCATTGGACCCGAAGGCGGGTTCAGCGCAATTGAGCGCGACCAGTTGACCGCGGCCGGTTTCAAAGGAATGCGCCTGGGCCCACGCATTCTGCGTACAGAAACCGCTGGATTGGCGGCAATGGCAATCTTGCAGGCAAGGTTCGGCGACCTGGTGTGAGCGCCGCCCAGTTGCAGGGCGGCATCGATTCAGGCGGCCGCAGCGGTCAGGTCGAGTGAATCAACGATGAGTTGTTCGATCGCCGCGAGATCCGGAATGATTGCACTGTCGTCACGGGTGCGTACCCGTGCGAGCGCACCCGCCGGCAAATCCTCGGTGCCATTTTCTTCCAGCTCCAAGGCGGCTGAGGTCACCGTGGTCAAGCGTGGAAAGCCTTGCGTCAACAAACAAAAGTAGGGCAAGCGAGCGTGCGCAGATAGTGCCTTGAGCACCACCACTTTGGAGCCGCGTTCACCTTCTTGATCAGACAGTCCTGCCAAGCGCGCAAACGAAATGATCGGAACACGCCAGCCGCGCCAGCGTACACGGCCCAACAGCCATCGCGGTGCGCCTTCCACCGGATCTGGATCCGAGTAGGTAATCACTTCGGCAATCGTGGCATTCGGCAACAACAATTTGCCGTTGGTGACGGCGATGACGACGCCTCGGATGTCGCTGGTCGGGGCAGGCTGCATCGATCACTCCTCAATCAGTTTCGGCGCGTCAAACTTGACGCTGGTCAGCGTCAGGTGCCATCGCCGTAGCGGGCTACACAATGATCCGCCAATTCGCGCGGACTCCCGACAAATTCGACGACACCACGAGCCTGCGCGCCATCCACCATCGAACTGACCACGCAGGAAGCCGGCGTCTGCGCCCACACTTCACCACCATTTGCGGTCAGATAGACAGCACCCTCGACGGCGTCACCCGCCATTCCGCTGAATATGATCGCGGTGGCCTGCTTGCCGAATTCATCGGAGATGTCGCGCATGACGTCGTCAATGCACGGTCGGTAGTGAGTGGGCCCCGAATACGCTTCGCGACGAACGCGTCCGTCACGACTGATCTTCACGCGTTCGCCCGAGGGCACGACCATTACCTCACCCACGCAGGCCGGTGCATCCGTGCTGGCAACCCGAACCGGCAGCTTGGACACCTTTTGCAGCTGTTGCGCCAGGCGATCAAAGAAACCGCTTTCCAGATGTTGTGCGAGGACCAGCAAGGCGGGGAAGTCGGCCGGCAATCCGGCGAGAAAGGTACGCAAAGCGTCTGGACCGCCAATGGACGCTCCCAAGACAATCACGCGTGGGATGCGAGTAATTACCTTGACGGACTTTTCTGGCGCCGAGATCGGCTCCAGTGTCAGCGAATCGAAATCAATGGACTGCGCAAGGTCAGCCTCCACAGCAGCGTGGGTGGGCTTGGCGGTAACGACGGGAGTGACTTCCAAGTGCGCATCGCGCGGCGCGAGCGTCAGATCGATGCCTGGACGCGGCAGATACACTTCCTCTTCGCTCGGCTTTTTCTTGGTTGGCGCTACCAACAAACCCGGGTCTGGCAAGGCTTCCAAGGAAAGAAAGCTGATGTCAATTTTTGGCGGCGGCGGGGCCGGCTTGGGTATCGCCGCCTGCACCTCTGCCAATTCGTCCTCCAACGCAAAATCGATTCCAGCTGCTGCTTTTCGAACGACGGCTTGGCGCGGCGCCGGTTCTTCGCCCTGCTCAATGTTGAACGCAAAATCGGGATCGCGGACGTCCATCTCCCCTTTGGGTGCCGAGTCCGCCATCGCATCCAATTGCGCCGCCAGCGCCGCGACGTCGGCATCCAGCTCGTCGCTGGTGATGCTTTCATCGGCGGAGCTTGAGAATTTCATCTTTGAACTTGAAATGTTGTCGTCAGCGTCTTCAACACTCAAATCAAACTCAGCGTCGCTATCAACGACGGTGGACTGCGCCAGTGCTTCCAGCTCGGCCGATAGTGAATCCGCTTCACCCATCCCGCCTTGGGAGGCCCCGAACGAGCCCGCGAATTCATTTTCGGCACCCGCGTCGATGACCGCCAAAGCAGCGTCAAGCTCATCGAAGTCGATGTTTATCGCGGCTTCGGTAGCCCCACTACCGGCCGCCGGCGTTGATTGCTGGGCCGAGTGCCGAACCACTTCTGCTGGCGCGGAGTTGGTACTTTGGATGGCCGCTGAAATATCGCTGTGGTCGATGTCAAACAGCGAGTGGGTACTTTCTGCGTCGAGCTTGTCGTTTTCAGTCACGCGCACCCCGGCAGCGGGTGCCGAACTGGCCGGCACATTTTCTACAGACGCCGTCGCCTCACTTCTCAGGGTCGCCATGCTGAGAGCCGCAGACTGGGACTCCGGACTCGGTGGGGCACCGGGCGTTGGCATCAAGTCGGTTTCCGGCAAGTACTCTGCGCCCGCTGGCGGCGGTGGAATCGTCCGATCATGACCCAGCACTTTGGCCGCCAAGTGACGAGCCCAACGCGCGAGATCCCAGCCGGACAGCGCAGCGGTCGTTTCCGCTTCGTTGAATACCACGCGCATCGATGGATCAAGCAACAGCGCTTCCAGCGAATCCAGGGCGTCCTCACCTTCCGCATCCAGATTCAACAGCACAACAGCCGGCTGCTTGGCTGACACCGCTGAAGCGCTGGCTCCGCGGAGTTCCCCCTCATAAACCAAGTTGGCGCCGAGCTCAGCAAGTGCCGTGCGCAGTTGCGTGCGCACAGCGTCATCGCGGCCCAACAGGGCGACGTTGGGTGTTGCAGGGATTACGTCAGCCACGACCCACCCGCAAGATCTCTTCGACATTGCGCAGTAGTTCAGCCTCTTGATACGGCTTGCCCAAGTAGCGATCAACGCCAATTTCGAAGGCGCGCTGACGATGCTTCTCTCCGGTTCGCGAGGTGATCATGATGATCGGCACACCTCGCAGGCGACTGTCGTTGCGCATGTGCGTTGCCAGCTCGTAGCCATCCATGCGCGGCATTTCGATGTCGAGCAACATCACATCGGGCACGCGCTCTTGCATTTTTTCGATCGCGTCCAAGCCGTCCTTTGCAGCACCCACTTCGTAACCAGAACGTTCGAGCACACGGCCAGTGACCTTGCGCATGGTGATCGAGTCGTCGACCACCATGACCAGTGGTACCTTGCGCGCGGCCGGCATCTCCGCAACGGGTGGCGGTGCTTCGCCGGAGAGCTGCATCGCCGCCGCACGCCGCACTAATGGCGCGACGTCCAGAATGACAACGACTGAACCATCTCCCATCACGGTGGCACCGAAGATGCCAGGAATCGAGTTGATCTGCGGCCCAGTGGGCTTCACCACGATTTCGCGGCCGCCAATTACGGCGTCGATACTGATGGCAGCGCGTTGATCACCTGAGCGAGCGAGCAACAAGGGGACCTGCATCGTCTCGGCGGCACGCACGTGTGCGTGTCCCAGCAATCGGCCCAGATCGTAGATCGCATAACGCTCGCCCGCGTATTCAAACGTCGGGCTGCCGGTGGCCAACTGAGCCTCGAGGTCAGCCGGTGCGATGCGGGCAACGCCCTGCACCGACGCCATCGGCACTGCAAACTGGGTCTCGCCCAATTTGACGAATACCGCCTGGGTAACAGCCAACGTGAAGGGCAGACGGACAACAAACTCGGTGCCCTTGCCGTATTCGGACTCGATGTGCAGCGAACCGCCCAGCTGCCGAATCTCGGAGCTGACAACATCCAGACCAACGCCGCGTCCAGCAATCTTGCTGACCGTTTCGGCAGTCGAGAAGCCGGCTTGCAGAATGAAGCCGTACAGGTCGCGGTCCGACAACTGCGCTGACGGCTCCATCAGGCCACGTTCCAGCGCTTTGCGGCGGATCGCATCGCGGTTGATCCCGCGTCCGTCATCGGAAACGCGAATCACCACTTCGGAACCTTCACGTCCAATCACCATGCGGACCAAACCCTCTTCGGGTTTGCCCACGGCGCGACGCTCATCGCCGGTTTCCAGCCCATGCGCCAACGCATTGCGCAGCATGTGCTCAAGCGGTGCCGTCATGCGGTCGAGCACGCTGCGATCCATTTCGCCCTGTGCACCCTCGACCCGCAACTGAACACGTTTGCCGAGTTCACCGGAAGTCTGCCGGATGATGCGGCGCAATCTCGGCACCAGCGATTCGAACGGCACCATGCGTGTACGCATGAGGCCTTCTTGCAGGTCGGACGACACGCGCGACTGTTGCAGCAGCAGCGTGTCGTACTGACGGGTCAACTCTTCCAACGTGCTCTGCAAACTGGTCAAGTCGGCCGCTGATTCAGCCAAGGCACGCGACAGCTGTTGCAGGTTAGAGAAACGATCTAGCTCCAACGGATCGAACTCGCGATCGTTATCTTCGCCTTCGCGCTGATAGCGGGCGATGATCTGCGCTTCGGTCTCGATGTCCAGGCGCCGCAATTGCTCACGCAGACGGCTGGTGGTCTGATCCATTTCGAACAGGCCGCCGCGGAACGCACCGACTTGCTGTTCGAGTCGCGCGCGATAGATGGCGACTTCACCGGCGTAGTTCACCAACCGGTCAAGCAAATCTGCGCGAATGCGGATCTGCTCTTGCGGCGCGCGAACACCCGAATCTTCCTCGTCAATCGCTGTTTCGATGGACAACAGCGAAGGCGCGGGTTGGGCAGGAGGTGCAACCGCCGCGACAGCGACAGGTGCGGCGGGCCGCTGCGCATCCGTCTCCACCGCGCTAACTGCGCTTTGCGGAACCTCGACCGGCGCCTTGCTGACGAAAACTTCACCACGCACCAATGCTTCCAGGCGCTGAATCAGCCGGTTGGGCATCGCCAAGGCGCGACGCTCTCCGACTCGAATGACCATCCTGTGCAGTCGGTCAAACGCTTGCTCCAGCACTTCCATGCCGTCGGCACCGAATTCACGTCTACCCTCGGCCACAGCCTCAAGCAGCGACTCCATCACGTGACCCAAGTCGCCGATCGGCATGATTCCGGCCATGCGCGCACCACCCTTGAGGGTGTGCAAGTCACGTTGCAAGCCGACCACATGCTCGCGCTCTTCCGGCTCGGCGCGGACCCGCGCCAACAGGCCATCCGAGTGGTCAAGAATGTCGGTACTTTCCTCGAGGAAAATATCCAGCAACTCTTCGTCGAGATCGACAATATCGAGCGGCATGTCAGGATCCGCATCGGTATCCTCGACTGCAGGCTTGAACGCGACCGGCGCGATCGGTGTAACTGCGGCTTCCGCCACCTCGGCAGGAGCCGACTCCGCCAGCTCCATTGCCAGCAGTTCGGCCTCCATCAACGCTTCTTCCTCGCGCGCTTGCGCGATCAACTTGGCCTCAGCGCGCTCGGACTCACGGACCTCAGCTTCCAGGAGTTCCAGCTCGATCCGCTCGGCTTCGATCCGCTCGGCTTCGATCCGCTCGGCTTCGATCCGCTCGGCTTCGACCCGCTCGGCTTCGACCCGCTCGGCTTCGATCCGCTCGGCTTCGATCCGCTCGGCTTCGATCCGCTCGGCTTCGATCCGCTCGGCTTCGACCCGCTCGGCTTCGATCCGCTCGGCTTCGGCACGCTCGGCTTCCAACCGCTCATCTTCCAGATGCTCGAGTTCGAGTCGTTCAGCCTCGATTCGATTGGCCTCAATACGTTCTAATTCAGCGCGCTGCGCTTCAGCGGAGTCTGCCAGCGTTTCCAACTCACTCGAATCAGTGTGGGTGACAACCTCAATTTGCTCTGCCTCAGGCATTACCGGGCTGACGTCAGCAGCGCCATCCGGCAATGCCAGCAATGCCAGTTCGTCAGCGGCCGGAATCCTGTCGCCGCTGGGGGCCTCGACAACGAGGTCCAACTCTTCGGCATCGAACATTTCGAAGGAGTCGGTCGACAGAGGCTGCGTTTGCTTCAGCGACTCCTCAAAGCCAAATTCCAGCTCCTCGAAATCGAGAACGCTCTCTGCTTCCAGGCGCTCGGCTTCGAGCCGCTCCGCTTCGACGCGTTCGGCTTCGGCGCGCTCAGCTTCGACACGCTCGGCTTCGACACGCTCGGCTTCGACACGCGCGGCTTCGGCGCGCTCGGCGTCGACACGCGCGGCCTCAACTCGTTCGGCTGCGTCACGCACGGCTTCCACGCGTTCGGCCTCGGCACGGTAGGCTTCTGCGCGCTCGGCTTCCAGACGCTCGGCGTCAACACGCTCGGC
>JBQTGY010000072.1:0-26705 GCA_052390415.1 Pseudomarimonas sp. | reverse complement strand
CCGGCATGAGCATCGACGCCAGCGGGCAAGTGACGTGGACACCGACATCCGCCGGCAGCTTCAATGCACGCGTTCGCGTGGCCGATGCGCAGGACGCCGTCGAGCAGTTCTGGAGCATCAACGTGCTCGCCGCCGACGTGCGTAACCGTCCGGCCACGACACCTACCCATCAGCAAACCGATGCGGCACCGATCAGCCGTGCGGCTTCCAGTTCTGCGGCAGCAGGCTGTCGATATCGCGATCAAGCGTCGTCGGCAGACGTTCGAGCACGTCGCTGAGCCAGGCGTGCGGGTCGTGACCGTTGGCTTTGGCGGTGGCGATCAGGCTCATGATCGCGGCGGCGCGTTTGCCGGCGGGTTCGGAGCCTGCGAATAACCAATTTTTCCGACCAATCGCTATGGGTCGAATGGATTGCGACGACTTCGCTGCTCCGAGAAGACACAACCTCCTGAGCACCAAGATTTTGAACACCGGCTTTCCTCAGGTTTTCGATTGATCAATGGGGTCAGAGCCTTTGATTTCGCAGGGCAAGCGGTCCGCGACCAGATTCTTGGCTCGTCACTTCGGAATTGACGATGGAAACGTAATCACCCGGCGAAGGTGTTTGCGTTATTCCTACTGCTTACCCTTCAAACCACCGCATTTTGGTGGCTTTTTGCGTTGTACGACTCGATTTTCCACCGTCCAGCCACGTTCGCCCGTGGACAACTTGCGCCGCCCAAATGCATGCCATGACTTGCCGAGTGCAAGCGCCGTCACGGTGGAAAAAACCACCCATTCAAGCGTCCCTCCCAACCGAAAAACCACTGCGGCCGACGCCCGGATTTCAATCGTCCTGCCCAGGCCTCCGCCGGCGTGCATCCATCCAAATGCTGATGCGGCCGCGCATGGTTGTACCAGCAACGGAACTCGATGAGTTTGGTGTGCAAGTCGTCTCCATCCATGATCGAGATGCGATCCAGCTTGGTTTTGAGCGTTCCGAAGAATCGTTCGATGCGACCGTTCTGCCACGGGCAATGCAATTCAGTCCGCTGATGCCGAATGCCGATCAAGGTCAAGGCAAACCGCATCGTCCGCGACACCAAGCATGCTTCGTTGTCGGTGCGCAGCGCGCCGGGCACGCCGTACTGTCGAAACGCGCCAATCAACTCGCGCACGATAGTCAGCGACGATTTGTCCGGGAACTCGCACAAACGCAAACAGGCGCGCGAGCTTTGATCGAGCAGGCCCAGCATCACGCGCTGACGTCCCGTCAGATCAGCCTGGGTCGAGTGGGACTACTCGCAGGTACCCGGGAGTGGGTGGTGCAGCGATCACCCTACCTGCTTGCCTCTCGCGTGACGGAAGGCGCTGTGCAGATTTTGCATGTGTGGTGCTAGTCCGATTCCTACACCCAGCGCCGACATTTGCTGACATTGCGGAGCCTGCGTGTCGGCCATGCTTGCGCCATGGCCTATCCGCGTTCATTGCTCGTTGTTCCCGGCATTGCCGGCACTCCCGCTGTCGCGCAGCGGGTCTCGCCATCCACGCAACTTCCAACTCCCACGAAAAGCGATGGCAGGAAAAGCACTCGTGCCGTTCGCTGCATGCCGCGCGCCGCAGGGCGAGATCTGGCGTTTTGCATCGGCCCACTGAGCAGCGCCGCCAGCGCTGAAAGGTGCATGGAGCCGCGCGATGCTGTAAACCAGTATGGCCGGGGGTGCGAAATCTCGTCTCCCGGCGACACTTGATGATGGGGGGCATCATCAAAGGGGGCAGGGGCATGCGCCAAGTTTCCGCAGTCGCACGGGCTCACCCTGGCGGCGCTGGCAAGTGTTTCGCAGCGGGTCGCGCGTTTGCCTGCGCGTTCGCTTGTCTGACGAGTGCGGCCCCGCATGCCGAGTCGCAGGCGGAAGGGCCGCGCCTGATCGAATTTGCGCAAGCGGCTGCCGTCTTCGAGGTTGGTGGTGAGTTGGTGCGTGCGGCAGTGGGTGAACAAATTCCCGGCACTCAAGCCACGCTTCGACATATTGGTCGCGAGGACGTGGAGGTGGAGTTTTTCGCCGATGCCACGGCGGTCGGCGGGGTGTGGGTGATCGAGCGCGGCCAGCTGGTTCCGACCTCCGTTCCTGCAGAGGTCAGTCAAGTCGAACTGCTGCCACACATCCAGCAGATCGATGTACAGGACCTGCGCCGAGGTGAGGCCAAGCAGGCGCCGGCGTCCAGATCTGCCGACGAATCGCCGCCACCGTCACCATGAAAGTGGATTGGCCAAGCGTGTGCATGGCTGCCTTGTTGGGCTGTGTGCTGAGCGCGACCGCTACTGCCGAAACCGCCATCGCCACGCTCAATCTGCATGATGACGTCGAAGAGCTGGACCTCACGCGCCTCGGCCCCAAGGGCAGCACCAGTGCGGCGACGTTTGTGGCCGATCTCGACAACGTCAGCGTATTCACTCTCACCGGTGCCTATGAGCGTGGCCTCGCGCAACCGCGCTTCGATCTGGCGTCGGCGTTTCACGCCACGCACGCTGATCGCTACGACTTCCTGATCGTCTTCACCAGCTTTGAGTTTGGCACCGGCGATGCGATGGCCTTTTACAACCCGGTGCTCAATGACATTGAGGGCATCGGCATGCCCCGGTTCGATCATCGCGATCTTTACGGTGGCGCGAGGCGGCTGCAGGGCTTCATCGACATGGCGGCGTTGTCGCGTTACCAGTTCAGCAGTCTGGATCCGCAATACCGCAATGTGCTGAATACGCTGGCCCACGAAATCATGCATCGCTGGTCGATGCGCCTGCGCTATCGCGCGGTGAATGGCGACCTCAGCGCGGACCTGATCGGTAGGGAGAGTGCGCACTGGAGCCTTGGCACATCGAGCGATGCATCGATCATGTTGGGCGCGAAGTGGCAGGAGCAAACACCGGGAAACTGGCTAGTCACCGAGGCCCGACAGCGGTTCGGAACGTGGGATATGTATCTGGCTGGCCTTGCTGCCGCCGACGAGCTTGCGCCCATCCCGCTGATACGGTCGGCCGACATTGACCCGTTGGCAGTTCCCACGGTGGGCATGACAGCCCGAGGTTTCGCGGACAACATCCTTCCAACGCAAGTAATCGCCGCCGAAGGGTCGCGTTTGCCCAGCGCGACACATGCGCAACGCGAGTTTGATGCCGCCATCGTGCTGGTGCTTCGACCGGGTGAAGTGGTCGATCCGCAGGATCTCGCCAAGCTGGAACGCCTGCGGGTCGCATTCGAATCCTACTTCCAGTCCATCACCCGTGGACGTGCAGTCATCCGCTTGCACTTGCAACCGGCCAGCGCCACCAACACGGGCTTGCCGACCACCTTGTCCGGCTCAGCGGGCCCGCCTCCGACGCAACCGATTGCCGCTGCAACGCAGTGGCTGATTTCAGGACAACTTGCAGATGGGCATTGGCAGGATCACCCGGCGACGGCGGCGCGCGACACCAGCGTCGCCGCCAACTTCATCGCTGAGTTGGGCTCGGCCAATGCCGCAGCCAGTGCCGCCAGGGCATGGCTATCTGCTCGGCAACCGACGACGAACGATGAGCGCGCATGGCTGCAGGCGGGCGTGCCTGAGCGTCAGTTCACATCAGCAGTGACACGCAATCCTGACGGTGGCGTCGGTCTGGTCGCCGCGTGGCTGAGCAGCCCCTTGGACACGCTGCGCGGCTTGCTGGGTGCGGTTGCCGCGATCCAGCGTGACGAGCCGGCCATCGCTGCTTTCAGCGGATACCTGATCGGCGAACAAAACGACGATGGAAGCTTTGCCCCCACAGTCGGCGGTCGCGGCCGGATTTCGCCATCCGTTGCCGCGGTCAGTCGGTTGTTGCAGGGCGGCTCGGAAGCTGAGCGCGTCGCCGGTGCGATCGGGCGCGACTGGCTGCACACCGCCATCACTGCGCAGGCGATCAGCAATGGCGATTTTTCGCTGGCGGAAATTGCCGAACTGGCCTTGCACGCGCCAGCATTGCAGTTCCAACCGTCGATTCGTTTTGCCCTGGTGGATCGCCTGCGCAGCCAGCAAGGGCAGGCCGGAGACTGGGGTGGCAGCGTCTACATCACCGCCCTGTCTGCGCTTGCGCTGGAGCGCGAGTCGAGGCCCAATCTGGTCGCCGTCACAGCCAGTGTGCAGCCAACGCTGGCGACGCAGGGCGATTGGTTGCAGCTGCGCATCCGGGTTGCCAATCGCGGTGGACAACCAGCGCCGACGACGCTGATCCGTTGGTCGCACGGTGCGCCTTCGACGGTGCTCGCGGAAGCCGAACTGCCGCCGCTGCTGCCCAACGACGAACGCATCATCGACACCTGGGTGCGCAACGAGAGTCTGGTGGGCGAGCTGGTTCTGCGTGTCGAAGTGGACGCCGCTGCCGCGGTCGCCGAGGGCAGGGAAGACGACAACGTCACCACCGTCGCCGTTGTCATTGCGGCACCCGGCTCAGCGCCGGACCTGGGGCTACACCCGCGCGACATTTCGTTTGCGCCAAGCCACATCACCCAGGTGCCATCGGTCATCCGGCTCACAGGTCTGCTGCGGAATGCGGGACTTGCGCCGGCGGGCCAAGTGGTCCTGCGTGCAGTACACGTGTTGGACAGTGGGCAAGCGCCAACGTTGGCCGAAGTGGTGGTCGATGTTGCGGCGACCGGACAGACGGCATTCGCACTCGATCTGCCGATCACGCTGGCGCAAGCCCATCAGGTCCGGCTACTCGCGGACCCAGAGAACCTGATCGCCGAATCCCGCGAGACCAACAACATCGTCGAAGTCAACGTTCCCTTCGGCAACGCAGTCGATCTTGAATTGCCCGACGCAGCTCCGCTGGTCACGCCCGCGCAACCGGTACTGGGCGAGGACATTCGCTTCCGCACCGTGGTGGCGAATCGAGGAACCAGCGATTCACCTCCTGCTTCCCTCGTGCTCGAACAGGAGGTCAACGGCGAATGGCTGCCACGCGCTGCAACCACCGTGGCAGTGGCAGCAGCGCAGCAAGTGGAACGCGAACTGAGCTGGCGACCACTGACGGACGGCACGCTCGCACTGCGCTTGCGAGTGGACGCTGAGAACCTCATCAGCGAGACCAATGAGGACAACAACCGGCTCGACTTCGTCCTGCAACTCGGTCGCAACGATGGCCCCGAGCTGGCACTGCTGCCGGGCAGCATCAGCACCACGCCGGCGCAGGTCCTGCAGGGTGCGCCCGTGCAGGTCAGCGGTACGGTGCGCAACCTCGGTCAGTCAGCGGCGAACGCGTTCACGGTGGCTTTGTACCGCGGCGACCCGCGCAGCGGCGGCGTGCGCATCGGCGCGACCCGGATCGATGCAGGCTTGGCGGCGCTCGCCGAGACCGTCGTTCGAATCGACGTCGCCGACTACGCGGAAAGCGGTGATGCCGCCCTGTACCTGTTTGCCGACAGTGAGCTTGAGATCGCAGAGCGCAGTGAGTCCGACAACATGGGCCTGCGCGACATCACCGCCCTGCGATTGCCCAACCTCTCGACCGCCCTCGGCGCCATCTCACTGACTCCTTCTGCACCGGTTTTCGGTCAGCCTGTCAGCACGCGCATCACCGTCAGCAATACTGGCGAACAAGGCTCGGCCGCTGTGGTGGTAAGGCTCTCGGAACTGGCTGGAGCTGCCCGTGCGGAGGTCGAGCCCGCCGTTACCTTGGCCGCGCTCGCACCTGGAGCGAGCACCGATGCGGTGTTCGCCTGGACCTTCGGATTGATCGAAGCGACCCAAGCGCTCAGCGTCGAAATCGATCCTGACAATCAGGTGCGCGAGTTCAACGAACTCGACAACGAACTTACCGTGCTGCTGGATACCCAGAGCGGCGACGCCTTCGCCACCGAGTTGTACTTCTCGCCCAATGGGGACGGCGTCAAGGATCAGACGCGCGTGGTTTGGCGCCAAACGGCTGCCTCGGAAAAAGTGGAAGTGCAGGACCACAGCGGTCGCGTCGTCCGCTTTTTCAATGCGTTGGAGAATGTGGGGAATGGTGCCGGTGCCGTGGTTTGGGATGGCCGGGACGATGGCGGCCAACTCGTGACCGATGGCCAGTACACCCTTTTCCTGCGCCACGGCACAGGCCAGATCAGTCAGCCGGTCCGGGTCACCCTCGACACCGATCAACCGATGGCGCTGGAGGCGGTCAACACTGACCACGGCGTGACCAGGAATCTACCGTCAGGGGGGCAGTGGCTGGCGGCACCTGAAGGGTCCGCGATTGACGACTACCTCTACCATGTCGGCGGGATCGTCGTCCGTTTTCACGCCCTCACCGGACAGATCGAGCCGGTGGTGACTGAGCGCTGGTTTGACTCCTATGGACAGCAACACAACACCTCGGCAACACCGAGCCAGCTGCTGATGTTGGACGATGGTCGAGTGCTCTTGGCAGTCAGGGTAAGGGCAAACGTTGGCGGCGCCGTACACACGGAGCTATTCACCCTCGATGCGAATGCGGTCGACAGTCCCGTTCCGTTGGCCCAGGTGCCGACCTCGTCGAACGAGCCGCTGCTGGGTCAGTTTGATGCGCGCAGGGTATTGGTCGGCGGGCGCGAGGCTGGCGCTGATCGTTTTGTCGTCGACATCGAGACCGGCTCGGTCACAGCCATGCGCACCAACGCCAGCAGCGGCGAGCTTGAGTTGGTCAATTCTCTGGGCGTCGTGCTCAAGACGAATTCGCCAACCTTTCTTGATTTTGTCCCGGTTGATCCAGGGCAACCGATCAGCCAGCTTGGATTCCCCAATCACTCTGACGGAACACGCGCCCTGCGAGTGGCATTTTCAGAGGATGGATTGCATTACCTGACCCATGTTCAGCGATTCGATGTCGGAATACCCGGTGCTGAAGAGTCCGTTTCAGTCGTTGATGTCCGCACCGGCATCTCGCGCGAATTGATCCGCGTCGACGTCCCCTATGCGGGCGAAACGCTACGGAATGATCGCAAACGGCTTGCAAGCGAAAGCGGAGAGTGGCGGAACCTCAGGATGTTGCGGGCCTACTGGCTGGAACACCAGGCTGAGCTTGTGGTGATCGATCTCGGTCAAAAGTTGGTATTGCGCTTCGCTGCCGATGGTTCGCCACTAGGCGAAATGGCGCTCCCTGCATTACTGAGGGAGCAGGCATACGCCGCTCACCTATCCGAGCCAGGCTTTCCGATCCAGCAGATTTTTTCCGCCGACGCCGCCAACCCCAATGTCGACTGTCGACGCTCTGCACACCCCGTCTGGCTAGAGGATGCAACGTCGCTGCATGGCTTCGAGCGACAAGTCTTCGACAGCCATACCGGCGCGCTCTACCTCACCACGGGCGAAGTCGTCTACGCCGGTCAGCCCGACATCGCCATTCCCACTGCGCGGGTTTGCGAAGGCGCGGTCGACTACCTGCGCTTGGAACGCGATGGCACTGCGGAACGGATCGGTGGAAGCACGGTGTGGCCGCTGCAGTCGCAATTCGATGTCTCCATTTATCCGAGCCTGCAGCAAGTGGGTGGAGCAACCCTGCCACCTCCCACGTGGCCGGCTTTCATCCACCGCAACGGCACGATTCTGCAACGCGACGGTCGCGTATCCATTCCGTCGCAGGGCCGAGTGACCTTGCCGTGGTCGGCCAGTGCTCGTCTGCGCGACAGCAGTGCGGGACAGTCCCGCCTGCAACTCGCGGCGAGCGGCGCTCCGGCGTCCGACCAAAACATCGTTGCAGTGTTCAGCACCATCGAGAAACTCAGTGCGGTGCTGAGTGCGGGTAGTGATGGCCGGACCATTCAACTGTCCGGCCTGGTCGCGGATCGAAACTTCGATCACTACAGCATCGACTGGGCGTTGGCATCGACTCCAGACGCGTGGAATGTCTTGGTGCCGGCAACGCGGGACGAAGTGCTTTTCGATGACTTTGTTGGCTGGGCACCGCCGCTTCCGGGTGCTTATGTACTGCGTCTGCGAGCGGCGGATCGCGCCGGCAATGTGCGTGAGCGATTTGCCTCGGCCGCAGTGGAAATTGGTTCGCCGTTGACCGATGTGCGTCAGGATTTGCGTGATTTCTCGCCGAATGGTGACGGTGTTCAAGATGCTGTGACACTGACCTTCAAAGTGGTGCGGGCGACCGAGCAGCGCTTCAGCGTACGCGACGCAGCGGGCGTCGTGGTCCGCCAGGAGGATCGCTTGTATGGTGCCGCGGAGATCGGACCCAACAGCTGGACGTGGGACGGGCTTACAACCGCCGGATCGCCCGCTGCTGAAGGCCGCTACCGGATCGAGCTTTCAAGTGGTCATACGCTGCGGGTGAATCTTGACCTCACCGCGCCCTCCGTGACTGCAGAGCTGCCATTGCCTTGGGCGCAACCGCCGTTTCTTCTGGATTTGCCTTACGTCGATTACCAAGTCGATTTTGGGAATCCTGCGGTTGCCTCGCCAAAGCGTTCAGTGCAATTGCAGTCAGCTGCATTGGACAGCGCCGATTGGAGTGAACTGTTGCCAGTTCGGTTGTACGAATTCGTCAATGGCAGAAGCGAAGCCCAGCTGAGCGGGATGCAGTACCACAATCGCCGTTTTCGAGTTGTCGCTGTCGATGTGGCGGGAAACCGAAGCGTGCAAGATGCCGGAGCGAGCCAACCGACACTGCTCTTTGCGGGGGCCGCGAATTCCGGAGCAGGCGACAGATTGCAGCCGCCGCCCTATGGCACACGCGTAGGAATCCCGGTGATCAGTCGCACTTTCTTTCCGTCTACTGAGCTGGTTCCAATTTTGGTCCCTGCGGTCAGGACTTCGCTCGTTGCGCTTGATCTCGCGGATGGGTTGAGCGAATTGATAGTGGACGAGTTGCTTTCGGCCTCCGGTGGCGGCGATCCGATCTGGACCACCCTATTTGTGGCTGCGCCTGAGCAAATCGAGACTGTTGTCAGCTCGGGCCATTGGCGCGGCCATGTCAAACGGATTCCGTTCGACTTGAGCGAGCGACTACCAGGTAGTCGCGTGACACTGCGATTGCGCGCCAGATATGCCGGTGGAGCCGAGCGAGTCGCAAATGCCATGACTCTGACTATTGGCAGTCCGGCGGGGGGTGGCGGAGGTGGTGGAGGCGGCGGAGTAAGCGGTGGCGGTGAGGGTTCGCCGGGGCTGCAGGTGGTGCCTGCGCTTTCACAACAATGCGATTCAACGCCGTCAGGACGCGTCCACATCATTGTGAAGAACCGGAAACCCGATCGCGCCTACCGAGTGGCGGTTCGAAGCCCGTTTTTGACACTGCCTGTTGAACTCAGCGTGCCAAATGAAGCCCCGTTCGAACACGATCTCGATGTGTCGGGGTGGCCGGAAGCCGACTATCGGGGTGTGCTGGAGGAGCGCGCCGTCGACGGGTCGGAATGGCAAGCGGTCGCGGATGCCCCATTCTTCGTGGATCGCTCCATACCCGAAGTCCAGATCGAATCGCCCGCTCCAGGCGCGCGCATGTGCGGACTGACCGACGAGCCTCATCGCTTGCTCGCGACGATCGAGGATGACCGCAATTTTGGCTTTTTCGTCGAAAAGCGCATGGCGGGTTCGGAGCAGCCGTTCCTTCGCGTGCCAATCGGGGCGAGTACCGGTGTCGCTTGTACCGTTGGTGCCGACTGCGACTTTGAGACCGGTCGCGTACGCGGATTCAGTCTCAGCGATGTGCACAATTTCGAGGCACCGCTGCCCTTGCCCACCAGCACCGAAGCGCTGGAGGTCCGCGTTCGCGCCAGCGACTGGTCGGGCGCGCAGGTGTGCAAGGCAGTGAACTACAGCGTCGATTCCCGCGCCGAGCTTGAAGAGCGCAGTTCGCCATTGCCCCTGCCACCGCCGAGCACGATCAATATGCCGGGGATCTCTCCCGGCAGCAGCGGTGCTTACCGTGAGGCCCGCTGGTTCCTGTTGACTCGCGAGCCGGTCAGCCTTGAGGTCAGCTTGTTTCGCGCTCAGCGCACCAATAGCAATTCGCAGCCGCAGCCAATCGGCGATGCACTGGCGACCTTGGCCAGCGTGGCTCGCACGCTGGGCGAGTACGACTTCATCTGGAACGGGCGAATTGCCGGCGTTGCGGCCGCCGACGGGCTGTACGTGGTCCGCTTTGTGGCCCGCGACGACTGCGGCAACGAAGCGACGCTGGATCGTCCGGTGACGGTCGACGCCAGCGCACCAGAGGTCGACCTCGTGCAGCCAACCGCCGGAGCACAATTGAGAGTCGCGACACTGCAGGTACGGGGCACTGCCGTCGATCCACACTTCGCTTCGCTCACGGTTGAAGTTTCGCAGGGTTCGAGTGCGGGGCCGTGGCAAACGATTGGCGATCATCTCCGACCATTTCCCACGCCGGCGTTGTTGGCTGAGTGGAACACCGGGGGGGCGGTCGGTCCAACCTGGATTCGAGTGACCGCGCTCGACTGGTTGGGCAATGGACGCGAAATCGTCAGCGCGATCGAACTGCTGCCGCGACCGCTGTTGTTGACCAGCGCGCGAGCGCTGCCGGCGCTGTTTTCGCCCAATGCCGACGGTGTCAAGGATTCTGTCAGCGTGCAATTGCAGTTGGGCACGGCCGCGCAGTTGACTGTGGTCGTGATCGACGCTGCCGGCTCGGTGGTTCGGCGGCTGGCCGAATCGACATCGGTGACATCGGGACCGGTAGTGCATGTCTGGGACGGGCGCCGCGAGGATGGCAACCCGGCCAGCGACGGCGAGTACACCATCCGAATCAATGCGATCGACGCCGCCGATCCCAACCGCAATGACGAGCAGCGGCTGACGGTCACCATCGACACGGTCGCCCCTCGCTTGAGCGCGGTTACGCCGAGCAGCTCATTGGCCAATTGCGACGCCAGCGCCAGTTTCGAATTGTTCGATCTTTTCCCCGCTTCCTTCACCGCGCAATTGCAGCGAGGCAATTCGCTGATCGCTGAACGAAGTGGCAATACGAATGGGTTGCACGAAATCACTTTGCTGGCTGGCTTGGCCGAGTCGAGTTACCGCCTGACGATCGAGACCAGTGATTTAGCCGGCAACGTCACTGCGGCGGAGCATGATTTCGAGCTTGACTGCACCCCGCCGGTTGCGGAAATCGCCGCCCCGCTTGCCAGCGCCGTGGTGGCGCGGGCGACAGGGCGAGTGCTGGCGATTTCCGGCACCGCCAGCGACACCCACCTGCAACGCTACGTGTTGCAAATTGCTGCGGTCACGGACCCAGAAAATCGGACGACCTTGTTCGAAAGTACGCAGGCGGTCGTAGCGGGCGAGCTGTACGCCTGGACGCCGACCCAGGCGGACGGCGACTACCTGCTGACTCTCAAGGTCACCGATGGGGCCGGCAACGGCAGCGACGCCGTGACGCCGATCCGCATCGATGGCACACCGCCGATTGCACGGATCGACCAGCCGCTTGAGGGCGCATTGGTGCGCGAACACCTGTTCGTCTCCGGTACCGCCAGCGACGACCATTTCGCCCGCGCCCGGATCCAGTTTGCGACACCAGCGCAGGCCGCATTGGGGCAGTGGTCGACGGTTAGCGAGCTTCCCTTCGCGACGACTGACGGGCAGCTTGCCAGCCTGCAATTGTCTCACCAAGGCGAACTCAGGCTGCGGCTGTGGGTGGAGGACCTGGCCGGTCTCGAAGCCTTCTCAGTCATCCCGCTGGTCGTCGATGGCCAACCACCGCCTGCACCGCAGACGCTGACCGCCGTGGCCGAGGACAATCTCAATGTCCGCCTTGCATGGCAGGGCGCGGAAGTCACTGACTTGCGTGACTTCCAGATCCAACGCAACGGCGCCGAAGTTGGCCGCAGCACTACGCGGAGCTTCCTCGATCGACTGGTTCCGGAAGCCGAGCTGACCTATACCGTCATCGCCTTCGATAACGCCGGCAATGCCAGCGAGCCGAGCAATCCGGTCAGCGTGCTGATCGATCGCACGCCGCCTGCGGTCGCCTTGTTTGCGCCCAGCGAGGGCGAGACGCTGCGTGGAAATTATGCCGTCCGTGGACGCGCTCACAGCGCGGCTGATTTCGACGAATACGTGCTGTCGCTGCGAGCCGTGGATGGCAGCGAGTTGCAGGTTTTGCGGCGCTCTGCAACCGCGGTCGACGGCGGCCTGTTGCACAGTTGGGACACGCGTGGCATCGCCGAGGGCAGCGCATTGCGGCTGCGTCTGAGTGCCCGTGATAGCAGCGGCAACCAGGCGCAAGTCGAGCGCGCGGTGACAATCGACAACGCGCCGCCAGCGGCGCCGACTGGATTGCAGTTGCAAGATGCCGGGGCCGACGTGGTGGCCACGTGGGCGCCCAACACGGAGCCTGACCTGCTCGGTTACCTGCTTTATCGCGGCGGTCAGTTGGTCGGTTATGGCAGCAACTTGCCGCCCGATTTGCGTCCGCTGACCACGCCGCAAAACACGCTCACCGATGGCGGCGCGCCCGACGGCGAGTTGATCTATCGGGTATATGCGATGGATCGGGCGGGCAACCTGAGTCCGCCCTCCGATCCGGCGAACTTGACTCGCAATGTCGGCCCGCCTCGCCTTGAATTCTTGCGCCCGCAGGCGGGCGAATCCTTCTCGGCATCCATCGAAGCGGTGGCGCGCAGCGACGATCGCGACATTGCCACGGTCGAGTTTGCGGCGCGTCCGATTGCTTCGAGCACGTGGACACCCTTTGGCGGCGTACTCACCGCCTTGCCATGGCGGGCGACGTTCACGCCTGCCGCCGCGGAGTACGGCGAATACGAGTTGCGCGCCATCGCCACCGACGTCGGTGGTCAGCAGACAGCGGTGCCGCCGCTGGTACGTGTGCGTTATGTCGATCTCACGCCGCCACCCACACCGCAGAACCTGCGGGCGCGCGCCGCAGGCGCGAGCGTGGCCTTGAGTTGGGATGCCAGCGTGGCCGCGGATCTTGCTGGTTATCGGGTCGAGCGACAGGGCAGTGCTGGCCAGTGGGAGTTGGTGCAGACCGCACTGCTGACTCAGACCATCGCCATCGACTTGGCGCGGCCGGAAGGCGCGCACAGCTATCGCGTGATCGCTTTCGATGAAAGCGAGAATGCTTCGCCAACCAGCAACGTCGATACCGCGCATGTGTTCGGATTGTTGCTGGCGCCCGCGTACACACCGATTGCCGAGCCCAGCGTCGACGTGCGAGGTCGCAGCGGCGAGCGCGGAGGAACACTGCACTATCGTGTGCTGGGCGAAGGTGGCGTGCTGCTAACCGAAGGCACCGGCGCAATCATCCAAGCCAACAGCGACTTCGTTCTGCCAGCGCTGCCGTTGGCGGTCGGTCGCAACGCGATCGAAGTCCGCGTCACTGACGCCGAAGGCAATCGCAGCCTGATGGCCGCCACAGCGGTGCGCCGAGGCCAACGACCGTTGCCGCCCACCGGATTGCAGGGCAGCGTGCAAGCGCTGGCGGTCAGCCTGACCTGGTTGGCCAGCCCCAGTGCCGATGTGCTGGGTTACCGCGTGTATCGAAATGATCGTGCGATCACCTTGGATCCGAATCTGGGCCAGGTCATCACCGCTACCTCTGCCGTGGGTGCGAGCGCCGCACTGGCCGTGGACGGTGATTTGGCGACAGCCTGGACAGTCGACGCACCGCCATCCAGCGCCGAACTCGGCAGCGCCGGAGTGCTGGAGTTGCGCTGGGATAACCTTAGCCTGATTTCCGGCCTGCGTTTGCAGTTCGCCAGCGCCGGTGCAGCCGCCAATGTCTACCGCGTCAACGTCTTGAGTGAAGACGGACACTGGATCGCGATGGGCGAGCGCTCGGATCAGTCCAGCGCAAGCGCGCTGTTCCTGGCGCACACCGCGTACCCCACACGTGGCTTGCGGATCGAGCTTGTCCGCGCGCAGCAGCCCGGCGCGCAACTGCGCCTGCTTGAAGTGCAGCCGCTGCAGCACTGGACCACCGCGATGTTGCTCGCCAGTGAACCGGTATCCGAGGGTCAGCACGTTTACACGGTGACGGCGGTGAGCCCGCTGGGCTTTGAGAGCGAGCGATCGAATGCCTGGACGGCGGCGGTGGGTGATGTCGATCCACCACCCGCTGTAATTCTGAGCGGTGCGCTCGAAAATGGTGTGCCTGTGCTGTCGTGGACCGAGTCAGCGGCCGCCGATCTCGCCGGTTATGTGCTCAAGCGCGACGGCCAGACACTGGCGCACATCTCGTACAGCGCGCCGCGACGCCACGAGGATAGTGCGGCGCCGAACGGCGAGCACACCTACGTCGTGTTGGCCGAAGACATCCACGGCAATACCAGCGCGCCATCCAATCAGGTCGTTCTGACCGTCACCCTGGATGGGCCCGGACAGCCCAGCATCAG
Source organism: Pseudomarimonas sp. (assembly GCA_052390415.1). Lineage (GTDB taxonomy): Bacteria > Pseudomonadota > Gammaproteobacteria > Xanthomonadales > Xanthomonadaceae > JANNWF01. Next base: position 12,378 of record JBQTGY010000072.1, on the reverse strand, counting down.
CCAGGTGCAACAACCGGGCCTCGACCTGGCCCTGCGGGTGACGTGGTTGGCCGGCGCGGGTCCGCCGCCGACCGCGTATCGGCTGGAAGTCGGCAATCAGATGGCTGGCCCGTACACGCTGTTGTTGACGTTGAGCGCAAGCGACTACCTGCACAGTGGGCTGGAGACGGGGCGGTCGTATTTTTATCGTGTGGCGGCGGTCGCCAGCAACGGTAGTCTCAGCGCCTACAGCGTGCCGGTGAGTGGCGCGGTGCTTGATCGGATACCGCCGCTCGCGCCGCAGCTGACCTATCCGACCGTGCCAGGTCGAACCATTCAATGGGCGGATGCCCGCTTCGACGTCTGCGGGATGGGCTCGCCAGCGGCGCGCACCACCATCACCATGGCGGGCGATGCGATAACCACGGTCAACGCAGACGCCACGTGGTCGCATCGACTGTTTGAGCTCGCCGCGCTGGGAAGTGACGCCGTACTCAGCGATGACGGGCGGGCGCTGATGCTGGGCAGCGCGGCAACGGATGGCCTGCCGGGTTGGTTCAGTCTCAGCAGTGGCCAGCGCATCAGCGCCGCACCGGCCGCTGGCGGCGCGTGGCGTTTGCTGCTCCGCCTGGCGGATGGCCGCAGCGTGATCGGTGCCAACACGGCCGGCGAACTGGCGATTGCCCATCGGGATCTGGACGTGATCGAGCCGCGTGGCGCGTTCGTCGGTGTGCTCGACGATCTCGCTGTCGATGCTGCCGCAGACCGGATTTACGTGATCGGCGATCAGGCCGGACAAGGTCATGGACTGTGGATGGCGACCGACGCCACCCAGCCGTTTGTATCGATTGCCTTGCCTGCGAACCGCCGTGCCAAAGCGGGTTCGCTGCATTGGCAAGCCGAGCCCGCCAGCGTTGTGTTGGCCGACGAACTGGGGAATGCCTATCGAGTCGACGCGACCACCTCGACGGTGACGCTGATCGGCAACGGCGCTGATCGCGCCGGCCCGATCCCCGCGCCGATCGGCAGCGACTGGTTGTCGGTCGATGCCAGCGGCCGCTTGTTGCGGCACACCAGTGGCGCCAGCGCGCCGCAGGTTTTGCTTGCCGATTCGCGCATCCTGCTGGCGCTGGCCTGGTCAGCCGACGCCAGTCAGATTGCCTTGCTGTTTGCAGACGGCATCGAACGGCGCAGGGCCGACACCGGCGTGCTGTTGGATCGGATTGAGCGTGTTGCCGAAGCGGGCAGCGGCACGCATCGACTGCAGTGGTCGCCATCCTGGCAACTGCTGTCGACTACGGCCGACCCGACCTTGCCCGTGCTCAGTGGCCCGCCCGGCGCGTTTTGCGCGCGCGACCTGAGCAGTGTGCCCGGCTTGCAGATCGTGCAGGCGGTGGCACGCAATCGCAGCGATTTACCTGGGCCAGCATCGTTGCCGATCCGCATCGAATTTGAGCCAGCACCACCCGGCAGTGTCGATCTGCTGCTGCATACCGATGAATTGCATCTGTTCCCGGAAGGCGCGCGCATCGGCGATCAGCAGGTGGCCTACGTATCCCTTCACACCATTGGCGATGGCAGCGTGGAGCTGCCCAACCAACGTGCTTTGAAAGCTACGCTCGAACGGCCGGATGGCACCGTCGATCTGACGATCAGCAACAACACGTTGGTGCTGAGCGGCGGCTTCAGCAACAGCTTCGCCATCGACCTCGGACGCGCCACCGTCGTTGGTGAGTACCGTTTGACCGTGATCGCCGATCCCGAGCAGCGGGTCGAGGAGAGTGATGAAAACAACAACCGCATCAGCCGCAGTTGGAACGTAGGTATCCAGCCACAACCGCAACTCGCGCTGGCGCCGGATCAATCGGTGTGGGCACCGGGTGCCGCCATCCGTGGCCGGGTTGAAGTCAGCAATCCGGGCGAACTCTTTCAAGGTGAGATCGCATTGCGCGCATTGGATGCGGCTGGCAATGACCAAGGCGAGATCGCGCGCTACACGCTGCCCAGCTTGGCCACCGGGCAGACCCGGCGCTTCGACTGGTCGTGGCAGCCCGGCGCCTTGGCCAACGGCGGCTACGTCATCCAGGCCACGTTGTTTGCGGCCAACGGCAGCGTGTTGTTGACCCGCCGCGCCGACATCGTGATTGAGGCGCAGGTCGAACTTCGTCTGCACTTGTTGCCGGCATCGCTATCGGCAACCGCGGGCAATGCGCTGCCGGTGGAGATCGGGATCGACTATCTGGCCGGCAACCTGCTGCTGGATGACGGCCAACTGCGATTGCTGGCGCAGGCGCAAGACGGCACCTCGCAGACGCTGTGGCAAGGCGGCACCGGGCTGCTCTTGCCGGGTTACAGCGTGCGCCGCAACCTGGTCTGGCCGGGAACCGCGCAAGCGCCCGGCACCTATCAATTGCGACTGGAGTTCGTTGCCGGTGAGCATCAGCGCAGCACTAACCGCGACGTGGTGTTGGTTGCCGCAGGAGCCGGCGCAACCCTGAGCGGCCGCCTGCAACTCACGCCCGCGGCGACGGTTGTGCTGGGTGGGCCGGTGGCATCGCTGCACGTCGGCGTCAGCAACTCTGGCATGGCGTCGCTGGCCGGCGTCGATGTGCGCGTGCAGGTGCGCGCACAGCAGGCGACGTCGCAATTGCTGGAACAGATCTTCAACGTCGACATCGCGAACGGCGCAACCATTGAACGCAGTGTCGCCTTGTCGGCGCTACCCGAGCAGATACAAAACTACGTCGCCACCTTGCAAGCGCGCCGCCAGGGCGATCCGGCCGACAGCTGGCAAACGCTCGCCGCGCTCGGTTTCAGTGCCACCGACGGGCTGGCTCCCAGCATCAGCGTGATCTCGCCCGCAAGCGGCGCACCGCATCGTGCTCCCGCACCGCTCGCAGTGCGCATCAGTGATCGGCACTCCAACGTTGAGCGCGCCAGTTATCGCGTGGATGGCGGCGAGTGGCAGCCGCTTTCAGTCGGCGGTGCGGATGGCTACCAGGCGCTGCTGCACGGGCTCGCCGATGGCGCGCACCGGGTGGAGGTGCGCGCCTTCGATGGTTGGGACAATGAGGCGCGAAGCGCGGTGCATGAATTCGTTGTGGACTCGACGCCGCCCACCATCCAGATCGATGGCGTCACCGACGGCGAGCTGCGCAATCAACCCGCTGTCGCGACCATCACGGTGACGGACGCCCACCCCGATCAGACCCGGATCTGGTTGGACGATGTGCCCTATGTATCCGCCACCCCGATCAACACCGAAGGGGCGCATTTGCTGCGGGTGATTGCGACCGATCTCGCCGGCAATCGCGCGCAGCGCGAAGCCCGATTCACCATCGACTTGAGCGCTCCGGCGCTGAGCTTTGCCAGCCCAACCGACGGCAGCCAAACCAGCGCCGACGCAGTGGCGGTGGCAGTCGACAGCGAACCTGCCGCTCGTATCGAGCTGAGCGTAGGCAGTTTCGTCGCCCAGCTTGACACCGACGCGGCTGGGCGCGCCGTGTTTGCCTCGGTGCCGCTCAGCCTCGGGGCCAATGTTCTGCGCGCAACCGCGACGGACCGCGCGAACAACACCTCGCCAGCGGCCACCGTCACGGTCACTCGCACCCTGCAACCTGGCGCGCTCAGCGGCCAGATTGTGCCTGCCTTGCTGCTGTTGCCGCTGGGGGAAAATCTGCCGGTCACCGTGACTGTTCGCAACGACACGCAACAGACATTGGACTCGCTGAGTCTGCGTCTGCGTGCCTTGGATGCCAACAACGTGACGCTCACCGAACTGACGTTCAGCACCTCACTTGCCGCCGGTGCAGAGGCGCAATGGCAGCGTGAGTTGCTCAGTGCTGACTGGGCGCTGGGCGCGGTCCGATTGGTGCTCGATACAGACCTTGGCCAAGGTCTGTTGGTGCTCGACGAGGTCGGCATTCAAGTCATCGATGCAGCGGCGCCGAGTCTGCAGCCGCTAGCGCCTGCTGCCGCCAGCGTGCAACCGCGCCCAACGCAGTTGACGGTCGCGATCACCGACAACCACTCGATCATCAGCGCCGAGTATCGCCTCGACAGCGAGGCCTGGAGCCCGCTGCTGCTCATCGCCGGCAGCATCTATGGCGCGGCGATCAGTGTTGCCGACGGCAACTACAGCCTGCAGTTCCGCGCCGCCGACGCAGCCGGCAATGTTGGGCAATCGATGCCATTGACCTTTGCCGTCGACGGCACGCCGCCGCAGATTACGGTCAGTGGTGTCGCTGACGGCGAGATCTACAGTCAGCCGGTTGCTGCGATTATCGGCGTCCTGGACGCGTTTCCCGACAGCCTGGAGATTCGCCTCAATGGCACTGCCTACGTCTCCGGAACACCGATCACGGTCAGCGGGAAATATTTGCTGGAAGTGGCGGCCGAAGACGTGGTCGGCAACCGCAGCCTGCGCGAGTTGCGTTTCCAACTGGATCGCGAGCCCCCATCTGTCACCTTTATCGAGCCCGCGGCCGATTCGATCATCGCCAGTGATCGTGTGCTGGTGCTAGGCACTACCGAGCCCGCTGCCAGTGTTCGGCTCAGCACAGCCACGTTCGAGGCGACGGTTGTCGCCGACGTCTCTGGCGGTTTCAGCGTGTCAGATGTGCCACTGCTTGCCGGCGCAAATCTGCTGAGCGCGCGCGCAACCGACCCCGCCGGCAACATCGGGGCCGTGAGCACCTTGCGCGTGTTCCACTCGCCGGGCAATCCGATTGGTTTGGGCGGCAGCATTACCGCGGTGCCGCGCACCGTGGCTGCCGGCGCGAGCTTCGGATTGAAGATGCGTATCCACGAGCTGGCGGGCGCAGCTCGCGCCGCGCTGCCGATGCGAATCCGTTTGCGCACCGTCGGCAGCACCGAGCCGTTCCTGGTGATCAATCGCCACGTGGCGCTCGCCGCCGGGCAAACGGTCAGTCTCATCGAGACGCTGGACAGCACGCCATTCGCCTTGGGCAACCACGTCGCCCATCTCGATGTTCAAGTCGACGGAAACTGGCATGAATTGGCCAGCGACCTGCTGCAGATCGTTGACTTGACCGCGCCAACAGTCAGCATCCTGCAACCGGTCGCCAACAGCCTGTACGCAACGACCGTCGCCGTGCGTGCGCAAGTCAGTGATGCCAGCGGTGTGGCCACGGTGGAAATTCGGATCGAAGGCGACGCGTGGCAAGCGATGGTGGCCGATGGTGCAGGGCAATGGCAGCGGGCGTTGACCTTGCCGTGGGAAGGCGCGCTGTTGCTGCAGGTGCGCGCCACCGATACCGCGGGCAACCAGTCCGATGCGGCGGCGGTAACGATCCGTGCAGACCAGTCGCCACCCGTCATTCGCGTCACCGGCGTCACGCCAGGCATGCGCGCGAGCACGGCGGTTGCCGCCGTCATCACCATCGAGGACGCGTCGGCGTTCACCTCCACCATCACCCTGGATGGGAGCGCCTATCTTTCTGGCACCGTGATCACGACGGCGGGCGAACACGCGCTGCGCGTGGTCGCCGAAGACGAACTGGGCCACCGCAGCACGCAGCAGGTGAATTTCTCGATCGAGGACGCGCCCATCTTCATTCCGACCCTGCGATTCGGGGCGCTGTTGATGGTCGCATTCGGACTATTGCTCGTCGCACTGCTGCGATTGCGCCGGCAAGGGAGTGCCCAATGACTGCAGTCCATCCCATCGTCTTGAGCATTCGTCGACGTGGCGGTGAATGTGCTCGGCGAGTGGCCGTCGTGCTTGCCCTCATCCTGAACCCGTTGTGGGCGCAGGCGGCACAGAAGGAGTCCGAAGTCGACATCGTCGCCGCACTTGCCGCGGGCCGCGATACTTCGATTGAGGCCGCGGCCGCCAACACACAGAAGTCACAGGCAGCGGTTCCCGGCGTGCCGCGCAGCGTCAGCGCCACCGAGCGGTTTGCGGTGGCGTTGCGCGAACTGCAAGCGGCGATCGAATCCCTGCGCGCGGATGGCAACGAAGAGGGTATTGATCTACACGCCTTGATCCAGCGCCTGCGTGCCGCCGATGTGCTGGTTGAAGCCGAGTTCGATGCCTTGTCCGAACGGTCCGTCGGCGCAACCGCCGCAACCTTGGCGATTCGGATCGCCGACGCCCGCCAGCGCTGGCGGGCGCAAGCCGACCCGATCATCCGCGCCGCCGAAGCGGTGGCCGTGGATTCAAGAAATCCACTCCCGGCACGCCTGGATCACTTGCGCGAGCTGATGCAGAAGAGCAAGTCGACGCCGATCTCGGTCTACGGATCCAGCGTGCTCCCCGTGCATCGGCCGCGCTTCAGCGTGCGACTGCCGCAGCTCAGCCTCAACGTTGCGCCGAGTTATGCCACCAGCGCGATCGAGGTGTTGCCAGAGCCTGAGGATTTCGCCGCGGGCCACGACGCCACCCTCTCGCCCGCCGTGCTCGCGCAAGCCACGGCCTTGGGCAATGACTACATCGCGATTGCCGATTTTGTGCGCACGCAAATTCGCACCCAGTGGTACGTCGGCGCGCAAAAAGGCGCCGATGAAACGCTGCGCACGCGCGCCGGCAATGACATCGACCAAGCCAGCCTGCTGATTGCCCTGTTGCGCGCCTCGCACGCGGCGGCGCGTTACGTGACCGGTGTTGTCGAGCTGCCGGCACCCGAGCTGGCCACCCAGCTTGGCATCGCCGAATCGCGCGTGGGTGCCGCCTTGGCCGGCATCGGCATCGCCCATCAGCCGGTGATCCGCCAAGGCAACATCAGTGCGTATCGCATCGAGCAGGTCTGGGTCGCCGCCTACCTGCCCATGGGTAACTACCGAGGTTCGGCCGCCGACCTGCGTGCGCAGAGTTGGATCCCATTGATGCCGGCACTCAAGCCGGTGCAGTTCACACCTGCGCAACCGACGTTGTTGAACGCCGGGGTGAACCTGAGCAACTGGATCGAGACCTATCTCACCACGCCGGCTGAGCTCGCCCCGTGGCCAACCCTGCGCAATGCATTGAACCTGAGTCTCGCGCAGCGTCAGCCACCATTGGTATTGGAAGCAGGTCGCGCGCAACACCCGCTGACCGCCACACCACTCACCTTGTTGCCCGCGAGCACGCCGTTCAGCGTGGTTGCGGTGAATCTCGAAGCCGCCGAACTGCTCGACGAACAGCGCCAGTGGTTGCGCCTGGTCATGCGCAGCGGTGCCGCGGCCGATTCACCCATCGTGTTCACATCGCGCTGGCCACTGAGCACAATTCAATCGCGGCGGCTGGGTCTGGGCTACGTGCCATCCACCGTCGAGGACCAGCATCTGGTCAACGCCGCCGGAGGCCTCAGCGCCATCCCTGCTTACTTGATCCGGGTGCGCCCCAGCGTTTGGCTGGATGGCCAGCCGCTGGCCGCAGGCACCTCCGACCTCGCCATCGGCAGCACGCATCGGCTGGAACTGGAACTCAGTGGGCCGGCAGGCAGTGTCACTGGCAATCAACTGCTGCGCGCCGGCGGGGTGGCCGCGCTGGCACTTGATCCCCAGGGCGAATCGTCGCCGGTCAATGAAGACCTTACTGCCAGTGAGCCGCAATCGCTGCAGCTATTGGGTCGGTTTGCGCAGCGTTACCAGCAAGACTGGAGTCGTGACGACGCCGATTTCGCTGGCCTGTTGGGTACCAGCGTGTTCCGGCCGTTACCGGCTGCAACCCTGGTCATCGGCCAATACCGCAACAACGAAGTGCTGGGTCTCACCGACAATCTCGAATTTGAAGGCGTCGCCATCGACGCCCTGTTGCGGCCAGTGGAGCCGATCAGCCAACGCGGCGATGTCGCCATCGAAGCCGACTGGCTGCGACTTTCATCGTTACAGGGCAGCGCACTCGAACATCGTCTGTTCAAGCAACTCTGGGCCGTGGATGCGCTCTCGGCTGACAGCGGTCTGCAACTGGCATCCTCGCGCGGCATTCCGCGGCTGCGCGTGTTGCCGGGTCAGAACGTGTCGAGCTTGCTGGCCGCGCACAGCCTGACGGTGCGTGAGCAGATTGCGGGTTGGCTCGCACGTGGCATGGAAGTGGATGTGCCGCGCGATCCGATGACCGTTGAATCGTGGAGCGGCAGCGTCTGGCGAGTTGTGAACCCGGCCAGCGGCGAGTCGGGCTTTTTCCTGTCGGGTGGGTACGCGGGAGGGGTAACCCTCATTCCGCCGGATTTCTGGTTTTTTGAGGACCTTGTTTCCCTTCTGGCGAATCCTTACGGCGGCGCGCCGAGCAACGATCCAATGTCTGGCTCCCGGATTGCTTTGAGTGCGGAAGCACAAGACCAGTATGGAACCGTCGGTCAGGAGCTCCCGCTGCCATTGTTGGCTCATGTAGCTGACGAGTTTGGTAGACCCGTACTCGGCGCCTCGGTGGAGTTTCGGGTGCGCCACGGGGGCGGAACGTTGATCGGGGAAGGCGGGACAGGCACAAGTGTCGTCGCAAATACGGACGAGCATGGAATTGCCGCCGTACGCTTGCGGTTGGCTCAGCTACAGCAGGGAAGGGGAAGCCATTTTTTTCTGAGTGGGCAAGAGTTTCCGCAATGGGCGACGAGTAACGAAATCGACGTCATTGTTGCAACTACGAATGGGCGGCTATTCGCAGAAGTGCCCTATCGCGCGCACGCATTTCCGAGTGAAGCACGGGAAGTAGTCTTACAACGTACTGGACCGACAACCGTCAACCCTGGATTGCTGTATAGCTCGTATGTGCTGTTCGTGAGAGACGAATTTGGCAACCCGATCTCGAATCAATTGGTGTCCGTTTCTGCCGCTGACAGTCGCGAGCCGCTGACCTGTATCGCCAATCTTGGCTCGGCCTTGCCAAGTGCTGTGTTTCTGCCAGGGGACTGTCCGGTAGACGGGAATGTCCTGCGCTTCCTCGGTCATCCTTGCGTCAAGTCGGAGGTGACGACTAAGACTAGGCCGTTAGGCGCGTTAGTGCATATTGCTGTGTCGGATGTTCCGGCGACTCGAGTTACCGTGACTGCCACGGGGCCGGCAGGCGCTTCGCCAGCAACTGAGCTGCTGACGACCTTCGGACAGCTGACGCCGAGGCAGACGACTGGATTGGATCCAGATCAAAGTTGTCGTGTGCCGATCCTCGGATCGGTCGTGCAGTGGTACCACGGGCTAAATGGCTACGGGGCGAGCCAACTCTCGGGAGCAGCCAACGGCTTGTCGATCGAGGCGGGTCTGCCAAATGCATTGCTCCCGGCTGCTCGCCGATTTGCATTTGCACTAGGAGGAGGAGGCTTCGGTACGCCCTCTGTCCTTTGGGGAGCCATAGAAACTGACTCATTCTCTGTTGAAAGCACGGGGGCCACTGCTGAAGGGTCTCGGCCGTGGGCGCTAGGCGATGAATACGATCTGCGTGCAGGAAACTCTCCAGGTGAGGTGAACGGCGTGCTGTCCATCACGGCGCAGGCGTTTGGGTCATCGTTCGGCACGCAAACCTTTGACACAGAAATTCCCAAGGCATGGGTGCTGAATCTGCCGTCACCCCTCTCGACGCCAGCTCGCATCGTATTGAGCCCGTTCCAGCGCAGCACCCAGGACATTATTCTGACCGCGGGTTACTCACCACTAAGTTATCTCGCGGCAAGCGCAGTCATAGAGTTGCTTGAGGACGGCGAAGTAACAATGAGCTGCGCGCGCGTCCGCGTCAGCGGGACTGTTACTTGCCCCATCGGGCGCGGTCGCTACTTCGATCCATCAAAGCGCTACACCGCCCGCTACTCGATCAATCACGGCACTCCGTTCTTCATGCAGTCGAGCGAGACACAGATCGTGTTCTCACGCGGCATCGTCGTCGGCTTCGGAGGCAACGACGACAACAAGCCGCTGCCCGCGCTGAACTCGTTTGTCGCTGGCCACTTTCCAAAGCGCATACAGATCACCCACGAGGTCGATATCTCGTCGCAGTTCCGCTGCGACAACCCCACACGTTTGGTCTATGCACTGGGTCAACCCGCCAAAGTCAGTTTGAGTTTCTTTCGACTGAACCCCGCGGGCGGTAGCGGCATCCTGTATTGGCAACCCTTGGATCAGGCCACGCAACCGGCCGGCGTCCACGAGCAAGCCCTTCGACTCGCCGATCTGCCATTTGGTCAGTACCAGTACGAACTCCGTGTAACCGCGGTCAGTGATGGCGCCGAAGAAGTGTTTGTCGGTCACGTGACGAGCCAGATCGACCGTCATGACTCGCTCAGCCTGGCGCACAGCTTCGTCAAGGGTGTAGACCTGTTCCTCGGCAACGCGGTGGTCAGTGCACAGGACATGGCCGTCAGCGGACGGGGCCCCGGCATGCATTTCACCCGCACCTACAGCAGCCACTCCGGGGATCAAGTCACCTCGCTGGGCCGTGGTTGGCATAGCGACCTGGACGCCTCGGTGCAGCTGGACCGCTGCGGCACCTACATCGTCACCGGCAGCGTCGGGCAGGGCCAGCGCTTTGTCGCCGCAGGACAGGCGCCAGATGGCTCGCTCGTGTTCAATCCCTTGCATGGTTATCACAGCACGCTGTACCAACGTGCCGATGGCAGTTTTGATGTGTTCGCCAAGGACGGCACGCGCCAGCACTTCGCCGCTAGCGACGCCCGCCTCGAATTCATCGAAGACCCCAACGGCAATCGGGTCAGCTACACCTACGAAGTCGCTTCGGGTCGGCGCCTGGTCAATCGCATCACCGATTCGGCGGGTCGTCAGTTCGACCTCACCTATGAATCGGTCGAGCAGGTTGAGGGTGGCACAGCGGGGCAGATCGAGGTGCGCGTGTCGCACGCCTTGCTGAGCAGACTGCGTGGCCCGGTGGGCATGGAGGTGCGCTACAGCTATGACGCCAATGGCAATCTGGCGACGGTGACGCGCACGCAGGCGGGGGCAAGCGGCGAGCGTCGCGAGCACTATCACTACGTCGACAAGGGTGGCGTCTGGGTGGCGGATCCCGACGGCCAATTCAACTATCACCACTTCGGGTTTCGCTTGGAGCGCGTGCGCGACGACATCGCCAACAGCGAGCGTCGCTATGACTATCAGCTGCAATGGTCGGCAGTCATCACTCCCAACGGACCGGCGTTTGTGCCCGAGCAGCGGGTGATCGAGCTGGTCGAGCCTGACGCTGGTTCCACCAAGTTCACCTATGCCGGCGTGCGCGGCCTGGGCGTGATGACGCCGACCACGGTGGAGGATGCGCGCGGCCATTCGACGGTCCATCAACTCAATGCCTACGGGTCCGCAGAGCGGGTGACCGATCCAGTCGGAGAGACTTCCACGGTCTGGAACTTCGCCCATCAGCAGCCGGCGCAGGTGACCGATGCACTGGGTACGGTCACCACCTACACCTACGACAGCTTCGGCAACACGACGCGCGAGCGCATCGCGCACGTGAACGGCAGCTTGCAGCGCGACTGGACCTACGTGCCGCCGAGCGCGTTCGGTGTGCCGATCACGAATCGTGTGCAGACCCATACCGACGCGCGGCGCATCGTCACCACCACCTCGTGGGACGCACGCGGCAATCTGATCGGCACCTCTCGCGGCGGTGTCACCGAGAGCTTCGGCGTGTTGGCCAATGGCGACCGCAGCAGCCGCACCGATGGCAATGCGGACAGCACGCAGTATCGCTACGACAGCTATGGCCTTCTGATCGAAGCCCGCGATGCACTCGGTCTGATCAGCGCGGCGAGCTTTGATGCCATCGGCCGCCAACGCAGCGCCAGCGATGGCAATGGCCAGGTCACCGAGTTCGAGTACGACGCCTTGGATCGGCGCGTGCTGACGCGGCATCCGGCGACACGCATCGGCCTGGATGGCGAAACGCTGCGCAGCGAATCGACCACCCAATACAACGACAGCCAGCGCCGCCGCATCGACACCGATGAAAACGGCCACGCGAGCATCACCACGTTTGACACGATGGGTCGCACGCTCAGCGTGACCAATGCGTTGCTGGACACGCGCACCTTCGTCTACGACAAGAACGGCAATCGCACCTCGGAAACCGACTTCCGCGGCAATGCCACGACGATGGTGTTTGATGCCGCCAACCGGATGACCGAGCGCCACCAGCCGCTGGGTCGCAGCACCATTTACACCCACGACAATCTCGGCCACGTGCTGTCCGAAACCACCGCCGAGCGGGTGACCGAGTACCGCTACGCGCACCCGCTGTATCTGGCCACGCACACCCGCCGCAAGCTGGAAACGCGCTGGCTGGAGACGGTCACCGGCTTTGATGAAAACGGCAACCCGACCTCCACCACCGACCCGCGCGGCAAGATCACCACGCGCCAGTTCGATGATCGGGATCGGCTGATCCAGCAGACCGAGCCCGAGGGTCGCCTCACCGTCCTCACCCATGACGGCGCCGACCGCAAGCGCAGCGAGACCCTGAGCGGA
>JBQTGY010000071.1:0-21138 GCA_052390415.1 Pseudomarimonas sp. | reverse complement strand
CTGAAGTCAGGCTCTTCGGCCAGATCCAGACGGCCCGCCCGGCGCAGATCCAGCAGCGCCTGCAATACGAGTTCGCGGAGGTGGTCTTTCACGGCAACATCCCAGTTTATTAGCCGCGTAGTTTAGCCTGCGGGCTGGTTGGCGGTGGCAAGCCTGAGGCGCAGCAGCCGTTTGACGATGCTGGGCGGGTGATCCGTGAGTCCGCTCGCGAGACTTCGTCGGGCCCGGCGCTTGGCAACGGTCACGGCAGCCGTGACTTGCTCATTGGCGTGCCTTTGGCCCCACGGTAGCGTGACGAGGGCCGTTCGCGAGTGACTTTCTGCGGATTCAGTCGGTTGATCCACGGACGGTCGAGCAAGGCCTTGCGGTGCAACAGGAACTCAGGGCGATGCACGTGGGCCGCGCTGACCGCGCCGAGCAACAAATACGCGCTGCCAAACAAGGCAAACAAGGATGGGTTGGCGGTATCCAGGAATCCCGTCATCTTGCCCAGCAGGTCGACGCCGATCGCCAGCGAAATCAGCATCGACAGCACCACGCTGCCAATCGCCACCAGCACCGCAGCGATCACCATGAGCGGGATCAAGCTGATCAGGTGCAATTTGTCTTCCAACACCGCCTCCGCCTGCCGACTGACCAAGGCCGGGTCGTCGTTGTTCGGCACCAGGCCGATCAGGAAGGGGATCAGAAACCAGAATGCCGCCGGTGCCAGCTGCCAAACATCGCTGACGCCTGTTTCCATGACCAATGCAATTCCCACCAACACCACGGCGACACCCACGATCAGAAAGAACATTTTCAAGCGTCCCTTCAGGGTGTGCTCTGCCAGCGCGGCGGCTTGAGCCACACCAATGAAAATCGCTGGAATCTCGGCCGGAATCAGCAGGCACAGGTAGAACCCCGCCTCTGTTGGAAAGCGCTCTGGGAAAAAGGCGTAGACCGCGAACCCCAGCGCACACAGGGTCGGCCAAGTCGCCGCACCCAGCGACTTGCCCCAGGCCCAAACCAACGTCGGGTCCGCCAGCTTCACCTTTTCCTGTGGTTGCTTCGTCATCGCAGTCCTGTCAGCGTCGCCCAAGGCCATTCAAGCGTGGCCTGATCGCTGGCGTGCGGCAACTGCTGCGTCAATGAAAAACGTCCTTGTCGTGCTGGCTCGAAGGCGCTGGCGTGACGACGATGGCAACAGGGCTTGATTCGCACATCACACGAATGAAATAGCGCTTCACCCGCGCTGCACTTGGCCTGCACTGCTCACTGCGCAAACTCCGCCGCGTCGTCATCCGCTGCGACACCTACCTTTACGGAGTTTGCTCATGAACAAGTTGTTGCTCTCAATCGCTGCATCTGCCTTGCTCGCTCTGCCCATGGTTGGCCGCGCGCAAACCGTGGTCGAAGTGGCCGCAGGCAATCCTGATTTTTCCACCTTGGTGACGGCGATCAAGGCCGCGAATCTGGCCGAGACCTTGTCCGGCGCCGGCCCGTTCACCGTGTTTGCGCCAACCAACGCGGCTTTTGCCAAGTTGCCCGCGGGCACGGTGGAAAGCTTGCTCAAGCCGGAGAACAAGGATCAGTTGGTCGCCGTGCTCACCTATCACGTGGTCGCGGGCAAGGTGTTGGCGGCCGATGTGACCAAGTTGAAGACCGCGAACACGGTGAATGGAAAGGCGATCACCATCGACACCGCGGCAGGCGTGAAGGTGAACAATGCGACGGTGACCGCCACCGACATCGCGGCGAGCAACGGCGTCATCCACGTCATCGATACCGTGATCCTGCCGTAATCCACGAAGCAACCGGCCGCGACACCGGAGGGTGCCCGCAAGGGCGCCCTCTTTTTTTGTCCGCTTCGGGCGGCATGCAACACGTGCCCGCCGCGCTGTCATAAAACCGCAATCCCGCAGTCATACGCTTTGACGGACCCCTCCGGCTGCCGAATGCGGCAGCCGATGACTTCCGGAGCGTATCGATGTCCAGTTTCTCGCCACGCCGACTGCGCGCGGCTCGCCTTGGTGTTTGCCTTGCGTTGGCGATGGGTGTCGCGCCGTTGCAGGCGGCCGACGATCCGCTGACCGAACGCTTGATCGCCCTGCGCGGCGAAGTCGAACAGCTCAATAACGATCTCGGCTTGTTGCGAGAAGAACAGCGCAGCGTACTGGCTGGACTCAATGCGCAGCGCGCCGAATTGGCCGCCAGCGTCGACCGCCAAGGCCTGCTGGTGCGCGAGGCGCAAACCAAGCTGGCCGATGCGGAAGCACGCGCCATGGAAGCCGGGGCCAGTGGCGACGCGCTGACGCCGTTGCTCATGGATTCGATCAGTGCCTTGTCGACTCAAATCAGCGCCGGCTTGCCGTTCAAGGTCGAAGAGCGCTTGGCCGAACTGGAAGGCTTCCGCAGTCAATTGCAGAACGGCACGCTCAGTGCCTCGCGCGGGGTCAATCGTCTGTGGGCCTTCTTTGAAGATGAGTTTCGCCTGACCCGCGAAAACAGCATGCATTCCCAGACGATTGCCTTGGGCAGTGAGCGCGTGCTGGCAGATGTCGCCAAGCTCGGCAGCATGGCCTTGTACTTCCGCACTCAAGACGGCCGTCTGGGCCAGGCGCAGCGAGCTGCGAGTGGCTGGAGCTTTGTCGAGGCCACCGACAAGGACACGAAGCTGCGCATCGCCGCGGTATTTGACGCCTTGGGCAAACAGATTCGCAGTGGCTATTTCGAACTGCCGCTGGTTGCCGGAGGCGTGCAATGAAGGCCCTGATGCGTACCGTGTTGGCGACCGCATTGCTGCTGACTGTGGCGGTTCATGCGCAGACACCTCCGCCAGCGAGCAAGCCCACGACAGCAGCCAAGTCCAGCGCGGCGACGCCTGCTGCCACTGCGCCAACCAGTGCACCCGCGCCAGCTGCGGCACCTGTGCCGGCAATCAATCTCGACGACGCCTATCGCAAGGAGTTTGCTTTCCTCGAAGCGCAGAAGCGCGAGTTGCAAGCGCGTCTGGCCGAGGTCAAATCACGTCTGCAAAGCGACCGCGCGCGCCTCGAAGGCGAAGTCTCAGCGCTGGAAGGCCGCGCTCTGTCGATGCAGTCTGAAGCCGAATCCGCGACTGCTGCCGTGCTGCGGGCTGACCAATTGGCGTTGGCCAATGCCGACAACAGCGATCTGCTCGGTGCCACCTTCGAGCAAGCGCGCGCGACCTTGGAATCGTTCGGCGACAAGAGCGCCGCCAGCGACGAATTCGCCGCACTCGACGACGCCGCCAAAGTGCAGACGCTGTTCGGCTCCGCGATTTCTGTGCTGGCACGATTTGCAACCGTGCAAAAGGACGCCGGCAGCTTTTTTCTTGCCGACGGGACTGAGGTCACGGGTACGGTGATCCGCTACGGCAACATCGCCGCGTTCGGTGTTAGCCCGGCAGGCAGTGGCGCCTTGGCTCCGGTCGGCGGTGGCGCGTTTCGCTTGTGGTCGGTGCCCAGTGAAGACAGCGCGGCGGCGCTGGATGCGGGCAAGACACCCGCCGTGCTGAAGGCCTTTGTGTTTGAAAACCCCAACCTGGCCATCGCCGAGCCGGTGCCAAAAACGGTATGGGCGGAAGTGCAAAAGGGCGGCACCATCGGTTACCTGACCCTGCTGCTCGGCCTGTTCGCGATGGTGCTGGTGGTGCTGCGCTGGATTTTTCTGCACCGCGCCAGCGCCAGCATCGGCCAGATTCTCGATGCCGTCGGCCCGGCCATGCAGGCCAATCGCATCGATGATGCGATCGCCGCCGCCAAGCGCTTCAAGGGCTCGGCCGCGCGCGTGGTGACTTCGGCCTTGCGAGCGATTCAACAGGCCTTGGGTGACAACCAACTCGACCGCAGCGAGCGCGAGCATCTGGAAGACGTGGTGTCGGAGTCGATCCTGCACGAGTCGACGCATTTGAGCCGCTTCGGCAGCGTCATCATCATGGTCGCGGCCGTCGCACCGCTGCTGGGCTTGCTCGGCACCGTCACCGGCATGATCCAGACCTTTGATGTCATTACCGAGTTTGGTACCTCTGATCCCAAGCTGCTGTCCGGCGGCATCGCGGTGGCGCTGGTCACCACCGAGATTGGCTTGATCGTGGCGATTCCGTGCCTGCTGTTCGGCAATCTGTTGAACGGCTGGGCCGACAGCATCAAGGACGACATGGAGAAGGCCGCGCTGCGCGCCATCAATCTGTACACCGGCAACGTCGCTCCGCGCGCCGCCAACTGATCGTCGTCGGACCGTAGCGACCACCACCATGGCACTCACCGCCGACAGCAGCAGTTTGCTGGACGCATTCACCGGCTATATCGACGCCGGTGGCTACGTCATGTTTCCGCTGGTTCTGGTCACCCTGGTGCTGTGGTACGCGATCGGTGCGCGCTGGGTGGTGCTGGGGCGCGGCAGCAAGAAGAACGTCCGCGTGTTGTTGCGCAAACGCGAGCAAGGTCGCGCCAAGCCACCGAATGGCATCGTCGACGATGCCATCGTGCGTGGCCTTGCCATTCGCGCGGCAAAGCCCATCAACCTGCGCCGCCTGCTGGACGAGGCTTTCGGTGATTACGAGACCGGCATTCGCGGCTATCGCAGTCTGGTCACCTCGATGGTCGCCATCGCGCCCTTGCTGGGCTTGCTGGGCACGGTGTCGGGAATGATCGAGACCTTCGAATCACTCGGCGACATGACCCTGTTCTCGCAGACCGGCGGCATCGCTGGCGGCATCGCCACCGCGCTGTTCACCACCCAGATGGGTCTGGTCATCGCCGTGCCCGGCGTGATCATCAAGTCGCTGCTGGATCGACGCCAAAACCAGATCGAACGCGACCTCGCGCAGATCAAGGATCTGCTGACCGCGCCCGCCGCCAACCACGCGGACGCCAAGGAATAAACCATGCTGCGCCGCCGAATTCGCGACAACTCCGATCAGACCGTCGATCTCACCTCGATGATCGACATGACCTTCATCCTGCTGATCTTCTTCATGGTCTCCACGACCTTCACCAAGGACATGAAGATCGACATCAACCGGCCCGGCGCGCAAAGCCAGTCGGTCGCCTCGACCAAGGCCGTGCGCCTGTACATCGACAAGCAAGGCGAGACGTATCTGGAAGGCGAGCCCATCCGCACCTGGGTGATCCAGAGTCGCGTGCGCGATCTGCTGAAGGGCATGACAACCAAGTCGGTGTTGGTGGTGACCGATGCCCAGGTGCCGTCGCAAAAGCTCATTGATGTGGTCGATGCGGCGCGCTTGGCCGGTGCCGAAGATGTGGGTGTCGCCACCGTCGCCGAAGCGGGCGAGGGCTAAGTCGTCGTGCTCGTTCTCCGCCAGCCTCGCATCGTCGGAGCGGTCAGCGCGCTGATTGGCTTGGCCGCGGTGATGACCATGATCGTATCGATGAACTCGCAGCTGGCGCGTCCGGACGAGGGCGATGGACAGGCGTTTTCCAGCATCGAAGTCATCAAGAAAGAAAAGCCGCCGCAGCAGGATCAAGTACGCAAGCCTGAGCCGGTCAAGCGCAAACCCGCGCGTACCGCGCCAACGCCGATCCTGGGCATCGACTCCGGCCTCGCCGGTTTGAGCTTTGGTCTGCCGACATTTGATTCCAGCGAACTCGACATCGGCACCAGCTTGCTGGGCGAGGGCAAGGACGTGGTGATGACCGACGACAGCGTCGACGTGCAGCCGCGTCCCGTCGTGCAAACACCGATGCGTTATCCACCGCGCGCCAAAGCCACCGGCGTGACCGGCTACGTGTTGCTCAGTGTGCTGATCGGGCCGACCGGTCAGGTCGAAAAAGTCAAAGTGCTGGAATCGCAACCGGCCGGCGTGTTCGATGAAGTCGCGGTGGCCGGTGTGCAGACCTGGACCTTTGAGCCGGCCAGCTATCGCGGCGAAAACGTGCGCGTGTGGGCGACGCAGCGCGTGCGGTTTGATCTGTCATGAGCAGCATGAAGATTTCCAGATCTCGCGTTCAGCCCAAAACCGCGGTGGGAGCGGCGGCAGCCGCGATGCTTCTGTCGGCTCGCTCAAAAACATCGCGGCTGCCGCCGCTCCCACAAAAGCTGATGTTCTCGTTGGTGATGTTGTTGTGTCTGACGGCGTTATCCGTGTCGGCCAAAACCGATCCCAGCGCCGAGGTCGACTACGTTGAATTGGCGGTCGTCCTGGTCCGTGACGGCGAATATGCACGCGCAGCGGAAGCCCTGAAAAACGTCGACCCCAAGGCCGAAGACCTCGACGCCATCAAGTACCACACCGTGCGCGGCATGGTCGCGCTGGAGCAGCAACAGCTGGAAACCGCCGGCAATGCGTTTGCCGATGCGATCAAGGCCGGGCAAACCGATCCTCTGATTCATCTATATCGCGCGCAGGCGTGGTTTGGTCTGGAGCGCTTCGCCGATGCCATTAAAGCGATCGACGACGCTGGCGATGCGGTCAACGGCTTGGCCAGCGCGTGGTTGATGCGCTCGCATGCGCAGTGGATGCTCGGTCAAAAGCAAGTTGCGCTGAACACCTTGGGTCAAGCCTCAGCGCGGTTTCCCGACAACACCAGCTTTCAACGCCGACAAGTCTTTTACCTGATCGAAATCGGGCTGTATCAGGAAGCCTCGACGCTGGGTCGCAATTACTTGAGCCGCGTCGCCGGCAAGCCAGAAGATTTTGTTGCCATCGGCACCGCTCTGCGACGTGCCAGAAGTTTCGATGAAGCGCTGGCTTTTCTCGAAGCCGCCAGACTCAAACATCCGGCCGACGGCAACATCGTCAAAGCCTTGGCGCAAACGTGGCTGGAGCGCGGCGATCCACTCGCTGCCGCCGAATTGCTGATGCAGCAAGCCGAGCGCGATCCCACCTTGTTGGGCGAAGCTGCGGAACTGTTCCGCCGCGCCGGTCATCCCTCGCGCGCGCTGAGCATCAATGCGCGGGTGCCGGAGTCGGCAAAGAAGCTCAAGCAACGGCTCGGTCTGTTGGTCGAGCTCAAGCGCTACGACGAAGTTGCCGGCATGGAAAACGCGTTGTACCGCGTGGGTCTCTTGAATGACGAAGACCTGCGTTATGCGCTGGCCTATGCGCATTTCCAGGGCGGTGACTACGTGCGCGCCGAAGGGCATCTGACCGCGCTCAAGCGTCCCGAATTGTTCCGCAAGGCGACCGAACTGCGCCGCCTGATGGCCGAGTGCGCCGAGTCGCGCTGGTCCTGCGTCTGAACCGGCGGGCGAGTCAGCCGCCATGAATTCCAAACATCCTGTGAATGCCGTGAAGCCTCAGAATCGACGCAAGCGACCCTTGCTGGTGATGGTCGCCTTGGCGCTGGCCACGCGCCTTGCTTTCGCCGCCGACACGGCCACCTTGTCGGTCTACGTCTTCGACCAGCGCACGCCGCTGGCGAACGCCGAGGTCTGGATCGACGGTGCGGTGAAAGGCCGCACCAGCAGCGACGGTGCCCTGCTGTTGCAACTGCCCGCTGGCCAGCATCGCTTGGAGGTCAAACGTGCCGACGAAGCGGTGGTCGCGCTCGATCTTGAACTCAAAGAGTCCGAGAACGCCGAGCTGATCGCCACCCTGTATCCCGACGCCGCACCATCGCTGATGATCGAAAGTTCGCATCAGGACGGCAATACCGTCGTCGACGCCGCCGCCCAAGCGGCCGCCGGTCCGCCGGGCACGTTTACCGGTCGCATCATCAATGGCGAAGACGGCAAACCCGTCGCCAATGCGCGCGTTTTCATCAGCGGCACGCCGCTCGATGTGAGTACCGACGCCGACGGCAACTTCAGCGTGCCGATTGCCGCCGGCACCTATTCGATATCCGTCATCGCCAGCAGCTTCGCCACCATCACCCTGTACGACATCGCGATCGAAGCCGGCAAGTCCACCGACCGTCCGATCGAGCTCACGCCTTCGGGCACCGAACTTCCCGAATTCGTGGTGCTGGAGCCCTTTGTCGAAGGCTCGCTGGCGGCGTTTGTGGAAGAGCGGCGCGAGTCATCGGCGGTGACGGATATCCTGGGCGCGGAACAGATTTCGCGGGCAGGTGATTCAGATGCTGCCGGTGCGCTGAAGCGCGTGACTGGTCTGACCCTCGTTGACGGCAAGTACATTTACGTACGCGGATTGGGTGAACGCTATTCGAGCACCCTGCTCAACGGCGCGCAGGTGCCCAGCCCCGATCCGACTCGCCGGGTGGTGCCGCTGGATCTGTTTCCGACTGAAGTACTGAGCGGCATCGTGGTGCAAAAGACGTACACCGCCGACATGCCCGCAGAGTTTGGCGGCGGCACCATTCAACTGCGTACGCGCGGCGTGCCTGAGAGTTTCTTTGTTCGCGCCGCGCTGAACCTGGGCTACGCCGACGGCACCACTGGCGAGGATGGCTTGCGTTATGACGGTGGTCGTCGCGATTGGACTGGATCCGACGACGGCACTCGCGAAGCGCCGTTGCTGTTTGCCAACGATCGATTGCCATCCGATCCCACTGAACTGCAGGCCTTGGGCAGAGAGTTGGCTGCGCAAGGCTACAACACCCGCACCGACAAGCTGCCGCCCAATGGCAGTCTGGGTGTGGGCATCGGTGACAACTTCGTCTTCAGCGATGGCGAGCTGCAGTTGGGCTATATCGCTGCGGTGCGATATGCGCACGCCTGGGATGACCGTACCGAGCAGCGCGCCACCTACAGCCTGTTCGGTGAGCGGTTGATTCCCAGCGAAACTTTCGAGCGTCGCAAGACCGAGCGCAGCATCGACAGCAGCGTATTCCTCGCATTTGGATTGAAAGTGGGAGAGCTGCACACGGTCGATCTGACTGCCACGCGTCTACGACAAACGGTGGACGAGACGGAAGTGGATGAGGGCATTCTGAGTTCGGGCAACCTGGATCGGGTGACCAATCTGGAGTGGGTGGAGAACGCTCTGGATACGGTGCAATTGGCCGGCGAACACAGCTTCCCCGGATTGGGCGGTCTGCATGCCAGCTGGCAGGCGACCCAAGCCGATGCGGGTCGTGACGCTCCCAACTCGCGCGAGTATCGATTCACCTTCGATGAAGCCTTGCAGGACTTCTTCTTCGAAAGCTTCAATCAGCAACGCTTTGAAAGTTTGGCGGACGAAGCGAGCGACTATCGACTGGACCTGAAGTACCCGCTGACCTTTGGCGAGAACCTGGCCTTGTCGCTGCAAGCCGGTGCCTCCCAGTTTGAGCGCGATCGCGTTTCGTCCATTCGACGCTTTCGTTTCTCCGGCCGCCGACCGCCGGGATTTTTCAACGATTTTGAAGCCTTGCTGGCGCCGGAAAACATTGGCCCCAATGGCCTGCAGTTGCAGGAGGGCACGCAATCCAGCGACGCCTACACCGCCAGCCAAGCCTTGGATGCGCGTTACTTTGCGGTCGACGCGACATGGCGTCAGCTGAGTGCCAACCTGGGTGTGCGCCGCGAGGACATCCTGCAAACCGTGACAACGGTGCGCCCATTTGATCCGGATGCAACTCCCGAAGTGGGTGTGCTGGATAACAGCGACAACCTGCCGGCCGGCTCGCTGACGTGGGCTTACTCCGAAAAGGCGCAGGTCCGCATGGCCTACAGCAGCACGCTGTCGCGACCCGATATTCGCGAGCAGACCCGCGCCAACTTTGTCGATCCGCAGCTCGACGTGCGCGTGGAAGGCAATCCGGAGCTAAAACAAGCGGAAATCGAGAACATCGACCTGCGCTGGGAGTACTACTTCAACGCGCTGGAGAGTTTTTCAGTCGCGCTGTTCAGCAAGGAGTTCACCAATCCCATCGAGTTGGTCAGCGTGCCCGCGTCGGGAAATCTGCTGCAGATCCGCAATGCTGAAAGCGCCACCAATGTCGGCATCGAGTTCGATGTCTACAAATCCCTGGCGCCCGTTGGCAGCCTGTCCTGGATGCCGAAATTTGCAAGCAATTTGCCATGGAGTGACATCTACTTCGGGGCCAACTACGCCAAGATCGAATCTGAAATCGACTTGGGCGACAACCAGGGCATCCAGACCAATGCCGTGCGCCCGCTGCAGGGGCAGAGCAAGTACGTCGCCAATGCCTCGCTCTCGTACTTGCATCCGGAGGGCTTCACCGAGGCTACCTTGTTGTTCAATGTCTTCGGCGAGCGCATCTCGCGGGTCGGCGTCAGTGGTCTGCCGGACGTGTTGGAGCAGCCTTTCCGGCAACTCGATTTCACGATTTCTCAGCAGCTGCCGTGGCAGCAATGGAAGCTCAAGCTCCGGCTGCGCAATCTGCTCGATCCGGCGGTGAACTTCACCCAAGGCGGTGAGAGCACCCGCCAGTTCAAGAAGGGTCGGGAAGCGGCGATCAGTGTCGAGTGGAAGTTTTGAATAGGCGCTAGCCCGCCGATTTCTTACACAGACTTATTGCTGTCACGTCACGGAAACAAGGCTGTCACGCCGCGGAAATAGGCTGCGCACGCCATTCGCCACATCCGGCGACGCACTTCCCTTGATTGAATCAGCAGGAGCAATCCGATGACGTTTCTTCCCCGCACTTCCCTTCTTGCCGCAGCTATTGCCGGCGGTCTGCTGGTCTCCTCGGCGCAGGCCGCCGTGGTGTTGAGCGACGGCGTCGACGGCACCTGGGGCAATGCCACTCAAGCAGGTCGCGGTGCCGCCGTTGACTTTATTCCGCTGGGTGACGGCTCGGGCGTCTTGTTCACCGGCGTGTTTAGCTACGACGCCGCCGGCAATCCGGTGTGGGTGACCATGCAGCCGATCTTTACCCCTGGCCAGACTTCGGTCGCCAACGTGCAGGTCAACCGCTTCACCGGCGGCAACTTCGGCAATCCGTTCACGCCGTCAACGGGTGCGGTGGTCGGTTCGGCCACCGTCACTCTGGCGAGCTGCAGCAGCTTGACCATTGCGCTCGACATGACTCCTGCTTCGGGGCTGGCCGACGTGACTCTCAGCTTGAGCCCGGCGCAAGTGAATGCTGGCTTGGCCGGCAGTGCCGTCTGCGCAGAGCAGGATTTCACCTCGACCTGCCCGGCGGGCACCACCGCCTCCGGTGACAACTGCCAGTTGCCAACTTCCATCACCAACAACTTGTTCCTGCCGGCCGGCAAAAAGTACATCGTGCAGGGCCGCGTCAATGTCGCAGCCGGTGGCAGCTTGACCGTTGCTCCGGGCGTCACCGTGGAAGGTTCCACGGTCCGCACCTCGCCCAACTTCATTTCGGTCAGCCGCGGCGGCCGCATCTATGCCGAAGGCACCGCCAGCAACCCGATCACGTTTACCGGTCCGCAGCCGACGCCAGGTTCGTGGGCTGGCATCGTGATTGCCGGCGAGTCGATTTGTAACGACGCCACTGCCACCCAGCGCTGTCAGTTTGAAGCCGTGCCAGACATCAACTACGGCAATGCCACGCCTGTGCTGACCGACAACTCAGGCGTGTTGCGCTACGTTCGAATCCGCTGGGCAGGTCAGCAAATTGCGCCAAACGAGGAGCTGAATTCGCTCACCCTGCTGGCGGTTGGCAGCGGTACCGTGATCGAAAACGTGCAAGTGGACGGCGGGCTCGATGATGGTTTCGAAATGTTTGGCGGCAGCGTCAATGGCCGCTACCTGGTGTGCTCCAACATGGGCGACGACTGCTTCGACTTTGATCAGGGCTACAACGGCAAGATCCAGTTTGCCTTGGGCTGGCAGGGCAGCAATTCCGACATTGGTGGCGACTCGAACGGAATCGAGTCCGACAACGACAATCCTGCTAGCGACAAACTGCCGCGAACACAGCCCAGCATCTCCAATATGACTTTGGTTGGAACGGGCACCGTCGGCAACGAAGGCGTGCGCATTCGCCGCGGCTCGGGTGGCAATTACAGCAACCTGGTGGTTACCGGCTACCGCGACCGCTGCTTCAACCTGATCGATCCGCAAACCTACGCGTTGGCATCAGCTCAAGCACAAGGTGCCCAGCTTTCGATGGCGAACTCCTTCATGGGCGGCTGCATTGGTGGCACGTTCGAAGATACTGCGACCGCCGCCTATTCGGTCACGGCTTTCTACAATATCGCTTCGGCTGCCAACGGAAGTGGAGATCCGGCCCTGAACTCGGGCGGCTTCCTGCCAACCGATACTTCGCCGGTGTTGACCGGCGGCAGTGCGCCGGCCGATGGGTTCTTCGTGCCGACCAGCTACCGCGGTGCCTTCCGCAGCGCCCGCAACAACTGGACTGCTGGTTGGACGGTGAACATTCCGACTCGTTAATTCGGCAGCCGCGTCTGGCGCGTGCAACGGCGCGCCAAGCAGCAAACTGACGTTTCAAGGGTAGGTGTGAGGGGCCGGCAGAGATGCCGGCCCTTTTTTTGCGAAGCTCGCTTTTCTCGGGGCTTGCGCGACTGCCTGCACTCACTGCTTCAGCTGCCGAGAGTCGTGGCCAGCAAGCTGCCTGTGGGATCGACGCAAACCGTGGGGTCTGCGCCCAAATTCCGGCACGCTTGCGCCCGCAGGCGTTTGACTGCTCTGCAGTCTCGCCCCATTGCACGGGCCAAACCACCAACCCCGACGCGGCAAGCAGAAAGGGACGCCCCTTTCTGCTTCCGCTGGTCAATCAGGGCATCTGGTTCCCGAACGGCGGTGCCCAAGGACTGTTTGGATCGATGGGCTGTCCTGGCCGCCAGACCTCAAACGGACCGTACCAGGGCGAACCCTCGTAGCCACCGCTGACGGCCTCGATGTCACTTGCATTCATAGTTTTCATGGATTGTCCTCGTGGATTCGATTGGATCAGCGCTCAGGAGTCGGCCGCGGAAAAGGACTTGGAAACGGCCACGGCAACGGAAACGGAAACGGCATCGGAAATGGCCATGGGAACGGACCAGGGAATGGACCGGGGTCTGGACCCGGGAACGGTTCCGGCGCTACCACGCCGCCACTGACGGAGTTAAGGGTGTGTAGTTCGAGAGTATTCATTGGGTTTCTCTTGTGGGTTGGGCGGGATTGAGCCGTCAGTGACGGCGTGCAGTCGGTCGCTGTGAGTGAGGCGCATCGTCCGCCCTGGTTTTCAGGCCAGTCCGAACGCACCGTTCGTTCAATGCAGTTCAATGACCGGACGGGGCAGCTCTGGAGCCGGTTGCGGAAACGGAATTGGCTGCGGCCAGGGATACGGACACGGGTCGGGCATCGGGAACGGCTGCGGGAACGGGAAAGGTTGGCTGATGCCACCGCCGACGGCGGCGATCTCGATCGTGTTGATGACTTGCACGGGCTGTCTCCTTGACAGGTGAAGTGAGTGGGCAGATTCGCTGGGAGAGGGAACCGTTCGATTGCACTCTCGAAGAACAGACTCGCAGTGCCGATCCCAAGTCGATCAGTCGCCACGATTCCGGATCGCCGCAAACGCACAACGTCAATGCTTCGCGATGGACTCCCTTGGAGGCTGATTCATAGCGGCGTCAAAACCCGAGTAAACAGCTATCTCTCCTGTGTGGAACTCCTGCATGTCCGGCTCCCTGTTTCGTTCCGAAGCCATCGAAAATCAGCGCGGCACCTGGATGGGCTCGATCGCATTGGCGCAGCCACCCGCCCTGCGTCTGCTTGCCGCCGCTGCAGGACTGCTTGGCTTGGGGCTGTTGGCGCTGTTGGTGTTGGGTCAATACAGCAGCAAGGCGCGCGTCAGTGGCCAATTGGTGCCGGATCGAGGACTGATCGCGGTGACCGCCTTGAGCGGTGGTGTGGTGGTGGAGCGGCGCGTGCAGGAAGGTGATCGCGTGCGCGCAGGTGACGTCATCGCGATCATCTCCGGAGAGCGCCAGAGCCGCAGCGGCGGCACCCAAGGCGAGATCGGTGAGCAGCTGGCTTCGCGCCAACGCAGCCTGCGCCGCGACATGGAACAGTTGCGGCAGCTGCACGAAGAGCAGCTCGCAGGCGCACAGTCCCGGCTGTCGGCCGCACGCGCGCAGCGTCTGCAACTGGAGCAGGCGTTAGACACCCAGAGTGAGCGCGCGCGGCTCGCCAACGAGTCGCTGGCGCGTTTCGAGGAGTTGGCCGTGCGCGGCTTTGTTTCCAAGCTGCAGCTGCAGCAGGCGCGCGAGGCAATGCTCGAGCAGCAGGCGCAGACACTGGCGATGGGCCAGCAGCAACTGGCCTTGGCGCGCGAAATAGCCGCTCTCGAACAGGATCTCACCGAGCTGCCGCTGCGCGCCGCCACCCAAAAGGGCGCGATCGAACGCGAACTCGCCATGGTCGGTCAGGAGTCAGCCGAAAACGCGGCACGCCTGGATCAGGTCATCAAGGCACCGGCGGACGGCGTCATCGGTGCGTTGTTGGTGCTGCCTGGCCAAAGTCTGCGCGCGGGCCAGGTGGTGGCGAATCTGGTGCCTGACGGTTCCCGACTGGAGGCGCACGTCTACGCCCCCAGTCGGGCGATCGGATTTCTGGCCGCAGGCCACGAAGTCCAGTTGCGCTACACGGCCTTCCCGCACCAGAAGTTTGGCCACCAGCGCGGGCGCATCCGGCAAATCTCTCGCAATGCGCTGACGCCGGCCGAGCTTGACGCCATGGGCCTGTCGACGGCGCATGACGTGATGTACCGGGTCATCATCGAACTCGATGTCGAACACGTGCGCGCCTACGGCCGCGACGAACCACTGCGGCCGGGCATGGTGCTCGAAGCTGACGTGCTGCTCGAACGGCGGCGCCTGTTTGAATGGGTGCTGGAGCCGCTGTATGCGGCGGCGGGCAAGGTGTGAGCACAGCGATCAAGCATCGAGGGCTGCCAGGCCCTCAAAGCAGCATGTCTTGCGCATGTGAACGCGCACTCGCTGCCCGAAATTGACTCACACCTCATAGGTTTGCCAGGTCGTCGAGCTGCAGCGCGCACAGCGACCACTGCTGAGCGGTTGAACTCGCATGAGTCGCGAGGTTCGACCCACATCACCCGCTGGTGCGGGCCGGAAGCGTGCGGCCGTGATACCCACGTTGTACGCGCGTGGCACGGCTGAAAACGAATCCTCCCGAAATATCGGGCCACTGCGGCCAGCCTGCGGAGAAAAAGCGGGGAAAAAAGGGAGGCGGAGCAGCGCGCCAACCGGCGCCCGTGAGCACAGTCTGCGCAGCTCCAGCCGCCTTCGTCTGGCCATTCAACGCGGAGCATCCCGTGCGCCTTGCCTTCCTCGTCCTGCTGTCATGGCTGGCTGTTGCCAGCACCGTCAATGCCGCCGAGTTCCGTGTCCAGGCATTGATCGACCTCGATCAGGATCCGCAAACCGGCTGCGCTGCGGGCGCCGACTTCGGAGGCAACGAGTGGCGCCTGCTGGCCCACACCGACCGCGAGCGCATCCTCGACAGCCGCATCGAGTCCTGCCGCGACGGCATCTGGCGGCTCGAGCATCGCGACGAGCAGCCGCGGACGCTGGGCATCCGAGAAGGTGCCAACGGCGGAGACCTGATCGCCTGGTCGCTGCCGTTGCGCTGGTTCTCGACCCTGCGTCAGCTGCCTCTGCACTTTGTCGTCGAGCGCATCGACCAGCCAGCGCAGGACCAGCTGGATGCTGACGGCGACTGGGTAACCCTGCTGCTCGGCCTGCCCGGCGACAGCCAGGTGATACCCGCGCTGGGCCCGCTCGGACTGAGCCTGCTGGTTTCGCTGTTCGGATTGGTCGCCTGGCGCAGCGGCCGCGGATCCGCGAATTGCGCAGTGATCGGCGCCACGCTGCTGTCGGCCGCGCTGCTGCTGGCGCTGACCGGACCCTCCGGCAGCGCCCACGCCGACGGCGCCGCGCGCTTCGAAGTCAGTGGGATCGACGCCCGCGGCGACGTGCTCGACGCCGGCGCCGACCTGCTGGCTGCCCAGGCACGGGTGGTCGGCGACCAGCTCCAGCTGCAGGTAGAAGTTCGCAACATCGGCACGGATACCTCGACCGAGCCGC
The DNA here is from genome assembly GCA_052390415.1 of Pseudomarimonas sp. Lineage (GTDB taxonomy): Bacteria > Pseudomonadota > Gammaproteobacteria > Xanthomonadales > Xanthomonadaceae > JANNWF01. The sequence continues at coordinate 5,247 of JBQTGY010000071.1, read as the reverse complement.
AGCGCGTGCTGTTCATCGGAAACAGCCTTACGTATTCCAACGATCTGCCGGCCATGCTGGTCGCAGTCGCCGCGCAGGCCGGCAAGTCTCTCCACGCCGATGCACTGACCATTCCCGGTGCTTCGCTGCAGGAGCATTACGATGCCGGCGACGTGCAGATTGAACTCGCGAATGGCGACTATCAGCGGGTGATCATGCAGCAGGGCCCGTCGTCGCTGCCGGAGAGCCAGGCCCACCTGCGCGAGTGGACGCGCGTGATGGACGAACTGATCCGCAACGCCGGCGCCCGACCGGCGCTTTACATGGTGTGGCCGGATGCCACCCGCTTCAGCTTCTTCGATGCCGTGCGTCGCTCGTATTCCAACGCCGCGATGGAAGTGGACGGCATGTTCATCCCCGCCGGCGAGGCCTGGCGCGCCGCCTGGCGTCTCGATCCCAATCTGTCGCTGTTCGCCAGCGATGACTTCCATCCCTCGGCGCTGGGCACCTACGGCGTCGCGCTCTCAATGTATGCGGCGCTCTACCAGCGCTCGCCGGTCGGCCTGCCGGCGCAGCTCACTCTCGCCAACGGCCGCGTCCACCGCTTCAGCGCCACCGATGTCCGTCGTCTGCAGGAGGCCGCGTGGACGGCACATCAGCAGTATTGGCGGCCGGGGAGCTAGGGTCTGTTGACATCCACGGAGTAGGTCGCGTTGCTTCTGCCTGGCCCTCAGGCGGTGTTGCGCGGCGCAGCCTGCTCTGTGACTGTCAACAGGCCCTATGGCGATGATTCGAGATTCGGGATCTGCAATCAGGTTCATCCCAGGCGGATCGCGCCGCGCCTTCGTTGTCTCCAACCAGCGTGCGCATGCGGCGTATCCAAACATGACGGGCATGACTACGCGCGCCTGGAACGTTCTCCCTTCCTTGCCACAGGTGCAAGAACCGACGTCCGGCGAGTCCGTTCACCCTGACCGAGGAAGAGAACCGTCACCCGCGCGCAATGTTGTGGCGAGGAACCGCGCGTAGCCTTTCGCTCCTTCGGGACACGGGCGTTTGAGGCGGTGGAAATCCACGCCATTTTCGGATGTCTAGTTTTCAACAGAATGGACCGGGAACGACCGGTCATCCGGTTGCCTGCAGCGGTCAGTTCCGCCAGCCAAGCCGGTCAGTCGGCGAGGCCAGGTTGGTCAGACCACTGGCGCTTTGCGTACTGGCCTGGCCTCAACGCAAAAGCCCCCGGCTGGCCGGGGGCTTTTGTGGTGCTCGTGCATTGTTGGCAACACTCGGCCTGCTCTGAAGCAGCCGATGGCAGGCCGTCGATCAGCTAATCAGCAGCTTTTCGCGAGCGCACACCACGCAAGTGCAAGGGCGCTTCCGCCAAAACCGCGAGAACGAAGCCGGCGACGACGAATGATGGCCAACCGACCAATTGCCACCAATGGGACGCAACCCACCAGACGACAAATGCAGACAGCAACCAACGGACGGTAAATCCGATGACGCTAATTTTTTGTGGACCAGCTTCCACGGCGTCACCTGCCAAGTGATCAACAGAAGATCAACGCGCCGATCAGGGCGTGTCCGTCCCGCGAGATCGCTCCGGCTGCGCTCCCGTGATGGAACTCACGGAGTTACTCGGATCGACAATGCGGACTCGATCAGCTGGGTGGCGCTGCTTGCGAAACGGCAGCCGCGTGAGCGGGTTGAGCGCGCCACAGCGATCATTGAAGCCATCTCTCACCGTGATCGATCTGCATTTCCGCTGACGAGTAACAAGTTGGGGATCGACCCCACCTACTCAAAACCAGGAGAACACAATGCACACCATCGATATGAACACCCTCGACGCAGCGGAATTGAACGCAGTCAGCGGCGGCACGGATCAGGCCACTGCAATCGGCACAAATCTTGGAATCATCGGCATCGGTGTTGGCATCCTCGCCGCTGGCGCGACGGCTCCGGTTTGGTTTCCGCTCGCCATGATTGGGATCAGCGTGGCAGTCACCGCTTCCTACATCAGCACTCAGTGAGTTGTTGAGGTGGGCCTGGACATCCAGGCCCACCTTATTCCCACGTTCGTCCTTCACGTTTTCGCGAGAGGAAAAACCCTGTGCCAATTCGTACCGGCTTCACACCGAATCCCAACACGAGCCCGCTGACCCGGCGTTGGTTCTTTTCAGGCATGTCCATCGGGATAGCGATCGGCATTTCCATCGCCCAAATACTCCGCTGATTCAGCACTGCAATGGTCAGCTGGTTTCTTGATGAGCCGTGACCATCGCCAACAGAAGAGGCGACGGTAGGGTTCTCCTTAGCACGGAAGTTCGGCGAACTCTGGTCAACATTTCAAGCGCGAGGATGTGCTCTTCGCTGCTGCACCTCGGAACATTCGAATGAACATTCCCGACCTTCTAACCAAACGCTCCCGCCTTCGCCCGATCCTGCAGACCGAGGCCGCCGAATGTGGGCTTGCGTGTCTGGCGATGGTTGCCGGATACCATGGTTTGTTGACGGATTTGCCGACGCTTCGCCAGCAGCATTCGCTGTCGCTGAAAGGCGCGAATCTGGTACGCCTGATCGATATCGCCGGGCGCATGGGACTGACCGCGCGCGCGGTGCGGCTGGAGCTGGACGAACTTTCGCAGCTGAAAACCCCGTGTGTGCTGCACTGGGACATGAACCACTTCGTTGTGCTGAAGGCGGTCGATGCGCGTCGAGTGACGATTCTCGATCCCGCCCGCGGCGAGCGCACGCTGAGCCTGAAAGAGGCCTCCCGACACTTCACCGGCGTCGCCCTCGAGCTTGAGCCGGGTGCCGATTTCCGGCCACAGGAAGCACGCCAGCGGGTGACTTTGCGTCAACTGCTCGGGCAGGTGTCGGGCCTGAAGCGTGCACTGATGACGATCTTTGGCCTGGCGCTGGTGCTGGAGCTGTTCGTGCTAGTCATGCCCTTCCACATGCAGTGGATGATCGACCACGCCTTGGTGACCTCGGATCGCAGCCTGATCACCGTGCTGGGCGTGGCGTTTCTGATGCTGATCGCCTTCCAGGCCGCGGTATCGGCCGCGCGCAGCTGGGCGGTTGGTTATCTCGGCATCCACCTCAATCTGCAATGGACAGCGAACGTGTTCGCCCACCTGTTGCGGCTGCCGATCGACTATTTCGAGAAGCGCCATCTCGGCGACGTCGTCTCGCGGTTTGGCTCCTTGCAGGCGATCCAGCGCGCGCTCACCACGAGTTTCGTCGAAGCGCTGCTTGACGGCTTGCTCGGCGCGATCACCTTGGTGGTGATGTGGCTGTATGCGCCGATGCTTGCTGCGGTGGCCGTGGGTGCGGTGTTGCTGTACCTGGGGCTGCGGCTGGTGATGTATGCACCGCTGCGTGAAGCCACCGAACAACAGATCGTCTGCGGTGCCAAAGCGCAAAGCCATCTGCTGGAGTCGATACGCGGCGTGCAGACCATCAAGCTCGCGGATCGGGAAGCAGATCGCCGCAGCCGATTCCTGAATCTGAATGTGGATACTGCGAACCGCGATTTTTCGTTGGTGCGGTTGGGGGTCGGCTTTGGCGCCGCCAATCGCCTGCTGTTCGGTTCCGAACGCATCATCGTGATCTGGCTGGGTGCGCTGGCGGTGCTGGATGCGACCTTCTCGGTCGGCATGCTGGTGGCGTTTCTGGCGTACAAGGATCAGTTCACATCGCGCACGGCCGCGCTGATCGAAAAGCTGTTCGAACTGCGCATGCTGCGATTGCACGGTGAACGTTTGGCGGATATCGCGCTGACGACGCCTGAGCACGAGGATGCTCGCCTGAATGTCGGCACGGGTGCCGAACTGCGGCCCGTGCTGAGTGTGAAAAACCTGAGCTATCGCTACGCCGAGGGTGAGCCTTGGGTGGTCAAGGATCTCGATCTGGACATTGAGGAAGGCGAATCGGTCGCCGTGATTGGCGCCTCGGGTTGCGGCAAAACCACGCTGGTGAAGTTGATGCTGGGCCTGCTGAAACCCGTGCAGGGTGAAGTCCAGGTCGGCGGCCAGCGACTGGAGCAGGTCGGCATGCGTCGCTACCGCGGCATGCTGGGTGCGGTGATGCAGGAAGATCAGTTGTTCGCCGGTTCGCTGGCCGACAACATCGCCCTGTTTGACCCCGAAACAGATCACGAACGCATCGAACATGCCGCCCGAATGGCAGCCGTGCATGAGGATGTTGCAGCGATGCCGATGGGTTACAACACCTTGATCGGCGACATGGGCACCTCACTCTCCGGCGGCCAGAAACAACGCGTGCTGCTGGCGCGCGCGCTGTATCGGCAACCCAAGCTGCTGTTCCTGGATGAGGCCACCAGTCATCTCGACGTTGAGCGCGAGCGCCTGGTCAACGACGCGGTGAAGCAGCTCAAGATCACCCGCGTGATCATTGCCCACCGCCCGGAGACCATTCACAGCGCTGATCGCGTGGTGGTCATGCACGGCGGCCGCATCGTGCAGACCTTCCGTCCGCGTGATCTGCTGCGGCCGACCGAGGTTGCCCAGCATCCGCTGACGCAGCAATCGGCGGTGGCGGCGTAGGCAAGCCGACGCGTCGGTTGCCGCGACCTGGCGGAGACTTGGCTCGACGTTTCCGAGATTGTGTTTGCTCCTGGAACGCAGCGGAGCATCCGCTCTAGCAGTGCCGCCAATCAGCTCTCTTTGGCGAGCTCTTGTAGAGCCGAGCTCGTTCGGCTGCTGTTGCTGTTGCTGTTTGCACTGCACCTCTGTGGGCGAGGGCGTACAGGTGCTCGCCTACCTCGCCCCCTACCTCGACTGCGGGGGCTCAGCGAGGCCGACATCCTCGCCATTGATGGCGACACGCAGACCGGCATGCTTGATATTCGCCGCTTGCCCGGGGTCGACTTCCTGCGCCTGCTGCTCGCTCACATGCTGGCGGAGGGCTTTCGGCGTAGCCGCAATGACGGCCAGCTGGACCACCGTTGCTGTGACTTGTAAATCGACGGATCAGATCGTGGCTGCGCGCGATCTGTCCTTAACCCGGACATTTCATGAGGGGGCGCGAGTGATCACGTTCGGCGGCTTCGCCGCTACGCGGGGCTGTTGCCCGGAGCGGTTTTGCGGCCAGCGAACGGCGCCCCGTGTCGTATTGGTGGGCCCATTGCGGCGAGGCGCAACGCAGCGATGGCCGCAAAGACCAAGTGAGCATCGTGCCAGCGGGAAAACGCAGCGAACACTTTGTCATTTTGAGATTCATCACTTTTGACGAGGCGCACCA
>JBQTGY010000070.1:0-22529 GCA_052390415.1 Pseudomarimonas sp. | reverse complement strand
CACGTAGAACTCGCCCTTGAACAGGCCGCGATCAATCAGATACTGCTTGGCATAGATGAAAGTGGCCGCGGTGGTGACCAAGATGAAAGCTTTGAGGATGTCGCTGGGCGCATCCTTCAGGAACATGCCCCCAAACGTACTGACCGCCACGCCGTCCCCGCCGCGCAAGGTCAAGGTGAGGGTAACGAGCAAGACCACCAAAGCGAGAAAGTGGGTCAAACCACGCCGCGCCTGCGACACAAACAGGTCGATCAACAGCAGAGAGAAGGTGGCACCGAGCAAGAACAGCTCGGGCACCATGGGCTGAAGGTTGGGGATGCTGCTCATCTTTGACGAATTCCGGGCTACAGCTTGGTGGCTGCGAGCTGCAGCGCGAGATGCGAAATGGAGGCGCCCATCAGATCTGTCAGCGGCTTTGGATAGATACCGAAGAAAAGCACGCCGGCGGCAAACGCACCCAACACAAACACTTCGCGGCCATTGACGTCTTTCAACGCGGCCACGTGCGGGTTGGCCACCTCGCCAAAGATCACGCGCTTGACCAGCCACAGGGTGTAGGCGGCACCGATGACCAGGGTCAACGCAGCAAGCGCGGCAACCATCGGCGCGTATTGGAACGCCGCCAGTATCACCATGAACTCGCCGACGAATCCGGAGGTACCGGGCAAACCTGAGTTGGCCATTGCAAAGAATACGAAGAATGCGGCAAACCACGGCATGGTGTTGGCGACACCGCCGTAGTCCTTGATCATTCGACTGTGCATGCGGTCGTAGACCACGCCGACGCAGGAGAACATCGCCCCCGAGATGAATCCATGCGAAATCATCTGCACCATCGCGCCTTGCAATCCAAGCTCAGCCGCGTCAACACGCCCGGCCTCACGCACCAACGCAAACGCGATGAAGGTACCCAAGGTGACGAAGCCCATGTGCGAAATGGATGAATAGGCGATCAGCTTCTTCATGTCTTCCTGCACCAGCGCGACCAAGCCGATGTAGACCACCGCGATCAAGCTCATCACGATCACCAGCCACGCCCATTCAGCGCCAGCATCCGGGACGATGGGCAATACGAAGCGGATGAAGCCGTAACCGCCGATCTTCAGCATGATCGCGGCCAGTATCACCGAGCCACCGGTCGGCGCTTCGACGTGTGCATCCGGCAACCAGGTGTGCACCGGAAACATGGGCACCTTGACCGCAAACGCAATCAGGAACCCGAAGAACAGCCACATTTGCTCCACTTCGCTGAGCTTCCAAGCGGCCATATCCGCCAGTTGCCAACTACCGCATTGCAGGTACAAATAGACCAGCCCGACCAGCATGAAAACCGAGCCAAGAAACGTGAACAGGAAAAACTTGATCGACGCATACACGCGGCGTGCGCCGCCCCAGATTCCGATGATGATGAACATCGGGATCAACATGCCCTCGAAGAACACGTAGAACAGCATCGCATCCAGCGCGCTGAACACACCGATCATCATGCCTTCCAAAATCAGGAAGGCGGCGACATATTGATTGACCCGATCCTCAATCGACGTCCAAGCACCGATGAGCACCAGCACCGTGGTGAAGGTGGTCAGGACAATCAGGGCGACCGATATTCCATCCACGCCCAGCGCGTAGCGAATTTTCCACGCCTCGATCCACGCGTGATCTTCGACAAACTGCATGCTGGCGCGCAGGCTGTCGAATTCGAGGTAAAGCGGCAGGCTCAACGCGAACGTGGCCAGCGCCACCAGCAAGGCAAAGCCACGCGCCAGCCCTGGACGATGGCGGCCCATCGCGAGAGCTACCACACCGCCGATCATCGGCAGCCAGATCAACAGGCTTAGCAGGGGCGTATTGGGCGCCATCAAATCGATCTCGTTACTCATTCTTCTAACAGCGAAAAGTCAGCGCATCGCATAAATGAGCGTGCCCAGCAGAGCAATCAGCCCCAGGATCATCGCGAAGGCGTAGTGATAAAGCATGCCGGACTGCAGTTGCCGTGCCACGGCGGCCAGGCGATCAACAAACGTCGCCGAGCCATCGACCAACACTCCATCGATTACCGCGCCATCGCCGCCGCGCCAGAACGCACGTCCGATGTTGAGACTGCCGCGCGCGAACAGCGCCTGAAACAGCTCATCCACACCATACTTGGCCTCCAGAATGCGATGCGGAATGGCGAGTCGCTGTTTGAGCGTGGCCGCCATCGCGGGATTCATCAAATACAGGTACGCCGCCAGCGCAAATCCGGCGAACGCGAGCCAGAACACCGGCGATGCCCAGAAGTGCAAGCCGAATCCCACCGCCGCATTCATCCAACCGTGCTCGCCGTGCCAGACCGTTTTGGCGACTTCAGCCAATGTGTCGTGGTTTGGGTTGACCGTAATTGCGTTGGCGAAGAAGTCGCCAAACAGCATCGGTCCCACGGTGAAAAAGCCAATCGCGATGGATGGAATTGCCAACAGCATCAGCGGCAAGGTAACCACCCACGGAGATTCGTGCGGCTCATGCGCATGTTCATCGTGGTGACCATGATCGTCGTGAGCATCTGCATGATGATCATCAGCGTGATGATCATGGGAGTCGCCTAAATGCCGGAAGCGCTCCTCGCCGTGGAAGGTAAGGAACAACAGGCGGAAGCTGTAGAAGCTGGTGACGAACACGCCCAGCAACACGGCCCACATCGCGTACTGCTGCACCCACCCACCGTTCGCGGCGGCGGCTTCCGCGGCCAGAATGATGCTGTCCTTGGAGTAGTAGCCGGAGAAGAATGGCGTGCCTACCAAGGCCAAGGTGCCAATCAAACTGGTCCAATAGGTGATCGGCATGTACTTGCGCAGACCACCCATCTTGCGCATGTCTTGCTCGTGATGCATGCCGATGATGACGCTGCCTGCGGCCAAGAAAAGTAGCGCTTTGAAGAAGGCATGCGTCATCAAGTGATACACGGCACCTGAATACGCCGACACACCCAAGGCCACCGTCATATAACCGAGCTGCGACAGCGTCGAATACGCCACGACGCGCTTGATATCGTTTTGAACGATGCCGATCAGGCCGGTGAAGAACGCCGTGGTGGCGCCGATGAACAACACGAACGAAAGTGCGGTTTCTGACAGCTCAAACAAAGGCGACATGCGCGCCACCATGAAAATGCCCGCCGTAACCATGGTGGCAGCGTGGATCAACGCAGAGATCGGCGTCGGCCCTTCCATCGAATCCGGCAGCCAGACATGCAGCGGCACCTGCGCCGACTTGCCCATCGCACCAATGAACAGACAGATGCAGATGAACGTCGGAACGGCCCAGACCACATCGCCCCAAGGCGAGAAGCTCAAGTTCGCGATCGCTGGCGCGGCCGCAAATACGGTGGCGTAGTCGAGTGAGCCGATCCAGTACAGAACGGCCGCGATGCCAAGCAGAAATCCAAAGTCACCGACGCGATTGACAAGAAATGCCTTGAGGTTGGCGAAAATCGCCGTCGGTCTTTTGAACCAGAATCCGATCAACAGATAGGACACCAGCCCCACCGCCTCCCAGCCGAAAAACAGCTGCAGGAAGTTGTTGCTCATCACCAACATCAACATCGAAAAGGTGAATAGCGAAATGTAGGAAAAAAATCGCTGGTAGCCCGGATCTTCCTTCATGTAGCCGATGGTGTAGACATGCACCAACAGCGAAACGAAGGTCACCACGACCATCATCATGGCGGTGAGATTGTCGATCAAAAATCCGACATGCGCCGAGTAACCGGCTATTTGAAACCATGTGTAGACGTTGGCGTTGTAGATCGGCGCGCTTTCCACGACCAACGCATACAGGACGCGACACGACAAAGCGCAGGAAATTGCGACACCAAGAATCGTTACCCAGTGCGCGCCGGCGCGGCCAATTTGGCGGCCAAAGAAGCCAGCAAGCACGGCACCGAGCAGCGGTGCCAAGGCAATGATGAGAAGAGTGGTCTGATCGATCACGGCCGTTATCCGCTCAGGCTGTCGAGTTCAGCGACATTGATGGTCGCCCGATTGCGGAACAAGCTTACGAGGATGGCCAAGCCGATCGCGGCTTCGGCCGCCGCCACAGTCAGGATGAAAAACACGAAGACCTGTCCGTGCACGTCGCCCAGGTAGCGCGAGAAAGCGATGAAGTTGAGATTGACGGCCAGCAGCATCAACTCGATCGCCATCAGCAACACGATGACGTTCTTGCGGTTGATGAAAATGCCGGCGACCGCGATCGCGAACAACACTGCCGCCAGTGCAAGGTAGTGGCCCAGACCTATCATTTGCGGGCCTCCGGTTTTTCCGCGGGCATACTGATCAAACGCACCCGATCCTCACGTCGAACCTGAACCTGCCGAGCAGCGTCCTGATGCTTGGTGCCTACTCGCTGGCGCAAGGTAATCATGATCGCCGCGATGATCGCCACAGTGAGGATGGCTGCCGCAATCTCGAATGGCAGCAGGTACTGGGTGAACATGGCATTGCCCAACCACTCGGTATTGCTCATGCCCGCCAAGGCCGCGGGATCATCCTTGGGGAAGTCCTGTTGGAAGCGTTGCAAGCCGATCAAGGTCAGCATTTCCAGCACCATCACCACAGCGACCAGGATGCCTACAGGCAAATAGCGGGCGAAGCCTTCGCGCATGGGCTCGGGCTTGATGTCGAGCATCATCACCACGAACAGAAACAGCACCATGACGGCGCCGACGTAAACGAGCACCAGTGCGATGGCGAGAAATTCGGCTTCAGCCAGCAACCACACACAGGCGCTGGAAAAGAATGTCAGGACCAAAAACAGCGCCGCATGCACGGAATTGCGCACGCTGATGACCGCCAGCGCGGAGCCGGCGGTGACCGCTGCAAGGAAGTAGAAAGCGAACAATGAAAAGGTCATCGAGGGGCCGTCAGCGCGTCAACGATAGGTGGAGTCGAGCGTGCGACGCTCGGCGATTTCAGCCTCGAACCGATCGCCGATCGCCAGCAACTGCAGTTTGTTGACGATGTTCTCGCCGCGCTTTTCGAAGTGGTATTCGTGAATATGCGTTTCGACAATGGAGTCAACTGGGCAGCTTTCTTCGCAGAAGCCGCAATAGATGCACTTGAACAGATCGATGTCGTAGCGGGTGGTGCGCCGGCTGCCATCTTCACGTGGCTCCGAGTCAATGGTGATGGCCAAAGCTGGGCAGACTGCTTCGCAGAGCTTGCAGGCGATGCAACGTTCTTCGCCGTTCGGATAACGCCGCAACGCGTGCAGTCCACGAAAACGATGCGACTGCGGGATGTGTTCCATCGGATAACGCATGGTGTATTTCGGCGCCCAGAAATAGCGCCACGTCACCGCCATGCCGGCCAACAACTCCAGCAGGAACAAGCTCTTGAGATAGGAAAGCGCGCGATTCATAGATGCAATCTCAAGGTATCAGACGCCGATCTCGAACCAGCCGGCATGTACGAACCACGCCGCAACCAGAATCCAGACAATGGTGATGGGAATGAATACCTTCCAGCCCAGGCGCATGATCTGGTCATAGCGATAGCGCGGAAACGTCGCGCGGAACCACAGGAACAAGAAGGCGAAGGCGAAGGCCTTGATCAGCAGCCACCAGATCCCCGGCTCACTCAGGAACCCAAGACCCAAGCCTTGGAATGGGCTCAACCAGCCGCCGAGGAAAAACAGCGGCGTCAGAAAGCTGACCAGAATCATGTTGGCGTATTCGGCCAGGAAGAACAGCGCGAACGCAGCGCCCGAATACTCGACGTGGAATCCAGCGACGATTTCCGACTCGCCTTCAGCCACATCAAATGGCGCGCGGTTGGTTTCGGCCACACCGGAAATGAAATAAATCACGAACAGGGGCAGCAAGGGCAGCCAAAACCACTCAAACGGACCGGCATTGCCAGCCTGTGCCTGCACGATCTCGCTCAGATTGAGGCTGCCCGCTGCAACCAGCACACCCACCAAAGCAAAGCCCATCGCGATCTCGTAGCTGACGACCTGCGCTGCTGAGCGCATTGCACCGAGAAACGCATATTTTGAATTGGACGCCCAGCCAGCCAACAAAATGCCATAGACACCCATCGAGGTCATGGCCAACAGGTAAAGCAGCCCCGCATTGGCATTGGACAGCACCAGCGTGTCGGCGAACGGTACCACCGCCCAAGCGGCGAACGCGGGCGCCAAGGTGAGCACAGGTGCCAAACGATACAAGAACGGGCTGGCATTGGTCGGAACCAGTAATTCCTTGAACAACATCTTGAAGACGTCAGCGAATGGCTGCAGCAGGCCGGCGCCGATATGCATCGGTCCGTGCCTTACGTGCATCCAGCCGATCACCTTGCGTTCCCACAAGGTGTAGAAAGCGACGCCGAGAATCAGCGGAATCGTCACCGCCAGAATCTTTGCGAGGGTCCAAACCAGTAGCAGCAAAGTCTCCATAACGGACTAAGCCTTCACTGCTTCTAAGCGCAAGCCGGAACCGGCAGGCGCAAGCGGACCACTGGCCACGTGACCGCGCTCGACCCACGCCGCACCGCGAGCGACCTGCTCACCGATCACGACTGGCAAAACGGCCACACCGGCACCATCGTCAACCCGCACCATAACTCCTTGGCTCAGGCCAAGTCGGGTCGCGTCATCGGCATGCAAGGTCACGCTGACCGGCTGCTTCAGAACGTGCGCCTGCAAGGGCGCAGCACGGCGAACGACGGCATCGCTGGCATAAATTGCAGTTGTCGCCACGCGCTGCAGGCCTGCAGGCGCTTCAACTCGGATCGACAGTCCGCTTCCGCTGCTCACCGCGTTGGCCGATAGCGAAGCACGCAGAGCCTGCAAGTCAGGAAATGAAAACCCGCCGAGACCCATCTGTTCGCCCAGTGCGCGCAATACCCGCCAACCTGGACGAGACGCCCCTGGCAACTTGGCCGCGGCGGCAACAGTCTGAGCGTCACCGTGCACATTGGTCAGCGTCGCATCGATCTCGGGTATCAAGCCGATGGGCAAGATCACTTCCGCTACCGCTTTAAGTGACTCTGGCGCAAACGCCGCGAACGCGACCACGGAAGACGCCTGGGCCAAAGCGCGCTGAGCAACGCCGCCGTTGGCGAAATCCACATCGGGCTCAATGCCGTACAGCACAAAGGTCGAACACGCCCCTTGAAGCTGGGCATCGACTGCCAGGCCACTGGGCAGCACTCCGTGGCTCGCCAGTCCAACCGCATTCGCACCTTGCGGAAGCAAATTGAGTTTGCCGCCCAATTGCGCGCTCAGCTGTCGCGCCAGCGCTCGCAACCAGGACGCGTTGCCATGACTCTGTGCAGATTCGCCAAGCACTACAACGAGCCGCTTGGCGCTGCGCAGCGTTTCGACCAACGCTTTGATCGCTTCGTTACTGCTCGCTGATGCCAACGCCGCTGCCATTCCCGCCGGAGGTGAAGAATCGTTGCCATCGGCTAACTCGTGCAGCACGCCGAGCATGCTGTCGAGCATCGCCGTTGGCGTCACCACGAGGCTGTGTGCCAACTCGAAATGCAGATCGAAGGCGACCGGATTGATGGTGGCGATTTTCGCCCCGCGCTTGCTGGCCTTGCGCACACGGTGGCCCAGAATCGGCGCTTCCAAGCGCGGGTTGCAACCCAACAGGAGGATGACGTCAGCCGCTTCCACTTCAGCGAGATTCGCTTCGAACGGTTGCGCGACGGGAGCGTCCGCGAAATCCAATTCGTGAATGCGATGATCAAGATTCCGGCAGCCCAAACCCTGCGCCAATCGCGACAGCAAGGCACCTTCCTCATTGGAGGTTGCCGGATTCGCCAGGATGCCGAGTTGCTCCGCACGCGCTTCTCGCAGCAGCTCCGCCGTACGCGCCAACGCGACTTCCCAACTGACTTCGCGCCAAACACCACCATCGCGCAGCATTGGCACCGTCACTCGATCAGACGCCTGCAAGCCGGCGTGACTATAGCGATCCCGATCAGACAGCCAGCTTTCGTTGATCGCTTCGCAGTCACGCGGCACGCTGCGCAGTACTTCGCCGCGGCGCAGATGCAAGAAAAGATGCGAACCGAGCGCGTCGTGATAACCAATGCTGGGTCGTGCAGTCAGCTCCCAGGCCCGGGCACGGAAGCGGAAAGGTTTGTTGGTCAGCGCGCCCACCGGACAGACATCGATGATGTTGCCCGACAGTTCACTGCTGACGTTCTTGCCGATATAGGTGCCGATCGACAGATTCTCACCGCGGCTCATGCCACCCAACTCGTAGGTGCCCGCAATTTCGGCCACGAACCGCACGCAACGCGTGCAATGAATGCAGCGGGTCATGTCGGTGGCGATCAGCGGACCCATGTCCTCATCTGCAACCACTCGCTTGCGCTCGACAAAGCGGCTGACTGACTGGCCATAACCCATCGCGACGTCTTGCAATTCGCACTCGCCACCCTGATCGCAGATCGGACAATCCAAGGGATGGTTGATCAGCAGGAACTCCATCACATTGCGCTGCGAATCCAGCGCACGCTTGGACTGCGTGTACACCTTCATGCCTTCCATGACCGGTGTCGCACACGCCGGCATCGGCTTCGGCGCCTTCTCGACGTCGACCAGACACATGCGGCAATTGGCCGCGATGCTCAGCTTGTCGTGATAGCAGAATCGCGGGATCGACACACCCATGCGATCCGCCGCATGAATGATCATCGATCCCTTGGCGGCGGTCGTCGCTACACCGTCGATTTCGATGTTGACGTGGTCAGTGGGAGTTGCGACCGCGCTCATGCGGCCTCCCGCACGTTACCGGCGAGCTGATCATCTACCAGGAAGCGCTTGTTCTTGATCGCGTACTCGAACTCGTGCCAGTAATGCCGCAAGAAACCTTGCACGGGCCAGGCCGCCGCTTCGCCGAAGGCGCAAATGGTGTGGCCTTCGATTTGCCCAGCCGCCGCTTTCAGCATGTGCAGGTCATTGGGCGTGGCGGTGTGTTCGACCATTCGGCTGAGCACGCGGTACATCCAGCCGGTACCTTCGCGGCACGGCGTGCATTGACCGCAGCTCTCTTTGTAATAGAACTGCGAGATGCGACGGCAGGCGCGGACCATGCAGGTGGTGTCGTCCATGACGATCACCGCGCCTGAACCCAACCCCGAACCAGCCTTTTGCAGCGCGTCGTAATCCATCGTCAGGCCGAGCATGGTCTCGCCGGGTAGCACGGGCATCGATGAGCCACCTGGAATCACCGCTTTAAGTGTGCGGCCGGGACGCATGCCACCCGCCATCTCCAGCAGGTCCTTGAATGGCGTACCGAGGCGAATTTCGAAATTGCCCGGCTTGGCGACGTGACCAGAGACACTGAACATTTTCGGGCCGCCGTTATTGGGCTTGCCGAGGTTCAGGAACCACTCCGCGCCATTGCGAATGATCGCCGGCACTGACGCGAACGTTTCCGTGTTGTTGATCGTCGTCGGCCGTCCGTACAAACCAAAATTGGCTGGAAACGGGGGCTTGTAGCGCGGCTGACCCTTCTTGCCTTCCAGCGATTCCATCAGCGCAGTCTCTTCGCCACAGATGTAAGCGCCGGCGCCGAGCGCCGCAAATATGTCGACGTCCACACCACTGCCAAGGATGTTCTTGCCCAGCCAGCCGTTCGCGTAGGCGTCTTGAAGTGCCTGCTCAAAGTGCTCGAAGGGTTCGTGATGAAATTCGCCGCGCAAATAGTTGTAGGCGACGGTCGAACCCATCGCGTAACAGGCAATGGCCATGCCTTCGATCACGGCATGCGGGTTGTAACGAAGAATGTCGCGATCCTTGCAAGTGCCGGGTTCGGACTCGTCTGAGTTGCACAGCACGTACTTCTGCCCAGGCGCATTACGCGGCATGAAGCTCCACTTCAGTCCCGCCGGAAAGCCCGCACCGCCGCGCCCGCGCAGTGCAGAAGCCTTGACGGTATTGATGACATCTTCCTGCGAGATCTTCTCGCTGAGAATCTTCCGCCACGCTTGGTATCCAGCCGCCTTCAGATAGCTGTCATAGCTCCACGGCTGCTCGAAATGCAGGGTGGTGCAAACCACATTGTGGGCCTGAGGTGCCGGTCCGACCGGGCCACGGCTGGCGTGATTGGCGGCGTCGTGGTGTGCCATGTCTCAGCCTCCCGTTGCACACGCACGCGAACGTGCGGACGGGACGACCGGCAAATGAGCAATTCGCATCGGACTAATCGAGCGCATCGAGGATCGCATCCAGCTTGGCGGTGTCCAGGTTCTCGTGATAGTGGCCATTGACGACCATCATCGGTGCGCCGCAGCACGCGGCGAGGCATTCTTCTTCGCGTTTGAGATAGAGCTTGCCGTCGGCGGTGCTTTCGCCCAAGCCGACGCCGTACTTTTTCTCACAATGACGCACCAAATCCTCGGCACCATTCAACCAGCACGAAATGTTGGTGCAGATGGCGACGTTGTGGCGCCCGACTGGCGCCAGCTCGAACATCGAATAAAACGTCGCCACCTCGTACGCCCAAACCGCGGGAAGACCAAGGTACTTGGCTACCGCCGCGACCAATGCATCCGTCAGAAATCCACCGTTCTGCGATTGCGCAGCGAACAGCGCCTGAATCACCGCCGAGCGCTTGCGATCTGCTGGAAACTTGGTCAGCCAATGATCGATCTGCGCGCGCGTGGCATCGCTCAGCGCTTGCGCTGGATCGATGTCTTTCACTTGCTCGAAGTTGCCGGTTGCTTTCATGGGCAGAAATGCCGGTTTTCGTGGTTGGGGATTCGGCAACTCATCGATCAATCTCCCCGAACACCACATCAAACGTGCCGATCATGGCGACCACGTCCGGCAACATATGGCCGCGAACGATGGTGTCCATCGACGACAAGTGGGCAAAACCGGGGGCGCGCAATTTCAGCCGGAACGGCTTGTTGGCGCCATCGGATATCAGGTAAGCCGCAAACTCGCCCTTCGGCGCTTCGACCGCGGCATACGCCTCACCCACAGGCAAACAATAGCCTTCGGTAAACAGCTTGAAGTGGTGTATCAGCGCTTCCATGTCGTCCTTCATCTCGGCGCGAGATGGCGGCACGACTTTGAAATTTTTCGGCATCACCGGGCCTGGATTGGCGCGCAGCCAATCAACGCATTGTTTGATGATGCGATTGCTCTGACGCATTTCTTCGACCCGCACCAGATAGCGGTCGTAGCAGTCGCCATTGACCCCGACCGGAATGTCGAAATCGACTTCGGCGTACTTGGCGTAGGGCTGCTTCTTGCGCAAATCCCAAGCGATACCCGAACCACGCAGCATGGGCCCGCTCATGCCCCACGCCTGCGCCAACTCGGGTGGCACCACACCAATACCCACCGTGCGCTGCTTCCAAATGCGGTTGTCGGTGAGCAAGGTTTCATACTCGTCGACACGCGCCGGAAAATCGCGGCAAAAGGCTTCGATGAAATCGAGCATTGAACCGTCACGGCTCGCATTCATGCGCTTGAGGTTGCTGCCCGTGCTCCACGGCGACTCGTGATACGCCGGCATGCGATCCGGCAAGTCACGATAGACGCCGCCGGGGCGATAGTAGGTTGCGTGCAGACGTGCACCAGAGACTGCTTCATAGCAGTCCATCAACTCTTCGCGCTCGCGAAAGGCATACAGGAACAACGCCATTGCGCCCAGATCCAGCCCGTTCGAACCCAGCCACATCAAGTGATTGAGGATGCGAGTGATCTCATCGAACAGGGTACGAATCCACTGTGCGCGCGCCGGCACATCCAGCCCCAACAATTGTTCGATGGCACGCACGTAGGCATGTTCATTGCACATCATCGAGACGTAGTCGAGTCTATCCATGTAGCCGATCGACTGGTTGTAAGGCTTCGACTCGGCGAGCTTCTCTGTACCCCTATGCAGAAGGCCGATGTGCGGATCGGCACGCTGCACGACCTCGCCTTCCATCTCCAACACCAGCCGCAAGACGCCGTGCGCGGCCGGATGTTGCGGACCAAAATTCAGGGTGTAGCTCTTGATCTCGTGCATCAGCGGCGCTCCGCCTTGGCGCTCGCCTGCTCGGCGCGCTCGTGTTCAGCACGAGCCGCCTCCGCACGCGCCTGCTCGGAGCCAGCCTGGGCATAGCGCGAATCATCACGCACCACCCGCGGGACCAACACACGCGGCTCGATGCTCACTGGCTCGTAGACCACCCGCCCCTTTTCCACATCGTAACGAACCTCGACATTGCCGATCAACGGAAAATCCTTGCGGAACGGATGGCCGACAAAGCCATAGTCAGTCAGGATTCGCCGCAAGTCGGGATGCCCCTCAAAAATGATCCCAAACAAGTCGAAGGCCTCGCGCTCGAACCAGTTGACGCCGGGCCAAACGTCGCAAAGCGAACCGATCATCGGCAACGCGTCATCGGCGCAAAACGCGCGCACACGCAAACGCCGATTGAAGTGGATCGACAGCAGATGAATCACCACCGCATAGCGGCGCTCCTGCTTGCCCGGCCGTGGTCGGTGAGCCCAATCAAATCGGCCGGCGCCCTCGCCTTCCACGCCTCGCGAAAAGCCCTCCGAAGAGCTATCCGACGTATCCCACTCGACTTCGCCAAAACTCAGGTAATCCACACCGCAAAGATCCATGCACGCGCTGAAGCGGAATTCACTGTCGTCACGCAAGCTGCGGGCGATCTCGACCCAATGTTCGGGTCGTACTTCGATGGTCGCCTCACCCTGGGCTTCGACCAGCGAAATCAGCTTGCCTTCGAAGCGGGTGCGCAAGCGCTCAGAATAAGTTTGGGCGTGCTCGGCCATCTTCAGCGGGCGATCGTATTGGTACGGCGGATTTTCTTTTGCAGCTGCAAGATGCCGTGAATCAGCGCCTCCGCAGTAGGCGGACAGCCTGGCACATAGACATCTACCGGCACGATGCGATCACAGCCGCGCACGACAGCGTACGAATAGTGGTAATAACCGCCGCCATTGGCACAACTGCCCATCGAGATGACCCACTTCGGATCGGGCATCTGGTCGTAGACCTTGCGCAAAGCGGGCGCCATCTTGTTGACCAAGGTCCCCGCAACGATCATCACGTCGGACTGTCGCGGACTGGGGCGGAACACCACACCGTAGCGATCAAGATCGAGACGTGATGCACCCGCGTGCATCATTTCCACTGCACAACACGCCAGTCCAAAGGTCATCGGCCACATCGAACCGGTGCGCGCCCAGTTGACCAACGTGTCCACCGAGGTGGTGACGAAGCCGCGCTCAAGCAGCGGGTTATCGCCTTCGGGACGAAGGATGTCGTCGACGCGATTGACAGGATCTGGATTATGGAAGAACTGTGAAATGCCCATGCTTCATTCCCAGTCCAGTGCGCCTTTCTTCCACACGTACACGAAGCCGATGACCAGGCTGGCCAAAAACATCGCCATGGCCACCAGCGCAGTGATACCAATGTCCTTGAACACCACCGCCCACGGAAACAGAAAGGCAATTTCCAGGTCAAAGATGATGAACAAGATCGCGATCAGGTAGTAACGAACGTCGAACTTCATGCGGGCGTCTTCAAACGCCTCGAAGCCGCATTCGTAAGGAGATAACTTCTCGGCCTCAGGCTTGCGCGGGCCAAGCAGCCACCCGACGGTCATCAAGACCACGCCGATGCCGGTGGCGACGATCAGGAAAAGCAGCGCTGGTAAGTATTCCTCCAACACAACGCTCGCCTCCGCGCCCGCATCAGGCGCACGTGTTTCACGCAAAACGAATCGCTCGAAAGGCTCACCTGTACGTTGAAAACAGGCGCGAAAATCAAGCAACCACCGATGCAACTGAACCAATTGGTGCCCAGAGCGGGACTCGAACCCGCACAGCTTGCGCCACTACCCCCTCAAGATAGCGTGTCTACCAATTCCACCACCTGGGCAAAGGATGCAGCGGGTCACTTCGCGCCCGCCGCAGTACCGATTTACAGCTTGAAAATTGTAACAGGGCCGAGACCCGTGCCGCGACTAGTTGCTGGCAGGCGGCGTCTCAACTTCGACCTTGTCGCCAGCTTCGGCCGCCGGCAATTCACTCGCGGCAGGCGCCGCTTCAGGAAGCGTCACTGTCGGCGTCGCTGCCGCCGGGACCTCTGAACTTTCCGCCGGCGCCACCAGATCAGTCGATTCCGCTGGCGGAACCTCGGACGGCGCCACGATACCGCCCATCACGCCCAGATCATCGGCGTCGCCAACTGTCGCCGTCGCTGTTCGGTTGGCATAGACCGCCATGCCAAGACTGATGGCGAAGAACAGCGTTGCGAGCACGGCGGTCGACTTCGACAGGAAATTGCCCGATCCGCGAGAACCAAACACGGTCGCAGAGGCGCCACCACCGAACCCGGATCCCGCCGCGGCGCCGGCGCCGCGCTGCAGCAAGATCAGCACGACCATGGCGATCGAGACCAACACATAAACAACGTTTGCAATAGTAAGAAGCATGGCTTTAGCTCAGGCCGCCGCCGCGCGGGCGATGGCAAGAAATTCGGAGGCAATGAGCGAAGCACCACCGATCAGCCCACCATCAACATCCGGCTGGGAGAACAGGGCAGCTGCGTTCGCAGGTTTCACGCTGCCGCCGTACAGAATCGGCAGCGAGTCAGCAAGCTTAGCATTCCAGGCGCGTAATTCGCTACGGATGAAGGCGTGCACCTCTTGGGCCTGCTCCGGGGTGGCCGTGCGCCCGGTGCCGATCGCCCACACCGGCTCATACGCTAGCACCGCCCATTCGAAGACATTGCACCCGCCCATGCGCAGCAACGGTTCAAGCTGGCGCTGAATTGCGTACTCGGTCTGTCCAGCTTCGCGCTGGCTGAGTGTTTCGCCGACGCAGAGCATCGGCACCAGGCCTGCGCGTTTGGCAGCAAGAAACTTCTCGGCGACGTGCTCCGACGTTTCTTCGTGATACCGCCTGCGCTCGGAATGCCCGACCAGACCGTAGCGACACCCCACATCTACCAGCATTTGTGCAGACACTTCCCCGGTGTATGCGCCTTGATCGCGAGCGCTAACGTCTTGCGCGCCGAATTGCAACCCTTTCGGTGCATAGCGCCCAATGAGTTCACTCAAATAGGGCGAGGGTGGGAACACTGCAATGTCGACTGACGCGATCGGTTCAGCGGTCGCGAGTTCCTCCAGGAGTGCTGCCGCGAAGCGTCGATCTCCATGCATCTTCCAGTTGCCTGCCACTAGCTTGCGACGCATGCGATTGACCTGTGATCGGGTGCCGTCGAAGGATAGGCGGAAGGCGCCGTCAGCGCCATGTTGTCCACTCACCGATGCAAGATGTCGCGTTGCATGGGAGCCAGCCGCGCCAACAGGCGGTTCTGCGCGGAGATCGACACCTTTTGTGTCTCCATCGAGCGCTGCAAATCTTCCACCAGGGCGTTGAAGTCACTTTCGCTGACGTTGAGACCGGCATGCGCAACGTCCATGGTGGTCCCGGTATAGACGCAGGGGCCACCTGCCTCGACACAGAATTGTTCGACCAACTTGTCGCGCAGATTGACGATGTCGGTCTCCGCGAAGTGGTGAGCGATTCGCGGGTTTTCAGACATCAGGACAAGCATGCCTTCGACGATTGCAGTGATGCCTGCATGTTCACCCAGGTCGCGGTATAGCTGATCCGGGCGCGACGCCGCACAACCCAGTTGCGACAGCAACAGCAATGCCAACGACATGCGCGCGAATGCCGGAAAAGTTCTCATCGACCCAGCTCCTTTGGCAGCCCCTCTTTCGGCTGACACGCCATGGTAACGAGCAATCGACACGCAACCCAAGCGCTACGCTGTGCGCTGATCGAATGGCTGCCAAATCGGCGAAGGCGTGCCGGCCAGAATTGCCAGCGGGCCCCCAATGCGAGCGATCACGTGGCCGCAGACAAGAATGCCGGATCGCGCGATGGCAGTTGTGCCTCCGACTGACGGGCATCGACCCATGCGACGAAGTCTGCTGTGGTCAACGGTCGGCTCAAGTGATAACCCTGCGCCACCTCGCAGCCATGCTGACGCAGCAGACCCAAACCCACTGCCGTCTCAACGCCCTCGGCGACCACGCGCATGGAGAGGGTGTGGGCCAGGTCGATGATGGATCGGACAATCAGTTCATCGTCGCTGCCGGGTGCCAACGAAAGCACGAAACTCTTGTCGATTTTCAGCTCGTCGATGGGCAGTCGCTTCAGTTGCGCCAGCGAGGATTGGCCAGTGCCAAAATCATCGATGGCGATACGGATTCCCAACCGGCGGATGCCATGCAAGGTGCGCAGTGAGGTTTCGAGATCGCGCATGACGGCGCTCTCGGTAACCTCCAGAATCAGCCGCACAGGGCTGACCGAGTGACGGCGCAAGCAGGTTTGAACGCGCTCTGGGAGATCGCTGCTAAGCAAGTCTTCGGCTGAGAGATTGACTGCCACGCCGGCTTCAATCCCAAGCGCTTGCCAACGGCTGACTTCACCAATGGCCGCGTCCAGCACGAACAACGTGAGCGCGTGAATCAATCCCGAGCGCTCGGCCAGCGGAATGAATTCATCTGGCGGCACCATGCCGAAATCGGGATGCCGCCAGCGCAGCAGTGCCTCTGCGTGCTCGACCCGGCCGTCGACCAGATTGACCTTGGGCTGGTAGACCACACTCAGTTCGTTGCGCTCGACGCAGCGTTTCAGATCACTGATCAAACGCAGCTGGCGCAGATGCTGCTCATCGCGACCGTCTGCGTACGCTACCACTCCACCATGCGCTTGCTTGGCATCGTGCAGGGCAATATCGGCACGTCTCAGCAAGGTGGAGGCTTCGTTGCCTTGCAAGGGAAATGCAGCAACGCCAACGCAACAATCCAGTCGTATCGAAGTTTCGCCCAGATCGAAGGGCTGCCTGAGCGTCTCAGCCAACAATTCAGCGCGACGACTGGCGGTAGGCGCATCCACGCCGCTCAGGATCAACAGGAACTCGTCCGCTCCCAGGCGCGCCACCAGATCACCGCTGCGCACAGCGCCGCACAACCGTGCGCCTGCTTCGATCAGCACTCGGTCGCCCAGTGCGTGGCCGAGCGTGTCATTGATTTCCTTGAAACGAACAATGTCCAACGACAACACCGCTCCAGCCTCGCTGGTTGGATCAGCCAACGTCGCGGTGAGCAACGCCAGCGCTCGCTCACGATTTGGCAATCCGGTCAGTCGGTCGTGACCCGCCTGATGCAAGATGGTCGCTTCGCGATCAGCGATGCCCGCCTGCATCTGATTGAACGCCGTCGCCAACTGACCCAATTCGCCGCCGGAGCTGGCGATCACCGGTTCGGCGTACTCACCACGCTGAATCCTCAACGCGGCGCGTGCGAGCCGATCAATGGGACGACTCACCTGCTGCCCCACCACCACGGCCACCGCCAACGCAACTGCGGCAACCAAGGCCGACAACAGCAGCACCTGGCGCCCGAGGTCGTCAAACGGTGCAGTGGCATTGGCCCGTGAGGCTTGCAAGAGTACGAATACCGGCGCGGCTGGCGCCTTCGACACGCTCAACGCGCGCGCCGATGGCTGCCTCGGATCATCACCGACCAGCATGACATCACCCGAAGTGCCACCGCTGGCGTGTTGCATGGAAAGCAATCGCTGCTGCTCGCTGATTGCGAGCGTGCTGGCGTGAACACGAAATTCTCGACCGACCAAGTTGAGCACGCTGGCATCCATGTCGGCGATGCCCGCAAACTCATTCACATCGCTGGTACCAAATTCTTGCGCCAGTCCGACCCATGCGACCAAACGTGGCGCATAAACAGGCACCAACGCCAACAGATAGGGCTGCTCATTCACGACGAGGACCCCAGTTGCATGACCGTCTGCCGTCGCCTGCGCCAACAAAGCGGATAGCGTGCCGGCATCGAAGGCTGCGTCGGCCGGCCATAGGTCGACTTGCAGCTTGCCCTGAGGGTCGAGCAGCACCGCTGCATCGGCACCGATGCGCCCTCCGGCGTTCGCGAGTGCCGATTGCATGGTCGGCATATCAGCACTGCTGACGGCTTCGCGAAAGCCAAAATCCGCCGCCAGGACAGAAACCCGATCCAACAACTGCTGTTTGCGCGTCTCATGAAAGCGCTCCCACACGCGCTCCCCGACTTCCAGTTCGCGGTGCAATTGCTCGCTCACCGATCGCTGGGTCGCGAACTGCATCACCGCGTAAGTGGCCGCCTGCGCTGCCAACAGCAACAGCACGATCAGCAGCACGATCTTGCTGCCCAATTGCATGCCGGTCGTGCGCTCGCCGCTACTCACGCTTGGCTTTCCGGAACTTGTCCTGCAACGCCCGCAGGCGGTCATCGCCGCGCGGCGGCGGTGCCGCAGTGAGGGTCGGAGTCAGGGTCAAAACCGGATTGTCGGTCTCGAAAATCTCGATGCTCTGTTCCTTGACGCTTTCAGGGCCACTCGCTCGCTCGTGCCAAACCCGCAATTGGTAAACACCCGCTGGCAACGACAAGGTCGCTTCGCCAGCGGCGTCGCTGATCGCCCGGTAGGGTGTATCCAACACCACGATGTATCCGATCATCCAGTCATGAATGTTGCAACCAACGGTGACCGTGCCAGCAACATCAAACGTCACCGGGGCAAGGGTAGAACCACTGTAGAGCGGCAGCTCGAAGCGCTTGGCTGGCGAAAACGAATACACGTGGTGCCGCGTCTTGTCACTATTGGGAAAGCTCACTTCAGAACCGACGGCCACGGTCATGACCCGCGGTGAAAACTCACTGTTGACCTGATCCATCACCGCCGCCTGCGGGCGCACGGCCGCTTTGGCGCCAGCGGAATGCAGGCTGATCACCGCGTTCTCGACAGCCACCGGTCCATCGAGCACTTTGACCTTGAGCGTGGCGGCATGACAGTTCGGCACCCACACGCCTACCACCCAAAGCAGCGTCCCGAACATGCTCAAGCCAGCGCGCGCGACCGGGCCGCAAATACCTGCATTGGATAAACGATCTGTAGTCACGGCATCATCCTGATCATCGTTCGCCAGTGGCGGGTGCACGTGAGGCCGTTCGCTCGGCTCGTGTCTTCGACTTTCTGTCCTTCCCTGTGGTCTGCTTTGTGGTGACCACTTCATCGGAGCCTTCCATGCCTGCATCATTTGCCTCCGGCCACGCCTTGGTCACCGGTGCCTCTGCCGGCATCGGCGCTTCCATTGCGCGCGAATACGCTCGTCGAGGACGCGCCCTGGTGCTGACCGCACGACGGGTCGAACGTCTGGAATCGCTTGCCAGCGAACTGCGAAAACAGGTCGATTGCGTGGTGATCCCCGCTGACCTGGAAGATCCCGATGCTCCCGGTGATCTGTGCGAAACCCTGCGCAAACGCGGCATTGAAATAGGACTCCTCATCAACAACGCAGGATACGGGCTGCCGGGTGCCTTTCAGACGCCCACCTGGCAGCAGCACCAGAACTTTCTGCAAATCATGGTGACGGCGGTGTGTGAGTTGAGTTACCGATTGTTGCCGGCCATGCAGGCGCGCGGGCACGGCGGCATCCTCAACGTCGCCTCGCTGGCCGGTCATGTGCCTGGTTCGGCCGGTCATACGCTGTATGCAGCGTCGAAGGCCTTCATGATCAAGTTCTCCGAATCGCTGGCGCTGGAGAACGCCAAAACGGGCGTGCAGGTATGCGCGCTGTGCCCGGGATTCACCTACTCCGAGTTCCACGACGTCACCGGCACGCGCCAGCAGATGAAAAAGATGCCGGCGTGGATGTGGTCAGACGCCGATGCGGTCGCCGTACAGGGAATCGAAGCCCTGGAGCGCGGCGATGTGATGTTCGTTCCCGGCCGGATCAACCGCCTGATCAAGGCCGTGACCCAGGTGATGCCGGATCGCATGGCGCTGGCGTTGATCCAGCGCCGGAGCAAGGATTTTCGGAAGCTTTAGGGGGCGGGACTGGGGACTGGGGACTCTAGATAAGCTTGATCTCCCGCAACCGCTCCAACAAATACTCATGCGCCGTGATCGCTTGCGGATAGCGGCTGGGGTTGTCGGCGCTGATGCACGAGGGCAGCACGTCGATCAGCACGTCGGGGTTGGGGTGCAGAAAGAACGGCGTCGAATAACGTGGTTGGCGGGCCGCATCGCCGGGCGGGTTGGTCACGCGATGGGTGGTGGATGGATACACGTGATTGGTCAAACGCTGCAGCATGTCGCCGATGTTGACGACGATGGTGTCGGCGTCGGCGGTGAACGGCACCCACTCGCCTTGCCGCGATCGCACCTCAAGCCCGGCCGCACTTGCGCCCACGAGCAGGGTGATGAAGTTGATGTCTTCATGCGCGCCAGCGCGTACGTTGGGCACTTCCGGCGCGGTGATCGGCGGATAGTGGATGGGACGCAAGATGGAATTGCCGAAGTTGGTCTTGTCGGCGAAATAGTGCTCAGGCAAGTCGATATGCAGGGCCAGACCACGCAGCACACGCGAGCCGAGATCGTCCAGAGCCTGATACAGGCCATAAGCGTATTGGCGAAATGCAGGAACTTCTGCCGGCCACAGATTCGGGGCCATGACATCGGCATAGGGTGATCCGGCGGGAAGTTCGCGGCCGACATGCCAGAACTCCTTCAGATCTGGGTATTTCGAATCCTTGGCGGTCTCGACACCAAACGGCGTATAGCCGCGAGCACCGCCGCTGCCTTTGACGTGGTAGCCACGTTTCACCGCATCGGGCAGCGCAAAAAAGGTCTTGAAGACGTCGTAGGCACCGTCGATCAACTCCTGCGCAATGCCATGGCCGCGAATGCCACAGAAGCCCCATTCTCGATAGGCAGCACCAAGTTCGGCGACGAAGGCGTGGCGGTCGCTATCAAAGCGACGGATATCAAGGGTCGGGATCTGGCTCATGGTCGTTGTGTGCAGTGATCGCGTGGGAGGGTGATGGTATGCCTGACCGCGGTCTCGCGAAATGACCTCCATCAAACGCGAGCACCCAATCGGCGAGCGAAGTTACATTGCGGCGCACGTCCCGATGAGGTTGAGTCGATAACCCGACGGATCAACAGGCTTCGCGGACTGCAGCGACGAGACGATCCAGCACGCCTTGCATCAGCTCGGCATCGTCCGCTTCCACGGTCACCCGCAGCACTGGCTCCGTGCCGGACGGGCGCAAGAAGGCTCGGCCACGGCCAACCAGCGCGGCCTGAGCGTGAGCCAACTCGCACTGCACGCTGGCCGAATCGGCCGGTCTGGCACCCTTGCCCAGACGCACATTGACAGTCTTTTGCGGCAACTTTTCAAAGCCATGCAGGGCTTCCCGCAGGCTGGCACCGCCGGCACGACGCAACGCTTCCAGAACCTGCAGCGCACTCACGATGGCGTCGCCAGTGCTGGCTTTATCGAGGCAAAGCAGGTGACCGGAAGCTTCGCCGCCGAGAATGCCGCCGCCCGCGACCAAGGCCTGATGCACGTAGCGGTCGCCGACATTGGCGCGGACAAAATTCAAGCCACGAGCAAGCAGGGCCTGTTCCAACGCATAGTTGCTCATCAAGGTGCCGACGACAGGCCCACGCAAACGACCATCGCGTTGCCATGCCAGGGCAAGCACGAAGAGCAGCTCGTCGCCATCCACCACCACACCATCGGCATCGACCATTTGCAGGCGATCACCATCGCCGTCGAAGGCGATTCCAAGATCCGCCCCGCTCGCCAACACCTCGGCACAAAGCGCCTGCATATGCATGGAGCCACAGTCACGATTGATGTTGAGACCATCGGGGGACACACCGATGGCGTGTACCTCTGCACCCAGCTCGGCGAACAGCAAGGGCGCGATTGAGTAGGTTGCGCCGTGCGCACAATCGAGCACGATTTTCAGGCCTTTCAGCGTCAGGCCCGCGTCAACCGTCGACTTGCAGAATTCGGAGTAACGACTGGCAGCATCGTCGATCCGGCGTGCCTTGCCCAGATTCTCGGAAGCGACCGTATTGAAGGGCTCCTCGAGCGCCGCTTCGATGGCGCTCTCGACGGCATCGGAGAGCTTTTCACCGTGTGCGGAAAAGAACTTGATGCCGTTGTCGTGATGCGGATTGTGCGAGGCGCTGATGACGATACCGGCATCCGCGCGCAAGGACCGCGTGAGATAGGCGACCGCTGGCGTGGGGATGGGACCGAGCATCAACACATTGGCCCCGGCCGCTACCAAGCCTGCTTCCAGCGCAGCTTCGAACATGTAGCCGGATATGCGCGTGTCTTTGCCGATCACAACCTTGGCATGACCGTCGCGCGCCAATGCACGCCCCGCCGCCCAACCCAGCTTCAGGAAGAAATCCGCGGAGATCGGACCCTCGCCTACCCGCCCGCGGATACCATCGGTACCGAAGTAACGCCGCTCAGCCATGCACCCTCACGACCCAGGCTTCGGCTCAGGATCCGCCGCAGGCTGCGGCAGACGCATCAGCAATGCCAACATCGCTGCCAGGCGATTGCGTAATTCGCGACGGTCGATGATCTGGTCGATCGCGCCGTGTTCTTTCAAAAATTCTTA
>JBQTGY010000069.1:0-9557 GCA_052390415.1 Pseudomarimonas sp. | reverse complement strand
GGGGGGGGATTGTTTGAGGCGCCGCGCCTCACCGCGGTGGGCCTGAGACCCCTGGGGGGGGTTGGGGCGCCTGGCGTCGGCGGGGTGTCGGGGGGGGCGGTTTGGGGGCGGTTTGGGGGGTGGCGGGGGGGCCCCACGACGAGAATTTTGCGAACCTCTGCGTTCTCTGCGCCTCCGCGTTGAAGATTCTTGCTTTTCACCGGGACATCGCAGAGTGCCGTGTTTGCCTCGCGATGGCGGAATGCCAACGGCGTGTCGGAGGTTCCTGCGGTTACAATTCGAGGCGTCCTCACAGCGCCGGGCGACCCATCATGGCCAACATTCGCCAAGAAGATTTCATCCAGAGCGTCGCCGACGCGCTGCAGTACATTTCGTATTACCACCCGGTCGACTACATCAAGAATCTTGCGGCGGCATACGAGCGCGAGGAGTCGCCCGCCGCGCGCGACGCAATCGCGCAGATTCTGATCAATTCGCGCATGTGCGCCGAAGGTCACCGACCCATTTGTCAGGACACCGGCATCGTTACCGTGTTTCTGGAAATCGGCATGGACGTGCATTGGGATGGCGCCACCATGAGCGTCGAAGACATGTGCAATGAAGGCGTGCGCCGCGCCTACATGCATCCGGACAACAAGTTGCGCGCGTCGGTGCTGTCCGATCCGGCCGGCAAACGCACCAATACCAAGGACAACTCGCCGGCCGTCGTCAACATGAAGGTGGTGCCGGGCGACACGGTCGATGTGATCGTTGCCGCCAAGGGTGGTGGCTCGGAAGCGAAGTCCAAATTCGTGATGCTCAATCCCTCCGATTCGGTGGTCGATTGGGTGCTGAAAACCGTGCCGATGATGGGCGCGGGCTGGTGTCCGCCAGGCATGCTCGGGATTGGTATCGGCGGCACGGCGGAGAAGGCCATGTTGTTGGCCAAAGAAAGCTTGATGGAGCCCATCGACATCACCGATCTGCAAGCCCGCGGTGCCTCCAATCGCGCCGAAGAACTGCGGCTGGAGTTGTATACCAAGGTCAATGCGCTCGGAATCGGTGCGCAGGGTCTGGGTGGTCTGACGACGGTGCTGGACATCAAGGTCAAAGACTTCCCTACTCACGCTGCGAATCTGCCGGTCGCGATGATTCCCAATTGCGCCGCCACCCGCCATGCCCACTTCACTCTGGACGGCAGCGGGCCCGTGATGTTGGAGCCGCCGTCGCTCGCAGACTGGCCGACCTTGACCTACGACACCTCGAAAGGGCGTCGGGTCGACTTGAACACGGTGACCCCTGAAGACGTCGCCAGCTGGAAGCCAGGCGATGTGCTGCTGTTGAACGGCAAGATGCTGACTGGTCGGGATGCGGCGCATAAGCGCATGGTCGGCATGTTGGATCGTGGCGAGCCCTTGCCGGTGGATTTTCGGGGCAGGTTCATCTATTACGTCGGTCCGGTCGATCCCGTTCGCGACGAAGTGGTCGGACCGGCGGGCCCGACCACAGCCACGCGCATGGACTCGTTCACCGAACAGGTGTTGGCGCAAACCGGCCTGCTCGGGATGATCGGCAAAGCCGAACGCGGTCCGGTTGCCATTGAAGCCATTCGCAAGCACCGCTCGGTGTATCTGATGGCCGTCGGCGGCGCAGCGTATCTGGTTTCCAAGGCAATCAAGGGTTCGCGAGTGGTGGGATTTGCCGACCTCGGCATGGAAGCCATTTACGAATTCGACGTGCGTGACATGCCGGTCACGGTAGCGGTCGATTCCACCGGCGAATCCGTGCACACCACGGGTCCACGCGAGTGGCAGGCCCGCATCAGCAAGATTCCGGTCGTAGTGGCCTGAAGTCGCCGCGCATCGCAGAACGGGCCAAGGGGGCAAAGTGAGCGAGCGGATCATTGTGGCGGGCGGAACCGGACTGATCGGTCGTCGCGTCGTGGATCGTCTGGTTGCCGATGGCGGCGCGCTGGTGCTCAGCGTGCAGCGACGCGAAGACGAGGAGTCGCGGCACGGTTTGCGGGTGGTGGTGGATGACGGTGCGGACGTGGATACCTTGGCGTTGCGCTTGGGCAAGCCGCCTCCGCGCGCCTTCATTTGCGCGTTGGGCACCACCCGCAAGGTGGCCGGTTCCGACGCCGCGTTTGTCGCGGTGGATCGCGACTTGGTCGTACGCATCGCCAAGGCTGCTTTTGCGGCCGGGGCGAGGCACGCCATCGTCGTGTCATCGGCGGGCGCAGACGCAAAATCGACCAATCTGTACTTGCGCACCAAAGGCGAGATGGAAGCCTTGGTCGCTGCGGTGGGCTTTACGCGTTGCGATTTTCTGCGACCCGGATTGCTGATTGGCCAGCGCACTACGCGCCGGCCCACCGAATCCCTGATGCAAACGGCCTCGCCGTTGATCGATTCCTTCCTGAAGGGCGCGTTGAAACGATACCGCTCGATTGCGGCCGAAGATGTCGCAGAAGCTGCAGTTATTTTGGCCACCAGCGATCAGCCGGCGGTGCTGGTGCATGAGTTTGGCTCCCTGCAAGCCCTCGCTCACGGGACATCGCCACGGCGCTGAACGCCATGATGTCGAAGAGCCAGCGTGATGTAGCCCGGATGCAGCGTCAGCAGAATCCGGGGGCTTCACGATGATGCGGCGCGTGCGCATCCCCGGACTCCGCTGACGCTGCATCCGGGCTGCTTGCTACTCCGCAGCTGTCGTTACCTGCTCATCAATCAAGCCCGTAACCAGCGGCCAGACGTGTTCAAGCAAGCGTGGTTGCGCCTCGGCTGTCGGATGCAGATTGTCGGCTTGAAACGCATCGCGATCGGTGGCGATAGGTTCGAGCAGAAACGGCAGCAAGGGCAGACGGTGGCGTTCGGCAAGTTCGCTGTACATGCGAATGAATCCGCCGCTGTAGTCGGGGCCGTAATTCGGCGGAATGCGAATTCCCACCAGCCCGACCCGCGCCCTTGCAATGCTCGCAGCGGTGATCATGCGTTCGAGGTTGGCCTCGGCCACTTCCAATGGCAGGCCACGTAAACCGTCGTTCGCGCCAAGCTCGATCAACACCACGCTTGGCGTATGTCGCTTCAATTCGGCGTCGATCCGGCTGGCGCCGCCGGCTGTGGTCTCACCGCTGATGCTGGCATTGATCACGCGCCAACCCGGCCGCTCCTTGCTCAGCTTGTGATTGAGCAAGCTGACCCAACCTTGATCAATCGCAAGGCCGTAACCCGCCGAGAGCGAGTCGCCGATGACCAGCAAGCGCTGCTCGGCGGCGCTCAAGGTGGCAGACATCAGCAGCAAACACGCGAGCACCAGGCCACTTCGCAGTCGGCGGGTGCTCATCGTGACGTGTGATTCAGTCAGCTTTGGGCAGTCTGTAGGCACTCGAAGAACTCCAGTGAGACGAGCGATGGAAGAACAGAACGTGGTGTTGGACAGTCCAGCGGACACATCGGTGCTCAGCAAGGGCATCGCGCAGCAAGCGCCAGCCGCCATGCTCGAAGCACGCGCGCTCGGCAAATCGGCGCGTTTGCCCGGCTTGGAGCTCACCATACTTGATGACGTCAGCTTCCAAATTCAACCGGGCGAGGCGGTCGCGGTCGTCGGTGCGTCGGGAAGTGGCAAGTCGACCTTGTTGGCTTTGTTGGCGGGATTGGATCTGCCGTCCCGTGGCGAAGTTTTGCTTGATGGACACCCACTCTCGACGCTCGATGAGGACGGCCGTGCGCGGGTACGCGCCGCCAGGGTTGGCTTCGTATTCCAGTCGTTCCAATTGTTGCCTTCACTCACCGCGCTGGAAAACGTGATGCTGCCGCTGGAACTTGCCGGACGCGATGCGCCGCAGGGCCCGGCGCGCGACATCCTCGCTCGCGTGGGCTTGGGCGAACGTTTGAGCCACTATCCACGCCAGCTTTCCGGCGGCGAGCAACAGCGCGTCGCGTTGGCACGCGCCTTTGTCACCCATCCTGCCTTGCTGTTTGCCGATGAGCCGACCGGTAACCTCGATACCGCCACCGGTATCGCCATCGCCGACCTGTTGTTCGAGTTGAACGCGGCCCACGGCACCACCTTGGTGTTGGTGACGCACGATGAGCGCCTGGCAGCGCGTTGCGGACGTCGGATTCGTTTGGCCGCAGGTCGCCTGGTCAGTCCATGAAGGCTCAGCGCATGAATGCCGTCGCCATCCGTTTGGGTCTGCGCATGCTGCGACGGGATATCGCCGCAGGCGAAATACGCGTGTTACTGGCAGCACTGGTGTTGGCCGTATGTGCCGTAAGCAGTGTGGGTTTCGTGACAGATCGCGCCGGGCGCGCCTTGGGCATGGAAGCCAATCGTTTACTGGGCGGCGACGCGGTACTGCGTGCGGATGCGCCATTCGGTGAGAAAGCGCTGCAAGAGGCGCAACGATTGGGCTTGCAAACCGCAGAGACGCGCGGCTTTCCCAGCATGATTCGCGTCAAGGACAGCCTGAAACTTTCCGATATTCGCGCGCTCGGCACGGGCTTTCCTTTGCGCGGGAACTTCACCCTGAATCGATCCGCAGACGAACCACCTGTGCCCGCGAGCGGCGTTCCTGAAACCGGCACCCTTTGGTTGAGTCGGGCTGGGGCCCAATCGTTAGGCGCTGTGTTGGGCGACGAGGTCGTGGTCGGAGAGCGGACCTTGCAGTTGGTCGCGCTGGTCGTGCAAGAGCCCGATGCCGCACTGGACTATTTCAATGTTGCGCCCAAGGCATTCATCAATCTCGAAGATTTGCCGAGTACGGGGCTGATCCAACTCGGCAGTCGAGTCAGTTATCGATTGGTGGTGGCTGGGGATGCGAGTGCGGTCGAGGCGTGGACAACGTCGATGAAGGCTGACCTTGCGCGTGGGCAGCGCCTCGAATCCATTCAGGATGCGCGACCTGAAGTGCGCTCGGCCCTTGCGCGAGCCGATCAATTCCTTGGTCTCGCAGCGCTGGTTTCGGTGGTATTGGCGGGCATCGCCGTGGCGATGGCCGCGCGTCGGCACGCCGCGCATCACCTCGATGGATGCGCGGTCATGCGCTGTCTGGGTGCCGAGCAGAAGCTGGTGCTCGCGATTCACGCGGGAGAACTGTTGTGGTTGGGCCTGCTCGGTTCAGTACTCGGTTTGGTGTTGGGCTGGACGCTGCAGTACGTACTTGGACTGTGGCTCGCGGACACCCTGGGTTTGGTCATACCCGCCGCCGGCTGGATGCCCGCAGTGCACGGCATTGGCGTCGGATTCTGCGTGCTGCTGGCATTCGCCTTGCCGCCGATTCTTGCCTTGCGTCGTGTCTCGGCCGCGCGAGTGCTGCGACGTGAAGCAGGTGGCCTGGAGGCTGGCGCGGTGGCGAGCACGGTTGCTGGTTTGGCCGGTCTCACTGCCTTGTTGTGGTGGAAAGCCGGCTCGGTGAGTCTGGGTGGCGTCGTGCTGCTCGGCATTCTCGCGACGTTGGCGGTGCTTGCCTTGTTGGCATTGGCACTGATTGCCCTGCTTCGCCATCTGCGTGGTCGTTTGCGCGGCCCTTGGCGCTATGGGCTTGCCAATGTCAGTCGACGTGCCGGTGCCAGCGTGGTGCAGATTTCCGCTCTGGGGCTGGGGCTGATGGCGATCCTGCTGCTGACCCTGGTGCGCACGGACTTGATCTCACGCTGGCAAGATTCATTGCCAGTCGATGCGCCCAATCGATTCCTCATCAACATCCAGCCGGATCAGCTCACACCTGTACGCGAGCACCTCATCGCCGCTGGTGTGATTGCGCCACAGTTGCATCCGATGGTGCGGGCCCGGCTGGTTGCGGTGAACGATGTGCCGGTAACTGCCGCCACGTTTACGGAACGCGGTCCCCGTGCCGTGCGCATGGCTGAGCGCGAGTTCAATCTATCTTCGGTGGCGTCCCTGCGCGAAGACGACAATCGCGTGACCGCGGGACACTTCTGGACCGCAGCCGATGCAGAACCAACGGCCGCTGAGCCGGAGATTTCGGTTGAACAAAGCATGGCCGAGTTGTTGGGTTGGAAAGTCGGCGACCACGTTCGTTTTGACGTGGCAGGCAGCGTGCTGGATGCCCGCATCACCAGCTTGCGGCATGTTGATTGGGAGAGCTTCAATCCCAACTTTTTCGTGCTGGTTTCACCGGCAGGATTGGCCAATCTGCCGGCCAGCCACGTCAGCGCCATCCACGTTCCCGCGTCAAATCAATCCGTCACCGACGATCTGGTGCGCAAATTTCCGAACGTGTCGGTCATTGATATCGAAGCGGTGCTGGCGCAAGTTCGAAACACCGCCGATCAGGTGGCCACGGCCGTCGAATACGTTTTCTATTTCACCTTGGTCGCTGGCCTGTTGGTGTTGGTCGCCGCCGTCAGCGCGACTCAGGATGAACGATTGTTGGAAGGTGGCGTAATGCGCGTTTTAGGAGCCAGCAGCCGCCAATTGCGGATGGCCCAATTGACCGAATTTGCCAGCATCGGCTTGATCGCCGGCGCTACCGCTGCGATCGCGGCGGCGATCATCTCGGGCGTGATCGCGCGTCAGGTGTTCGAACTGCCTTGGCAGCCGGATTGGCGCTTGGCGCTTTTTGGTGCAGGCGCGGGCATGCTTGCAGTCGCTGCCACCGGTTTATGGGCGACTTGGCGCGTGGCCCGGGTCGCCCCATCGGTCACTCTGCGAGAACTTTAGAACCCAGGGTCTGTTGACGTACACGGAGCGAACAACTCCGTGTATGTCAACAGACGACCCCTAGTTCATCGCCAGTTCGTTGCTCTCGTCACGCACCTGTGTCGCTGAATCGCCTTCAACTCGACCGCCCATCAGGTTCAGCACGGCAGTGCTGATCAAGCCACCAAACTCGTCGACTACGCTGTTGTCGGTGAAGTTGCTGTCCGCCAGCGTGAGTTGGCCATGATTCAACACCGTGGCGGTAGCTAGCGAGGGATAGCGACGGCTCAAGCTGTTGCGGGCGATCAGGCTGTGGCTAAGGGTGAGTTCTCCGAAATTCACCAGCGTGCCAGCGTCGCGACCACTGCCGTGCACTTCGTTATGCGAGATCTCGGTGTCGCGCACCAACAGACTGCCGTGGTTGACGATGATGCCGCGCGCGCCTTCGCCGCTGTTATCGATCACCTTGACGTGATCGAGGGTCAGGTTGCCGAGGTTGCGAATCGCGCCGAGGTTGCCTTCGGCAAGCGTGAGGTTGGCAAGACTGACGGTGGCGCCCGCGTCCACCCGCAACAATGTCATTGCGCGATCACTGTAGCGTCGGATTTCTGCGCCGCGACCCTCGATGGTGATCTTGCCCGCCAAGGGCGGAAGACCGATCCGGCCGGGCAGGGTGTCACTGAGCGTGTAGATTCCGCCCGCCGCAAGCACGATTCGATAGGCCTGATCCGGATGCGCAGCGGCCGTCGTGATCGCGTCGCGCAACGCGGCAGTATCGCGGTTACCGATGATGAGGTCGGTCGCTGAAGCGGCGGTGCCAGCTGAAAGCAAGGCCAAGGCAAAGGTGAGATGGCGCATCATGAAATCTCCGGGGGCGAGGTTGTGAATACTTTCCCCTGCGCTGACTGAGCCTATGCTCCAGTAAGCGTGCGTTAAGCTCCACGGCCCGGGCTGCTCCCCTCTGGTCGGCATGGATTGACGCTTCGGCCAAGCAATCGCATTGCAAAAAAAAATTGGCTACACTCGAACTGCCGCGATTGCAATGGCCGCGTTTGACTGCGGTTCAGGACCATCGTCGGCAAGCAGAGCGGCCCGCGCAACTCGGGCCAGAACCATCGATCGAGATTGAGGAGCGCTTCATGTCCGACCGTCAGATCGGCACCGTCAAGTGGTTTAACGATGCCAAGGGTTTCGGCTTCATCAGCCGCGAAAATGGTGACGATGTATTCGTCCACTTCCGCGCCATCCAAGGCACCGGGTTCCGGTCGCTCGCCGAAGGCGACAAAGTCAGCTTCAAGGTAGTGCAAGGGCAGAAAGGCTTGCAGGCCGACGAGGTTGAGAAGGTCTGAATCGCTCCGTTTCGGAAGTTGCTCAGATCACACCCTAAGCCCCGCCTCGGCGGGGCTTAGTTTTTGAAGTCGCGGTGACAGGCTTTGCAGCCATCTCCGACACGTCCGACTTGTTCGGTCAGCGTACGGCAATCGGTGGTATTGACCTTCAGCGCCTCGTCCAGCCGACTCCGCAACTGCTCGGCATAGCGCTTGAACAATACGTCATCACCGCCCGAGGGCAGAAACACCGGCTCGATCGCACCAGCCACACCCAACAGCGTTTGGAAATGCGGTGCGGCCGCGTCGCAACGTTCCGCGGTGATGTCAGTTCGCAGCAGATTCATCTGATATCCCATCACCGCCATCACCCCATCGGGCACAGCTCGCGCTTGTCGCAACGAGTTGAGCGTGATCATGGTCAGCATTGAACCGATCAGGGCGCCGATCAACAGCACAATGACATAGCGCATGGCGAGGAGAGGTCTGCGTAGGGGTGAGGAGCAGCGATCAGTCGGATGACGTACGATCCGCCGCCACGCGCTTCAGAAGGTCGCAAGAATACGATGGATATCGACGAAATGCGTAGCCGGTTCGGTGGCATCGATCGGCTGTACGGCCGCGGCAGTCTGGAGCGCTTGGCCGTTTCACGCGTGGCCGTTATCGGCATCGGCGGGGTCGGCTCCTGGGCCGTGGAGGCACTTGCCCGCAGTGGCGTGGGCTCACTCACTCTGATCGATGCTGACGACCTCTGCGTGAGTAACAGTAACCGCCAACTGCCTGCGCTAGATGGCAATTTCGGTCGCGCAAAGGTGGCGGTGATGGCGGAGCGCTGTCGGCTGATCAATCCACAAATGAATGTCCACGCTGTGGAGGCCTTCCTTACCCCGGCGACGTTAAGCGAGCACCTCGATGGTGATTTGGATCTGGTTCTCGATGCCTGCGACAGCTTCCGAACCAAGGTGGAAACCATCGCCTGGTGCCGACGCCGCAAACAATCATTGTTGGTGGTGGGCTCGGCTGGCGGACGCAGCGATGTCACCCAGATTCGCGTGCGCGATCTCAGCCGCACCGAACATGACGCCATGCTGGCCTTGATCCGCAAGAAACTGCGCAGCGAATTCGGATTTTCGAAGAATCCAGATCGCTATTTCGGTGTGCCGGCGATCTACTCGCTGGAGAATGTGCGATACCCGCAGGCCGACGGCAGCGTGTGCGGAAATCGGCCGAAAGTGGACGCCGAAGCTGGCCTGAAACTGGATTGTGGAGCGGGACTTGGAGCAGCAACCCACGTGACGGGTGCGTTTGCATTCGCCGCGGTGGGTAAGGCGATCCAGATGTTGCTGGGCGGGTCAGCGAAATCACCGCCCACGGCGGATCATGTGCGGGCCCCTTGAGTCGTCAAGCGTTGATCCATCGGCGACCGCTTCGGAATGCTCGAATTGCAATGCGCAACACTCAGCACCTTGTCGCGTGCATTCAAGGTCGGAACCATCTCGGTGCGAGGCATGCATGTGGCCTCGCAATGGCGAGTTTTTCAGTGAACCATTGGCAGCGGTCGACCACGCGCTGTATCGAGCCTGG
>JBQTGY010000068.1:0-38215 GCA_052390415.1 Pseudomarimonas sp. | reverse complement strand
CTTTGCGGCGATCGCTGCGTTGTTCGCTCGCTGCGCGAGCCGCCTTCGCATTCGCTCGGTCGTCGCCGCAATGGGCCCACCATTCCGGCTCCTCACGCCTTGCGCTCGCCGAAAAGTCCTGCGCGATGATCCGCGCCCCCTCATGAAATATCCGGGCTAGGGTCTGTTGAGTTACACAGAGTAGGCCGCTCCGTGTTTGTCAACGGACTCTAATCAATCGATCCCAAACAAACCGCCCTGTGTTGCCCCTTCATCGCGTTCGACGAAGCCACCGAGGCCAACGCCCACCAATCGATAGCGGGTGTCTGTGGGCCGCCCCACCCTTTCGCGCAACGCAAGAGCCAAGTCCACCAGGTTGACCGACGATGACGGCGGCACCGCAGGAGTAATACTCCGAGTCAACAGTTGGAAGTTCGAGGTCTTCAGTTTCAGCACCACGGTGCGACCGACTCTCCGAGTCTCTTTCTGCGCTGCTCTCCAGGTTCGCTCTCCAAGCTGACGGATATGTGGCTCAAGCTCTTCCAGGCGCAAATCATCGGGAAATGTGTCTTCGGACGAAATCGACTGCGTCGGTTGATTGGGCTCCACCGGACGCTCATCAATCCCTAGCGACAACTCGTGCAGACGTGTACCCCAACGCCCAAAATGCGCCTCCAGCGGAGCACGCCCCAAAGCGCGTAAATCGCCAACGCGTTCCACGCCAAGCTCGGCCAACTTGGCCACCATCACTTTGCCAACACCAGGTACCACGCCGACAACGAGATCGGTCAGGAAATCCACAGCTTCAGCGGGTCGGATCACGAACAAGCCATCTGGTTTGCGCCAATCAGACGCGATCTTGGCGAGAAACTTGTTGGCAGCGACGCCGGCTGAGGCGGTCAGGGACGTTTCTTCGCGGATCTGTGCGCGAATCGCCGTGGCCACCGCGGTTGCGCTGCCCAGCCCGCCATGATCGTGGGTTACGTCCAGATAGGCTTCGTCCAGCGATAGCGGCTCGATTAGTTCGGTATGCCGAGCAAAGATGGCGCGAACGTGCTGCGACGCCGCTCGATAGCGGACAAAATCCGGCGGCACGAAGACCGCGTGCGGACATAGGCGTTCGGCGCGAATGGCCGGCATCGCCGAGCGCACACCAAACTTGCGCGCTTCGTAGGAGGCCGCACACACCACCGAGCGCGCGCCGCGCCAAGCAACCACCACTGGGCGCCCGCGCAACGACGGATCGTCACGCTGCTCAACCGACGCGTAGAACGCGTCCATGTCGATGTGAACGATCTTGCGCATGCACCGCCGCATGGGTGAGTGAAATGGGGACAAAACCGGCGATCATTGTCGCCCGCTGCAATGGCGTGAATACGTTCATTCGCGGTGCAGTCAAAAGCAGTTGAGATTGGCACCCCTTCACCCTTCTAGCCAAGGCTACCTATGCACTTGCGTCTCCCGGTCTCGTCCATTTTGCTAGCGGCATGCGTCATGGCTTTTCCCTTGCACGCCATTGCGGCTGAACCATTGCCGGCACCGCTCATGGAGATCAGCAACGGTCTCGGCAACAACGACCTCGATGCCG
Source organism: Pseudomarimonas sp. (assembly GCA_052390415.1). Lineage (GTDB taxonomy): Bacteria > Pseudomonadota > Gammaproteobacteria > Xanthomonadales > Xanthomonadaceae > JANNWF01. The sequence goes on along the minus strand of JBQTGY010000068.1, from coordinate 36,648 downwards.
CCATCGATGCCGCCGAAAGTGCGCAGGATGCGCTGCCGGATGACGCGCGGACGTGGTTCTGGTCTGGACGGGCCTACGGCATGCAAGCGATGCAAGCCAACATTCTCATGAAGATGAAGTGGGCTGGCCGTTCGCTCGAGGCCTACGAAAAAGCAGTAGCGATGGATCCGAATCTTGCCGAGGCACGCTATGACTTGATGCAGTACTACTTGGTCGCGCCAGGAATAGCCGGTGGCGACCGCGCCAAAGCCAACGAACAAGCCGCCGAATTGGCACGTCAGGATTTGGTCTGGGGCAAGCTGGCAACCGCCGCACTGGCGAATGCAGACCAAAAGCCAGAGGCAGCCGAGGCCGCGTTGCGCGAAGCGGTGGCGGCGGCACCAGACAGCCTGCGTGCGCGCTTGGCGCTTTCAGGCATGTTGCAAAGACGCGAGCGCTGGGACGATGTGCGTGAGGTGTGGCAGTCCCGTCTCGACCAGTCTGCTGATGTCGCCATGGCTCGTTATCAGCTGGGTCGTGCCTCCGCCTTGTCGGGCACTCAATTGGAAGCAGGACTGAGCCAGCTGGATGCGTTTCTTGCTGCTGGCGAGTATCCAGACAACGTCTCGGTTGGCGTGGCGCAGTGGCGGCGCGGACTCGTGCTGGAAAAACTTGGCAGGCGTGAGGAAGCGATCCAAGCGCTGAACATTGCGGTCAGCGATCCGTTGGCAAGGGCGGAAGCGGAAGGTGATCTTGAGCGCATCGTCGAAGGCAGTTGATGTGCACGCACCGTCGGATCTAGCCGAAGCGCCAGCTTGAATCCTCAAGCCGACACGCGCGTGCAAGTGTTTTCGTTGAACGTCGGCGCCGATCGCGCCGACGCAACCTTGTATCGCGCCGCCCGGCCTGATGCACCTTGTGTTCTGGTGTTCCCTGCCTTGGGTACACCCGCAAGACCGTACCAGCGTCTTGCGCTGGCTCTGCAAACACGCGGCATCCATGCCTTGCTCCTCGACTGGCGAGGCATGGCGTCGAGTTCGGTTCGCGCCAAGCGCGGTGTTGACTGGAGTTATCTCGACCTGGTCGATGAAGAGGCCACGGCGATGATCGCGCTGGCGCGCAGAGAACTGCCCTCATCTGAGTTGCACGGTCTGGGACATTCGCTGGGTGGCCAAGTCGCCTTGTTGCATGTGGCGCGTCACCCGCAAAACACGCTCACCAGCCTGATGTTGGTTGCAAGCGCCTCGCCGCACTTCCGTGCATACCCATTCCCCTATCGGCTTGCTGTTTTTGGATTTGCCTGGGTGGTTGCGGGCATGTCCACCACACTTGGTGTGTTTCGTGGCGACTGGCTGCGATTCGGCGGTACCCAAGGCGCAACCCTGATGCGCGAATGGTCGCGCTTCAATCGCAGCGGTCGTCTTTCAGGGCTGCGCGACAGTGCGTGGGACAGCGAATCTGCGTTGGCGGCGGTGTCCATACCGCTCTATGTGCTGACCATGCGCGGTGACAATTTTGCGCCCGTCACTGCGGCGAGAGAGCTAGCAGGCAAAACGCCAAGCGCCGCCGTGTTCGAGCATCTTGAACACCTGCCGGATGGCCGGCCACCGGGTCACTTTGATTGGATGAAGGCACCTGAACCGGTCGCTGATCGGGTGGCGGCCTGGTTGGGAATGGCGGCGGAATAGCACCATCGACAGAGGCGGTCGCGAGGGTGCTTTTTCGTCAACGACAGCTCGAGATGCGGTTATTGAGATCGATGGGCCACCGATCTCTGAAAGCTGGACGCCGATTTTCATCGGACCTGAATTTCAGCAGATGCATCTCCTTTTCCCCGCGCGCGGGGAGGAGGAGATGCTTCGGGCTGGTTGCTATGAATAAAGCCTGGCAGTTCCATGCTTTGTCCTCACAGCGGACCGCACCCCAACTGGCCGCCATCACTTCTGCGACCAGGAATCCGAACTGGCAAAACGCAGCAGGGGCGCCGAAGCGCCCCTGCTGTTTGATGCTATGCCTGACTGCAAGCAGTCAGCTGATGCTTAAGCCTGGCGGCGGAACGCGACGGCCAGCAGGCCGAACACGCCCAGCAAGCTCAGCAGCGCCAGCGTGGACCAGGTGGACGACGACGGGATGAAGGTCGGCGGGATGCTGGTCGTACCAGCCGGGGCACCAATCGTGAAGGTCAACGTCGGCTGACCAGCGACCGTGCAAACGACGGTACCGGCCGGCGCCTGCGCGTTGGCAGTCAACAGCACACCAAAGCGGATGTCGGTCGGCTGACCCGTGGTCACGTTCTGAACGACTGGGCCGGTACCGGACGGCGTTGCTGGCGAGGCAGCAATTTGTACCGTACCGGTCGAGGTGCAGCTGACCTGCGTTGAACCTGCACCCGAACCACCCGCGGCGGAGAGGTCAATGGTGCCACCGGACTGAGTGCCGACCAAGCCGCCGCCAACCGTGATCGCGGTCGGTGTGGGCGAAGTGACGGTCGGATTGACGTTAGGCGCCGGGCAGGAAAGCGGCCACGCGCGCGGCTGACCTGGGGACACGGTGTCACCGTCAATCTCGGTGCAAGTCAACGTTGCCGAAGCATTGACAGTCGGGTAGGTGCAACCGACGGCCAGGTTCTGCGAGCCGGACGTGCCAGTGAAGGTGACACCGGCCGCGTTCACGTTGAAGCTAGATGCGCCCGTACCTGTGATCGCGCAACCAGTCAAAGAAGCGTTTCCGGCAGTACCCGTCGCAGTCACCGCGATGTTCTGGGTCGGAGCGGCCGTCCCCGGCGTTACACCGGCTGCAAACGTGATCGTCGTTCCTGCAGTCGGGTTGTAGCTCAGCGTGCGCGGGACAGGCTGGTTGGCAACCGTGACTCCGGAGTTGGCAGCAACGGTGCAAGGCATCACAGCAGCAGCGTTCACGTCGAAGCATCTTGTGGAATTAGCCGGCGCGGTAAACGCAATCAGTCCTTCCGGTGCTGCTGCACCTATCGCTACGTTGAATGTGCAGATTGTCGTGGGGCCATTCGGAATCGGCAAAGTTCCTGCGCTCGGTCCCGAGGGAGACGCGGTCCGAATTCGAGTTGGCGACACTACCAAGCACACGGCTCCCGGAGTTTCAGTTCCGGCAGTGACTGTGATGTTGGTATTGCTGAAATCGAAATCCGTCTGAGCTTCAGTGCTGGATCCATCCCCACTGAAAGTGACGGTCAGCGTTGTGTTTGAGTTCGGTGCGCCAGAACCGGTCGCGGAAAACGAACCGGCTTGGGCTACGAACGGAAGGCACCCTAACACGGCAAGGGCAAGCAGTTTCTTGGTATTCATCATCGTACTCCCCGAAAAAGAAATCTCACGCAAAAGCCGTGCGGAAAAATCCGCACGGCCGCATATTCTAATTGCTTTCAGTCTCGCACGTTGCTGACTGGAAGCGTCAAATTACTTACTTAACTAACTTAACTGATGCAGCGCAGTCAACCATGCCCTTGGTCGACGATGCACAAATCGGCCGAGTCTTGTCCAACATCTCTAGTGCACTCCAGCCCTTCGCACCAGTTACGCGAACGGTAAACATGCACGCGTCAGTGGTCTTTGATTTAAGTGCAGTGCCGGCACCGCTGGGGGGGACCGAGCGAAGCACACCCTTCTCGGACGATCCCACACACACCGCCCCTTCCATTAGAGGCTGAGCGTCAATAATCTCAAACGACGCCTTCAAAGTTACATCAACCTGCGCCTCATCGAGCTCACCATCACCAGAAAAAGAAGTGACAACTGTGAGGCGATCTGAACCTTGCTTCTCCGCCCAAACTTCCCAGCCGCTTGCACTAGCAGAACCAGCCACCCCAAGGAGGAGCAGCGCTGTGATCGCATTGGATTTCAAGAAAAAATTACGCATTGACTTTCGCCTCTAAAAGGTTGTGATGACAGTCGCTGATTAAGCGCCGCAATTGCGGAATGCACGAATAAGCGCGGTAACGCATGCTCGATCACCCACGTCAACTGCGCCGTCTTCATTGCAGTCAGGGCGGTTGATTGCCGGAAAAGTTCCTCGAATGGCTGCGGTCACTGCGGCCCGATCACCAACATCGATGTCTCCAAACGTCGCGTTGACATCACCACGACACATACGAGTCAACGCCGTGGCCGGCGTTCCACCGACTTGGCGGGAAGCTTCGTACTCGTCAATCGAAGTGTTGCCGGTGCCGCCGCCGCTAGCGACGTTGCCAAGCTGCACACGCTCAACCGTCAGCGCGCCCGTGTTGATCGCGGTGATGGAACCAGCGATATCCGTGAGCACATTCGTCGGCGACACCGAACGGGTATTGGCGGTGAACGTGCCCGATGCGTTGTAGGTGAAGGTCACTTCTACCCACTTGCCGTTAGTGGCGGTGTTGTTTGCGGTGGATTGGGTGGTGCCGTTGACCAAGAAGCTGACGTTCTGGGAAGTCGGATTGTGGGTCACCTGGATGACCTGGGTGCCGGCGACGTCGGCGCTGAATGCGCGGAAGACCACCGGGTTGGCGCCCGTGATACCGGCATAAAAGAAGAAGCGACCGATGAAAGGTGCACCGCCGCCGCCTTCCGCCGCGTGACGGGTGGCTTCTTCGACCAAGCTCGCGCCCGCGCCGTTGACCGGGTTCAGGCCGCATGCACCCTGATAGATGCGCACGCCTTGGGCAGGGCCACCCGCAACCGGGGCACCGGTGACGGTTGACCAGGCGGTGGTGTTGCACTGGGCCTGTGCGGGCTGCCATGCGATGGCGGCGAGACCGGCCAGTGATGCGAGGCCAATATTGATGACGCGGGATGTCGAGACCATGGTGGTTTCCTGTGTGCTGACTAAAAGCTGGCTGACTAAAAGCTGGCTGACGAAAGCTGGGTTCTGACGGGATCGATGCGAGCAAAACCGGCTGGTCGGGCTGTGTGTGCCACGATTCAGGCGCACCTACCCGCCACGTTTTTGCCGTGCGACGCCTGTGAAGCATTGCACGTGGTTAGGTGTACGTTCAAGTTGAAGAAATCGTCCCACTCGATTTATTGGTTGGCGAGAGGGCGATCAGCTCGCGATGGTTGGGAAGCGCTGCACGTTGTTGGTCAGTTCCTCAAGCCCATCGATCTCCTCGGCGCTGAATCCGGCGGCCAATCGCGCTGAGCGATTGAACGGGCCGCGCAGAGCACCACGCGCATACTGACCAATCAGGCGAGTGAACGTGGTTGCGGCATCGACGCCCTCGCGTTCGCAGCACCAGGCAAACCAGCGCGAGCCGATCGCCACGTGCGCGACCTCCTCGCGCAGGATGATTCGCAGCGCGTCCGCGGTCTGTTTGTCGCCCGCACCCTGCAGACGCTCGATCATGGCGGGCGTCACATCCAGGCCGCGTGCTTCCAGCACCCTTGGCACCAGCGCCATGCGCTCCAGGCAAGAGTGCTGAGTCGCAACGGCCATTTCCCACAATCCGTTGTGCGCATCGAAGTCGCCGTATGCGAAGCCTAACGTATGCAGGCGTGCATTCAACATCGAAAAATGACGAGTCTCGTCGGCAGCGACGAAACTCCAGTCACGATAGAACTGGAGGGGCATGCCGCGAAAGCGATATACCGCATCCCAAGCCAGATTGATGGCATTGAACTCAATGTGTGCGATGGCGTGGATGAAGGCCGCCCTGCCCTGCGGCGTGCCCAGACCGCGTTGCGCCAACTGGCGCGGCGAAACCAGTTCGGGCTTGGCCGGCCGGCCTGGCAGGGGCAACAGACGCGGCTCGCCGTCGTGGAGCACATCCGTGGCTTCGACAGAAGCTGCGACCTGGCTCAGAGCAAGCTTGGACTCCACGCTATCGGCGAGCAGACAGGCGAGCGCGGCGTCTTGCAGATCGCTCACCCGCGCTGACGCGACGACATTGGGCAGCGGCGCCATCAGCCCGCGCGGCGTCGCTGCTTGGCGTCATCGGAACGACTGGCCTGCAAGCCGTCCAGATAAGTCGCATCGCCGCCGGTGATGTATTCCCCGGAAAAACACGAAGTGTCGAAACCAAGCGCCTTGTTCTTTCCACGCACGGCGGCGATCAAGTCCCCCAGCTCCTGATAAATCAACCAGTCGCAGCCAAGTTCGGACTGAATTTCCTCGACGCTGCGCCCGTGCGCAATCAATTCGCTGACCGCAGGCATGTCGATGCCATAAATATTGGGATAGCGCACAGGTGGTGCGGCGGAAGCCAGATAGACCTTGCGCGCCCCCGCCTCGCGGGCCATTTGCACGATCTGTTTCGACGTGGTGCCGCGAACGATGGAGTCGTCGACCAGCAGCACCACCCGATTGCGGAACTCAAGCGGGATCGGATTGAGTTTGCGACGCACCGATTTCACCCGCTCGCCCTGGCCCGGCATGATGAAAGTGCGGCCGACGTAGCGATTCTTGATGAAGCCTTCGCGATATTTGATGCCGAGCACGTTGGCCACTTCCAACGCCGCATCGCGCGATGAATCGGGAATCGGGATCACGGTGTCGATGTCGTGATCGGGGCGCTCGCGGAGGATCTTCTCGCCCAGTTTGACGCCCATCCGCATGCGCGCCTTGTGCACCGACACGTCTTCGATCATCGAGTCGGGTCTGGCGAAGTACACGTACTCGAAGATGCAGGGCGCATGTGTCTGTTCGGCACAGCACATCTCACTGCTGAGTTCGCCGTCCGGGCCGATGACCAGCGCTTCGCCCGGCCGCACATCACGCACGCGCTGGAAGCCGAGCAAGTCGAAGGCAACACTCTCGGAAGCGACAGCGTATTCCACGCCGGCGATACCTTCGCGCTTCCCAAGCACCAGTGGCCGGATGCCATGCGGATCGCGGAAGGCAACCAGGCCCAATCCAAGCACAACGGCGACAACGGCATAACCGCCCCGCGCACGCCGGTGCACACCCGCGACTGCAGCGAATGCAGCCTTGGGAGCAAGCGGGCCTTGCGCGCCCAACTCGTGGGCAAACACATTCAACAGCACTTCGGAGTCGGACTCGGTGTTGATGTGGCGGCGATCCTGTTCAAACACCTCGCAGCGCAAAGCGTCCGTGTTGACCAGGTTGCCGTTGTGGGCCAGCGCGATCCCATAAGGCGAATTCACATAGAACGGTTGCGCCTCGTCCAACCCTTCGGAACCAGCGGTGGGATAGCGACAGTGAGCGATCCCCAGTCGCCCCGTCAGCAAACGCATTTGTGGTTCGCCGAACACGTCTTTCACCAGCCCGTTGCCCTTGTGAATACGCAGGCGCTGGCCATCGACCGTAACGATCCCGGCTGCGTCTTGACCGCGATGTTGCAGCACGGTGAGTCCGTCATAGAGGGACGCGGCGACTTCGCTGCGCCCGGCGATTCCGATGATGCCGCACATATCAATGGTTCCTGCAAACGGTCGGACCACCTTGACCCAGCAACGCGTCGCTGGTCAAAGTTTGGGTGGCGGAGGCGTGGATGGTTCGGAAGGAAGGACGGGCAATTCCGGCAAACGTTCAAGCTGGACCTGATTGGCCACCGCTTCCGGCAACCATCTGCATAACCATTGTGCGCCTGCGGTGAAACTGGGCATCAGGCGCGAGCCTGACCACCAGGGATCTTGCGGCAACGGTGTGAAGCCCAGAACCAATACGGCGACGCAACACAGCGCCACACCGCGTGCAGCGCCGAAGCCAAGCCCTAGCAAACGATCAGTGCCGGACAGACCGGTGCTCTTGACGAGCTTGCCAATCAACCACGTGGTCAGACCGCCGATGGTGAGTGCGCCCAGAAATAAAATGGCGTACCCAAGAAACAGGCGCGCGGATGGCGTTTCAACGGCCCCTGCAAACATCTCGGCAACGTTGTCCCCAAAGGTGAAAGCCAACCAGAACGCGGCCGCCCAAACCAGCAACGACATCACTTCCACGATGAAGCCGCGCCAGAACCCCATCACGCATGACAGCGTGATCACCGACAGCAGGGCGATGTCCGCCGCGTTCAGCATTGCCGTTTTACGGATAGGTCAATACTTGCGCTTCGACCTGAAAACGTTGCTGCAGAACAAGGCGAGTCTCTTCCGCTTTGGCACGTTGGATTTCGGGCCCGACTCGCACGCGCCACAAACTGCCACCATCGCGAGCCACCTTTTCGACGAACGTTGCATAGCCGCCGTTGCGAATGCGATCACGCAAGACGTTCGCCTCGGCTTCGGACTTGAACGCACCCACTTGTATGACGAACCCGCCGGCCACCGGTGGCGCAACGCGCGCCGGAGCCACATCGGCAGATTCAAGTCCGATCACTGCCGTCGCCAGATCCGACTGTACGCGTCGCGCCGCTGCGGAGGCAGTCTCCGCTGCCGCGCGGCTGGCATACGGCCCAGCGCGCAAGCGCGTTGCGGGTTTGCCATCAAGCTGGATTGATTCGGAATAGGCCTGCACTCCGCCTGCCTTTAGCCTGCCCAGCAAGGCCTGCGCGTTCGCCGAGTTGCCATAACTACCAAGGTTGACCACGTAGCGACCACCGGCGGGCAGCGGTGGCGTGGGTGCCGCTGGCGTTGGCGCCTGGACAACTGGCGCGACAGCAGGTTTGGCTGCGGCTGTCGTCGGCGTCGGCGTCGGCGTCGGCGGCGGCGTTGCGGCAGCGGTCGGCATCACAACAGGAGTCGCAGATGCCGCGACGGGAGCAATCGCTGAGTTGGCCGCACCGGGCGCCGGGGTCAGGGTTCCGCTTGGCGCCACTGTCGGAGCAACAGTCGGGTTCGCGACTGCGGGATTGCCAGCCGCAGGTGACGGGGCATTCATGAGATCGGGACGCTGTGTGGTTACCACATCGACCGTCGCCAATTGATTGGGATCCGCGCTGGGCGCTGGCGCAGCGGGCGGCGTTGCCATCGGCGTTTGTGTCGGCAGTGCCAGCGGAATTTCGCGCGTTTGCAGGGGTCGATCCGGCGAAGCCGGCACGCCCAAAGGCAATGCCGCGGCCGGTGGAGGTGGTGGCGCAGGCCCGTCAAACACCATCGGCAAAAAGATGATTGCCAGCGCAACCAGCACGGCTGCGCCCATCAGACGCTGTTTGAGTGCGGGTTCCATGGATGCGGCTCGCAGGGCGGGAAAAGAGGGCCGCAAGTATACCGGTGCGCCCGCGCTACCTCAGCCGCGTCCTGGCCCGCGCCGTGATGGCGTTCAGCTGTCGCTACCCATCACCCGCATCGCTTCTGCGACGGTGTGAAACGAGCCAAACACGACAACGCGATCACCGGGCTCGGCGTGCGACAAGGCTTCGGTCAACGCGTCCGCGACTGTCTGATGACGGCTGCTGATGCTTTTGGATAACAAACCTGCCACTACTCGCCAGAGTCCGTCCGCGTCCAGGCCACGGGCAGCCACGTGCGGCAAGCCGGCGAAACGCCAGACGTCGATCACCCCCATCATCGCCGCCACGACGCGCGGAATGTCCTTGTCGGCAAGGGCACTGAACACCGCCTGGGTCGCGCCGCGTGGTCGATTGCGCGCAAGCCATCGCGCCAATTCAGTCGCGGCTTGCGGATTGTGGGCAACATCCAACAGCACTTCGACGGGACCCGGCAATCGCTGCAAGCGTCCTGCCAACCGCACATTCGCTACACCGTGTGCCGCAGCAGCGGGCGCAATTACCGGTCCTTTCGGTAAATGCCGAAGCGCCGCCAACGCAGCAGCCGCGTTGCCTATCTGACAGGGCGCCTGCAAGGCCGGCGGCGGCAATTGCACGCTGCCTTGGCTGTCTTCGTACGTCCAGTCGCCCTTGCCGCTTGTTGTCGCCCGAAAATCGAGCCCCGCCCGCAAAGCGACGGCACCGAGGCGTTCGATTTCAGCCAGCACGGTCAACGGCGGCAACGCTTCGCCGAGCACCGCTGGGCGCGCGGCCCGAAAGATGCCGGCTTTCTCCACACCAATTGCTTCTCGATTGGTGCCGAGGTGCTCAGTGTGATCCAGTGAAACCGATGTCAGGATGGCGACATCGGCATCCACGAGATTGACCGCATCCAGACGCCCACCGAGGCCAACCTCCAGCACGGCCAGATCCAGTGACGTCTCGGCGAAAATGAGCAGAGCCGCCAAAGTCCCGAACTCGAAATAGGTCAGCGGTGTGTCCGCTCGCGCCCGCTCGATGCGCTCGAAGGCGTCGAGCAATCGCGCTTGCTCGACCTCATTGCCATCGATCCGTATGCGTTCGGTATAACGCAGCAAATGCGGCGAGGTGTAGGTGCCGACACGCAGCCCCGCCGCGCGCGCGATGGCATCCACAAAGGAAACGGTGGAACCCTTGCCGTTGGTACCGGCGACGCTGATGATCCATTTCGCCGTACGCGGCAACTGCAGCGACGCGGCCACGCGTCGAACGCGCTCAAGGCCCAGCATCATTCCGACTGGCAACAAGGTCTGTTGGTAGGCCAGCCATTCGTCGAGGGTGCGCGTCACGCTGCCTCCATTGCCGCTCATCGGCGACGCGAGTCGCCGACCGGAGATTTGCTCAGTCGCTGCCCGAGGCCAACTCGCGCAACACTGCGGGCGCAGGGTACACCTGCTCCATCACCCACAGCATGTAGCGGTGGTCGACGTGAATGGTGCGGGTCAGCGCGGGATTGAAGACCCAGTTTGACGCCACCGACTCCCAGGTCATATCGAAAATCAAGCCAACCAACTCGCCCTTCGAGTTGAGTGTCGCCGACCCAGAATTACCGCCCGTGACGTCCAGATCCGCAAGAAAATTGACTGCAACACCTGAGGCACCCGCCTCAGCCCGTTCGCCCCAACGCGCCTCGGAAATGGCTGCTAGTTGTGGCGCTGTGGCGTCGAACGGGTTTACGCCGCTGTGCTTTTCGCGGATGCCCACGGTGCTGGTGAAGGGCACGTAGGTCAAACCGTCGCGCGGACTGACGCCAGACACGTTTCCGAACGTGATGCGCAGGGTGCCGTTGGCATCCGGGTACGTGGCCAGCCCCCGGCTTTTGCGATAGTCGAGCATCGCGCGCATGTAGGCCGGTTGCAGGCGCAACAAGGCGCCCTCGTAAGTCTTGCGATCGTCCTCGATGCGTTGCAATGCAGGCCCAATCGCCACCACCCATTGCACAAACGTATCGTCGCTGGACTCAATGGTCTGGCGCTTGCTTTTCATCAAGTCCAGACGCACGTTCAGATCGCCCAGGCGAGTGCCGGCATACAACTTCGTCAGCGCGGCATCAATGGTGACTGGCGCGGGTGTGGGTTCGCTCGATTCCGTCTCGGACCTGGCGGCTGCCAAGCCAAGCCAGGCGTCGAGTTCAGGCAGCCGCTGCAACGCTGGCAGCTCGAGATAGCGTGCGAGCGCGTAGGCCATCAGTTGCCGATCCACTTTCGCGTCGTAGCGTCTGTCCAGTTGGCGCAGGCCAGCTTCGATGCGTGATTCGTCACGCACCTGGAAGCCAATTTCGCGCGCCGCATCAGGACGCTCGCGCTCGATGCTCAGCCGGTGCAGACTGCGCGCGGTAGAGAACAATCCACCGCCCGCCAGCGTGGTCAACACCAGATCGCGCTCTCTCATCTGTCGACCCAGCGCCAACCTCGCTCGCAGCTCGGCCAAACTATCAGTGCCGGTGTCTTGTTCCTGCAGCCATGCCTCCAGAGCAGCTTCTTCGTGCCGCTTCTTGCCTAATGTATCGGCGCGGGCAAAGCCTTGCAGTTGGCCACTGAAATTCTTTCTTGCGTTCTTCCAGCTCGCCATCGTGGCTGCATACTTGATCGCGACATCCGAGCCCGCCGGCCCCGCAGCATCCACGATGGCCATCATGTCGGTGAAACGCTGAATCTGTTTGGGGTAAGTCCAATCGATGACGGCGTCGATCTCGTCTGCCAGCCGATAGCGCGAAGTGGCTCCCGGATAGCCCGCCACCATCACGAAATCGCCGTCCTTCAAGGCCTCTTGTGCAATACGCAAATGCTGCTCGGGTTGATACGGCTTGTTATCAGCCGAAAAATCGGCCGGCCGCCCATCTGCGCTCACGTAGGCGCGATAGAACGCAAAGTCGCCGGTGTGCCGTGGCCACATCCAGTTGTCCACATCACCGCCGAACTTGCCGATCGCTTCCGGCGGCGCGTATACCAGCCGCACATCGCGAATCTCCATTTGCACAACCAAGCGATACACCACGCCGCCAAAAAAGCTGGCGACGCTGCAGCGCTGTCCCGGAGTCTGTTCGCAATTGGCCACCAACCGCTTGCGCGCAGCTTCGACCGCATCAAACGCCTGCCGGTCGGTCATACGTTGATTGACTGATTTCAACACCTGACGAGTGACGTCGCGAATCTCACGAGTGACAAAAATCCGCGCGGCGGGCCCAGCGCTCAGCTCATCGCTGTGAGTGGCCGCGTAGAAGCCGTCGCGCAACAGGTTGTTTTGCTCGGTCGAATTTAGCTGGATCGCCCCGTAAGCGCAGTGGTGATTGGTGACGACCAAACCCTGAGACGAGACGAATGACGCGCTGCAGCCGCCCAAGCTGACGATCGCGCCCATCGGTTTGCCGCCGAGGTCTGCAAACTGGGCCGGGTCCAAATCCAAGCCAGCAGCCTTCAGCGGTGCCGCGATCTCTGGCAACTGATCTGGCGTCCACATGCCTTCGCCGGCGCTACTGGTCTGGGTCAGAGAGAGCGTGGTTGCGAGCAGCAAGGCTGTGCAGGAAATCGCTCTCATCGACAGGGTCTCGGCGGTGGTAAACGCGCAAGTCTAGTCGATGCCAAACCCCGAACACTGTGTCGAAAGCTGGGGCATGCACGGCATCGCACCATGCCTTGCATCGGCTGACTCGTATAATTGCGCATCAACCAACGAGAGACCACGCCATGGCCGCCGCAATGATGAAAGCGTTAGTCAAACGCGAAGCCACCCGCGGCATCTGGATGGAACAGGTGCCAGTGCCCACGCCCGGCGCGAACGAGGTGCTGATCAAATTGGAGAAGACCGCGATTTGCGGCACTGATTTGCACATATACAAATGGGACGAGTGGAGCGTGCGCACGATCAAGCCGGGCCTGGTCATCGGCCACGAGTTTGTCGGCCGGATCGTTGAGTTGGGGCCAGGTGTGACCACCTACCGCGTCGGTGATCGGGTTTCGGCCGAAGGCCACATCGTGTGCGGCGTCTGTCGCAATTGTCGGGCCGGTCGCCAGCACCTGTGTCCGCACACGATCGGCATTGGCGTCAATCGCAACGGCGCGTTCGCTGAATTCATTGCGATGCCGGCGAGCAATTTGTGGCCGATTCCCGATCAGATTCCGTCTGAGCTAGCCGCGTTCTTTGATCCCTATGGCAACGCTGCGCATTGTGCGCTGGAGTTCGACGTGATTGGCGAAGATGTGCTGATCACAGGCGCGGGTCCCATCGGGATCATCGCCGCCGGCATTTGCAAGCACATCGGCGCGCGCAATGTGGTGGTCACTGACGTCAATGACTATCGCCTCAAGTTGGCTGCCGACATGGGCGCGACGCGGGTTGTGAACGTCGCCAAACAGTCACTCAAAGAAGTGATGGCCGACTTGCACATGGAAGGCTTCGACGTGGCGCTTGAGATGTCCGGCCACCCCGGCGCATTCAATGACATGCTCGATTGCATGTACCACGGCGGCAAGGTCGCGCTGCTGGGAATCTTGCCCAACGGCGCCGGCATCAACTGGGACAAAGTGATCTTCAAAGGTCTCACGCTGCACGGCATTTACGGCCGCCGCATGTACGAGACTTGGTACAAGATGACGCAGATGCTGCTGACCGGCTTCCCACTGCAAAAGGTCCTGACCCATCAGATCCACATTGACGACTTTCAGCGTGGCTTTGACCTGATGGATGCGGGCACCTGCGGCAAAGTGGTGTGCAGCTGGAACTGATTGTGGGCGAAGCCACCACCCGGCACAGCTGAGAGAGGCAGGATGACCAGAGCCCTCAAATCATCGCCCTCACGGCCATCCTTCAAGATGGCCGTGAGGGCCGATCAACAATCAGCCTTCAATCGACAGCGTGAACACCAAGCGACCGTCGGCCACCTCACCAAAGTTGTCATCGCCACTGCTGTCGTTGTCGTAGTAACCCAGCGCCGCTGAAAATGGTCCGAGCGGATAACTGGCCGAAATGAAGTAGTCGGTGTAGTCATCCAGGCCGAGTTCGCTTTCAAAAGTTGTCCGGCCAACGCCGAAGTCGATGCCGAAATCACCGCCACCCGGCGTGAATCCCGCCGCCGCCTGGTAATAGAAGCTATCAGTGTCGCTGGCGTAAATATCATTGGTGTAGCCAAGCGTGAAGCTCACCGGCCCGGTGCCCAAGGTGGTGATCAACTCGTTGTACTCCAGATCGATCCCGGAGCTGGTTCCAAAATAGTTGTAGCGCAGCAGGCTGATGTCGAGATTGACGTTTTCGTTGAAGTCCTTGGCCCAGCCAACATATGTATCAAGCTCGACATCGGCGCCGATCTCGGAGCCAAAATCGACATTGGACGCCCAAACGCCGACATAAAAGCCGCTCCCGAAGCCATAGTCAGCGCCCAATTGCAGTGCAGGATCTTCATCCGTCTGCGAGACGCCGCGGAACACATAGTCAGTCGTAACAGCCGCATTCCAGGTGAACGGGCTTTCGTCCTGCGCCTGAGCTACCCCGGCAAAGCCGGCTAGCGGGAGGATCAAACAAGCCAGCGCGAGCGGGCGGAGGGTGATTCGGCTCATTGGGGACTCTCCATAACATTTACGTGAGGGACATTCGGGTTCCCCTGTTTTCTCCCTCCCCGATGTTCGGGGAGGGCCGGGGTGGGGTTAGGAAGCACACTCACCCTGCCCGATGTTCGGGGAGGGCCGGGGTGGGGCTGGGAAGCACACTGCTCCTTCTGACGATCATGGCGGCTGGAATATTCATGCTTCGAGGTGGCGGGTCACCATGATCGTCAGTCAAGCTGCCGCCCGACGCTGCGCCCTCCGCGCGCGTCGGCAGGGTTCACTGAATGGACTTCTTGGCGGCGATTGCGATTTAACACGCGACAACTGAGGGCGTCGAGCCAGATTGTGCCTGCGATGCGAACACGACGCACCGAGTTGGCGCAAACCACTGCAAATTGTTGGAATCCAAGCTCTGCACCGCAGCAGGCAGGCACTGGCTCGGTGCGAGCCTCGTCACACCTTGGCACTTGCGTTCAGCTGGCGTCCAGATTAGGATTCCATCCGGCACCGTACGGACAGGGCAGTCCTCGGCTGAGCGCAATGCTCGGCAGCGTCGGAAGAAACTCGGTGCCAATACCGCGCAGCATCCCGAACCGAGACTCGTGTTCCGGAATTGGCTGCGCCCGCTTTTCACCTACCCTGGGAGGGGTGTGCAGTGATCTCGATTTTCAGCAAGCGCAAGTCAGGTTTGGTCAACGCCATCGCATTGGCACTGTTGGCAGCGGGTGGCCAAGCGGCCGCCGACAATGGACCCATTGCGAAGCAGCTATCGGGTAGCCCCAGCGATTTTGCTTCGATGAAAGCGGCTGATCCGACCGATGCCACTATCCATTCGAAGAGCGCACTGATCGCGGTCGAACTGTCCCAGCAAAAAGATGGCCGTCTGGGTTGGCAAGGCCGGCTTCCGATCGAGAATGGCGACGTTCGCTTCTTGTTGTTCTCGGGACAAATGGCCGACGCGTGGCAAGCTGACTTGGTGAGTCCGTCCGGTGGGATGGAAAAGTCAGCGGCCGATCTGGCGCGCTCAGTAAAGCGCACTCAGTTCGGCATGCAGCAAGCCACATTCCCGGCTGATCTTTACAGCCTGGAAGGCGTTGAGAGCGGTACGTGGAATCTTAAGATCAGTGCGGCCGCTGGTGCCAGCAAGCGCGGTTTCTTGCTGATGGAGGGCAGCGACAGCACCGAACTGGCTTCGCACCAAACCCACAGCCGGCAGCTGGTCGGCGAGCGCATTGGCTTGGCCGCCCGCCTCACTGCGACGGGGAATGACGAGAAGGTACTGATGGGCGACTCCGCCGGCCGCATCGATAGTGCCGAATTGCGGGTCACCTATCCGGATGGACGCATCGCGGTCGATGCCATGTTTGACGATGGTGCCCATGACGACGGCGTCGCGGGTGATGGCGTATTCGGCGGTGATTTCTTTGCTGCCTCGGCTGGTGACTACTTGGCGCAAGTGGTCGTAACCGGCGTGGATCGCAATGGCCAAGACTTCATTCGCACGGCAGAACACCCAATTCCTGTCGTTGAAGCAAGCATTGCGTTAGCCGGAGATGTGGCGGTTGGCGTCGCTTCCGCTGAGGCCGGCACACGGCTGCAGATTCAACTCCCGGTTATCTCCGACAAAGCCAATCAGCATTACCGGGCGTACGCGGAAGTCTGGGGAACAGACAAGTCCGGAAATCGCACCGCCGTGGCGTGGGTGGGAGGCATGGTGACGCCCGACAACGGCGCGCTGAAACTGGGCTTTGACGAGCGCTGGATCGCGATGGCTGGCGCGTCAGCGCCTTTCGAGTTGCGCAATCTACGCATCGAAGATCCAAACAACTTTGTCACTTTGGCCTCGACGAAGCGCATCGCGATGAGTTTGCCAACGCAGCGGGTGAAGGCTGGCGCAACTGGCTTCAAGGTGGACGAGAGCATGCAGATGGGTCCGCGTCCAAGCGGCGCTCAGCACAAGGGCGTCGGCAAACGCTTGCTGCTGGTGCACGGGTACTGCTCCGGCGGCGTTTGGCCGGCCGGTCAGTTCACCACTGCATCCACCTTCCTGGATGCCAACCAAAATCGCAGCCACGATCAGTTCGCGCGCCTGATCCAGACGTTTGGCAATACCTGGAACTCCTATGGCATCGTGGCTCACAGCCAAGGCGGTGCCGCCGCCCTGCACCTCTACAACTACTATTGGAGTGGCCTCGACTACGCCACGGGTAGCCGTCTGATTCAGTCAGTGGGAACGCCGTACAAGGGTACCAACCTGTCCGGAATCCTGGCTTCGGTGGGCAACGTTTTTGGGGTTGGCTGCGGCAGCAACAACAACTTGACCTACAGCGGCGCCTCCGGCTGGTTGGCCGGCATTCCGACCTCGTCTCGGGCCAAGGTCAACTACTACACCACCGCCTTCCGTACCACCAACTGGTGGACCAATGACTACTGCAATTTCGCCACCGACCTTGTTCTGAGTGATCCGGAAGACGGCACCACCGAGCAAACCAATGGGCAGCTTTCTGGCGGTGTCAACCGTGGCCACACGACTGGCCAATGCCATACCGCTGGCATGCGCGACCCGGCGCAGTTCCTGGATTCGGGCCGCAATTCGGTGATGAATACCAACGCAGCTCGCTGATCGGAGCAGGCAACCGCGTCGCCCAGAAACCCCGGTTCGCCGGGGTTTTTGTTTTTGGCCCCACATCGGCCAGCTGGCGCCTCGCACCGCGCACGTGTGCGAAGGTGGGGATCGGGCCTTAGCTGAATGGTCAACGGCTGCCAAGCGCAAACTATCTCAGGAACAGGCAGACTGCCGGCCCCGCTATCGCTTGTGCGTGATGCATGCGTTTTCGTCTCGTGTTCCCCCTGTTGCTTGGCTGCGGCCTGACGAGTCTTGCGAAGGCAAAGACAGAAATCGAGCCAACCATGGCTGCAGCAGAATTGGTCACCCCGTCCTTGCTCGCAGGCCCGCACTTCAAAGTGCGGCCGTACGCACGATATGAAGGGCTGCAAGCACACTTTGTGATCGAAACCGATTGGGGTCCACTGGACGCACCCAGCGTCGAACTGCTGGCGAGGCGGGTCAACGAGATGCCATTGGTCGAAGCCTTGCACTCCGAGTCCATGCTCGCGGCCTTGAAGGAGGCTGGCATTGGCAGCATCCGCGATCCGTTTACCAAAGCTGGGGGAATCATTCGAAATCCAATGCGCTCAGCTGCGCGAGTGCCGGCGGGGGTGTTGCGCATGCTTACCGAGCGTGTACAAAAGTTGGGAGATCGGGCGCGTCGAATCGGCAACCGCATCGAAGTCGCGGTGTTCAATGACGGATCACCGACATCCGGCAGCCCCTCTCCAGCCAAGCAGAAAGAGGAGCCATGGTGGGACGCACCCGTGGATGAAATCGGCCGCTTGTTGCGTTCGGAAGCTGGCCACGATCGCGCCCGCCGTGAAATCGCCAAATCGCTGGGTATCGAGTCGTGGACCGGCAATCCGCTGCTGCGAGAAAGACTGGATGAATTGGCATGGGCTTTGGCCAGCGGCCGCATGGCCAGCTCGAAAATCATCGCCATCGCATCGGCGGGCACATCCAGTGTCATCGGCAATATCGGGTTGGCCGACCGCATCACCTCCGAGCCTCCCGAGGAGAACCAGCGGCGTGTATTGGAAGAACGGCTAGCGCGCTGGACGGCCGATTCGGACCTCAGTTACCGACTCGCCTGGCGCAGCGCATTCGCACCGCAAAGTTTGACCGCGCTTCTTGACTCGGTGGAAAAGCTCCAGCCGACAGGCGGTGTTGAAGCCTTGCTCGATACGGCGTTATTGGCGCGCTCAGAAGTCGAAGCGCAGTTTGTCCTGAACGGCTTGGCCCTCTTGCTGCACAACGCGGATGTTCCGGCCACAGGCGGCGAGCTGGTCGCGGTGGCCCAACTGGCTGGATATCGAGCCACGGACGGCGAGTTTCTGCTGCCGCTGGCGGTAGATCGATTGAGCTGGACGCCAGAAGTGAAGCGCTGGTTTGATCACGTGACCGTGAGCGAACATGCGCAGCGCACTGTGTTGGTCGCCGGCATGATCAGTCCACTCGCCGAACGCGAATTGACCCGCCGAGGCTGGAGCATCCGCGCCCATGTGCGTTGGCCCGATGCCCCCCCTTATCAACGCCCCGGTGAAGCCGCCTAGATCGACTGTCTCGCCGATAATGCCATTACGCCATTACGCCATTACGCCATCACCGAACCTGGGGAACCTCGCATGTCTGCTGCCATCGCCCGCTTTGCCGCTGAACTAGAGACCATTCGTGAACAAGGATTGTTCAAGCGCGAACGGGTGATCGCTTCACCGCAGTCGGCGGAGATCTCCCTGGCGGATGGTCGACGCGTACTCAATTTTTGTGCGAACAACTATCTTGGTCTGGCCGACCATCCCGAAGTGATCCGAGCTGCCAAAGACGCTCTCGACAGCCACGGTTTCGGCATGGCCAGCGTGCGGTTCATCTGCGGCACGCAGGATCTGCACAAGCAGCTGGAAGCAACGATTGCGGAGTTTTTCGGCATGCAAGACAGCATCCTGTATGCGGCGTGCTTTGACGCCAACGGAGGCCTGTTTGAGCCCCTGCTAGGCGAACGCGATGCGGTCATTTCCGATGCGCTGAATCATGCCTCAATCATCGATGGCGTCCGCCTCTGCAAGGCAAAGCGCTATCGCTATGCGAACTGCGATATGGCCGATCTCGAAGTGCAGCTCAAGCAAGCTCGAGCGGAAGGCGCGCAGACGATAATGATCACTTCCGATGGCGTGTTCTCGATGGATGGCACCATCGCGCCCTTGGTGGAAATAACGGCACTTGCTGAGAAGTACGGTGCCCTGGTTCACATCGATGAATGTCACGCCACCGGATTTGTCGGTGCCACCGGCCGCGGTTCAGCCGAGTTTCGTGGGGTGCTGGAGAAGATCGACATCATTACCGGCACGCTTGGAAAGGCACTGGGCGGGGCTGTCGGCGGATTTACTGCGGGACGCCGTGAGGTGATCGAACTTTTGCGGCAACGATCACGTCCTTACCTGTTCTCCAACTCGCTGCCGCCGCATGTAGTCGCCGCCGGTAGCGCCGTATTCGCCATGCTCGCAGGTGCCGATGCACTGAGACGGCAGCTGGCTGACAACACACAGCACTTTCGCCATCGCATGAGTGCCGCTGGCTTTACGCTCAAGCCCGGCGAACATCCCATTTGCCCCGTGATGCTTTTCGATGCGCCGTTGGCGCAGCGGTTCGCTGAACGCCTGCTTGAAGAAGGTATCTACGTGATCGGATTTTTCTTCCCGGTCGTGGCGAAAGGACAAGCCCGCATTCGCACCCAGATGTCGGCAGCACATACCCGCGATCAGTTGGATCGCGCGATAGATGCGTTTGAACGGATCGGGCGCGAGCTTGGCGTGATTAGCGGGTAGAAGAGCCTCGCCCGCACCGCGCTGCAAGTTGCGCGGATGCTGGCAGACGGCATTCGTCAGGTGCCGCGCAATGGATTGCGCACGTATCCCCCGGCAAATCCGGGGGATACGTGGTTCAACCGTTTCCGCGCTTGCGCACGATCAGCATCGCCAATTCCATGGACTGCTCGTAGTTGAGCCGCGGATCGACACTAGAAAGATAGGCACGCTCAAGATCGGTTTCGGTCAACTCGCGCGCGCCACCAAGACACTCGGTGACATTTTCGCCAGTCAGTTCGAGATGCACGCCGCCCAAGCGAGTTCCAGCAGCCGCGTGCAGATCAAACGCAAACTCCAACTCGCCGCGAATGTTCTCGAAGCGACGTGTCTTGAAGCCGTTGCCAGTGCTTTCAGTATTGCCATGCATGGGGTCGGCCACCCAAAGCACGCGTCGACCTTCTCGGCGAACCACGTCCAGCAACGGCGGCAGTCCCGTTTCGATCTTGTTGCGACCCATGCGGTGGATAAGGGTCAGGCGACCTGGCTCGTCATGCGGATTGAGGCGATCAATCAGCCGAATCAAGGCCTCCGGGGTGACACTCGGCCCCACCTTAACCGCCACCGGATTGCGCAAACCGCGCATGTACTCAACATGCGCGCCGTCAAGCTCAGCCGTGCGCATGCCAATCCACGGGTAGTGCGTGGACAGATTGAACCAACCCCACTGCCGTGGAACCTGCCGAGTCAGACCTTGCTCGTAATGCAGCAGCAAGGCTTCGTGCGAGGTGTAAAAGTCGACCCGGTTCAGATTGTGGATCGATTCGCCGGAAAGCGTTTCCATGAATCGCACAGCGTCGCCGATCGCCTCAACCCGGCGTTGATACTCGGCCGCCAACGGCGAGTGAGCGACCCAACCCAAGTCCCAATACTCGGGATGATGCAAGTCCGCAAAGCCACCATCGATCAACGAGCGCACGAAGTTCATGGTCATCGCAGAACGCGAATGGCCGTCGATCATGCGTTGCGGATTGGGTGCACGCGAAACCGCATCGAAGGGTGCCGCGTTGATCAAGTCGCCGCGGTAACTCGGCAAAGTAACGCCATCCTTGGTCTCAAGATCCGCCGAACGCGGTTTGGCGTACTGACCGGCGAAGCGGCCGACACGGATCACCGGCAGCCGCATCCCGTGAACCATCACCACACTCATCTGCAGCAACACTTTCAATCGATTGGAAATCAACCCGGATTCACAATCACTGAAGCTCTCGGCACAGTCGCCCCCCTGCAGAAGGAAGCGCTTGCCCTCTTGGGCTTCAGCAATCTGCTTGCGCAAGGCAAGGATTTCCCAAGACGTCACCAATGGCGGCAGGCGATGCAACTCACCCAGCGCCGCGTCCAAGGCATCCGCATCGGGATAGCTCGGCTGTTGCAGGGCCGACCGTGTTTGCCACGAATCGGGAGACCAATGAGAAGGAAGATTGACTGGCTGCGGCCCGGAGTCAAGAGCGTTCATAGACTGAATGTTTGTGCGGTGCATCATCGCATCATGCCACAGCCTACTCGCGGCGCAAGCAGGAAAGATTCGCCTCACAGAACGCAATCAGCGACGACGGAAACCCGCGTAGATCGCCGCACTGACCAACCCGGCAAAACAAATCAAGGTCCATTCCGGCATCGACAATCCGGCGAACATCCAATCAACCTTGGCACACTCGCCGGACCCACGTAGCACCTGGGCCAACGCGTCCACCACGGGAAAGGTGTCGATGTAATAGTTGAGTCCCGGCCCGCATGCCGGCACTTGATCCGCCGGCAAGTGCTGCAAACGCACGTGTTGCGCCGCCACCGCCCCACCCATCAAGCCACAGAATCCGGCCAGAACACCGTAAGCCGCGCGACCGCGCGGTAACTTGGGACCATGAACGGCACCCACCAAACACACCAAACCGAAACCGGCAAAAGCAACACGCTGCAACACACACATGGGACAAGGATCAATAAACAAGACGTGCTGTACGTACAAGGCATAGGCAAGCAAGCCTGCGCATACCGCCGCGCCGAGCAAACAATGCAAACGAAACGGCCAAGAGAGTGGATTCATGGGTGCGACTGGTATGGCCAATATGCGAAACGATCAGACCCAACGACAGCGACTGAGTTCCCCTCGACTATGCGGCAATGTGCGCTGACAGTGCACAAACAAAAACCCCGGCCTGAGCCGGGGTGGATAGCAGTCTGGGTGACTCGCTTACTCAGCCGCCGCTTGCGGCGCTGGACGATCCATCAACTCGACAAACGCCATCGGAGCGTTGTCGCCGTCGCGGAACCCGCACTTCAGGATACGCAAGTAACCGCCCGGACGGGCACGGAAACGCGGCCCGAGTTCGACGAACAGCTTACCTACTGCTTGCTTGTCACGAAGACGCGAGAAAGCCAGCCGACGATTGGCCACACCATCGACTTTCGCCAATGTGATCAAGGGTTCGGCAACACGCCGCAATTCCTTGGCCTTCGGCACAGTCGTGCGGATCAACTCGTGCTTGATGAGCGAGGCCGCCATGTTGCGAAACATCGCTTCGCGGTGTGAGCTGGTCCGGTTGAGCTTACGTCCGGATTTACGGTGATGCATGGTCGTGGTTCCTTGGTGTCTTTAACGCCCGGCTTAGCCGAGCATGCCTTGTTGCAGCCCAGCGGGCGGCCAATTCTCCAGGCGCATGCCGAGCGAAAGCCCGCGTTGGCCCAAGACTTCTTTGATTTCGGTAAGCGACTTCTTGCCGAGGTTCGGCGTTTTCAGAAGCTCAACTTCGGTGCGCTGAATCAGATCACCGATGTAATAGATGTTCTCGGCTTTCAAGCAGTTTGCCGAACGTACGGTCAGCTCCAGATCGTCGATTGGACGCATCAGAATCGGATCGATGCCCACTGGCACCACCGGACCTGGCGCGGCCGACGGACGGAAGTCTCCAAACACCGACAACTGCTCGGTCAAAATGTCAGCGGCTTTGCGGACGGCTTCCTCCGCATCAATGGTGCCGTTGGTTTCGATATCGAGGACCAAACGGTCCAAGTCAGTCCGCTGTTCCACGCGTGCGCTTTCCACTTCGTAAGCCACTCGGCGAACTGGGCAAAATGAAGCGTCCAACATCAGCTTGCCAATGGCGCGACTCTCGTCTTCCGGATTGCGGCGCGCTGCAGCCGGCTGGTAACCAAGCCCACGCTCAACTTTGACCCGCATATTCAAGGACGTGTCCTTGGTCAGCGTGCAAATGACATGCTCAGGGTTGACGATCACAACATTATGATCAACCTTGATGTCGCCTGCGGTAACCACGCCTGGTCCTTGTTTGACCAGCGTCAGCGTTGCCTGATCAACGACGTGCATCTGAATCGCGACGTCTTTCAGGTTGAGCAACACTTCGATGACGTCTTCTTGCAAGCCTTCGACCGTGGTGTACTCGTGCAGCACGCCGTCGATCTCAACTTCAGTAATCGCGTAACCGGGAATCGAAGACAAAAGGATGCGGCGCAGCGCGTTACCGAGAGTGTGGCCATAACCCCGATCCAGGGGCTCGACGATGACTCTGGCGCGATTAGCGCTAACGCGCTCAATGCCTAGGCCGCGCGGACGCAGGACCTGAGTGGCGGAAACTGACATGCAGCGATTCTCCGATGAGACTTACGTAAGACTTGCGACTTCGAGAGGCGTATGACTTCGATACGGCGGCGATTGCACACGCCGTATCCAAAGCAGCTCGACGATTACTTCGAGTACAACTCGACGATGAGGGCTTCGTTGATATCCGACGGCAAATCCGAGCGCTCTGGAACCGACTTGAACACGCCGCTGAACTTCTTCGCGTCGACGTCCATCCAGCTAGGAACCAGATCCATCTGCGCGGACAATGCCAAGGACTCCTGCACCCGCAGCTGACGCTGCGCTTTCTCGGTCAGGCTCAGCGCATCGCCAGCCTTCAGCTGATACGAGGCCAAATTCACCGACTTGCCGTTCACCAGCACGCCGCAATGCGAAACCAGTTGCCGAGCCTGCGGCCGGGTGACAGCGAAACCCATCCGATATATGACGTTGTCAAGGCGTTGTTCGAGCAGTTGCAACAACGATTCACCGGTGTTGCCTTTCTTCGATGAAGCCTTCTTGTAATAGTTACGGAACTGCCGCTCAAGCAGACCGTAAATGCGCTTGACCTTCTGCTTCTCGCGCAACTGCACCGAGTAATCAGACATCTTGCCTTTGCGGGCGGCGCCGTGCTGGCCAGGCTTCTGCTCCAGCTTGCACTTGGAATCGATCGCGCGGGCTGGACTCTTGAGGCTGAGGTCAGCGCCTTCGCGGCGGGCTAGCTTGCAGGTGGGACCGATATAACGTGCCATGATCGTTCAGCTCCTCAGACGCGTCGCTTCTTCGGCGGCCGGCATCCGTTATGCGGGATGGGCGTCACGTCGATGATGTTGGTAACTTTGTAACCGCAGGCGTTTAGCGCGCGGACCGCTGACTCGCGACCCGGACCCGGGCCCTTGATGCGAACTTCTAGCGTCTTCACGCCGTAATCCAACGCCACCTTGCCTGCCTTCTCAGAAGCGACCTGCGCAGCGAACGGTGTCGACTTGCGCGAACCGCGGAAACCGGCCCCACCCGACGTCGCCCAGCTCAGCGCGTTGCCCTGTCGATCAGTGATGGTGATGATGGTGTTGTTGAAGGACGCGTGTACATGCGCGATGCCGTCCGTGACGATGCGCTTGATCTTCTTCTTGCCTTTGACGGCAGATGCCTGCTTGCTCATATACGGTCCTTACTTCCTGATCGCCTTGCGCGGTCCCTTGCGGGTCCTCGCATTGGTGCGGGTACGCTGCCCGCGCACCGGCAGACCACGCCGATGACGAAGACCGCGATAGCAGCCAAGGTCCATCAATCGCTTGATGCTGATGCCGATTTCGCGGCGCAGATCACCTTCGATGACGAACTTGCCAACCGCAGCGCGCAAGCGCTCGATGTCGGGCTCGGATAGGTCGCGAATCTTGACAGAAGGATTGACCTCCGCCATCTCGCAAACCTTGCGGGAACGCGTACGGCCGATCCCGAAAATATTTTGTAAGCCGACCCAGACATGTTTCTGGACAGGCAAGTTGACACCCGCGATGCGCGCCATTAGGCGATCTCCAACGATGATTTGCGCAGTGAACTCAGAATGATACAACGGCTTCGTCAGTTTTAGAAGCCCGGTGGTGGATTTTGCAAAACCCGGTACCGAACCCGGCACGGGTGTGTGGTGCCCGTGCTCCGGCGTTGCTCGTCCTCTGCTCGGCGTCCTAGGTGTGATTCCTGCGGAATCCTTGCCAGGCGGACGGGCATTGCCGGAGCAATTCCCGCCAAACTTCGGAACGTGCTATCCGCGCGAGAAGCTGCCGCGCGAATCGCCCATGTTTTGTAGCGTCAGCTGCGGACCATGCCGCCGCGCGAGCCACCCTTCAAATTGGCCTTCTTCATCAGACCTTCGTACTGATGTGACATCAGATGCGCTTGGATCTGAGCCGTAAAATCCATTACGACCACAACAACGATCAACAGCGAAGTGCCTCCAAAATAGAACGGTACCGCCCACCCCATTCTCATCAACTCTGGCAACAGGCACACAGCCAACAGATACAACGCGCCGGCGCCAGTGAGGCGTGTCATCACACCGTCAATGTAGTCAGCAGTTCCCTTGCCCGGACGAATGCCAGGAATCAGCGCACCTGATTTTTTCAGGTTATCGGCATTCTCCTGCGCATTGAAAGTCAATGCCGTGTAGAAAAAAGCAAAACCGACGATCAAGACGCCGTACAGGATTAGATAGAGCGGTTCGCCCGGCGCAAGCATCGCAGCCAATGTTTGAAGCCAACGCGCCTCCGACGCCTGACTGAACCAACTGGAAGCGGTGGCCGGAAACATGATCAGACTTGAAGCAAAAATAGGCGGAATCACACCGGCCATGTTGACTTTGAGCGGCAAGTAGCTGCTCTGGTTCATGTACGCCTGACGCCCACCTTGCCGCCGCGCATAGTTCACCGTGATGCGACGCTGGCCACGTTCAACAAAGACAACGAACGCGGTGGTCAGTAGCACCAAGGCAAAGATGACTATCACAGCCAAAGGATTCAGCTCGCCATTGCGTGCCAATTCCAAAGTGCCGATCACCGCGCTGGGCAGGCCAGCAACAATGCCGGCGAAAATGATCAGCGAGATTCCATTGCCGATGCCGCGCTCGGTTATCTGCTCACCCAGCCACATGAGAAACATGGTGCCGGCCGTCAGAGAAATGACTGCCGTCATCACGAAGCCAGGCCCAGGATTGAAAACAATGTTGATGCCGCTGCCCGCGCCCGAGCTTTGTAGCGCGATGGCCACGCCCGCGCCCTGAAAAGCGGCCAAAAGTACCGCCCCATATCGCGTGTATTGGGTGATCTTGCGACGACCGGATTCACCTTCTTTGCGCAGCGCTTGCAAACTAGGGAACACCTGCGCACACAACTGAATGATGATAGACGCCGAAATGTAGGGCATCACATTCAGAGCGAAAATGCTGAACCGCTCTAGCGCGCCACCGGAAAACATGTTGAACAGGTCAACAATAGTTCCCTGCTGAGTATCCATGAATCGGATCATCGCCTGCGGATCGACTCCCGGCACCGGGATGTAAGTGCCGAAGCGAAACACGATCAGCGCACCCAACACAAACAACAGTCGCTGCTTCAGCTCGGTTAGCTTACCCATGCCGCCCAAGGCAGCCGCAGTTTTGGAAGCCTGAGCCACGGATTACTCCAGGCTGCCGCCGGCTGCTTCGATCGCCGATCGAGCACCAGCAGTTGCCGACAAACCCTTGACCGTAATCTTGCGACCGATTTCGCCCTTGTTGACGATCTTCGCTGTCTTGGCTGAACTTGGCACCAACTTGGCAGCAAGCAAGGCGGCAAAGTCGATGACATCCGACTCAATCAACGCCAACTTGTACAGCAACACCTCCGCAGTGTCCTTGGACATCCGCGAACGGAATCCAACCTTGGGCAACCGACGCTGCAGCGGCATCTGACCGCCTTCAAAGCCGGCCTTGACCTTGCCCTTGCCGGCACGAGCAAACTGACCCTTGTGCCCGCGGCCACAAGTCTTGCCGAGGCCAGAGCCGATACCGCGTCCGACGCGGACGCGATCCTTACGCGCGCCAACGGCGGGCTTGAGTGTATTCATGCGCATTTTGACTATCTCCAGTTTCGCTTACTGCTCGACCTGAACCAGGTAATTGACCTTGTGAATCAGGCCACGCACGCATGGACTGTCTTTGAGCACACGGACATCATTGATCTTGCGCAGACCAAGCGCCTTCACCGACAGGCGGTGCCGCGCTTGGCAGCCGCGCAGGCCCTTGACCAGGCGAACCTTGACGGTCTTAACTTCGATATCAGCCATGATTGATACCCTCCAACGTCTTGCCACGCTTGGCAGCGATCATGCCCGGCGACGACATCGCCTGCAGACCGCGCAAGGTAGCGCGAACCAGATTGATTGGATTACGTGAACCGACCGCCTTGGCGAGGATGTTTTTGACACCAACCGCTTCAAGCACAGCGCGCATCGCGCCGCCGGCGATCACGCCAGTACCCTCGGAAGCTGGCTGCATGTAAACGCGCGCCGCGCCGTGGTTAGCTTTGATGGCGTACCACAAGGTTCCATTGTTCAATTCGACAGAGATCATCTGTCGACGCGCATGCTCCATCGACTTCTGAATCGCGACCGGCACTTCTCGCGCCTTGCCATAACCGAATCCCACCTTTCCAGCGCCATCACCCACCACGGTCAAAGCGGTAAAGGTGAATTGACGACCACCCTTAACTGTCTTTGACACGCGATTTACGGCTACCAACTTTTCCAGCATGCCGTCGCTGTTCTCGCGATCGTTCGTGCTCATTGCCATCTCTTCCTAATATTTACGGCGCTAGCCGCTTGTTGTTGTGTGTGGATCGTGGGACATGTTGCTGGCCGCTGTTTCGACGATGTTGGGAACATCGCACAGAACTTAAATCCTCAGAACTTCAAACCGCCTTCGCGCGCCGCATCCGCCAAGGCTTTGATCCGACCGTGGTAACGGTAGCCCGAACGGTCGAACGCGACCGTATCGATGCCCACCGCCTTCGCAGCTTCGGCGATGGCTTGCCCAACTTTAGCCGCTGCCTGCATGTTCTTCGTGCTCTTCAGGCCACCAGCAACGGCATCCTGAACAGTCGATGCCGATGCCAACACGCTGGAACCATCAGCCGTAAACAACTGCGCGTACAAGTGCTGACCTGTGCGCAACACCGACAAACGAGCTACACCCAACTTGCGAATGTGCGAGCGCGTTGATTTGGCGCGACGCAAACGAGCGATTTTCTTTTCCATTTCCATTTCCTCGAGAGCTGAAGGCTGCTACGCCAGAGAAGCAAGCAATGACTTTCCAGCGCGCGGATGATTCCGCGTCAGGCCTTCTTGGCTTCCTTCATGATGATTTTCTCGCCGGCGTAACGAACACCCTTGCCCTTGTACGGCTCGGGCGGACGATAACCGCGGATCTTTGCCGCTACCTCACCCACTTGCTGCTTGTCTGCGCCGGAGATGAGGATTTCGGTCTGGGTCGGCGTCGTGATCGTGACGCCCTCAGGCGCATTGAACACGACGGGGTGCGAATAACCCAGCGACAGGTTCAGGTCTTTACCAGCTACCGCCGCGCGGTAACCCACGCCGACCAACTCCAACTTGCGCTGAAAGCCAGCAGAAACACCTTGCACCATGTTCGCCAACACCGCTCGGATGGTGCCAGCCAAGGCCACACTATCCGCATCGTCGGCAACGACGGACAACGTGCCCTTATCGTTGACCACCTTGATCGCACGCGGCACCGCGAGAGCCAGACTGCCCTTGCCGCCCTTCACCGTGACTTGATCGTTTGCAACGCTGAACTCGACGCCCGTAGGCAGCGAGATCGGTTTCTTGGCTACGCGTGACATGCTGAACTCCCGATCAGGCGACCAGGCAGATGACTTCGCCACCCACGCCTGCGGCGCGAGCTTGGCTATCTGTCATGATGCCCTTCGAGGTGGAAATGATCGCGACGCCCAGTCCACCGAGAATCTTCGGCAGCTCGTCCTTGCCACGATAGTTGCGCAGGCTGGACTTCGAAACGCGCTCAAGTCGTTCGATTACCGGCTTGCCTTGGAAATACTTCAACACCAATTCAAGATCAGCCTTCTTGCCGTTCGGGGAGACCCGAACATCCAACAAGTAGCCTTCTTCTTTGAGAACAGTGGCGATGGCCACTTTCAATCGCGACGATGGCATCTTGACGAGAGGCTTACCAACTGCGGCCGCATTCTTGATGCGAACCAACATGTCGGCGATAGGATCAGTCATGCTCATGAATCATTACCTCTGAGTGCACCGATATCCGCGGAATGCGGGAAGAGAAACTCGGCAATCAACCTCGACCACCGCCATAACTAACACGTTTTACCAGCTAGCTTTGCGCAGACCGGGGACGTCGCCGCGCATCGTCGCTTCGCGCAACTTGTTACGACCCAGACCAAACTTGCGATAGACACCGCGCGGACGACCAGTCAACACGCAGCGATTACGCTGACGAACAGGCGAGGCATCGCGCGGCAACTTTTGCAGCGCAGCTTGCGCGTCAATCTTGGCTTCGTAGGTTGAGTGCGGGCTGTTGACCACTTTTTTCAACCCAGCGCGCTTCGCAGCGTGTTTCTTTACCAACTTCGCCCGCTTGACTTCGCGGTTAACCATGCAGGTCTTGGACATGTGTGGACTCTTGGAATCAGTTACGGAACGGAAAGCGGAAGCATTCGAGCAATGCTTTGCCTTCTTCGTCGGTTTTGGCGGTGGTGGTGATGGCGATATCCATACCGCGGATCGCGTCGACTTGGTCGAAATCGATTTCCGGGAAAATGATCTGTTCCTTCACACCCATGTTGTAGTTGCCGCGCCCATCAAATGCGCGACCCGAGATGCCACGGAAATCGCGGACACGGGGCAGCGAGATATTGACCAAGCGATCAACGAACTCATACATACGAGCGCGGCGCAGAGTGACCTTGCAGCCGATGGGCCAACCGTCGCGAATTTTGAAGGTGGCTACCGAAACGCGCGCATTGGTGACGATGGGCTTTTGGCCGCAGATCTTCGCCATATCTGCGACCGCATTCTCAAGAATTTTCTTGTTGCCTACCGCTTCGCCGACACCCATGTTGAGCGTGACCTTGCTCAATCGTGGCACTTGCATTGGGTTGGTATAGCCAAAGCGCTCCATCAGCTTCGGCATCACTTCTTGTTTGTAAATCGTTTCAAGCCGGGTGGTCATTGCAACATTCCTCAGGCGTCAATCGCCTCACCGCTCGAGCGGAACACACGCAATTTGCGTCCATCCTCGAGCACCTTGATACCGACCCGGTCGCCTTTGCCAGCCGCCGGATTGAAAACCATCACATTCGAAATGTGGATGGGTGCCTCACGCTCGATGATGCCGCCTGGCTGATTGGCCTGCGGATTCGGCTTGGTGTGACGCTTGACCAGATTGATGTTGGTGACGACTACTTTGTCGCCAGCAACACGCACGATCTCGCCCTTTTGGCCTTTGTTTTTGCCGGTGATGACGATCACTTGATCGCCCTTTCGGATACGGTTCATCTCAATTCCCTTACAGAACTTCCGGCGCCAGCGAGACAATCTTCATGAATTTCTCACCACGCAACTCACGGGTGACCGGTCCGAAGATGCGCGTGCCGATGGGCTCTTGCTTGTTGTTCAATAACACCGCTGCATTACCGTCAAAGCGAATCAACGAACCATCAGCACGGCGAACGCCCTTGCGGGTACGCACAACCACGGCGTCGTAAACTTCACCCTTCTTGACCTTGCCGCGAGGAATCGCATCTTTGATGCTCACCTTGATGATGTCGCCGATGTGGGCGTAACGGCGCTTGGAGCCACCGAGCACCTTGATGCACATCAGTTCTTTGGCACCGCTGTTATCGGCCGCGTCGAGCCTGGACTGCATCTGGATCATGGTCTACTCCTGACTTCAGTCGGCGGCGCGCGCAAGAACTTCGATCACTCGCCAGTTCTTGGTCTTGGAAATGGGGCGGCATTCAGCAATCCGGACCTTGTCGCCTTCCTGACAGCCTTGCTCGTCATGCGCATGCAGTTTGGTCGAACGCTTGATGTATTTGCCGTACAAGCCATGCTTGACTTGACGCTCAACCAAGATGGTCACCGTCTTCTGCATCTTGTTGCTGATCACACGGCCATCGACCGTGTGCTGGGTGTTTTCGATATCGCTCATGTCTGTCGCCTTAACTGTTCGCGCCGAGCAGCATTTTCACTTTCGCAATCTCGCGGCGAACGCGAACCATCTGATGGGTCTGGGTAAGCTGGCCCGTGCCTTTCTGCATGCGCAGGTTGAATTGCTCACGACGCAGATCCAACAAATGGGTCTTGAGCTGATCGGACGACTTCGTCCGCAAGTCTGTGATGTTCATTAGCGCACCGTCCGGATGACAAACTGGGTCTGCACCGAGAGTTTGGCTGCCGCCAAGCGAAATGCTTCGCGTGCTGACTCTTCCGTCACACCTTCCATTTCGTACAACATCCGCCCAGGCTGAATCGGCGCAACCCATAACTCAACATTGCCCTTACCGTTACCCATTCGCACTTCAATGGGCTTCTTGGTGATTGGCTTGTCCGGGAACACGCGAATCCACAACTTGCCGCCACGTTTGACATAGCGGCTGATGGTCCGACGTGCGGACTCAATCTGTCGCGATGTCAGCTGGCCGCGTGTGGTTGCTTTCAATCCGTACTCGCCAAAGCTCACAGCGGAGCCGTTCCAGCTCAGACCTTCGTTACGGCCCTTGTGCTGTTTGCGGTACTTGGTTCTTTTCGGTTGCAGCATGGCGATTGCTCCTTACTTGGCGCCGCGGTCACGGTCGCGGCGACCGTCGCCGGTACGCGCTTCCTCTTTTCCTTCGGCCTGCTGTGAAGCGGCCAAGTCAAAGATTTCGCCCTTAAAAATCCACGTCTTAACCCCGATGATGCCGTAGGTTGTCTTGGCTTCTGCGAAGCCGTAGTCAATATCCGCACGAAGCGTGTGCAAAGGCACACGCCCTTCGCGATACCACTCTGAACGAGCGATTTCCGCACCATTCAAGCGGCCAGCAACATTGACCTTGATACCCAGCGCACCGAGGCGCATCGCGTTGCCCACAGCGCGCTTCATCGCGCGGCGGAACATGATGCGGCGCTCCAATTGCTGCGCGATCGATTCTGCGACCAGCTGCGCGTCAAGCTCCGGCTTGCGCACTTCGCTAACATTGATGTGCGCAGGCACGCCCATCATGTCAGACACATCACGCCGCAGCTTCTCAATATCCTCACCCTTCTTTCCAATTACCACGCCTGGACGGGCGGTGTGAATGGTCACACGGGCGGTTTTTGCCGGCCGTTCGATAAGGATTTTGGAAATGCCAGCCTGCGCTAGCTTCTTTCGCAACATGATGCGAACTTTAAGATCAGCGGCTAAATACTCTGCGTATTCGCGCTTACCCGCGTACCACTTCGAATTCCAATCCTTGGCGATGCCGAGGCGGATACCGGTTGGATGAACTTTATGACCCATGGTCGATTCCCGAATTCCTGCCGATTACTTGCCGGTACCCACGACCACAGTAATGTGGGCGCTGCGCTTGAGAATGCGCGCACCACGACCCTTTGCACGGGCGTGGAAGCGCTTCATGGTGGCGCCTTCGTCGACGAAGATACTGCAGACCTTGAGCTCATCAACATCTGCTCCGTCGTTGTTTTCAGCGTTGCTGACCGCTGACAACAACACTTTCCGAATGATCTGCGCTGCCTTCTTGTCGCTGAACTGCAGGAGGTCGCTTGCGCGCCCCACCGGCAAACCGCGAACCTGATCGGCAACCAAACGCGCCTTTTGGGCAGCGATGCGCGCACCACGGTGAATGGCTCTGGCTTCCATCGTCGTTTCCTACTTGCTCTTCTTGTCGCCGGTGTGGCCCTTGAACAAACGGGTCACCGCGAACTCGCCAAGCTTGTGCCCCACCATGTTCTCGTTGACGAGAACCGGGACGTGCTGCTTGCCATTGTGGATAGCAATTGTGAAGCCGACCATCTCCGGCACCACCATTGACCGCCGCGACCAGGTCTTGATCGGCTTCTTGCTACCGACGGCGCCTTCGACCTTCTTGAGAAGGTGGAGGTCGACGAACGGGCCTTTCTTGAGTGAACGTGCCATGGACCGGTCCTATTACTTGCGCCGACGCACGATAAACTGCTGCGTACGTTTGTTGTTACGGGTCTTGTAACCCTTGGTCGGCGTACCCCACGGGGACACCGGGTGACGACCACCTGACGTACGACCTTCGCCGCCACCGTGCGGATGATCGACGGGATTCATGGCCACGCCGCGAACGGTCGGGCGAACGCCCATCCAACGCTTGACGCCAGCCTTACCCAACTTCTCGAGGCTGTGCTCGCTGTTACCCACTTCGCCAATGGTCGCGCGGCAATCGGCAACCACTTTGCGCATTTCGCCCGAGCGTAAACGCAACGTCGCATACCCTTGCTCACGAGCGATCAACTGCGCGCCGGCACCCGCCGAACGCGCAATCTGCGCCTTCTTGCCTGGCTTCATCTCGATGCAGTGCACCATGGTGCCGATGGGGATGTTGCGCAGCGGCAGCGTGTTGCCCACCTTGATCGGGGCATCCCGGCCCGCCATCAACTGGTCGCCAATCTGAATGCCCTTGGGCGCGATGATATAACGACGCTCGCCATCGGCATAACACAGCAGCGCGATGTGCGCGGTGCGATTCGGATCGTATTCAACGCGCTCAACGCGGGCAGCAATGCCCTCTTTATCGCGCTTGAAGTCAACGATGCGGTAATGCTGCTTGTGTCCACCACCGATGTGGCGCGTGGTGATACGGCCGTGGTGATTGCGGCCACCGGATTTTGACTGCGCCTCAACCAGTGGGCCGTATGGATCGCCCTTGTACAGGTCGGCGTGAACCACGCCCACTTTGGAACGGCGACCTGGTGAGGTTGGCTTGTAATTGATAAGTGCCATGACTTGCTTACCTTAGGCCTTAGCCATCACGTCGATCGACTGGCCTTCGGCCAAACGAACATAGGCTTTGCGCCAATCGCCGCGGCGACCGTTGCGCGAACGAAAGGCTTTGGTTTTGCCCTTCACATTCAAAACGTTGACTTGCTCGACCTTGACGCTGAACAGCTGCTCTACCGCCGCTTTCACGTCCGCCTTGGTTGCACCCACGGCAATCTCGAACACGTACTGGTTGGTTTCCTGGAGACGCGCGGTCTTCTCAGAAACGTGCGGGGCGCGCAGGACGCCCAGAATCTTTTCGCTGCTCATGCCAGCCACTCCTCAACCTTCTTCACCGCGTCGACCGTCATAACCACGTAGTCGGCAGCGACCAAAGACACCGGGTCGAGACCCTGCACGTCGCGAACCTGCACGTAGGGAATGTTGCGTGCGGCCAGATACAGAGCCTCATCGCCGCTTTCAGTCACCAGCAATGGCTTGGTCACTTCGAGCGCCTTCAACTTGGCGACCAAAGCACTGGTCTTGGGCTGGGCGATTTCGATGGCGTCGACAATCTTCAAGCGACCGTGCCGATTCAACTCGGACAGGATCGCCGCGACTGCGGCGCGATACATCTTGCGATTGACCTTTTGCGCGTAGCTGCGCGGACGCGCAGCGAATGCGCGACCACCGCCGACAAAGATCGGCGCAGTCAAGGCACCGTGGCGAGCGCCGCCGCCCTTCTGCTTCTTCGACTTCTTCGTAGTTCCATTGACCTCGGCGCGCGTCTTCTGCGCCTTGGTGCCGGCCCGACCCGCATTGCGGTAGGCGACGACAACCTGATGCACCAGGTCACCACTGAACTCGCGGCCAAAGACTGCGTCGGACACCGACAAGCCTTGGCTGCTACCTGTAACGGCGAGTTCCATCAGTATTCTCCTTAACCCTTCGACGCCGGACGGATGACGACGTTGCCGCCCGGAGCACCCGGAACTGCGCCGCGAATTGCAATCAAACCGCGCTCGGCGTCGACTTTGACAACCGTCAAGTTCTGTGTGGTGTGATTGACGTTGCCCATCTGACCGGACATTTTCTTGCCCGGAAACACGCGACCCGGAGTCTGCCGCTGACCAAGCGAACCCGGCGAGCGATGCGACAGCGAGTTACCGTGGGTGGCATCACCCATGGTGAAGTTCCAGCGCTTGATCGTGCCCTGGAAGCCCTTGCCCTTGCTTACGCCAGCGACGTCAACCGTCTGCCCAACGCTAAACAAGTCAGCTTTGATTTCACCGCCAACGCTGTAGTTGCCAATCGCTTCATCAGCGATGCGGAACTCCCACAGACCGCGACCGGCTTCGACTTTGGCCTTGGCGTAATGACCAGCCAACGGCTTGTTCACCAGCGCCACGCGCTTGCTGCCCGTGGTGACCTGGATGGCAGAGTAGCCGTCAGTTTCGACGGTCTTAACCTGCACAACACGATTTGGGGAGGCTTCGATCAAGGTCACAGGGATGGACTCACCCGCCTCGGTGAAGACTCGGCTCATGCCGCATTTGCGGCCAACAATTCCAATGCTCATGTCTTCGCCCTCAACCCAGCTTGATCTGCACGTCGACGCCGGCAGCCAGCTCGAGCTTCATCAAGGCATCAACGGTCTTGTCGTTGGGATCGATGATGTCAAGCACGCGCTTGTGGGTGCGGGTCTCGTACTGGTCGCGGGCATCTTTATCGACGTGCGGCGACACCAGAATGGTGTAGCGCTCAATCTTGGTTGGCAGCGGGATCGGTCCGCGCACTTGCGCGCCGGTCCGCTTTGCCGTTTCGACGATTTCGCTCGCGGAACGATCAATCAATCGATGATCGTACGCCTTGAGCCGAATCCGAATCTTCTGGTCCGCCATTGGCTGGGTCCTTGAATCTTGATAAAGAGCTAGCTGCGACTCATTGGACGCAACCAAATAGACGTGAGCAGGTGTCCCAACTCACTCGAGCAGACAAGTATAGCCGACACTTGCACGCTTCGTCAACAGGTGACGAGACAATTCAGTGCGACAATTCCTTGTCGAGCGAATACGAAACACCGTCCTTGGGTCTCTTTTCGCTTAGTACTTCGCCGATGACGGCAAAGTGGTTGTGCAGCGGTTGAATCCGGTCTCCGGGAGGTGGCACTCGATTTTCGAATGCTATTTTCCGGCCTTTGTACATAGCGCTCAGGCGTTCAGCGGCACGCAAACCTGCGGTTTGCAAGCGCGCCGCCTCACCCCAAACCCGTGTTACTTAATGATTTTCGCCACCACGCCCGCGCCGACGGTACGGCCGCCTTCGCGAATCGCGAAGCGCAGACCTTCTTCCATCGCGATCGGGGCGATCAGGGTCACCACCATCTTCACATTGTCGCCCGGCATCACCATCT
>JBQTGY010000067.1:0-2979 GCA_052390415.1 Pseudomarimonas sp. | reverse complement strand
GATGGGCGTGATGGACGCCGCTCCGGAGCGAGGCCAATAGCCAAAGCTATTGGCGGAGTGAGGAGCAAGTCCAGCGCGGCCAGACCGAGCGAGCTACTTTCGATTTGTCCGTTACAGTCCACTAGCTAGCGTAAATCCTCAGAGCCGCTTTACGAGTCCCGAGTCCCCTGTCCCGAGTCCCGAAAAAATGAAATTCAAACTCGAACTAACCGTTGGTGCTTTCATCGTGATGGGCTTTGTGTGTGCCTTCGTATTGGCATTTGCATCGACCAACTCCGCTGACCG
Organism: Pseudomarimonas sp.; assembly: GCA_052390415.1. Classification (GTDB taxonomy): domain Bacteria; phylum Pseudomonadota; class Gammaproteobacteria; order Xanthomonadales; family Xanthomonadaceae; genus JANNWF01. The sequence continues at coordinate 2,694 of JBQTGY010000067.1, read as the reverse complement.
CGTGGGTGGCGGCACTTATGAAGTGGTGGCTCGATTCGCCAACACCGGCGAGTTGAAGGCGCGTGCGCCGGTAAAGATTGCCGGGGTACGGGTCGGCGAAGTGGCGACCCTGGTGCTCGATCCTGAGCGTTACGAAGCGGTCGCCACCCTGCGGTTGTCGGCGACCGCAGGCGAGCTGCCGATGGACACGTCGGCCGGTATTTTCACTTCGGGATTGCTGGGTGAGCGTTACGTGGGCCTGACGCCGGGTGGCGATCCGGAGTCACTCAAGGACGGCGACGAGATCATGCTGACTCAGTCGGCGGTAGTGCTGGAGCAGTTGATCGGCAAGTACATGTTCGGCAGTGCCGAAGGTGACAAGGCAGAAGGTGGCAATGCCGAAGGAAACACGGCCGAGCCCACACCGCCTTGATCCTGCGTTCATACATCCCGCTTCAGAGTGCGAGCGGCATGACCCACGTAGGCGCAGGGCACTCGCCTTCGCAGGGATGAGCAGCAACACAGGTACTGTCCCGCCATCTTCGTTTCAAGAGTTCCGTTTGGAGAGATCCGCATGAGTATTCGATTCATCGCCACGTTGCTGTCGTGTTTGCTGGTGGGCGCGGTGGCTGCACAACCTGCAACCGCTGCCAAACCGGCCGCGCAGTCGCCCAGCCAGATCGTGCTGACGCGATCAAAAGCCGTGGTGGATTCACTGGTTGCCAACCGCGAAGCGTTCCGCGCTGATCGCAGCAAGCTCAACGCCTTTGTGCTTGGTGAGCTCGATACCATTTTTGACAGTGACTACTCGGCGCGATTGGTGTTGGCGCGGCATTCGCGTACCGCCAGCGACGCGCAGATCGCGGCCTTTTCGCGCGCGCTCACCACCAACCTGCTACAGCGTTATGGCTCCGCGCTGTTGGAAGTCACCGGCAGCCTGGACGTGCAGATTCGCTCCGAGACGCCCCTGCGTGACGGCAAACTGATGCGGGTCAACTCCGAAATCATGCGACCAGGCGGCGCACCGGTGCCGATCGATTATCTGTTTCGCGACACCGGCCATGGCTGGAAGGCGTTCGATGTGATCGTAGAAGGGGTCTCCTATGTGCAGACCTATCGCACCCAGTTTGATGCCCTGTTGCGCACCGAGACCCTGGATGCGGTGACTCAACGACTGGCCGCAGGCACCTTGCGTGCCGGCGAATAATTCGCGGACGCTCACGTTGGAGGGCGCGCTGGACGTCACCAGCGTGGCGGGCGTGTGGCTGCAACTTCGGGATAGCGTGACCGGCATCGAACAAATTGATCTGGCAGCCGTGACCGCATTGGATTCTTCAGGCGTAGCGCTGGTGCGCTGTTTACAGGCAGCGGCACACACCGGCGGGGCGCGCCCGCGAGTGATCAATGCGCCAGCCCGATTTGCGCAGATTGGCCTTGCCCATCGCGTTGATGCTGGCTGAAGGACATGGCGACCGGAAACCTTGCCGGGTGCACGTCTGGGCAGTCAGACCGACACTCAGATGGGCAAGTCACAGCCTACCCGGCCAGCGAGGCTTGCTCGCTGGTGTTCGTCGCTGCTTGGCGCATACGCTAAGCTCGCCCTTTGCGTGATCGCTGCTCACCCCCAAACAAGAGGGAGGTGAGCGCCAAACCCGGACTACTTCACGTTGACCGCCATGCGCTATCTCATCCCGTCTGTCGTATTGTGCTTGGCAGTCTTTTTTCCAATCCATTCGCAAGCGCAAGCGGCCGCAGAAAACACGAGTGATCCGGCGATGCAGACGACAGCGCCGGCAGCCGCGAGCGCTGATTCAGCGGCAGCCGGCGTTTTGCCGCCGCCTGAGCTGGGTATCGAGGATGAAACACGGAACGGCAACTACGCCGACATCGATCCCTGGGAACGCGTAAACCGCCCCATCTTCAAGTTCAACTCCACCCTGGATCGCGTGATTTTGCGACCGGTCGCGGTGGTCTACTCACGCGTTACGCCGAAGCTCGCGCAGCGTGGTGTAGGCAATTTCTTCACCAATCTGCAGCAACCGATCACGTCACTGAACTTGCTGTTGCAAGGTCACCCCGTGAAGTCCGCTGGCTCGCTTGGGCGCTTCCTGTTGAATTCCACCCTGGGTGTTGCCGGCATTTTTGATCCGGCCACTGAAGCCGGGATTCCGCCGTACGATCAGGATTTTGGCCAAACCCTGCACCGCTGGGGCTGGAAGCGCTCGCGCTACGTCATGCTGCCGCTGTTTGGGCCGGCCACCATTCGCGATGGCGTCGGTAAAGGCATCAACACCACGGTCAGCCCCATCAGTCGGTTTGCAGAGAGGTACGGCGCGGAATACAGCTTGCTGTATGGGGTGAGCGCGCGGGCGCGTGGTTTGTCGGCGGATGCTTTCTTGCGCGGCGGCGGCGATGAATATCTGCTGATGCGGGAAGCCTTTCTGCAATATCGGCGTTGCCAATTGATCGATTGCTCGGATGAGTTGCCGGACTACATGCTGCCGGACTTCGAGATCGAAGTGCCGGACGTGGATGCGATGCGCTTGCGCAACTAGCAACGAAGTTACCTCCGCGGCTGCCGAGTTCAGATCACGCTAAATGAACCGTTTCCTTCCGAGTGCGATAACCACCCGTCCAAGCTGACCGAGCGAAGCGAAGGCGCAGGCAGCTAAGCTGCCGTTGACGCGACGCGACCGACCGAGCGAAGCGAAGGCG
>JBQTGY010000066.1:0-8175 GCA_052390415.1 Pseudomarimonas sp. | reverse complement strand
GTTGGCTCTCCGCATGGTTTCGTCCACCTCAGCGGTGGCCGAGTTACTTTTCTTTGAGTCGCCAAAGAAAAGTAACCAAAAGAAAGGCGACCCGAGCATCGCGCGGCTACGCCGTACCCTGCGCTGCTCGCCGTTCTCGGGCCGGCGCGAACTCGCACATCCATGTGCTCGGACATGCGCGCCTTTCCCCCGAGCCCGGCTCCGCTGCTCGGCGCGATGACGGGGTTGAAGGTCAAGAGCAAAGGCAACAGCAACAACAACAGCAGCAGCAAAAGCAGCAGCAGAAGCAGAAGCAGAAGCAGCAGGGGCAGGGGCAGGGGCAGCAACAGCGACCAACTTTCAGGTTGCGCGCTTCTGCCTTTGCTCTGGCTCTTGGGGTCCCCTTTGTGGCGGCGGCGGTTGGGAGATCAGGCCCGTCAGGGGTGCGCGCATGGATGCGCGTGCGTTTTTGCCGTTACTTGGCTGTACGGGCGGGGCTTCGCCCACGCCTTCGCTACGCTAGGTCAAAATCCCCTCCCAACTGCCGCGAACTCTCTGCTTCATCGCGAGCGCCACATCGGGGTCGCCTTTCTTTTGGTTACTTTTCTTTGGCGACTCAAAGAAAAGTAACTCGGCCACCGCTGAGGTGGACGAAACCATGCGGAGAGCCAACCTAAAGCGGGAGAAGCAAGAGCTGGATTCTGGCCTACGCCCGAATGACGAACGTTTCGGCCTACGCCGGAAGGACGAACAAGCCGCCCGGCGCCGGAACGCCAAAAAAACGCGCCCCCCGTCGCGCAAACGGCCAAAACCGTCATGCCTCCTCCTCCGTCAACCGCCGCAAATACGCATCCACATCGATCTCCACTTCCCGCGGACGTCGATTCAACAAGTCCTGAATGCGCTCGTTGCTGCTGGCCTTGACCTCGGCCACGGTGCCGGTGAGCAAGACATTGCCCTGATCCAGCACGGTGATGGTGTCGGCAATCTTGAACGCGGATTCAAGTTCATGGGTGACGACGACAATGCTCATGCGCATGGCGTCGCGGAGTTGCAGGATGAGTTCGTCGAGTTCTGCCGAAACCACGGGGTCGAGGCCTGCCGAAGGCTCGTCAAAAAACAGCAGCTTGGGATCCATGACGATGGCTCTTGCCAGCGCGGCGCGTTTGATCATGCCGCCAGAGAGTTGGCTGGGCATCAAGTCCTGGAAGCCTCCCAGATTGACGACTTCAAGCTTCAATCGACTCATGATGCGGATGGTGTTCTCGTCCAGCGACGTGTGTTCACGCAGCGGCAGCGCTACGTTTTCACCGACCGTCATCGAGGTGAACAAGGCACCACCCTGGAAGCTGACCCCCAGTTGGCGGCGCAGCGCCACGCGCGCGTTCGAGGTGGCGTTGCCGAGATCGGTGCCCAGCAATTTGACCACACCGCGTCGCGGCTGCTGCAGCCCCAGCAAATGTCGCAACAGGGTGCTCTTGCCCGAGCCCGAGCCACCCATGATCACGCGGATTTCGCCAGGCATTACCCGGAAGTCGACGCCGTGCAGGATGCGTCGGCGGCCGTAATAGGCCTCCAGGCCAGTCACATCGATGATGGGCTCTACGCTTGCGTTCATGACTACGCGATCAGCGATTCAGGAAAAACGAAAAAATCATGTCGGCGACAACCAAGGCGCTGATCGATGCCACCACCGCACGGGTCGTTGAACGGCCGACGCCTTCAGCACCGCCGGTCACTGAAAAGCCGGTGCTGATACCGATCAGGGTGATCAACAAAGCGAATACCACCGACTTCGACAAGCCTTCCCACAGGTCACGTGGCTCCAGAACCAGCAGGGTTTGCGTCAAGTAGGCTCCCAAGCTCATCTGCAATGGCCCGGAGGCATACAAGCCCGCACCAATCAGCGCCGCGACGTCGGCCAGTATGGTCAACATGGGCAGCATCACCAGCATCGCAATCAACGCAGGCGCGACCAAATAACGGACAGGCTCGATGCCGATCACCGCCAGCGCATCGACTTCCTGCGACACCACCATGGAGCCCAGTCGTGCTGCAAACGCCGAGCCCGAGCGGCCGGCCACCACGATGCCGGTAATCAACGCGCCAAATTCGCGGGTGATCGATTTCGCGGCGGCCACCACCACTTGTGCCTCGGCGCCAAATTCCCGCAAGGCGGCAATGAACTGGATACCAAGCATGACCCCGATGGTCAGCGACAGCAGACAGACAATCGGGATTGCGTCGACGCCCACTTGGCGCATCTGCTCGGCCACCATGCGCAAACGCACCGGTTGCCCACGCCGCCAGCCAAACAAGGTGAGCTGGATACTTTCCACCAGCAGCATGCCGCCGTAACCAATGTCGGCGGCCACTTGGGTGGTGCGGCGACCGAGACGCTCCAGAGGTCGAAACAAGGTTTCCACGTGCCGCGCTAGCCGACCAGGCGGTCGCGCAGCGCAAACACCTTGTCCAACCGGGCCAGTTTGAGCACCGCTTGCACAGCGCTCGATGTCTCCAGCAGGAAGAAGGTTTGCCCGCGGCCGCGCGCATTCTGGAAGCCCTCGACCAAGGCTGCGATTCCGGATGAGTCGATATACGTCACTGCAGCCAGATGCACGGCAACCTTGTTGGACTTCTTCAAGGCATCGAGCACTGCCGCGCGCACTTCCTGCGACCACGACATGTCGACCTCACCGGCCAGCTTTACGACCAGAAACTCGCCATCGACCTCGGTATTGCACTGCTTCATCGTGATTCCCAACGGGTGAAGAAACTGCCCCGATTCACGGCGTCCACGCCATTGCCCGCGGCCAACTATTGAATAACCGACGCCTGAGTCACGACGCCGCATCCGTCGCACGCAAGCGCTTGCGCATGATCAGGCGATTGCCACCACCAGCTTCCGGTTGCATCGACCAACTGTCCATGGTGGCGTCAATGATATTCACCCCGAGTCCACCCGGACGACATTCGCTCAAGTCGCGCGGCTGCACGCGACTGGGATCGATGCACGGCGCGCTGTCGTGCAACTCGAACCGCAGTTCGTCGCCATCCTGCCAGACACCGAGTTCGATGGTGCTGTCGCACGGTCCGCCATAGGCATGCCGAATGACGTTGCTGGCACCTTCATCGAGCGCCAATACCAGCGCTTGGCGCTGCTCGAGGCTGGCACCGCAGGCGAGCAAGACTTCGCCCAAGCGTCGACGCATTTCCGACAGGGCCTCGGGCCGCGCCGGAAACCGGTGATCCAGCCACTGCCGCGCGCCGGTGCAGCCGCCCTCGATCAACATCACCGTGATGTCGTCGGTCACCCGCAATTCGCCCAAGCGCCGCACCAGTCGGCGCAGTCGCGCTTCTGGCGAGCGGTCCGCGTATTCGGTCAGCGCAGTCTCGACGCCCTCCAGATCCAGGGTCTTGCCCGCGGCATCGCGGACATCGGTGACGCCATCGGAAAACATGTACAAAGCCGCACCGGCGACATCACAACTCTGCTCGGGAAAGGTCATCCCACTGAGGATGCCCAGCGGCGGACCTTCGGCTGGCATGCGCTCGACCTGGCCGTCTTTCGCAATCCGCAGCAGCGGCGGAAAGCCCGCGTTGGCCCACACCGCACTGCGTAGTGCGGGGTCGAAATAGCCGGCCACGGCGCAAACAAACATGCCGGGAGGAATGGCCTCGCAGAGTTCGTCGTTGGCGCGCGCCATCCAACGTCCGGGCGACAATCCTTCCTTGCCGGCCCAGCGCAGCAAGCTGGCGCAGCGCACCATCAAGAATGCCGCGTCCAGACCTTTGCCGGCGACATCTCCCAGGGTGAACGCAATGCGGCCATCCGGCATATCGAAAAAGTCGTAGAAATCGCCGGAAATCTCCTGTGCCGGCATGTTCAGCGCGCGCAACGGATAGTTGCCGCGGCGGCGCCTGGGCAACAACGAGCGTTGCAGTCGACGCGCCATCGTCAGTTCGCGCTGAATGCGGCCTTGCTCCAACAACTCGCCGGCCATGCGGGCGATGTTGAGTGCCAAGGCAGTTGGCGCAGCGAGCAAGCGCAACGCGTCCCGATCAACCTCGTCAAATAGCCCGCCATCCAGCTTGTTGATGATCTCGATGGCACCAATCGCGCCCTGCGCGGTGGTCAGCGGTGCACACAACACACTGCGGGTGACAAAGCCGGTATTGGCATCGACTTTGGCGGCGAAATCCGGGTCATTACGCGCGTCGCGCACCATCTGACACGCATTTTGAATGACCGCGCGGCCAACGATGCCGGCATCGGCCGGAATCCGCAGGCCAAGGATATCGACTGGCCCGACGCAGGCGCGGCACTGCAAGTGGCTGCCGTTGGCATCGAGCAAAAACACCGCCGCCGCCTCGGCGCGCATGTAGTCGGTGATGAAAGCGACCGAATCGCGCAGCGTTCGCTCAAGGTCCACCGATACCGCCAACTGCTGACTGACTTCCGCCAGGATCGGCAAGAAATCCACTGGCAGGCTGGCGCTGACACGCGCCGGGATGGCGGCACCCTCACTCATTTCTCGGCGGATTCACTGCGGCTACGTGATCGCCGGAAGCGGCCCACAACGGCCATCAGCGGACCTGAGAGTGCATACAACACCACGATCCCCAGCAGCACCCGCGGCGGGTCAATCGCCAAGGCCACAAACACGCCGACCGCCAACAACATGGTGACGAAGGGCACCCGCTCGGCAATCGGCAGCGATTTGAAACTGGTATATCGAATCCGGCTGACCATCAACAGCGCCGCGGTCACGGTGACCGCCAACGCCAAGCTGGTGACTTGGCCGCCGCCGTATCCCAACACGCTGGTGGTCCAGATGAAGGCCATCATCAGGCCGGCCGCTGCAGGGCTGGCGAGTCCGATGAACCAGCGTTTGTCGACCACGCCGACCTGGGTATTGAAGCGCGCGAGACGCAATGCGGCGCAGGCAGCGTAGAGAAACGCCACCGACCAGCCCAGCTTGCCCCACACCGGACCTTCCAGCTTCAAGGTCGATAGCGACCAGTGGTACATCACCAGCGAAGGCGCCATGCCGAAGCTGACCAGATCAGCGAGCGAGTCGTACTGGGTGCCGAATTCGGTTTGCGTGCCCGTCATGCGCGCCACCCGGCCATCGATGCCGTCGAGCACCCCAGCGACGAACACCGCGATGCAGGCATCGACATAGTTGCCGGAACTGGCCGCGATAATCGCGTAGAAGCCTGCGAACAAGCCGCCTGTGGTAAACAGGTTGGGCAGCAGGTAGATGCCGCGCGCTGGTCGCTTGGGCGAGTCGTCGCTGGAGGTCATGAATGGGTTCCGAAGGCTGCCTGAAGTGTACCCCAGCCATCTGACCTCGCCGGTCCGATCTTGCCAGTGGCCTTGGGCGGTGCTTAAGTAGAGGCCTTCCCATCGTGAGGCGCTCTCCATGTCAACTCGATTGCTGGTCACGGTATTGGCCGCCTGGATGCTGCTCACGAGCACAAGCACGGTGATTGCCAAAGAGTTATATCGCTGGAAGGACGAAAAAGGCGTGACGCATTATTCGGACACCAAGCCGGAGGGCGCCGAGTTCGAGCGCCGCGATGTCACCAATGATCCGCCCAAGCCTGCGGGCGCAGCGGCCGCGGCGGCAACGGCTGAAGGTGAGCAAACCGAAGTTGCTCCAGCGAGCCCCGCAGCGCCAAGTGCCAACTGTCTGCAAGCACGCAGCAATGTCGAAATGCTCGAGAACTCCAAGGAAGTGAAGATGGATCTCGATGGCGACGGAACGCCCGAAGTGCTTGGCGTCGATGCGCAGCTCAGCCAGCTCAATCGCCAGCGTGAGCTGGTCAAGTTGCTTTGCGTGCCATAGCCTTTGAAGCAATTCTTGGCTGGCATGCTGTTCGCGCTGGCGCTGGTCGCCGGCGCGGCGGCGTGGGTTTGGTATCAACAGCCCGAGCTGCTGCCGGAAGGCATGCAAGTACAGAATCCGAACTCAGCCAAATACGCGCCGGCGGTTTACCGTTGGAAGGACGCACAGGGCCGCACGCAAATCAGTGATGCGCCCCCTGCCGGACGCCCCTATGAGACGGTCCGGGTCGACATCAACACCAATGTAGTACCCGACACCCTGCCCACCGAGCGCGACGTCGCTCCAGTCCAGTAGCAGCCTGTCGGACTTGGCTAGAATGCGCGGTTTACTCCGGAATCACGCCCCATGCGCCTGTCGCAATTTCATCTTGCCACCAGCAAAGAGACGCCTGCCGACGCCGAGATCGTCAGCCACCAGTTGATGCTGCGCGCCGGCATGCTGCGCAAGCTTGCCGCCGGCATCTACACCTGGACGCCTTTGGGGCTGCGCGTGATGCGCAAGGTCGAGAATGTCGTCCGCGAAGAGATGAATGCCGCCGGGGCGTTGGAAGTGCTGATGCCGTCCATCCAACCGCGCGAACTGTGGGATGAAACCGGGCGCTGGGAGAAGTTTGGCGGCCAGCTGCTGAAGATCAAGGACCGCAAGGAAAGCGAGTTCTGCTATGGCCCGACGCACGAGGAAGTCATCACCGATTTTGCCCGCGCCGAACTCAAGTCTTACCGTCAGTTGCCGGTCAACTTCTACCAGATCCAGACCAAGTTCCGCGACGAGATCCGCCCCCGCTTCGGGGCCATGCGGGCGCGCGAGTTTCTGATGAAGGATGCCTACTCGTTTCACATCGACGCCACCGACTTGGAGCGCGAGTACTGGAACATGTATCACGCCTATAGCCGCATATTCACCCGCTTGGGATTGCGGTTTCGCGCAGTGTTTGCCGATAGTGGGGCGATCGGCGGGTCGGTATCGCACGAGTTTCACGTGCTGGCAGATTCGGGCGAAGACGCCATCGCGTTTTCGGATGGTTCTGACTACGCGGCCAACGTCGAGTTGGCGGAAGCGGTGGCTCCGGCTGCGGCGCGCGCAGCTCCGAGCGCGCCAATGTGTGAAGTAGCGACGCCCACCCAGCGCACCTGCGAGGATGTGGCCGCGCTGCTTGGTATCCCGCTCGCCACGACCGTCAAGTCGATCGCGATTATCGGCGAGCAAGGTTTTACCTTGGCGCTGGTTCGCGGCGACCACACTGTCAACGAAATGAAGCTCGCCAAGATTGCGACTGTGGGCAGCTATCGACTTGCCAACGAAGGCGAAATCGCTGCCGCCTTGGGCAGTCAGGCCGGGTTTCTCGGACCGGTTGCGAGCAAGCAAGCGATCACGGTGATTGCCGATCGCACGGTCGCCGCCATGCACGACTTCGTGGTCGGCGCCAACAGCACCGGCTTCCATCTCACCGGTGTCAATTGGGGACGCGATCTGGCCGAACCTGATGTGGTCGCCGACATCCGCAACATCGTCGCCGGCGATCCTTCACCCGACGGCTGCGGCTCTCTCGGGATTGCTCGGGGCATCGAGGTCGGTCACGTATTTCAACTTGGCACCAAATACGCGGAAGCGATGGGGGCCAGCGTGATCGATGAAGCCGGCAAGCCGCGCGAGATGGCCATGGGCTGTTACGGCATCGGCGTCAGTCGCATCGTGGCCGCCGCCATCGAACAGAATTTCGACGCCAGCGGAATTTGTTGGCCGGAGCCGATGGCGCCTTGGCAGGTCGCGATCTGCATGATCAACCCGAAAAACGATGCTGGAGTCACCCAAGCAGCTCAGGCGCTGTACGCTGAACTTGCTGCGGCAGGCGTGGAGACGTGCCTTGACGATCGCGGCCTGCGTCCCGGTGCCATGTTTGCCGACATCGAGTTGATCGGCATCCCGCATCGGGTGGTGGTTTCCGAACGCGGCATACAGGCGGGGACCTTCGAATATCGTCATCGGCGCGCGGACGCGGCTGAAGCCCTGGACCGCGCGACCTTGTTGAATCGCGTGGGGGCGTTGCGCGCCTGAAAGCAGGGCCGCGTTCCCGCGCGGCTGCTTTTGGCTCAATCGTCCTTCAACACAAGCGGCGGCGCTGGAGCGCCGCCCTCCGTGAAAAAGCGTCTTGCAGCTTACCGCCGCTGGCTAGCCCGGACATTTCATGAGGTCGCGAGAAAACGCCCGAACTTCGTTGGTGCGCCTCGTCAAAAGTGATGAATCTCAAAATCACAAAGTGTTCGCTGCGTTTTCCCGCTGGCACGATGCTCACTTGGTCTTTGCGGCCATCGCTGCGTTGCGCCTCGCCGCAATGGGCCCACCA
>JBQTGY010000065.1:0-71165 GCA_052390415.1 Pseudomarimonas sp. | reverse complement strand
GTCATCGCCGGCCACACCGGTAGCCGGAAGGCCGCGGGTGAATCCGATGCCAAATTGATCGGCACCGAAGGGTTCGGGCAAGATCCGCACCACCACGCCGTTGATGGAGAACACCAGATTGTAGGTGGTCACCGCGTTGGGCTGAGCCGAAGCGCGGATTGGCACCGACAGCACTCTGTCCACCCGCAGGATGTTTGGCGTTTGCCCGGCGTTGATCACCGCACCCACCGGCGTCACCCACTTCTGCACGGCAACCGGCAAGCCAGAACCGTTGTAGCGGAAAATCGAGTACTTGCCGTTGCCGCTGATGTTGAAGGCAATCGCGCGGTTCCAGTTTTGGGTGGCGGTCTGCAGTGGCAGGGGCGAGCCGTTGACCAGCAGCGAGGTCGTGGCGCTGGGCTGGCGCGGGCGGTTGGAGATGAACTCGACTTCATAGGAGTACTCGCCCGGCGCGGTCCCTCTCAGCATCGCAGGCTCAAAATCGTAGATCGCCGATTCATACGTCGCGACAGTCGCGGTGCTGGTGAAGTTGCCGCAGCGGCCCGCGTTGAGGCCCCACACACCAACAACCTGGGTCAGGTCGCTACAGCTGAATCCACCGATCGCGGTGCCCTCGACCACGAAGGGAAATTCGTTGGGTAGCCCGACATCAAGCACAGGAAACGTCCAGACACCCGTAAGGGATTGCCCAGCGTTCCCCACCGCTGGATTCGGCAAAGGCGGCGCCCACGGACCAGAACCGAGCGTCCCGGAATTCGACCACTCCAGCCAATAGGTTCCCGCAGGCAGCACGATGCCCACGTTGATCACATTGGCCATGATCGGGCGTTGGGCATTGGTGAGTGTTGTATTGGTTACGCGGTAAATCCCTGACCATGTCGAGCTACCCAGGACATTGGTACTCAAGTCGCCCCACACCACCGAACTCGTGACCAGATCAGGCCGGCCGTCCCAGATTTGCAGCACTTGCCCGGTCAAAGTCGAGGTCGTGGAGGAACCGGTCTGATAGGCGAAGGTGGTAATCGTATCGATCTGCCAAGCGCCACCAGTGACGGTGAAGTCATCGCTCACGCGGTTTGGAACGACGGATTGAGCCCCGAAGCCAAAGATTGTTCTCGGCTCTACGATCGCGCTGGTATCGGCACCGCCCAAGCCGTTGCCCACGCCGGTGACAAGGGACCCGTTGTCGTGTAACACCGCCAACGGCGCGCGCCATAGGGCAGCCGCCTGCGTCGTTTGAGGCGCCGGCTTGACCCGTGAGCTGCTATCCGTGTAGACCGAATCCACCGCGAGATTGGCTTGTGCTGACGCCACGCCCGCGCTTGCGGCAAGCACAGGCAACATGGCTGCGGCGAACATGGCGCCGCCAAGATTGAACTGGACTTTCATGAAACCCCCTGACTTCGTGTGACCCAGCTGGACGCGCGCGATGACGTTGTCCTCTGCTCGCGCGCGCTATCGATTTACGAATTGGCGTCCGAGTACAACCCATCACCATTGCCGGCGTTGTTGACCGACTTGGTCATCTGCGCCAGCGAGCCGTGGCTTTCCACGGTGGGTGTCTGCCACGGGAGGCGGGCTTGCGAGTTAGCGTCTGCTGAGTCATTCACGGTGATTCCTTGATTGGTGGGAGAACCGGTTGGGCGCACTATTTGTTGGCGAATAGATCGTGGATCACCTTGGCGACGTCTTGACCTCGGGCGCAGCAGCCACTTGCGCAGAGTCCCAAAGGCTTCCGGCGGAGTTTGTTGGCGTCCCGCAAATCGTGACGACAATCACACCCCTGATCGTCCGCTTGCGGTACGCAGTCTACTCCAATTGATTGCCTGGAAAAGCGGCGGCAGCACCCCGATCTCGCCGCAAAATCCGCTTCCAAACCAGCGAGGTTTCGCGTGGGTTGGTACGGTCGGAAAGGCAGTTGTGGGGCGGCGAAAGCCGCGATGCTGCAGGCCTCAGGTGAGTGATCGCGGCTTCCGCCGCTCCCACAACTGCATTTTCCTCGTGCATTGGATGCCAATTTTTTGCCATGGGCGATACCGCGAACGTCGAATCAGCGTGGGTCGATCCGAGTTCAGTCAGAATCTGCGGGTCAAAGCCAGTCGGCTTGTGATGGATGAGGTATCCACAGCGCATGAATCAAGCTTTACCCACACAGGCGCCACCGACGCTCGGTCGGGTCGCGCAACTGCTATTGATTTGTTCGCGGCCGACGCTGAGCGATGCCTTGCAGGTCACACTGCGCCAGATCGTGGCCGAGACGCTCGATTGGAAAGCACTGCTCGCTTCGGCGCAGCGCAATTTTGTGGTGGTGCTGCTGCGCAAACACCTGCTGGCGTATGCGGCGGATCTGCTGCCTGCAGCGGTGGCCGACGAGCTGAGCCAGCTGCGCAAACGCAGCACGATGCGGGCAATGGAAGTGATGCGGATACAGAGTCTGCTGGCCAGCGAGATTTTGGCCAAGCCGGCGGTGGCGCATGTCTTCATCAAGGGCGCAACACTCGCGCAGGAGTACTACGGCGATGCGTTTCTGCGGCAGTATCGGGATGTCGATGTCCTGCTCGAAGCTGGCGCGTTGCTGCGTGTTGCCAAGGAGTTGATCGCTCGCGGTTACGCCATCTCCAATCCGGAATGGACAAAGTTCAGTGATGGCAACCTCGCTGCGTTCTGCCGCTACACCTGCGCGCTGGAGTTGCGCTCGCCGACCGGAGTGATGGTCGAGTTGCACCGCACTCTGGACAACACGGGTTGCGTATTTTCAAGCAAGCATTACCTCGCGGTGGCCAGACCGAGCACCCTGACGAACGAGTCGCTCAGTGTCCTGCCGAGCGCCGAACTCTACGTCTACATCTGCTTTCATCACTCCCGCCACCGCTGGGAGTCGCTGCACTGGTGCGCCGATCTGCACGCGTTTTCCCAACACCCACAGCATGACCCAACACGGGCCGCGCGGCTGGCGCATCGCTTCGGCATGGGCGTGACACTCGGCGAGTGCGAGAAGTTGAAACGCGACCTCGACGTGCTTGCCCTGCATGGCGAGCTGCCGCATTCTCACGCGTGTTCGCGCCTGCTGGCGGAGTGCCTGGAGGCGCTGCGCAATTCGATCACGCCGCCCAGCGAAGCGGCGATGCCCGCGCTGGCGGAAGGATTGGCCGAGCCAGACTTTCGCCATCCGTGGCAGAAGACTTTCGGTTATCGCTGGCGCTTTCAATGGTCTCGCTTGCGGCCCACCGCCAATGACTACATCGCCTGGCCGCTGCCGCTGCACTGGCACTGGCTGTATTCCGTGCTGAAGCCGATTCGCGTGCTGCGCTCGCATTGGGCTTCCGCAGCAGCCACTCCGTCATGAGCGCACTGGCGTATCGCTGGCTTTGGCTGCGTTGCTTGCTGTCGGTGCTGGTCGTGCGCATGTGCATGTTTGTGGACGCCACCGGCGCGCTTCGCCGCTCGTTGCGGCGCTCGCAGCACGGTCGCGATCCCAGCTCGGCGCAAGATTGGCAAATGCTGATGACCGTCGGCCACGCCACGGTTACGGCCGGCAGTTGGGTGGTGAATCGACAGCGGCCATGCTTGCCGATTGCGATGGCAACGCAGCTGCGACTGGCAGGCATGGGTTATCGAGCCGTTCTTCGGCTGGGTGTCGGCCGAGCCGACACCCAGTTCGAAGCGCATGCATGGGTCGAATGCGGCGGACGCTGCATCGTCGGCAAGCCCACGGGGGCACTGGTGACGATGCGTTGAGGCGGCGTGCGGGTTCCTTCCATTTCGCCTGCAAGTGCTGACGGAAGAAGCTGACCAGCTCGAGATCCGGCGAAGCGGTAGAAAAACTGGTCCTGTTCTCGCCGAGAGCAGCGAGCGTATCGATGGCGCGGTAAAAGATGATCGACATGAGTCCGCTGAAGCTGCCGTCGAATGCCTCGAAACACCGCTCCGGCACGCGCGCCGAATTCACCGCGCGCGCCGAGAAACTGGAGGCCGCGGCCAAGCAGCTGGATCGCCATCGTGACAATGACGATGCCGGTCGCGACCGAGGGCTATCCAGCAGCGTCAGAAGTGCCCCAGCACACCCAGCTCGCGAGCCCGCCGCAGCAAACGAACGAACAGATAGCGGCCTGCGACGAGGTACAGCACCCCGTTCAACGCGATCCACCCGCACACCTCGGCGGGAATATGTTCGCCAACAGCCGCGGCGCGGGCGGCGGCGGCGCATAGAGCATAGGGCAGCCACGCCAGTGCATTGATCGGATAGGCAGGCAGGGCGATCAGGCCAATCAGCACGGGAAAGCCGATCATCACCAGCACCTCGCCGCGCTTGACCAACAGCATCAGGCCGGCCAGCGCATAGCCCACACCCACCAACGCCGGGACGCCCAGGATTGCAAGCCCCAGCATCGCCGGGCTCGGCGTCACGCGGCCGGCAGTCAACAGGTGGGCCACGCCGAGCGTCAGCATCAACAGGGTCAATCCGCCCAGCAGATCCAACAGCAGTCGGAAGGCAAGCAAGGCATCCAGGCGGATCGGGGCGAGACTGAGCTGCTCAAGGGAGCGCTGTTCGGTTTCCTGAATGACCTCCGAGCTGGGGCCTTGGGCGGCGGCGCTGGCAAACAGCCAGATGGCGAACCCCACGATCAGGCCGTCGACACCGCCAGCGGCCAGGCTGCTGTCACTGGTCTGCAGCACGGCAAACAACAGGCCTCCGAACAGGCTGGTGACCAGGCCGAGACCAAGCAGGGTTTCGAGCCAGTAGCGCCGGGACAGGTACAGCGCGCGTCGGGTCTCGTTGAACAGATGGTGGACCCAGCGTGCACTCAGGCTTGAAGTACTCATGCAACGCTCCCGCTTTCCAGCATCTGCAGGTAGTGGTCGCGCAGTTCGACGCGACGTAGTTCAAGGCTGGCGAAGTGCGGCAGAAGTGGCTGCCACTCGGCCAGCAGTCGGCAGGCCTCGGCGTGGTCGCTGAGGTCGAGCACGTGCTGGTCGTTCTGCGCAACCCAGCACCTGTCTGGAAGCCAAGGCGGCGGTTCGGGCACTGCGGACGAACCGAACTGCACGATCAAGCGATAGCTGTATTGCTGTTGCACGAAGTCGCTGCGCAAGCCGTCGAAGCGCTTTTCACCTGCGTGGATGCAGACGATGCGCGGGCAGAGCCGCTCGATGAAATGCAGGTCATGCGAACTCAGAATGAAGGCCTGGCCTTGCGCGGCGCCCTGGCGCAGCACGGCCTGCAGCCGCTCTACGCCCTGCAGGTCCAGGCCGAGGGTAGGTTCATCCAGCAGCACCAGCGCGGGCCGGTGTATCAGCGCCCCCAGCAGCGCGGCGCGCAGCTTGTTGCCCGTCGACAGCTGGCGCACCGGCGCGCGGATGTCAGCCACATCAAGCAGTTCAGCCAGTCGCCTGAACTCGTCAGCATCGAAGCGCGCTTCGCGCAGCGCGCAGTAGTAGCGTGCGTTCTCCCATGTGCTCAAGCGCTCATAGACCGCGCCTCGCCCCTCCAGCAACACGCCCATCTCGCGCAGGTGTGGGCCGGGCTGCCCGGCAAGCTGGGCGGCCTGGTCTCGCCATCGAAGACTGCCCTGGTCCGCACCGCACAGACCGGTGATCACCTTGATCAGGGTCGTCTTGCCAGAGCCGTTGGGTCCTAGCAGACCAACGATAGTCCCCGGTGCGACCTCCAGGTCGAAGTTCTTCAGCGCCTGTATGGTTTTGGCGTTGCGCCGATAGGTCTTGCTGGCTTGCTCGAGTTGGAGCAACTCCGGCGCATTGGCGGTCACTGGCATGAAGCGTCTTCCGGGTTCGTTGAGTAGGAACCGCCCATCTTTTCGGACGGGCACGGCCATGCGGCGTGTACACCGCCGCATGATTGCCGACACCTTCGAATCGATCAATCTCGCGCAAGCGGACGATCCGCGCGATCTCCCCGAACTTCAATAGCAGGCCATGTTCATGTGGCAGCACCGGCATGCTTTCGGCCTGCGCACTCGGGCGTACTGAAGTTGCACGCGATAGCGCATGTCGGACTCTTCCACTGCAAGGGTCGAAAAGCGTGTCGGCAGCGGGCCGGAAATGGCCACGAACGGCGCTGGCGAACACCTGCCCAAACGCACTGTGAGGACGCTCCAAGCACGGCCAAACCGAGCCTGATCGACGCTTGCGCCAACGACGTCTGCCGCGCAGACCGAGAAGCGCACGGCGCACGAAAACGCCAGGTCTGATCGATCCCACCCTTCTGCTGCGAGTAGGTCAGGAATCCATCCCCTGGCACGCAAGAGGTTCTGGAACGTGGCGCAGTGAGTACCGAACGCCCACAGGGGGAGCCGCTGTTTCGGCCCGAGGTCGCACAGGCTCGCGAGCAGGACTGGATGGGTAGCGTCCAGGTGCTGGCACATCGTCTGGGCTGGAGACTTGCTCTCCTGCCGGTCGGAAGCGCAGTCGTGCTGGTCCTGCTGCTGGTGTTCGGGGAATACACCCGAAGTGAAGAGGTGCGAGGCCAGTTGCTGCCCGCCAAGGGGCTGGTCGCGGTGTCCGCACCGGCCGCCGGGGTGATCTCGATCGCTGTTGTCGAGGGCCAGTATGTGGAGGCCAACCATGAACTGGCACGTGTTTCGATAGAACGTGACAGCGGAGAGGTCGGCCGGGTTGGCGCAGCGGTGGCCGAAGAGCTCGACAGTCAGCGCCAGCGACTCGAGTCGCAGCTGAGTGCGTTCGAGGACGGGATCGCGCGCCGGACCACCAAGCTGGAGCAACAGAGAAGCGCGTTGCAACGCCAGCTGACTCTGGTCACAGGAGCCCTGTCGCTGCGCAAGCAGCAGCAGGACGGCGCCCGCGGTCTCCTTGAGCGCATCTCGCCGATCCGCGACAGCGGCCAGCTGACCGCGCTGCAGATTCATCAGTTCGAATCCGCCGTGCTCGAAGCGCAGGTGCAGGTGGAGCTGGCGCAGCTGCAGCAGCTCGATGTCAGCGGCCAGATAGCAAGTGTCGACGCGGAACTGGATGAGCTGCCGACGTCGACTGCGACTGAACGCAACAGCATGCTCGCGGCGCTGGCGGAGACCGTGCAAACGATCGCCCGCAACGCTGGCGAACAGTCCCTGGTTATCCGCGCGCCGCGTGCGGGACGGGTCTCGGGGTTGAACGCCGTCGACGGCCAGTCCGTGGTGCAGGGCCAGCAACTTCTCGCAGTCATACCCGAGCCGTCGGAGTTGCTGGCCGAGCTCTGGATTCCGGCACGAGCGGTCGGCCGCATACGCGTTGGCACACGCGTGGCCATGCGCTACGACGCGTTTCCCTACCAGCAGTATGGGCAGCAGTTCGGCCGAATCGCGGAAATCGCGCACCGGGCGCTGTCGCCTGAAGAGGTGAACCGAAGCAGTGGCCTGCAGATCGGCGAAGCCTCCTATCGGGCGCTGGTCATCCCCGATCAGCAGCGTATCGATCTGGCGGGCGAATCCGTTCCATTACGCACCAACATGACGCTGCAGGCGGCGGTGCTGCTCGATCGTCGGCGGCTGATCGAGTTGCTCAATCTGCCTGCGCGTGTCAGCGATCCGGGCGAACCAACCCGTGCGCCTCCCGTTGCCGCCGCGGAGCGCCTGTGAGCCCGCTCGACCTCGTCGCCCGTGCCGTGCGCAGCTGCACCCGGCGCCTACCCATGTTCCAGCAGACGCAGCTGACCGAATGCGGGCTGGCCTGTCTAGCCATGGTGGCCAGCTACCACGGTCATGATGTCGACCTGGCTGGGCTGCGCCGGCGTTTTCCGCCATCGATCAAGGGAGTGCGGCTGTCGCGGCTGATCGCGATCGCTGACCAGCTCGATCTGCAGCCCCGACCTTTGCGGGTCGAGCTCGCGGGGCTCGCGCATCTGCGTACGCCTTGCATCCTGCACTGGGACATGGGCCACTTTGTTGTTCTCAAGCGGGTAACCGCGGGCGACGTCGAGATCCATGATCCCGGACGCGGCGCAATGCGCTTGACCCATGAGCAGGTGAGTCGTTCGTTCACCGGCGTGGCCCTGGAGCTCGAACCGGCATCGCGGTTCGAGCCGATCAAGGAGCGCCGGCCCATCTCCTGGCGATCACTGGCTGGAAGCGTCCACGGCCTTGCGCAGGCGCTCGGCCTGGTGGCCGTTCTCGCGCTGGCGCTGGAGGCTTTCACACTGGTGCTGCCGCTGGCGCTGAAACTGGTCGTCGATCACGTCGTGGTCACCGGCGATGCCGATCTGCTGACCCTGATCGGCGTTGCATTCCTGGCGATAGTGTTGATGCAGTCGCTGACGATGGCCCTGCGTGGCTGGGTGATCGCAACACTGAGCGCGTCGATCAACGCGCAGTGGTTCACCAACCTGTTCGCCCACTTGCTGCGACTGCCAACCGCGTACTTCGAGAGTCGCCATGTCGGCTCGATCATGTCGCGCTTCGCCTCCCTCGCGAGCATCCAGCGAACGTTGACGAGCGGCTTCGTCGAGACCGTGCTGAACGGATTGACGGTCGTGTTCGTGCTGATGGTTCTGGCGTTCTACAGCGCGTCGCTGACTGCGGTGGTGCTGGGCGCATTCCTGATCTACCTCGGACTCCGAGCCCTCGCCTACCACCAGTTGCAGACGCTGACCGAAGAGCAGCTCGAGCATGCTGCAAGACAGCAGTCGTGCCTGGTCGAGACGGTGCACGGGGCGCAGGCGATCAAGGTTGCCAACAAGCAGGCTGTGCGCGTCGGTCACGTGGCCAACTGCACTGCCGAGGTGGTCAACCGCGAATCGCGTATCCAGCGCACCCAGGCAACATTCGGGGCGTTGAGCTCGCTGGTGTTCGGTGGACAACGGGTCGTACTGATCTGGCTCGGCGGCAGTCTGGTGCTTGCTGGCGGCTGGACGATCGGCGTGCTGGTGGTGTTTCTCGCCTACGCGGAGATGTTCTCCACGCGGGCCGGGGCGTTGATCGACCGGCTGGTCGAGTTCCGCCTGCTTGGCGTGCACGCGGAGAGAATCGCGGACATCGCGCTGGAACCCCCCGAGTGCAATGCGCGCTCGGGATATGTCGGCCCGGAGCCGGCGCCGACCATCGAAGTCGACAACCTCGGCTTTCGCTACACCGAGGACGATCCCTGGGTCATCCGGAACGTCGGTTTCACTGTCGGCGCGGGTGAATCGGTTGCGATCGTCGGGCCGTCGGGCTGCGGCAAGACCACGCTGTCCAAGCTGCTGTTGGGCCTGATCGTGCCCACCGAGGGAACGATCCGTGTCGGTGGCATCGAAATTCAACGCATCGGCCTCACGCGGCACCGGGAGCGGTTCGGCGCGGTGATGCAGGACGACGATCTGTTCGCCGGCTCCGTGGCCGACAACATTGCCTTCTTCGACCCGGAGGCGCAGCTGTCCGACATTGAGCAGGCGGCGCGCGCCGCTTCCATCCATGACGACATCGTGGCGATGCCGATGGGCTACGAGAGCCAGGTCGGCGACATGGGGTCGGCATTGTCCGGTGGCCAGAAACAGCGCGTGCTGCTTGCCCGCGCCCTGTACCGGAAGCCGTCGATATTGCTGCTCGACGAAGCGACCAGCCACCTGGACGTGGATCGCGAGCGCTGGATCAATCAGCAGGTTGCCGCCCTCCGGATCACCCGGATCATCATCGCG
The DNA here is from genome assembly GCA_052390415.1 of Pseudomarimonas sp. Taxonomy (GTDB): domain Bacteria; phylum Pseudomonadota; class Gammaproteobacteria; order Xanthomonadales; family Xanthomonadaceae; genus JANNWF01. Next base: position 61,540 of record JBQTGY010000065.1, on the reverse strand, counting down.
CACCGCCCGGAAACGATCGCTTCAGCTGACCGGGTGATCGCCCTGCAACGCCCGATGCCACCTGCCGTTGCCGCGCAAATCCAGCCGACTCCCGAAGCCGTGCGGCCGGCCCGGGAACGGGTCTCCGCCGCGAACTGAATTTGGACGAGCGTCGTCCAATGGCCAACCCGGGCCAGGCCTATATGGCCCGGAAATTGACGTGGATTAATGACCATGGAATTGAAGAAGAAGCTTTCGCTGTCGAAGCAAACGCTGCGTGATCTGACTGCACGGCCGATGGCCCAGGGCGAGGTCGACCAGGTGGCCGGTGCATCCTGGACCTACTGCAGCAACTGGTGCGGCAGCGCGGGTTGTTCGGGTGCGTGTGCGGGCAGCACCGGCTGCAACAGCACCACGGTCGAGTGCCCGATGCGCTAGGCACCGCACCAGCGACAGGTGCCCTGCCCCGGTGTGCCGGGGCAGGACTTTGAAGCGGTGCGCGTGACGCGAGCGCCCCGCAGCGACGGAAGGAAAATACAAACCAGATGGTCGAGACAATGCTGGATCGCGAACGTACCGTCGTACCCGGGTTGAACGAAGACGGGCGCAACGCGCTGTTCGACCTTTGCGGCACGATCGCCGCCGCCGCCTGCCGGTTGCCGGCGGACAGCCCCGGGCTTGCTGCAAGTGACCGCGCGGCGATCGCGCAGTATCTGCATGCATGGCAGCGGGTAACCGGCGATGTGCAATTCGCGGTGGCGAGCGGCGATCTGTTCGAAGCGACGTGCGCACAGATTGGAGCGGTTCACCTGCCGCCACACTGGATCGGCGGACTCAGTGGGGTAGTACATGCTCTGTCGCGACTGGCGCGGGCCTCCGGCACCGCCGACGAGAGCTTCAGCGAAGAATTCGATCAGGCCCTGCTCGGCATGCTTTCAAGCGCGGAATGGCAGGCCGACTACGACGTGATCATCGGCCTTGCCGGTTATGGCCTTTATGCGATCGAACACCCGGATCCGTCCTGCGCGGACCAGTTGACGGGACACGTGCTACGCCACCTGGCCGCCCGCGGCCGGCGCAGCGGCGCACGCCTGAGCTGGCACACCCCGCCGCATCTGCTGCCGGCGCACCAGCGCAGTGCATATCCGGACGGCTACCACAATGTCGGACTGGCGCATGGCGCTGCGGGGGTTGTCGGTTTTCTCGCGCGCTGCATCGAGCGCGGCTGTCATGTCGAGGTGGCAAACGGAATGCTTGAATCCGCAATCGCGTGGTTGCTGCACCAGCGCGCCCCGTCGACCGGGCGCATGGGTGCCTGGTTTCCCAACGTCCAGGAGCGCCCGGACGAGTCGCGCCCGTTGGCCTGGTGCTACGGCGACCTCGGCGTGGCAGTCGCCTTGATGCGCGCGGCCTCGGCAACCGGGAATGCCGATTGGCGGCAGATCGCCGTCGAGACTGCGAGGGACTGCGCATCACGCCGCGGCGAGGTTTCCGCGGTGGTCGACACCGGCTTGTGTCACGGCACCGCTGGCGCGGCGTTGATCTTCTTCCGGTTCTGGCAAAGCACCGGCGACGTGGATTTCTCCGATGCCTGCGTGCATTGGCTGCTGCGCACGCTGAGCATTCGTCGTTCCGATCTGCCGGCCACAGCAGGACTGTTCAGCAGCGAAGGCTTCGGCGAGTCGCAACGTGCAATCCCGGACTGGGGCTTGCTCAGCGGCGCCGCTGGAGTGGGGCTTGCGGTGCTCACCTGCCTCGGCCACGGTGACGATGGCTGGGACGCGCCGCTGCTGACCGACCGCCCAGCGGAGCGGTCGGCATGAGCACGGCGGGTTCCATGACTGCGCTGCGTGTCGCGCCGGCGCGTGCCGCTTGCGACAGCCTGTTCGAGCCGGAGTCCTACTTCGTGCTGCGCACGCCGCTGCTGCCGGTGAACGCGCTGATCGGGGCGAACGACAGGCAGCCAGTTGAGGACACGCTGGCGGCGATGCGCGCACTGTGGGATGACCCGCGTGTCGGAGACGCCATTCATGTCGCCTCGGCATCGCTGCACGAGCGACTACAGGCCTGGCACTGGCGACTCGACTCGAAGAAGGATCTCGAGCTCGCCGGATCCCTCTACAACTACCTGTCGCGCATGTGCACACGACCGACGCCGTTCGGCCTCTGCGCTGCAGTCAGCGTCGGCACCCTCGCCGAAGCAACCCGCATGCAGATCGATGCGATGTCGCTGCGGCGGCATACCCGACTCGATACGGCGGTGATCGCGTCGCTTGGCGAGCACCTCGCACGGCACCCCGAGCTGCGCCACCGGCTGCGACTGCGCGCCAATGATTGCGGGCATCGCGTCGGCGACCGTTGGCACTACGTGGAGTGGCAGCTGCTGGGCGGTCTGCGGGTCTATACATTGAGCTCGGTAGGGATCAGCGAGCCGCTGATGCAGATGCTGGCGGCGGCGCGGCACGGCGGGCGCACCGCAGCGGAGCTGGCCGCGGCCCTGATAGCGTCGGACGCGGAGATCGACCAGGAATCCGCCTACGGGTTCATCGACAGCCTGGTGGAGAACTGCCTGCTGATCCCGGCGATCGAGCCGCGCCTGACCGGAGCGGAATGTCTTCCGGCGATGATCGGGCAGCTCTCGTCTATCGATCCCTCTGCGCATGGTCTCGACGCGCTGGTGCGCGCCGACGAACGAATCCGTTCACTCGACCGCGGCGGCCCCGGCTGCTCGGCGTCCGACTATTCCGAAGTCGTCGATCTCCTGCAGCCCGTCGGCGCAAAGCTCAGGCACAAGCGGCTGTTCCAGGTGGATCTGTACCGCGAAGGTGACACGCTGCATCTGTCGAGTTCGGTCGCCGACGAGATTGCCCGCGCCGCCGAGCTGACCATGCGACTCGGTGCGTCGCGTTCGCGCAAGCTCGATCAGTTCTGCAGTCGCTTCACCGCCCGCTACGAAGGGCGGCGCATGCCGCTGCTGGAGGTTCTCGACCCGGAGGTTGGCATCGGCGACGGATCGAATGCACCCGATCCCAGCCCGTTGCTCGCCGGCATCGAACTGCACGCGGCGGTAGCAGACGACCGCGAGGCGGCGGTCGGTGCGTTGCTGGTGCGTCGCTGGCATGACGCCCAGGGCCAAGCCCTCGAAGAGATCGTGCTTGATCCGGACGACCTGCCGGAATGGGATACAGCGCTGCGGGCCGCCGTGCCGTCGTCCGCCCATGCGATGGCAACGCTGCTTGCGCCCGGAAGCGATGCCGTCGACCGCGGAAACTACCAGCTGGTCCTGCATGGGGTCACGGGGCCGGGTGCCGCCAACATGTTCGGGCGGTTCTGCTTCGGCAGCGCCGAACTAAGCCGGCACGTCCGCGCGAACCTGACTGTTGAATCACAGGCCCATCCGGACGCCGTGATCGCCGAAATCGTCCATCTGCCGCAGGAACGGATGGGCAACCTCGCCTGTCGGCCGTTGTTCCGCGACTACGAAATTCCGCTGCTCGGCAATTCCGGTGCGCCGCTCGAGTACCAGATCACCCCCGACGATCTCGAGATCGAAGTGCGTGGAAACAACGTGTTGTTGTGGTCGCGCCGGCTCAACAAGCGGGTGATCCCGCGGATGAGCAATGCGCACAACTACGAGACCAACGCGCTCGGCTTGTATCGCTTCCTTGGCAGGGTGCAGTTCCAGGGTCATGCGTCCGGTCAGTTCCATTTCCCGGAAGCGCTGGCCTCGCTGCCCCGGCTGCCGCGCGTTCGTTGTGGCCGGGTGATCCTGGCGCTGGCGCGCTGGCGGCTGACAGCACGCGATGCGGCGGCCCTGCTGAAAGCTGACCGACCGCAGCAACTGGCGCAGGCCGAGGCGCTGCGCGCCCGGTTCGGCATGCCGCGGCAGCTCGGCATGGCCGAGGGTGACAATGTTCAGGCGATCGATCTCGCCAACCCGCTGGCGCTCGAAGCCCTGTGCCGCGCGCTGCGCAAGACCGGCGAAGTGCGGCTGGTCGAGGCTTTGTACGATCCGGCCACCCTGTGCGTCGGCGCCGACAGCGCGGCCTTTGCGCACGAGATCGTGCTGCCGCTGCGGCGGTCTCCGCAACCCGTCGGCGCGCACACAGTCCAGCCCGCGGCAGCGCGATCCCTGTCGCATCTGCGCCGCTTCGAAGCGGCGGCACCTGCCGGCACATTGCAGGTTTCCGACCGCGAGCGGCGCCGCCTGCCCGGCTCGGACTGGCTGTACTTCCGGATCTACGGCAGCACCGGCATGCTCGACCGCGTGCTGGGCGAATCGCTGGCACCCCTGGCCGAACAACTGCGCCGACAAGGCGCGTGTACCCGCTGGTTCTACATTCGCTATGGCGATCCCGAGTGGCACCTGCGGTTGCGGTTGCAAGGCATCCCGGAGCGGTTGAATACATGCGTTCTGCCGCAGCTGTGCCTGCTGCTCGAACAGCTGAGCGCACAGCGTTTGATCAACCGCATCGAGATCGGCAGCTATGAGCGCGAGATCGAGCGCTATGGTGGCCCCGGAGGTCTTGCTGTCTGCGAACGCTGGTTCTGCCAGGAAAGCGCGCGGGTGGCGGCGCTGCTGGACCTGCTGCGCGACGGTGATCCGAACTGGCGTTGGCAGCTGGCGGCTACCTGTCTGGTCGGTGACCTGCAGGATTTTGGACTGCAGCATGGCGACCTGGCCGACCTCTTCACATTCATCGCCACCGGCTTCAAGCAGGAATTCCGGATGGAGAAGCAACGCCTCGGGTCGCTCGGCGACACGTATCGCCGGCATGCGAGCGCGGTGCAGGCCGCCTGCAACGTGCAACTGCCGGAGGACATGCCGGCACCGCTGCAGAAATCGTTGCTGGCGGTGCTGCACTCGCACGCGGCGGAACGCAGCGTGATCGGCACGGAACTGCGCGAACTCAAAGCCCAGGGCCTGCTCTGGGGTTCGGTGGAAGCGCTGCTCCCAAGCCTCGTGCACATGAGCTGCAACCGCTGGTTTGCCGACACGCCACGGGCCAACGAGATGGTGCTCTACGAGCTGATCCGCCGTGGCCTGGCCGCGGTGCACGCGAAGACCGGAAGCGGCGCACTGCACATCTGATCAGATGCGGGTAGCTCACCGTGCCAAGCCAGCCTCGGCCTTCCGATGTCAGGCAATTCTTCGTCCACCCCCGTCGCGGGCATCGAACTCGCGCACGTAGGCTGGCAGCGAGCGGTCTTCGTCCTCAAGACGTTAGAGGAAGTCCGGGTAGTGCGCCTGCACCACACACAGGCGGCGGTTTGGGCAAGAATCGGGCCTGCGCGAGCGCCGTTTCGGCATCCGCTGGGCGCGCAGCCTGGTCGTCCGGCATCGGGCCAAGCGCGCCCCTGCGGCATCGTCGCCGCACCTGATGGCTGTCGGTTTTCGCGGTGGGTGGGTCGCCTTGGCAAGCGCAGATGCTGTCTGACTGAGGTTGCTCGATGTGTGTCTGTCTTCGCCGGCGAGGCTTGATACCCAGGAGGGGCTTCAGTCCGACAAAACCAGACTGAACGCTTGGTTCAATCGGATACGGCATTCGACTCCGGACGTTCGAACAGCGAATCCGGCAACGTCGGATTGAGCTCGAGCCGGGTCAGCCGCGCTCGCCAGGTGCCATCGCGATTGGAGACCCAGACCGGATGGCGGATGTCACCTTCGACGTGTGCCCAGGGGCCGGAAAGCGTGCCCTGCTCGTCGTCGTGGGCGCCGAAGGAATAGGGTTCGGCGGCCGCGTCGAGGCGGAACCAGAAGATTCGTGTGGCGTGCTCGAGGACCTCGAGCCGGCCGTCCTCGGCGAGGCGCAGGCTGAGGGCAGGATCGCGCGCCGCGACACGATGCAGGGTGCGATAGACGTGGCCCTGGTACCAGCGTAGGTCTTCGGCGCGCAGGTCAGCGTCGAGATCGCGAATCTCGCCCTCGCGGGTCAGCCGCCAGTCGCGATCTCCGTCGATCACACGGGCCACGCGGATGCCGGGCGCGGTGCTGTCGATGCGGAAACGTGGCGCGGTGAAATCCATCGCGATCACCGCGTGGATCACGGTCGGATCCTCCAGCCGATTCTGCAGCGAATCGTTGATCGTGCCGCGCAAACCGGCCCAGGCCGTGCGGCCACCCAGGCGCTGCAGCATGCGTTCGGCCAGCGCCTCGGCCGCGGCATCGGGCACGACTTTCGCTGTAGCGGATGCGGCGGGTTCGACTGCGCTCGCGGCGGCGACGATTACGCCACCGCAGGCCAGCAGCGCCAGCACAAGCAAACGCCTGAGGATGACTCGATGCATGCGGCGACTCCGGTGATCGGGGATGGCGCGAGCGTGTTCCGTTGCGGGCGATGCCGTCCCGGGTGAGAAGTCATGCGCGCGACGAAGCGTGCGCCAGGGTGGGCCATCCACGGCGCGCCACTGGGCGACATGCGTCGGCACCAAAGCGATGTCGGGAGCGGTTGCGGCATGAGGCCGGTTGGCGTGACCCGTATCCTCGGTATCGATCCCGGCTCGCAGCGCACCGGCATCGGCATCGTCGATGCCAACCCCGGCGGACGTTGTCGGCACGTCTTCCACTGCGCGCTGCATGTGGCCGGGGAAGAGGATTTCCCGCGCCGGCTGAAAGCAATCTTCACCGGTATCGGCGCGCTGATTCGCGAGTATCGGCCGGCAGAGGCGGCGGTTGAGCGCGTTTTCCTGGCCAGGAATCCCGATTCGGCGCTCAAGCTCGGGCAGGCCCGCTGTGCGGCGATCTGCGCGGAAGTTTAGGAAATTCGAACACCCTACTCTTGCAGTCTGTCGGGTAGGCGGCGGTTTGGGCAAGAATCGGGCCTGCGCGAGCGCAATTTGGGCAGCAGCTGGGCACGCAGCCTGGTCGTCCGTGGCCATTTCTCACTGAATCCCGGCCCTTCGACAGGCTCAGGACAGGCGTTGGGCCAAGCGCGCCCCTGCGGCATCGTCGCCGCACCTGATGGCTGTCGGTTTTCGCGGTGGGTGGGTCGCCTTTGGCAAGCGCAGATGCTGTCTGACTGAGGTTGCTCGATGTGTGTCTGTCTTCGCCAGCATGCCCAGCAAAACGCAAAAGGCCCGACATCGCTGCCGGGCCTTCGCGGTACCGCTGACGGCGGTGCTTACAGGCTGTAGTACAACTGGTATTCCAGCGGATGCGTCGCCGCGCGGAACTTGGTGACTTCCTGCATCTTCAGGGCAATGTAGCCGTCGATGAAGTCGTCCGACATGACGCCGCCGGCTTTCAGGAAATCGCGATCCGAATCGAGTGCGTCCAGCGCTTGATCCAGCGAGCTGCACACGGTCGGGATGCCTTTCTCTTCTTCTGGCGGCAGGTCGTAGAGATCCTTGTCCATCGGCGCACCGGGATCGATCTTGTACAGTATGCCGTCGATGCCGGCCATCATCAGGGCGGTGAAGGTCAGGTAGCCGGAGTTCATCGGGTCCGGGAAGCGCATTTCGATACGGCGCGCTTTCGGATTGGTGACAAACGGAATCCGGCACGAGGCCGAGCGGTTGCGCGCGCTGTAGGCAAGCATCACCGGCGCTTCGTAACCCGGCACCAGACGCTTGTAGCTGTTGGTGGTGGAGTTGGCGAAGGCATTGATGGCGCGCGCGTGTTTGAACACGCCGCCGATGTACCACAGCGCGGTCTGGCTCAGCCCGCCGTAACCGTCACCCATGAACAGGTTGGTGCCCGCCTTGGCCAGGCTCTGGTGCACATGCATGCCGGAACCGTTGTCGCCAACGATGGGCTTGGGCATGAAGGTGGCGGTCTTGCCATTGCGATGGGCGACGTTCTTGATGACGTATTTCATCGTCAACAGGTCATCGGCCTTCTTCACCAGGGTCGAGAACTTGGTGCCGATTTCGCACTGGCCGGGGCCGGCCACTTCGTGGTGATGCACTTCGGTCTCGATGCCCAGGGCCTCGAGGGCCTTGCACATCTCACCGCGCAAGTCGTTCAATGAATCGACCGGGCTGACCGGGAAGTAGCCACCTTTGACGGACGGACGGTGGCCGGAATTGGCACCCTCATATTTCTTGTTGGTCGACCACGGCGCTTCTTCGCTTTCGACTTCGAAAGACGCACCCGACATCTCGTTCTTGAAGCGCACCGAATCGAAAATGAAGAACTCGGGCTCGGGGCCAAAAAACGCCTGATCGGCCAGACCAGTGGACTTCAAATAGGCTTCGGCGCGCTTGGCGACGCTGCGCGGATCGCGCGAATAACCTTGCATGGTGGCCGGCTCGAGAATGTCGCAGAGCAGCACCAGGGTCGGGTCGGCGGTGAAGGGGTCGAGGAAGGCGGTGGATGCGTCGGGCATCAATACCATGTCGGATTCGTTGATGCCCTTCCAGCCCGAAATCGACGAACCATCGAACATCTTGCCTTCTTCAAACAGGCCGGGCTCCAGCACGCGGGCCGGGAAGGTGACGTGATGCTGCACACCACGCAAGTCGGCGAAACGCAGGTCGATGAACTCGACGTTGTTTTCCTTGGCGATTTTCAGGCAATTTTCGATGGACACGGGTGGCTCCGGTTGAGTTGGACAATGCGTGGGTGGGATCTCAGTGTGCGGCAGTGCAGCAAGCAGCGTGCCAATCGGGTGCTGTGGGCAAGCCATTGAAGATACATCAATTTATTTTGAAGGCCGACTTCAAATGCCTCATTGAAGTGAAACTCTCATCGCATTTGCACCACAATGGTAATTGGATGTGCACGCAAATGGCGCAATGTCGGTGCGCTGCACGTAGCGAATGCAGCATCAGCGACATCCGGGAGACCAGGAGTGGTGCGATGGCTTGGCGGCTGGATGCTGAGGGCCACTGTCCAGAGCCCCGGATTGCGGCCTTCGGCCTGCATCCGGGCTAACCGCGACGCACTCGCTCGATTGCCTACTCGCCAGGTGGTGCCAAGCGCAGCAGGCGGCCGTTGTCGCTGTCAGTCAGCACGTACAACGCACCCTCTGGGCCCACCCGCACGTCACGCAAGCGCTCGCCGAGTTCATCCAGCAATTGGATCTGTTCATTGCTGCCATCAGGCTTCAACCGCACCTGCCGCAGGCAACGTTCGGCCAATGCGGCGACAAAAAAACTGCCTTGCCACGCGGGAAAGCGAGCGTCGTCGTAGTACGCGAGTCCGGCGGGGGCGATGCTGGGCGTCCAGTACAACAACGGTGGCTGGGTGTTTGCCAGCTCAGTAAACGGACTGATTTGCGCGCCGCTGTAATCGATCCCGAAGGTCGCCAGCGGCCAGCCGTAGTTCTTGCCGGGTTGGATCCGATTCAACTCGTCGCCACCGCGCGGTCCATGTTCATGCGCATAAACCTGCTCGCTGCCATCGGCGGCGGTGATCACGGCCAACCCTTGCACATTGCGATGGCCGTAGCTGTAGATTTCTGGCCGCACATCGGCTTGGCCGACGAAGGGGTTGTCCTTGGGCACGCTGCCGTCGGCGTTGATGCGGACGATTTTGCCGAAGTGATCATCCAGCGCTTGCGCGCGCTCGCGACTGTCGAAACCATCGCCCAGGGTCAGCAACAAGCTGCCATCGGCCATCCAGCCCAAACGGCCGCCGTAGTGCGCCGATGTATTGCGCGATGCCTGCGCAGTGAACAGCACTTCCAGGTCGGTCAGTGCGTTGTCGATCAACTTGGCGCGTGCCACCCGAGTGGTGCTGGCTCCGGCGTTGCCGTGCGCATAACTGAAATACAGCCAACCGCTGCTGGCAAAGTCCTTGGCTGGCAACAGGTCGAACAGGCCGGCCTGACCGCGAACATGGATCGGTGGCAAACCCGTCAGCGGCTCGGCGCGCAGCTCGCCGTTTTCAAGCAGCCGCAAATGACCGGCGCGCTCGCTGATGAGGATGCGACCGTCGGGCAGTAGCGCCAACGACCAAGGGTGATTCAAGCCGCTTGCCAACGTCTGCGGGGCGGTGTGGGTTTGCGCACATGCCGTCACAGTCAGGGACAACAACCAGGCGGTGAGCAGGGTCCTAGGCACGTTCAGGTGCATGCGCAATCCGTTTAAGTTGGAGAAATTACGAGGCAATTCGCTTCAAGCCGTCCGCCGCAGCGCCAGCGCCAGCAGTTTGGCGGCAATGCTTTCTCGAACTCCGCTGGGCGCAGCCAACGTCATGCGGCTCAGCGCTTCATGGTCGGTTGCGCCGCGTGAACTCAGCGCTTTGGCGATCAAGGTCAGTCGCGCCAATGGGCTGCCGGTATGCACGCGTAACCAGGCCAGCGCGCGCAGCAGCCGTTGCTCGACTTCGCTGAAATCACTGCCCAGCGGATAGTCCGGCAGCAAGCCCATCTGTCGATACGGGCGCAGGCGGCTCAGCAGCCGGTCGGGCGTGTGCTCCCGCCAGGCCTCGGGAATCTGGAAATCCGCCGCCAACTTGCCCGCCTGTTTGGCCGTGTTGGCAAGCGCATCGATGAAGCGGGCATCACTGATCGCCAGCATCGCCTTGATGCAATCTTCGTCGGACTGATCGCGCAGGTCAGCAATGCCGTATTCGCTGATCACGATGTCGCGCAGGTGGCGCGGAATGGTGATGTGGCCGTAATTCCACAACACGCTGGAACTGGCCCGACCATGTGCTTCGCGACTGGCCCGGAACATCAGCACCGAGCGCCCTTCCTCCAAGGCATGCGCCATCGCCACGAAGTTGTATTGGCCACCGACACCGGAGACAACGCGGCCGTCTTCCAGGCCATCGGAAACGGCGGCACCCAACAAGGTGGTCATCATGCAGGTGTTGAAGAAGCGCGCGTCGCGGCGTTGCAGGCGATCAATGCTCTCGCGCCCGCCATACAGTTGATTGATGTTGGAGACTCGGGTCATCCCGATCGCCGATCGGCTTGCACGCGGCAGTTCGCGCAGCCAGCGATAGAAATCAGGCGAACCGAGAAAGAAGGCGGCATGCAGATATTGACCATCGCGCTGCAAACGCGCGCGATCACTTTCCGTCGCACTGCCATCAAACAGCCGCTGCATCAGGGCGACATCAGCCAATACTCGGCGCTTGATCACGCCGCATTCGACGAGGTGCATGAAGCCGTCGGTGATCATCTCACTGGCGCCGAACAAGCCCTCGCCGAACTCGCTCAGACCGCCCCAGCCGCAATGCAAGGCCGACTCATGGATCCGTGGAGCGACAACCTCGATCAGCCCGCGATACTCACTATTGCGGCAATGCCGCAAACGCAACGCATGCGACAACGCGTCTGACAGTGCGCCAATACCGATTTGCAAGGTACCGCCATCGCGCACCAGGGTACTGGCATACAGACCGATCGCAAACTCGGCATCACTGACAGGCTGTCGCGGCAGCGCGAACAATGGCTCGGACTTGCCCGGCAGGCGCACAACGGCGTCGAACAACTCGGCATCAACCACTGCATCGCCACCCATGAAGGGCAGGTCGGGATGTACCTCCGCAAGCAACAGCGGCCGGGGTAAACCGCGGCGGGCCATCTCATCGAGCAGGTCGAGTGTCAGGTCGGGATTGCAGCTCAACGAGAATTCGCCGCTGACCGAATCCCGCGCCACCCGTTGCACAATGAGGTTCACGCCGCGACTGGCCATCGCCCGCGCCACGTGGGTGTAGTTGATGCTGGTGTAGCTCTGCTGCGCCTGACTCGAGTGCAGCAACGCACCGGATTGCAGGTAGAACTCCTCGACACGGATGTTCTTTGGCAATCCGTTGTCGCGTTGTGCGAGTGTCCAGTCCAGGGCCTCGAAGTCCGCGCCGAAGTGGCGCTCGACGAAGGGCAACAAGAAGCGTCGCTGCAGTCCGGAACCCAGCGGCGGTGGCGTCAACGACAAGGCAGTGGAGACCCGCAGCGAACGCTTCGGGTCAGCCGCCACGCGGCGATACAGCGCGTTCAACAAACGATGCGGCTTACCCAGGCCGAGTGGTGCGGCGAGCACGATGGTGTCGCCGAGTCGCTGGAACACATAGTCGACGGCGGCGTCGTGACTGTCGAATGCGAGCGGGTTTGCCATGAGCTGAGACCTTACCGTTCAGAGTGCGGAAACGAAAGCGGCCAAAAGGCCAATCACGCCATCGATGGCGCTGGCGCGAGTCATCGCTGCTGCGGCAGGATAGGCAATGACTTTCTCTCGCGCCGGATTTCTCAACGGGCTTCTAGCCTTGCTGGCGGCGGTTGTCGCGACAGCAGCGATGGGCTCGATTCTGCAAAGCCAGCTCAATTTGAACGCGCTCGCCGCGCTGGGCGTAACCATCTCAGCCAACACACGCTGGCAGACCACCTGCGCGGATTTGCTTGGCTTTGCGCCCACGTGGGCAGCGATCGTTGCCGGCGGATTTGTCATCGCGTTTCCAGTCGCCGCCGGTCTGAGCCGCTGGCGGCCAGATTGGCGGTTTTTCTGGTTTGTATTGGCAGGCGCAATCGCCATCCTGACCGCGCTCCTGGCCATGCGCGCAACGCTGGGACTGACCGCGGTTGCAGCCGCGCGGACTGCGTGGGGGATGAGCTTGCTGGTCGCCAGTGGGGCGTTGGGTGGATGGGTGTTTTGGTGGGTGCGGAGGGCTTAGGCTTCTTTGATTTTGCTTGAGGTGGATTTGGCTTTTTCGGCGACAGCCGACGATTGGTTTTTTCGCTTCACCGCTTTGTTTTTGCCTTCTGCACGGTTTCGTCGGCCTAAGCGACCCCACCATCCAGAGCAAGAGCAGAAGCGCGCAGCGTGATCCTGGCGGCTTCGGCTTCGGCTTCGACTGTAGTTGTTGCTCTTGTTCCCGCTCTTGCTCTTGCTGTTGACTTTGGGTCCCGTTATCGCACCGAGCAGCGCAGCGGGCCTCGGGGGAAAGCCGCGAACGATCGATCACATGGATGTGCGAGTCCACGCCGGCCCGAGGATCGCGAGCAGCGCAGGGCACGGCGCACTTTGCCGTGCGATGCTCGGGTCGCCTTTCTTTTGGTTACTTTTCTTTGGCGAAGCGGCGAAGCGGCGAAGCGGCGAAGCGGCGAAGCAAAGAAAAGTGACTCGGCGGCCGCTGAGGCAGACGAAACCGTGCGGAAAGCATAAACAAAGCGAGTGAGACCAAGAGCTGGATTCCGGCCCAAACCCGAAAGCCCGAAGCTAAGGCACCGGCAAGCCCCGCAACACCCCCGCCAACGCGTCGTAATCCGCCGCCAACGGCATGGCATGGGCAGGCCGGGCCAGAATCTCGGCAAGACTCTCAGGCACCTCGACCGGGTGTCCGATCAACGGTTCAACCACACCCTCGAACTTGGCTGGATGCGCGGTAGCCACGGCAATCCATGGGCGGCGGTCACCTGTCGCACGCCGACGTTCGATCACGGCTAAACCAGTCGCCGTGTGTGGACACACTACGTGGCCGTAACGCGACTCCGTCTCGCGCAGGACGCGGCTGATCTCGGCGTCGTGCACGACTTCGGCACTCACCGCCCGCTGCAGGCGCTCGAAATCCGGGATGAAGTGGCGCAGTCGCTCCAGATTGCTGGGTGCGCCGACGTCCATCGCATTGGCCAGCGTGCTGATCGCCATACGCGGGCGATAGTCGCCGGTGGCGAGGAAATCCCCCAGCGAGCGATTGCTGTTGGTGGCCAGCACAATCTCGCCGATGGGCAGCCCCAGCGCTCGCGCCCAGACGCAGGCCATGGCGTTGCCGAGGTTGCCGGTCGGAATGACGAAATTGGCGCGCGTGCCGTGAATGGATTGCCAGCGCAACGCCGCCGCCGCGTAGTACGTCATCTGCGGCAGCAAACGGCCAAGACTGATTGAGTTGGCCGAAGACAATGGCACTTCGCGGCGCAGGTCGGCGTCGGCGAAAGCCAGTTTCACCAGCGCTTGGCAATCATCAAAACTGCCGGCGACGCGCAAGGTGTGCACGTTGTCGCCAAACGCGCCCAACTGATGCGCCTGCCGTGGGGAGACGCGACCGTCGGGATACAACACCACCACCCGGAAGGTGGGCCGCAGATGGAATGCGGCGGCTACCGCGCCACCGGTGTCGCCCGAGGTCGCGACCAGGATGGTCAGCGGTGGCTCGTCAAACATCCTTGGCGCAGCCAAGGACGAAGCCAGAAAACGCGCCCCAAAGTCCTTGAAGGCGGCGGTGGGGCCATGGAACAGCTCCAGCAAATAGGTGTTTGGATCGCTGGTCTCGACCACCGGTGCCGGCAGGTACAAGGCTTCATCACAAATGGATCCGAGATCGCCCTCCAAAGGATCGTCGGCAAAAAAAGGCTTGAGCAGCCAGTTACCGACGTCGGGCAAGGAGCGAGGCGGCGGCAGATTGACGTGCGGTTCGGGAAACTGCGCCGGCACATACAAGCCGCCATCGGGAGCCAAACCGCGGGCCAAGGCTTCCGACAGGGTGATGGGTTCGCCACCGCCGCGGGTGCTGACATACATCATGCGATTACCTGCGCCGCCGGCGCATTCACGGGTCCGACGTGAGCATCGCTTAACAGCCCGACGCTGGCAAAGGCCTGCTGCATCGCGACTGCAACGGTTTGTGCCGAAGTGTTGCCCCAACACCAGGCAAATACACTGGGCCCGGCACCGGAAATACTCGCACCAAGCGCGCCAGCGGCTGAGGCGGCGGCTTTGACCTGAGCGAACCCGGGTACCAGCGCAGCGCGGCGCGGCTCGATCAAGACGTCGCTCAAGCCAGCACCGATCAGGTCTGGATCGCCACGCTGGCAACCGGTCAACAACAAGGCCAGATGCGCGCTTTGTTCGACAAATTCAGATAGCTGATACGTGCCCACCAAGGCCGCGCGCGCGCGGCGCGTTTCCAGCACGCAATGCGGATGCACCAGCGCGCAGTGCAGCTCACTCGGCACGCTCAAACGAATTGGCGCGACTTGGGGTGCGGCCAAAACGAGGCCACCCAGCAACATCGGCGCGACGTTGTCGCCATGCCGGCTGCCGCTGGCCACCGCCTCGCCATCCAGGGCCGCGTCGTACAAATCACCCAGCGCGAATGGCTCGGCAAACAGTGCGTTGGCGGCGACCAGCGCCGCGACCGCCGAGGCCGCCGAACCGCCCATGCCGGAGCCAAACGGGATGCCCTTGTCGATCTCGATCTCGAATCCGCAGGCGATGGCGTGTTTGGCTCGCAACGCGATCAGCGCCGCACCGGCGGTGTTGTCGGCTGCCAGCATCGGCAACTCGCGTTCACTGCTACGAATGGCGAGGATGCGCACGCCTGGCTCGTCGATGGCGCGCACCGTGACGTGATCGCCAACGCCATTCAAGGCATGCCCAAGGATGTCGAAACCGACACCGACGTTGCCGACGCTGGCCGGCGCAAACGCACGCGCCGACGCTCGAATCGGATGCATCACAAACGCGCGCCCAACGCGGCGGCCACACGCAACAGGTCGGCAAATACGCCGGCAGCCGTGACATCGGGGCCGGCGCCGGGACCTTGTACCACCAGCGGATTGTTGCGATAGCGCGCGGTGGTGAACTGGACCACGTTGTCCGTGGGTCGCAGATGCGCGAAGGCGTGATCGGGTGGCAGCTCGACCAAACCGACGCTGGCGCCGCTTTCGTCCAGGCGCGCAACGAAGCGCAACACGCGGCCACGACTGCGCGCCGCATTGATTCGCTCAGCGAGGGGCGCGTCGAGTTCGCTGGCACGGGCGAGAAACTGCTCGCGACTCAAGGCCGTCAACGCCGGTGGCACCAAGCCCTCCAGCGCCACATCGCCCAGCTCGATCCGCCGCCCCGCTTCACGCGCCAGAATCACCAGCTTGCGAGCCACATCGGTGCCGGAAAGATCGTCGCGCGGATCGGGTTCGGTATAACCCGCTGCGCGCGCTTCCAGCACCAGCTCGGAGAATGGCTTGATGCCGTCGAAATTGTTGAACAGGTAACTCAAGGTGCCGGAAAAAATGCCCTCGACCGCGATCAATTCGTCGCCGGTATCGAGCAGGTCACGCAGGGTCGAGATCACCGGCAATCCTGCACCAACGGTGGCTTCGTAGCGCCAATGGCCGCGTTTGGCGGCGGCACGCGTCGCGTCGTACTGCGCCAGCGGCGCGCTGCCGGCCTGCTTGTTGGGCGTGACGATATGGATGCCCGCCGCCAACCAGTCGGCGTAGTGCGCGGCGACGGCGGCGCTGGCGCTGCAGTCGATGATCATCGCGTGTGGCAAATGCGGGGCGCGGATGTGCTGGGCGAACGCGTCGAGATCCAGCGGCATGCCGGCCTCGACAAACTCAGCACGCCAATGCGGCCAATCCATGCGTCGCTCGGCAATGCTCATGCGCGTGGAACCGGCGATGCCGCGCAGGCGCAGATCCAGCTGCGAATCCTCGCGCAAACGGTCTGCCGCCGCGGCCAACTGATCGAGCAGCACGGCGCCGACCTGACCCGGTCCAATCAAGCCAATCGACAGCGTTTGTGGCGACAGCCAGAAACCCGCGTGGACCGCACGCAGGGCGCGGGTGGCATCCACCGCATTGATGGCAACCGAGATATTGCGCTCGCTGCCACCCTGCGCAATCGCGCGCACGTTGACTTCGGCACGTGCGAGGCCAGTGAACAACTGCGCGGCTACGCCCGGATGGCCGGCCATGCCGTCGCCCACGGCCGCCAGCACGGCGATATCGTTGACCGCCTCGATGGCCTGCAACATGCCTGACGCCAATTCGCGGGCGAACACAGCCCGCAGTACGCGCACCGCGCGCTCGGCATCGCTGCCGCGCACCGCGCAGCAAATCGAATGTTCGGAACTTGCCTGCGCGATCATCACCACTGAAATGTCGGCCTCGCGCAGCGCGCCGAATACACGCTCCGCGGTGCCGGGCACGCCGATCATGCCGGTGCCTTCCACTTCCACCAGCGCCATCTCGGCGGCAATGGTCAGACCCTTGACCGGTCGCGCCTCGGCATCGTGCTCGGGACCGATGCGGGTGCCTGGCAAATCCGGCTTGAAGGTATTGCGCACCCACACCGGAATGCCCGCCGCCAGCAGCGGACTCATGGTGCCCGGATGCACCACCTTGGCGCCGAAATAGGCCAACTCGAAGGCTTCGTCATAACTCATGCGCGGCAGCAGCACCGCGTCGGGCACCAAGCGTGGATCGGCGCTGAGCACACCATCGACATCGGTCCAGATGTGCAGCTCAGCCGCAGCGAACAGGCGCGCGAAAATCGCGCCGGAATAGTCGCTGCCATTGCGCCCCAGCGTGGTCGGTCGACCGTCCGCCGTGCGTGCCACAAAACCGGTGACGATGATCCGCTTCTGCGGATGCAAGTCGCGCCACGCGACCAGGTTGCGCGCACTGATTTCCCAATCCACGACTGCGCCCAGACTGTTGTGTGCGATCACCAGCACTTCACGCGCGTCCAACCAGATCGCGTCTTCACCGCGGACGCGCAAGAAGGCGGCCAACAATTGCGCCGACCACACTTCGCCCAAGCCTTGCACGTAGTCGAGCAGGTCGGCCGCCGGATGACCGAGCAAGCGCACCGCGCGCAGCAGCGCACCCAGATCATCCCAGTCGCGCTCCAGTGGAATCAGTGCCGCCGCCGCTTCGTCGCCCAACAAGGCCAGCGCGGTCTTGCGATGTTTGGTCACCACCAGGTGCTGCTCAAGATTCGCCGCATCCGTGTCGCGGCTGGCGGTGCGGGCCAATCCGATCAGCGCATCGGTCATGCCTTGCATCGCCGACACCACGGTGATCTGAACGGCATCGTCGCGCGCAGCGAGCACGTCGGCGACATGCGCAATGCGGGCGGCGTCGGCGAGGCTGGAGCCACCGAATTTGTGGGCGATGGTGATGGGCTTGGACACGGCTTTGCGACCAGCAGATGGGGCGGGCTCGCGAGTGTGCCTCAAAATGCCGCGGTGCAGCACGGCTGCGGTGCTGACGTATCCTGCTCGCACTTCAACGTTTGCAAAGCCATGGACAGCCTGCTCTCCGCCCTCCTGCTTGGTCTGATCGAAGGCTTGACCGAGTTTTTGCCTATCTCCAGCACCGGTCACTTGCTGATTGCTCAACATTGGCTGGGTCCGCGTTCTGATGTGTTCAACATCAGCATTCAGGCCGGCGCCATTTTGGCGGTCAGCCTGGTGTATCGGCAGCGGTTGTGGACCTTGGCGCGCGGGTTCTTCAGCGATCCCGAGCAACGTGACTACGGAATCAAACTGGGCGTGGCATTCGGCATCACGGCTGTGCTCGGTCTGGCGGTCAGCAAAGCCGGCATTCGTTTGCCCGAAACAGTCACCCCGATTGCTTGGGCCTTGTTGATCGGCGGTGTGTTGATCCTGATTGCCGAGCGAATCACCGCGGGTCGAGTGGATTCGACGCGGATCACCTGGACGGTGGCGATCCTGGTTGGCATCGCGCAAGTCGTGGCGGGTGTGTTTCCCGGCACTTCACGCTCGGCCGCTGCGATCTTTGTGGCCATGCTGGCCGGTGCCTCCAACCGCCCAGCGGCCACCGAGTTCGCCTTTCTGCTCGGCATCCCCACGATGTTCGCTGCCACCGGATACGCGCTGATTCGCGACGGCGGCCAAGGTGGCGAAGCGTGGAGCGAGCTGGCCGTGGCCTTTATCGCCGCCACCTTGGCCGGATTTGCGGCCGTACGCTGGCTGCTCGGCTACATCAAGACCCACCGCTTCACTGGGTTCGCCTGGTATCGGATTGGCTTGGGCGCAGCGCTGTTATTGGGGTTGCCGGCGGGTGCGTGAAGCGCGCTGCTCCTGCCTTGGCAAAGTGAACTTCCTCTCACGTGCTCAGCGACACCGGCCAAAACCATCTGGCGACGATCCCGGACCACCGACCCAGCCCGGCGGATTTTCCCAGTTGGTGCCACGACCGCCGCGTCGCCCTGGCGGATTGTTGTCGTTGTCCCACCAACAGCGCGCAGGCGCATTCCAGAAGCCATGCTGCGGATGCCAGTAACCGTGATCGGCATGAAAGTAATACCCATGCTCGACCCGCTCGAAGCGCAGGCGTTTGCCATCGTGGCGCCAGTACCGATGATCAGGCGATGCACCCGGGCCGCCGCGCCAGCCGCGCGGATTTTCCCAATTGCTACCCGCGCCGCCCCGTGGCCCGGGCGGGTTGTCGTCACGATCACGCCGCGCCTGCACGTCGCCTGTCGCGAGCAAGCCCAGTGCCAAGCCCAGCACCCAGGCAGCTTGTGTTCGGATTTTCATGATCTGCACCCTCGCGCTTCCGGATAGCCCCTGATGGGCTATCTCTGGCTGCAATAACGAGATGAACCAACGACAGTTGACCGATGTGGGCCGAGGATTTTGCTGTCGCTCAGCTGGGCGAAAGTTGCCGTTCAGCGGCGCAGGAAGTGTCGGCTGTCCGCCGTCGACGTCAACTTGGCCTGCGCCGTTTGCGAGCAGCCGGCCGGCTTCGTTACCCCACCGCACCGCGCAGCGCCGCCGCGATGAAATCTTCCGCATACGTACGGCCATTCAAGCCGCGCAGGAATCCGCAGTGGCCGCCGTGTTCGGCGATTTCCAGTCGCACCATAGGCGACAGCGTAAGGCGGCGGAAGTCTTCGACCGGAATGATGGGGTCATCAGCGGCGGTGAGAATGCTGCTCGGGACTTGCATCGCCAGCAGCCGATCACCGGCCAGCGAATAACCGTCGAGATAGCGTTCAAGGGTGCCGAAATCGGTGTGTTGTTCGACCAGTTGTTGGGTGAGGCCACGCAGGTTTTGCCCGCGCTCCCAGTCTTCGCGCTTGTACTGTTTGGGAAACAGATCGGCCTTGCGCCGCAGCGAGCCGCGCCACTTCTTCAGAAAGTACGCCTCGTAAAACCACGGCGCGGTTTCGATCGAAGCGAGTCCTGCAGCCGGGCTGATGACCGGACACACGGCCACCGCATGCACCAGCGGGATGCCGGCGGCCGGCGCACGCAGAGCGACGCGCAAGGCAAAGTTGCCGCCCAACGAATACCCGACCACGGCCATCGGCAGCTCAGCAAAACGTTTGGCCAACGCGCCCACCGCGCCCACCACTTCATCGATGCGATTGGAGTGGAACAGTCCATCGTTCAAATGATGGGTATCGCCGTGATCGCGCATGTTGAGGCGGAACACGTCGAAACCTTCATCCAGCAGGTGCGCACCGGTGCGCAACAGATACGTCGATTGCGCGCTGCCTTCCCAGCCGTGCAACAGCACAGCCAGCCCGCGTGGCTTCGGCAGTGCATGTTGGACGGTATGAAAGCCTTGCAGCCGCACGCCATCACCGCAGTCGAGCAGGATTTCCTGCGCTGGCGTTTCCAAGCGCACGCGTCGCCGTCGCGCCAACGCGCGGCGCAGCGAGCTGGAGGCCAGCACCGATTGCACATGCGGATTGCGTAGAAAGCGCGGCGGCAGGAAGGGCGGCGGGTTCATGGGACGCCTGATCGATTTATCCGGCAATCAAGCGCGACTGGCCATCGCCGCCAAGATGCGTTCGCGGCAGCGCTCAGCCAACCAGCGGCGACCTTGGTCACCGGCTTCCAGCGGTTCCAGAAAATGCACCTCGGCGATCCGGCTTGGCTCGCCCAGCAGGCGCAGAAAATTCTGCAAAAAGTTCTCGCCCGCGGCAAATGCGACGCTGGCTTGCGCACAACCGTGTTCGCCGAAACGCAGCGCCACGGGCTGCACGGTGGAAACCGCAAGCACGGCCGGCTGAAAGATGCGCGCGTGAAACGGCCCCAGGCTCAGCCCGTCGGTAGTGCGCCCTTCCGGGAACACGCCCACGGATTCCCCTTGCTGCAAGCGTTCCACCATTTGATGCATCACCCCATTCAACGATTCGTTGTTGCCACGATGGTGATAGATGGTGCCGGCGCGACTGGCCAACCAGCCGATCAAGGGCCAACGGCTGATCTCGCTCTTGGCGACAAAACCGACCACCTTTTGGCTGTGCATCAACTCGATGTCGATCCACGACACGTGATTGGCGACAAACATCGCCGGCCCACGCACCGGTGTGCCGATGCGGCGCAACTTGAAGCCAAAGATGCGCAACAACACGCCCGACCAGGCGCGGATCACGCGGTGATCGACCCGCTCGCCAGCAATCCGCCAACGCTGGGTCAGCGGGTTGATGCAGATCAAGGTGAGCGGCAACGCCAACGCCAGGTGCACCAGCAGAAACGGCGCACGGACCGCATAGCGCAGCGGCCGCAGCGCATCACGCCGAGGCGAAGCGAGGTCGGAAATCGAGTTCATTGCAGCAACATTACGCATCTCAGTAGAGCAAAGCACCCAACGTCGGCGTATCGAGCCGCATATTGGGCTTGAGTAGTGCGAGATCAAGGCCATTCTGTGCCTGCTGTTTTACGTCGGCGCTCGATCAACCGCTAGCGAAGTTCTTCGAGATTGATGGGCAATTGCACGACAGGTCTTGCGCGTGGTGCGCATCCTGAAAGCGGCGTCGCCGGAGCGACGCCCTCCAAGGGCGCGCTCCCGCACGTCTGCTCCTTTCAGCGTGTTCGGTGAGGGCTGAAAGAGACCGAAAAATGCGCCCAGTGGGCTGTAACGGATGAAGCGGAAGTGGGATCGCGACGGGATGGGCGTGATGGACGCCGCTCCGGAGCGAGGCCAATAGGCAAAGCTATTGGCGGAGTGAGGAGCATGTCCAGCGCGGCCAAACCGAGCGAGCTACTTTCGATTTGTCCGTTACAGCCCACTAGTGTGCGAACGGTCCACGCGCCCATCGACTCGGTTGTTTGAGTTGCTCGGGGTTGGGGTCGAGCGCGGCACCAGCCACCGACGCGGCGGCACTTGTCGCCAACACTGAAGGCTCACGCGTTGACCGAAACAGCGGGTAGAACAGCTGCACACGCCAGTTTTCCGGACCATAGACCACATCGTCATACAGCCCCGATCGGGCGGGGTAACGACGGGTAATGCGCGCCGTGCCAAAACACACATCCCAAAAAAACAATAGATTGCCGAAGTTGCCCGCGTAATGGCCGATCCCGTCTTTCTGAGTCATCGCGTGATGGGCGTAATGGGTTGCCGGAGTCGAGATCGTGCGCTCCACGATCCACGCCAGCGGATGCAACCAACGATGCCGATACAGCACCGCATCCCAGCGCAGCTCGGAATGCGCGCCAAAGATCACCAGC
This sequence comes from Pseudomarimonas sp., assembly GCA_052390415.1. Lineage (GTDB taxonomy): Bacteria > Pseudomonadota > Gammaproteobacteria > Xanthomonadales > Xanthomonadaceae > JANNWF01. Next base: position 39,459 of record JBQTGY010000065.1, on the reverse strand, counting down.
ATCTTCACCAGCACATACCAGGGGTACACCGCTCCCAAACCGAGGAATACCAGATAGGCGCTGATCCAAAGGCCCGGCATCATCGCGTAGTAGAAAAAATTGTTGCGGTACACGACCCGGATGCCCATGTACGGTGCCGAGTGATGCGCACGATGCAGTGGCCAAAGCAACGGCGAGTGCGAAGCGCGATGCCACCAGTATTGGGTCAGATCGTCGCCGATCAGGAACAGGCCGATCATCGCCCACAGCGGCAAGTGCGACAGGCTTCCGGCGAGTTCCGGCGTGTAGTGCAGCGCTAGCCAACCGACCAGCAACAAGATGCCGGGATAGATCAGCCCGGCGAAAAGCATGGTGATGGCCGCTTCCAGCGGCGCATCTTCGGCGGTCTCGTGCGGACTGCGAAAGCGGCCGCGGATCAGCTCGGCTGCCGCGAAGGCAAGGAAGATCAGCAGGATGGTAATTGCCGTGTGATCAGCTATCCACTGCAGCATGGTGAGCAATGCCCCCTCACGACTCAAGTTGCGCATGATGGACACCGCGCAGGCCGCTGGCGATGATCGCAACCGACCCAAATGATGATCGGAGCAGCGGTGTCCAGCGGCACGACCACCTCGATCACGGTTCGCTTCCTGATCGCCTTGCTGGAGCAAGCCGGCCTCCCGCAGGATGCACTGCTGCACACGGCGGGCGTCAGCCGCGAGCAGTTGACCTCGCCGGAGCTTCAGTTCCCGGTCGATTTGTTCGACGCCTTGTGGGCGCGTGCGGCGTCAACACAAGCCGACATTGGTCTGCGTCTGATCGACCAGTTTCCTTCCGGCCAGATGCACGTGGTCACCCATCTGGCCCTTCGCTGCGCCACCGTGGGTGATGCGCTGGAATCGGTGTCGCGCTACATGCGACTCACCGATGTCAACGACCGCTTCAGTCTTCACCTGGAAGGCGACGTGGCGCGTTTCACCTATTCCAATCGGAATCTGGACAGCGGTGACCGGCATAACCCATGGATCGTCGAACATTTTCTGAGCATGTGCTGCGTGTTGATGACCACCGCCTCTGGCCGCGAACTGCCGTTGCGCGATGTGCAATTCAACGCCCGCGCGCAGGCGCCGATCACGGCCTATCGAGATCGCTTCGGGATGGAACCGCGATTCGATACTCAACAGAACTCGCTGACGTTTCACCGCGAAGCAATGAGCTGGCCGTTGCAGACCCACGATCACTACCTGCGCACGATCCTTGAGCAATTCGCCAACCGTCAGTTGCCGGCCGTCGCAGAAGACCTGGTTGAGCGCGCAGCCGAACGTATGCGCCGCAGCTGGCTGAGTGGAAAGCCGCTGTCACTGGAACAGCTCGCCAAACAATGTGGCACCCGCGCAACCGCGCTGCGCGCCAGATTGGCTGAGGCTGGCCTGAGCTTTCGTCAGCTCAAGGATGACTCGCGGCGCGATCTCGCGCAGGTGCATCTTGCTGGCCAATTGGCGATAGGCGAGATCGCTTATCTACTGGGATTCTCCGAGCCAGCCGCCCTGCAACATGCCGTCAAACGCTGGTTCGGGATGTCGGCCGGGGAGTTCAGGCGCGTTGTCCAGCAATCGAAAGCGCCATCGATCAGGTCTGGTGGCCTGTGAGCACAGAGCAGGATTGGCGGTTGGGATTGCGGCACATGCGAACGGGAGATGGCGTTTGCTTGGCCAAGGCGGCCCTGCTCCGATCACGGCTGGACTAAGCTGCCAACGCGGACTAGCATTGGCCCACAACTCACCCGCTGAGCTCGCGATTCGGTTCGCGAATACTCTCCGGGCGACAACACCGGCCTCGTGCCGGTGTTGTCATTTCTGGGGTCAGATTTTGCGCACCATCGCGTTTGTTGACGGCTACAACCTGTTCTTCGGATGCCTCAAGAACACGCCATACAAATGGCTCGACTTGGTTGCGTTGATTAAGTTGATCTTGCATGTGCAGGATCCAAAGTCGGACTTGGTGCAGGTTCGGTATTTCACAGCGCCGATCAAGGCGAGGTTGGCATCACACGGCAATGCAGCCGCGAATGCTCAAGACCGCTACCACCGGGCCATCCAACAACGCGGTCGAGTAGAGATTTACAACGGCTGGTATTCGCTCGAGGGCGCTTGGGCACCACGCAAGGTGGTGCCTCCCAACAAACAGGATCGGGTCGAGATCTGGCGCCTTGAGGAGAAGGAATCCGATGTGCACTTGGCGTTGCAGCTGTATCGCGACGCGATTCGTGGCGAGTGCGAGCAAGCAGTGCTTGTGACCAGCGACAGCGACTTGGTGCCCGCGCTGAAGCTGCTATGCGTCGACGCGCCTGAGGTACGGCGTGGTCTCATCCTGCCGAGGCGCGAGCAGCTATCGGGCGAGGAACGGAGACCAGCAAACGCATCGCTCTCGCAATTTGCAGACTGGACGCGCCAGGAGATAAAGAACGCTGAGCTGGCGGCCTGCCAACTTCCGGCGCGCGTGCCGACGGCCAAAAAGCCAATCGACAAGCCGGACTATTGGTGATCGCTTGCAGGTTTCCGCGCCAACCTACGCAGCCGGCGGATACAACAGCCCAATCATCGCTACCGCAGTGACGCCCACCACCAGCTTCAGTGGCAGCCCAATGCGGACAAAGTGTGCGAAGCGGTAGTTGCCCAATTGGTAGACCCAGGTGTTGGTCTGGTAGCCGATGGGGGTGGCGAAGCTGGAGCTGGCGCCGAAGACCACGGCGAGGGCGAAGGGCCATGCGTTCAAGCCCAATGACTGGGTGACGCCGAGCACCAGCGGCAGGATCAGCACGATCACGGCGTTGTTGGTGATGAACTCGGTGAGCAGGGCGGCGGTGGCGAAGACCACGATCAACAGCGTCCATGGCCCCAGATCGGCGGCGGCACCGATCAGCGGAGTCACCATCGCGGCGGTAGCACCGGTGGCTTCCAGGGCGGCGCCGATGCCCAGCATGCCGAGCAGCATGCCCAGCGTTCGCAGCAGTACCGGTGGAATGAAGTGTCGCGATGGCATGGCACCGAACACGACCAACGCGGCGGCGGCGGCCAGCGCGGCCACTTCCAAGGCCAACCAACCACTGGCTGCGGCGATCACGAATCCGAGCAGGGTCGCCAGTGCGAATGGCGCTTTGTCGCGCGCTTGTCGCGTGCGCTCCAGCTGCAAGGGGCCGAGCGCCGATTCGGTAACCAGAAAGCGCTCGAGTTCGCCGCGACTGCCAGCCAGCAGCAGCCGATCACCGGTGCCGACCGCGTGCGTGGCGAGATCACGCACGCTGCTATTGAGCGGTGCGATACCGAGCAGCTGCACGCCAAAGATGTAGTCCAAGCGCAGCGCGTCCACCCGCACGCCGGTCAAGCGCGACGACGGTGGCACCCACGTCTCCAGCACCAAGCGTTCGTTGGCGGCGAGCGGCGACGCGGCTTGCGCTTCCGCCGCAAGATCGGCCGCAGATCGGCGCAACAGGATTCGATCATTGGCATGCGGTCGATAACCCGCCAAAGCCGGCTGGGCATTGGCTGGCTTTTGTTGAGGATTGGCCGCTGGAAATACTTCCAGGACTTCGACGCCGGAGTCGGTGAGCAGGGATTCGCCCAGTGGTTTGCCGAGCAGGATGTCGGTCGCGCTTACGCGGCGTTCTTGCAGAAAGCGCCGTTGTGGATCAAACAGCCGCGCCGAGGCGACTTCACCACGTGGCAATAACCAGCGCCCGCACAAAAGCAAGAACGTCACGCCCACCAAGGCCACCGGCAGCGCCACCGGGACCAGCGAGAACAGCTGAAAACCCGTCTCGCCGTGTTCGCGCAGCAGGGCGTCGGCGACCACGTTGATGGAGGAGCCGATCAGGGTCAGGGATCCGCCCAAGGTGGCGAGGTAGGTGAGCGGGATCAACACCTGGCTGGGTGCGGTGCGGGTGCGCTGGGCCAGCAGCACGGCCACCGGGCAGGCCAATACCACGACGGGTGTATTGGGAATCACCGCCGAGCCCAGCAACACGGCGGCAAAGAAGGTCGCCCACGCCGTGCGTGGCCGGGTGCCGGCGATCCGCAACAACCGCCTGACCGCATCGTCGATGGCACCGGTGTACTCAAGCGCCGCAGCCAGCAAGAACATGCAGATGACGGTGACCAGGCCAGTGCTGCCGATGGTCGCCAACGCCTGCTGCGGGGTCAGCGCGCCGGCCAGCAGAAGGGCCAACAAACCTCCCAGCGCCACCCGGTGACTGGGCAGGCGTTCACGGGCGAGACCCATCACCACCAGCAGCGTCACCACCACGGTGAACCACGCGACAGGACTCATTCGATGGCACCCTTCACGGTCGATAGGCTCCAACTTGCCCGATGCAAACGCATGATTTGTAAAGTTTTCGTTGCTTCATATCCATATGCATCATTGATGATTGACAGTCCCCACCGACAATTCCTATAAAGGCTCTAGGATTATGTTATCGATGAAAGCCAAGTACGCCCTGCGCGCCCTGTGCGCACTGACCGACAGCAATGTCGGCCGGCTGCCGGCGCGTGCGATTGCCACCCAAGCCAATGTGCCGGAGAAGTTTCTTGAAGCCATCCTGGTTGATTTGCGCAACGCCGGTTTTGTCGACAGCCGGCGCGGCTTGTTGGGTGGGCATGCGCTGGCGCGTCCGGCGCAAACCATCATGGTCGGCGACATCATCCGCGTCATCGATGGCCCCATCGCACCGCTGCGCTGCGCCAGTCTCAGCGCCTACAAACCCTGTGACGACTGCGCCGACCCGGAGCGCTGCGCGCTGCGCGACCTCATGGCCGACGTGCGGGTCGCCATGTCTGAAGTTCTCGACCGCCGTAGCCTGGCGCAGTTCGCCCTGCACGCGGCGGTTGGCACCGAATCGTTGATCGACTGACTCCTGCTTGAAGGAATTGCATCCATGGCCAACGTCGAACCCATTCGAAGCTCGCAACACGCGGATCGCATCGACCGCCTGGCACCGGAAGAGCGGGCCGTGATCGCGGCCATTCGCGAGACCCGCTTCGGCGCCGTCGAAGTGATCGTGCATCAGTCGCGCGTCGTGCAGCTGGTGCGCAGCGAAAAGGTGCGCTTTGAACCTGCCGCTTCGACCTGATCCTGCTTCCCACCCACCGACCGACCAGACCACTGGAGGCGTTCCTTTGATCACCCATCTTCGGAGGCTCCATGTTGCATCGTTCGCTACTGACTTCGGCGGTTCTTGCCGCACTGACACTCTCACCCCAAACCAACGCCGCCGAACAGGCGGATGTGGCGGCACTGGCCGAACGCCTGCGTCTGCTCGAGCAGCGGCTCGGCATCGACTCAACCGCGTCGACAGCAGGCGAGGGGCTGGCACAGCTCGACCAGCGTTTGGCCATCATTGAACGCAAGCTCGACATCGCCAGTGAAGAAGCGGCCGCCAAGGCGCTCACCACGCCGGCTGTCTCGATTGGCGAGAAGGGACTGGCCGTGAAGACGCCGGCTGGAGACTTCGATCTCAAGCTGCGCGGCACCGTGCAGTTTGATCAGCGCAACTTCTTTTCCGACGATCAACAATCGTTCAACGACACACATCTGTTCCGGCGTGTGCGGCCGTCATTGGAAGGCACGCTGGGACCATTGTTGGCCTACCGCATCACGCCTGAGTTTGCGGGTGATGGGGCCACGCTCATCGATGCCTACATCGACGTGCGTTTTGATCCGCGATACACACTACGCGTAGGCAAGCTGAAAGGCCCGGTCGGTCTCGAACGCCTGCAATCGGCCAGCGCGCTGTCGATGATTGAACGCGGATTCCCCACCGAACTTGCACCCAATCGCGACATCGGCGCGCAACTGCAAGGCGAGCTTGCCGCGGGAACGATCAACTATGCGCTGGGCTTGTTCAATGGTGCCCCCGACGGCCGCGACAGCCCGACCGCCGATGCCGACAACCATTTCGAATGGGCGGGACGGATCTTTTTCGAGCCTTGGAAGAATGAGGCCAATGCGCTGTCCGGGCTGGGCTTTGGTGTGTCCGCCAGCGTCGGTGACAAGGAAGGTACGGGCAACAACTTCCTGCCGCGTTATCGCACGCCCGGCCAGAACCAGTTCTTCGGGTATCGGACGACGGTATTTGCCGACGGCGAACACACCCGGCTGTCACCGCAGGCGTATTACTACCGAACTCGCTTCGGGCTGCTTGCCGAGTACATCCGCTCCGAGCAGGAGCTGCTGATCGGCACCAACGAAACCACGCGCACCGAACTTCAACACGACGCCTGGCAGCTGACCGCGAGTTGGGTGTTGACCGGCGAGGACGCCAGTTATCGCGGTATCGCCAAACCGAATCAGTCCTACGTGATCGGCGGCGAAGGCTGGGGTGCGTTTGAAATAGTGGGCCGTTACGGTGAGCTGGACGTCGATGACGATGCATTTCCGTTGTATGCCGATGCCAACACGGCGGCTACCGGGGCCAGCGCCTGGGGTCTGGGGCTGAATTGGTATCTGACGCCCAACCTCAAGCTGGCCTTCAACCACACCAACGCGAGTTTTGATGGTGGCGCAGCCGGTGGCCGTGACCGCCCCGACGAGAAGACCTTCTTCTCGCGGGTGCAAGTTGCATTCTGATCTTCATTCTTCGGACTCCATGACATGAAACCCATCGCCCATATTCTTCTTGCGACTGTACTCGGCCTTGCGGCCAGCGCAGCCACCGCCAAAGACATCACATTGCTCAACGTGTCCTATGACCCGACCCGCGAGTTCTATCGCGAGTTCAACGATGCCTTTGCCGCCGACTGGAGGGCCAAGACTGGCGACACCGTCACCGTGCAGGTCTCGCACGGGGGTTCCGGCAAACAGGCGCGTTCGGTGATCGATGGCCTGCGCGCCGATGTGGTCACGCTGGCGCTGTCGGGCGACATCGACGCCATCGCTGCCAACGCCCGTTTGCTGCCGCCGGATTGGCAGACACGGCTGCCGAACAACAGCTCGCCGTACACATCAACCATCGTGTTTCTGGTCCGCAAGGGCAATCCGAAACAGGTTCTTGACTGGGGCGATCTGGCGCGTGAGGGCATCAGCGTGATCACGCCCAACCCGAAGACCTCCGGCGGCGCGCGCTGGAATTATCTGGCCGCGTGGGCGTGGGCACAGAAGGAGTACGCCAACGACGATGCCAAGGTGCGCGAATACATTGGCAAGTTGTTTCGCAACGTGCCGATCCTCGACACCGGCGCGCGTGGCTCGACCACTACCTTTGCCAGCCGCCGCATCGGTGACGTGCTGCTGTCGTGGGAGAACGAGGCACACCTGGTGCTGGGTCAACCCAACGGTGCCGACTTCGAGATCGTCGCGCCGTCGATCAGCGTGCTGGCCGAGCCGCCGGTGGCCTTGGTCGACAAGAACGTCGATTCCAAGGGATCGCGGGTGGTCGCGCAGGCCTATCTCGAATTTCTCTACACAGAGCAGGGCCAACGCCTGGCTGCCAAGCACCATTACCGGCCATCCAAACCCGAGCTGGTCGATGCCGCCAGCTTGGCCAAGTTTCCCAACCTCAATCTCGTCGGCATCGATCACTTCGGCGGCTGGGCGGCCGTGCAAAAACTGCACTTCGCGGAAGGCGGCGTGTTTGATCAGGTGTTCAAGCCCGCGCCCTGATGTCCGCCGTCATCGAAAGCATGCCCCTAGCCAAACACCGAGACACGCCAGCACCGCGCTGGCGTGATCCGTTGCCTGGCTTTGGGCTGACGCTGGGTGTCAGCGTGGGCTGGCTCGGTGTCATCGTGCTGCTGCCGCTGGCGGCACTGATGATCCGCGCCGCCGACCTTGGCCTTGCCGGTTGGACGAAGATTCTCTTCGACGAACGCGTGCAGCGCGCCTTGACCTTGAGCTTCGGCACCGCGCTGGCAGCGGCGGTGATCGCATCCCTGGTCGGCACGCTGATCGCGTGGGTACTGGTGCGTTATCACTTTCCGGGTCGACGATTGCTGGACGCGATGGTCGACCTGCCGTTCGCCCTTCCCACTGCCGTGGCCGGCATTGCCTTGACGGCCCTGTATTCCGGTAACGGCTGGATCGGTCAACACCTGGAACCGCTCGGCATCACCGTCGCGCAGCGACCCATCGGCATCGTATTGGCGCTGGTGTTCATCGGCCTGCCGTTCGCAGTGCGCACGCTGCAACCCTTGCTGGAAACCGCCACCGCAGAATTCGAAGAGGCCGCCGCCACACTTGGAGCCTCGCGGCTGACCATCCTGCGCCGCGTGGTATTGCCGCCCTTGTTGCCCGCCATCGTCACTGGCTTTGGCCTGGCCTTCGCGCGTGGCGTCGGTGAATACGGCTCGGTGATTTTCATCGCCGGCAACATTCCGTACGTCTCCGAAATCGCGCCGCTGTTGATCGTGATCCGCCTGGAAGAGTTCGACTACGCCGGCGCCACCGGCATCGCCACCTTGATGCTGGTGATCAGTTTTGTCTCGCTGCTGTTGATCGGTGGCCTGCACAAGTGGGTGTCGCGTGAGCATTGACGTGAGCCGCAGCGACCCCGCACTCGCCGAGCCGGCCTGGTTGCGGCGACTGCTGATCGTCAGCGTATTCCTGTTGATGGGCGGCTTGATCCTGCTGCCCCTGCTGTTGGTGATCGTCGAGTCGATGGCGCAAGGTGTGGCCGCTTACTTCCGCGCGTTGGTCGAGCCCGACACGCTGGCGGCGGTGCGGCTGACGCTGTTGGTCGCCGCCATCGTGGTGCCACTGAATGCCCTGTTCGGCATCGCCGTGGCCTGGGCGCTGACCCGTTTCACGTTTCCCGGCAAGCGCCTGTTGCTGGCGCTGATCGACCTTCCATTTGCGATTTCACCGGTGGTGGCGGGACTGGTCTTCGTGTTGGTGTTCGGCAGTCACGGCTGGTTTGGCGAGTGGCTGCGCGAGCATGACATCCAGATCATTTTTGCCACCCCCGGCATCGTCCTGGCGACCGTGTTCATCACCTTTCCCTTTGTCGCGCGCGAGCTGATTCCGTTGATGCAATCACAGGGTCGCGACGAGGAAGAAGCAGCCGTATCGCTGGGCGCCGGCGGCTGGACGGTGTTCTGGCGCGTCACCCTGCCCAATATCCGCTGGGCGCTGCTGTACGGCGTGCTGCTGTGCAATGCGCGCGCGATGGGCGAGTTTGGCGCGGTGTCGGTGGTCTCCGGCCACATTCGCGGGCTGACCAATACGCTGCCGCTGCAAATCGAAATCCTGCACAACGAATTCAGCTTCGCCGCCGCGTTTGCGGTGTCGTCGCTGCTGGCTCTGTTGGCTCTGCTGACCTTGTTGTTGAAGGCGTGGCTGGAGCATCGGCACGGAGACAGCTTGGCGCAGCGCGGCGGGCGGCATTGAGGTGGCGGCGACATTCGACATCGCCGTGGTGGGGGCCGGATTCAGCGGTGTCGCGCTGGTCGCCGCCCTGCAGCGACCTGCATACGGTGGGCGCATCGCGCTGATCGGCACACCCGCCGAATTCGGTAGCGGTTACCCCTACAGCACCGGGGCCGGCAACTACTTGCTCAATTCACGCGCTGACCGCATGGGCCTGCACGCCGACAATCCCGGTGGATTTGCGGATTGGCTGGGTTTGCAAGGCGCGGCGCGTGCCGGTTTCGCCCCTCGTTCGGTATACGGCGCTTATCTGCAAGCACAGCTGCAACGGCTGCGTGCCGACCTCGGTCAGCACCTGCACTGCATCCCGGCTCGGGTCGTCGCCGCCACTCGCGAACGCGGCTGGTTACTGACCTTGGGTGATGGTGCCCGCATCGGCTGCAAACGTTTGGTGCTGGCCTGCGGACCCTTGCCTTCGGTGGCACCGATCGGGGTCGATGCATCCGCTTTGGCGCATCGCCGCTACATCCGCGACCCTTTGCGCGCCGACGCACTTGACCGTCTGCCCAAGCGCAGTCGCCTCGTCGTGCTGGGCAGCGGTCTGACCATGGTCGACAGCGTGCTCGGTCTGCTTGATCGCGGCCATGCAGGTCCGTTGTTGGCGGTATCGCGGCACGGCCTGTTGCCGTTGCCGCATGTGTTGGGACACAGCATCGCGTGCGACTTTCAGCTGCCTCGCCGGCGTTATTCGACGCTATCGGTACTGCGTGCGCTGCGTCAGGCAGCTTCGGCAGGCGGGGATTGGCGTTCGCTGATGGACGGTTTGCGCGATGAACTTCCAGATCTTTGGCGCGCCGCCAGCATGCGTGATCGCAGCCGTTTTCTGCGCCACCTCGCGCCGATCTGGTCGATTCATCGCCACCGCTTGCCACAGCGCAATTGGCAGCGTCTGCAAGAAGCGATTGAAGCCGGCCAACTCGAAGTGCGCGCCGCCCGCGTGCTGCGTGTTTCTGCGGGTCCGCGCGGCTTGCAAGCCATCCTGCGACCACGTGGAGAATCGACCGAACAGAAGGTCGTGTGCTCGGCGGTGTTGCAGGCGACCGGATTCAGCGGCCGGATCGCCCACAGCGGCAATCCCTTGTTGGCCAGCCTGCATCAAGCGGGCTGGTTGGCCAGCGACCCGTTTGGTCTTGGCATCGCTACCCGACGCGGCGGCAGTGTGCGTTCGCCAAGCGGAAAAACCGCGCCGGGACTGTTCGCACTGGGTGCCTTGGCCCGCGCCGAAGCCTGGGATGCCACCGCTGCACCGGAGCTCAGGATCGCGGCGACGCAACTGGCAGAACGCCTCGCCAACACCGCAAAAGCGGCGACTTCGGTTGTTTCCCTTTCCACCATCAACGAGTAGCCGCCATGGACCTGACCATCGACCGTTTGCACAAACGCTACGGCGGATTTGCAGCCTTGCACGGCATCGACCTGAAGATTCCGTCTGGTGAACTGATCGCTTTGCTCGGCCCGTCAGGTTCGGGCAAGACCAGCCTGCTGCGCGCCATCGCCGGCCTGCTGCCGATCGACGAAGGGAGGATCTTGTTTGGTGAAGCCGACGCCACCGAACTGACCTTGCGCGAACGCCGGGTCGGTTTCGTATTCCAGCATTACGCCCTGTTCCGCCACCTCTCCGTGTTCGAGAACATCGCCTTCGGCTTGCGCAGCCGCCGGCGCAGCGAGCGGCCCGTTGATGCGGAAATCGATCGCCGCGTGCGCGCACTGCTGCAACGCGTGCAGCTGGCTGAATTGGGGGAACGTTTTCCCGACCAGCTTTCGGGTGGTCAGCGGCAACGGGTGGCGTTGGCGCGCGCGATGGCGATCGATCCCACCGTGTTGTTGCTGGACGAACCCTTCGGCGCGCTCGATGCCAAGGTACGTGTCGAGCTGCGCCGCTGGCTGCGACAAATCCACGACGACACCGGTTACACCACCGTGTTCGTCACCCACGATCAGGAAGAAGCGCTGGAACTGGCTGATCGCGTGGTGGTGCTGAACCAGGGTCGCATTGAACAAGTCGGCACACCGGCCGAAGTGTATGACCGCCCCGCGTCCGCCTTCGTGTTCGATTTCATCGGCCGTGGCAGCGCCTTGCCAGGCCATTTCGACAGCGGCCGTTTCGTCGCCGACGGCGAGAGTTTTGCTGTGCCGTTGCAGTCGCTGGTCAAAGGCAGTGGTCGCGGTCGCCTGCTGGTCCGTCCGCATGCGCTGCGATTGGTGGCCGAAGGCCAAGGCCTGCGCGGCAAAGTCAGCAACTTGCGCCACCTCGCCGGCCGCACCACGCTGGAAATCCAATTGGCACAACAGGACGTTCGGGTGGAACTGGATCTGGATGCGACGCACGCGAGCAGCGCACCGATCCGCGGCGCGCTGGTCGATGTGTTGCCGTCGGCGAACTGCGTGTTTGCGCCCGATCAAGCGCGCTGACCGTCAAGCCTCAATGCGGTCAGCTCGCGGCCACGGTGATTTTCGGCCCATGGCGTGGGCGGCCGCCTCACGCTTCAGACCTTCGCCGTCACCGCCAACGTCAGCCGCGAAATGCAGCACAACCGCCCATCGTCCGCTTCGATGCGAATGTCCCAGACCTGGGTGCTGCGGCCGATGTGGATGGGTCGGGCGGTGCCGGTGACCCACCCGCTGGTGACCGCCCTCAGGTGGTTGGCGTTGATTTCCAGCCCGACGGCGTGCGCACGTTCCGGATCCAGGCACAGGTTGCCGGCCATGCTGCCAAGGCTTTCCGCCAGCACCACGGAGGCGCCGCCGTGCAACAAACCGAACGGCTGCTTGGTGCGGGCATCCACGGGCATGCGCGCACGCAAATAATCCTCGCCAAGCTCGGTGAACTCGATGCCAAGCGCCGTCAAGGCGCTGCCCGCACTCATCGCATTGAGTTCAGCGACGCCGATGCGGCGGCGAAAAAAGTCCGCCACCTTGATCAGCGGCGGCTGTAGTAACCCGGCCGCCAGCCTGAACCCAGATAGGACTTGCTCTGCGCCCAACCGCTGGAGCCGCCATAGCCAGTTCCCATCTCACGATCACGGCGCTCGTGCATGCGGGTCATCAATTCTTCGCGGCGCGGTTCGAGGAACTCGGCGCGACCGATGGTGGCCGGATCCAGGCCTCGCTTCTCGGCCTCCTTCTGGCGGAATTCGCAGAAGTCGTCGTAGGCGTCGATCTCGTTCTTGAGCTCGCGCACGCACAGCTCGATCATGATCGCGTCGTCGAGAAAACCGAGCACGGGCACGGTATCGGGAATGATGTCGTCGGGGTTGGCGAAGTACACCAGGGCCGACATCACCCGCTTGCGATCATCGCCCGACAGCGCCCAGCCTTCGTCCTTCAGCATCGCGATCATGTCGTCCAATTGCAGCAAACGCTTGGCGATGAAATCCGGCACATGCACGTCTTTCGACTCGGTCAGCAGCTTGACGGCGGCCGCCATGATCTCGGCTTCAGTCGAACCTTCGGCGGAAGCCGCAGACTTCGCTTGCGCCGCGCGAAAATGCTCGAGATCGCGTTCTGAGAGATCGATGTTGATGGTGAAACTCATGTCGGCATTCCGCAGCGAGGGACAGGGTTGCCAGACTAGGCCGCGCCACGAAGGGCGTCAATCCGCGCCGTGACCAACCGCTTACAAAATCGGCGCTAGACCGGCGCCGAAGGCGGTGATGATGCGGGTGTAAACCGATTTGCTGGTCACATCCACCTCGGGAAAATCACCGACCGGGGTGTAACACTCGGCGAACTTCGGATCGTTCGGAGCCAGTGGCGAACAGCCCGGCTTGATCTCCCAACTGGTGGCGTAGCGCCATGGCCACACGTCGAAAATGGGCAGGCGCTCGGACAGTTTGGCCATCTGGTAATTGACCGCCGGCAACACCGCGCCGCGTGGGCGGCGGGCGATGGTCCACGCGTTTTGTGGGCGGATGTCATGCAGGATGCTGCGCCGAAGCGCTCGCGCGAAGTGTGCGTCGTGCACCAGCACCAGACTTTCCGTATTGAGCTGGTCGGAACGGGGATCAAAATTGTGTGTGCCGACCATCGCCACCCGCTCGTCGATGACCAGCGACTTGGCGTGCAAGCCGATGCGCACGCCGGCCGCGCGCAAGGGCAGCGGGCCGCGGCGGGCACGGCGCGAAGATGATCCGAACGCGCGCCGCGATTCGGTGGCATACGCGCCCAGCGCTTCGGCACCCAAGGCTCCGGTGGCATCGACATCGATGGGTGCCGACAGCGGAAATGGCTTGTACTCGTGGATGCGAAAGCCCAGTTCACGCAGGTAGCGACGCTTGTATTTGTGGCTCAGGGCGTACACCGGAATGGCGTCGGTCGCGGCCAGCGAATTGGTCGAGATGATGACCTCGGGCGGCGCGGCCCGCCGGCGCATGGCGCGGAACTGCCGTTGCGCGGCCTTCGATAACACCAGATAGGGCGTTTGCAGCAGCACCGACTGGTCCGCGCTGGCCAGCAGATTTTTCAGGGTGTTGCCGAGGCCAAGCTCGTTGGCGGTATTGCGCTCGAACAGCTTGTTGGGCACATCGGAATGAAACTCGATCTTGCCCACGCGCTGCATGGGTGCCAGCAAGCGGTTGCTGATGACGGCTCGGCTATCGGCTTGTGCCGACACCTCCAGCATGCGATCACCGCGGGTGACGATCGGCGTCGGCAACTGCGGTGGTTTGCCCGACTTGGCCAACGCCTCTACATCGCGCAGCGCGGCCACCGGCACACTCAAGCGGTGCTTCCAGAAGGCCTCGAAAGAATCGCCCATCGCCGCCACTACCGGGCCGGCGATGAGAATGTCGCGATCACGATAGTTGTAGGTCGGATCCCAATCGAAATAGCGATTCTGGATGTTGCGCCCGCCGGTGATGGCGAGCATGCCGTCGACCTGCAGCAGCTTGTTGTGCATGCGCTGATTGATGCGCGAGAAGCAGCACAAAATGCCGGCTACAAACTCGGCCGGATGGGTGCGCGCGTCGCCGAAGGTCGGGTTGTACACACGCAACTCGAAGTTGGCGTGTGCACGCGCCAACGCCAGCAACAATTGCAAATTGTCCAGGCTGAACAGCTGATCCAGCAGCACGCGCACGCGCACGCCGCGCTGGGCCGCTGCCAACAACTCGGTCAACACGAAGTAGCCCGCGTCGTCTTGCGCAAAAATATAACTCTGCAATTCGATGCTGGACTGTGCCGCGCGAATCATGTGGATGCGCGCGAGCAAGGCGTCTTGTCCGTATTCAAGCAACAGCGCTTGATGCTGCGGTGAGCCTGCGGACGAGCGGCCGAGCATGGCCTGCGCCTGCTCGCGCAGTGGCGAAGCAATGGCGCAACGATCTTCGCGTTGGCACGTAAGTGCGGTCGATTGGTAGGTCGCCGCATCGTTTTGGGCCGTGCGAATCTCGCGGCGGGTGGGCATGCAGGCGGTCAGTGCTGCCAACAGCCCCAGCAAAATCAGGCGTTGGGTCAGGGCAAACTTCATCGCTTGCGGATTGTCTCGGCAACGCGGATCGACAGGTTCAGACGAACCTTGTCGGCGACCACAAAGCGCCGCGCTTGCATGCCGAATTCGCTGCGCTTCAACTCGCCAAAGGCCTCTACCGGGCAATCGATTCCGGGCCGCGCGCAGGTCGTCGGCTGCACCGAAAACGTGACTTGCCGATGGATGCCGCGCAGGCTCAACTGACCGCTGAGGTCACCGCCGGTCACCAGCAAGGATTCGGGAACACTTTCGGCGAAAAAGCGAATCCATGGGTGGCGCGCCGCGTCGAAAAACTCCGGCGATTGCGCCCACTCGGCGTGGTCGGAATCCGCCATGGTCAGGCTGCTGGTGGCCAGGCGAACATCGACGCTGAGGGTGCGCTGCCCAAGTTGCCGGGCAATCGCGCCTTCAATTTGATCGAATTGGCCGGGCAAGGTTCGTACCCAGGCCACGCGGACCGAAAATCCGGCACGCGATTGGCTCGAATCGATCTGCAATCCGGGCAGGCTGGCCACCTCAGCCGAAGATCCGGCAGATGCAAGCTCGGCCGCAGCTGCCGATTGGGATGCCAGCACGCCAATCAGCAACAGCGCCCGCAATGCGATCCGCAGTGACCACCGATCCGCCACCGCCAGTTTCAGCACACGATCAAGGCGACCAGAATTCAGTGAGCTGCGCAGCGCCGGGCTCGATCACGGCGTCAGCAGAAAAATGCAGAACGGCACAACCTGCCGGCGGCATGCCGCGGTGGTCGCCGCTTTGACCGGTGGTGAGCAGGGCCACCACGCTTTCGAATCCGGGGTTGTGGCCCACCAGCAGGATTGATCCGGCATCGCGGTGGGTTTCGATCACGTCCATCAACTGGCCGGGGGTGGCTTCGTAGATGCTGGGCTCGGTCATGGTTTCGATCTCACCCGTGCGTGCGGTGACGCGCTGCAGGGTTTGTTGTGCTCGCAAGGCGGGCGAGCAGATTGCTCGTTTCGGTTTGGTCTTGCCGACCAACCACGCCGCAGCGGCATCGGCTTCTTCGATCCCGCGCGCAGACAACGCACGCTGGGCATCCTCCTGCCCACCGCGAGCGGCTTCGGCTGGCGCGTGACGCAACAGGTACACGGTAAGTTGATTGCTCATGGTTGCGGCTCCGCAATGGGGACGATGGGAAGGGCGCTGCGATTCCAGGTTCCCGCATACGGCGCGGGCAGGGTGATGGTGGTGGATAGTGTGCCGCTAGTGCGCGAGCCATAACCAATCTGCAGGCTGCCGGCTGATCGCCCATCGCTGGTCCAATCGAGGATCCACGGGCAGGCCGGGCAATGCGGGCGATGAGCAATCAGGGGCACGTTGCCGCCGCTGAAGCTGGCGATGTCGCCCACCGCCCAGCGCGCTACACCGGTCGCGTCGTAGATGAAGGCACCGATGAACTCAAAGGGACCACCCGCGTTGAGACCCTCGATCGCCAGACCCCAACCCGACTGCGCCTGATTGAACCAGGTTTGCGTGTGGTTGGGCGAGCCAAACGGCAGCGGCGTGGCTTCCATCCGCTCCGCACCGCTGTCGCCATTGCTTAGCCGCCACGCCAGCAGCATGCTGGTGCCATCGATCTGCCCCACCCATGCATCACCCGCCGCCGCCGGCACGGGTGTGAATCCACTCGGTGCGCCGCTATTGCTGAAACGGACAATCGGCACCCGCCCAGCGCCATCGGCGATCTCGCCCTGCAAGGCGTACCAGACGGGGGTGCGATTGCGCAGCGCGGTGTACCAGGCGCCGCCAAAAATCGCCCGCCCGTTGGTTTGCGGATAGACGAAGTTGAGCACGCCATTACCGGAACGTTGCGGATTGAAATACAGACCCGGCCGAACACTCGGCGGAGTGCCTTGCACCGTGCAGCCGGTCACCGGCTGACAGGTGCTGGCAAGCGTGCCGTCATAGACGCGCCGGCTCTCCACCGAATGACTGGTGGCGTTCGCCGCCGCCACAAAGTCGAAGGCCAGGCTCGATCCACAGGCGGCGCCGGCATCGACGCTGAACGGCACGCTGAGTGTCGTCGATTGGCCAATGGCGATGGCTGCAACGGCTTGCACGGCGGCTGGCAAACGCACCAGCGACTGGTTGTTGGGTTGCCCACCTGGGGCAAAGACGCAGGCCGCGCTGTTTTCCGGAGCGGGGCTGCCGGCTTGACAGGACACGTTCAACACTTCGCTGCCCGTGGCACTGGCAATGCCAATGGTCGCGGCGGCGCCGGCGTCGGGCGAGACCGTGCGGTACTGGTAAGCGATTTGACCACGGCCGGCGTAAGCAATCGCCTGGAAGTCAAAGTCTCCCGTCGGCTGGTTGCCGTTGTAGCGCTGCATGCGAGTCCAGCTGAACACATGGCAGCCCTGGGCGCCGCCTACTTCGCCGCTACGCGGGCAGATATCGAAGTAGCGATAGCGCAAACCGGCGCCGGTGGCAGGCGTGCTGCCGCTGCCCAATACCAGCAGATCATCCTGATACGGTCGCAACTGCGGACCGGCGGCACCCGCGTTGAAGTCTGCGGTACAGGTGGGCGAAAAATCGCCGCCCGTTTCCTGCGGATCAAATGACAAGTAACCATTGGTCGACATCACCGCCTGCGTTCGCACCGTGCCGAACGCGTTGAAGCCGGTGCCGCCCAAGGTGATGACCGCCGTGCGCGCATCGTCCAGCGGACCAAAGGCATTGCCATTGGCAACCGTCGTCGGCAACAACGGCACCGCGTTGGCGCCATTGACCAGATCGACCCAGCTGAAACCACAGCCGCCAATGGCCGAGGTGGTCGCGGTGTAGCCGCTACTGCTGGGGCCAATCGGCAAACTCCCGCTGGCGGCGGCAAACAAGGCGTGACCAGGTGTCTGCGCGATGTCACCGACGTTGCTCAGGCGCACCACTTGTTGCCAGCGCTCACCCGGATCGACCAGCGCGTTGTTGTTGCCACACACTTGGGTGGCCGCACCGACCGCTTCCGCCTGCAGGCGCGGACCGACGACGGCCAAGCTGCGGCTGTCCATGCCGCTCAAACCACCGCTATCGCTGACCTGCACGCTGACCTGTACCGAGCTTGCGCGTGGAAAGGTGGCCTCGATGCGCGCGGCCGTGCTGCTGCGGTCGATCTCGCCATCGCCATCCAGATCCCAGCGATACGTGTAAGGCGGCACGCCGCCCGTCGCTGTCGCCTCAAACAATACGGTCTGCCCGGCCTGCGGCGAATTCGCGAATGCGGTCGAGCTCAAGGTCACGCCGCCCAGTGACGCACTGCCGCCATCGGCAAACTGTGCGCCGGTGCCCAATGGATCCAGGCCATCGCGTACGCGGGTGGCCGCGCTGCCTCCGCCTTCCCAGGCGGTGGACAGGCGGCCGTAATAATCGTTGATGTTGGTGCTGCAGTTGGCCTCTCCACCGCTCAAGGCACCAATCAAGCGGCCCTCGGTATTCCACAGTCCGGAGCCGGACGAGCCGCCCTCGGTGGTACCCAGATTCCATGCCAGGATGTGCCAATAGCGGGTGCCGGTGATGCCACTGACAGGTGCATTGACCAACGCCGGCGGGTCGTCGTCAAAGCTGATGCGCTTTTCGTGGCCTTGCGGGTGATGGACCGAGAAAGTACGCGCCGGAATGATCTCGCGACGATCCCAACCGGTCGCGATCGCCTGCGCCGAACTCGGCACAAAGTCATCGAGGCGAACCAGGGTGAAGTCGCTCTCGCCGTGACTGCCGAGCAGCGTCGCACCACTCTGGGTGGCGCGGAAGTTGCCGGTCAGTGGGATGCGTGTACCACTCGCAGCGCTGCCGGGCGTGCGGCAGGTGGGGTTTTCGTAACCCCAATAGAACACCATCGAACGCGCTTCGGCATCACTGCTGATGCAGTGGTTGGCGGTGGTGATCAGGCGGTTGTCGCTGCGACTGGCGTCGGCGGTCAGCTGGCCGGTGCAGACGAACATGCCGCCCGCATCGCTTTGAAAGGAATAGTGGGCCACCGAGGCAATCTGCGCTCGCCACGGGTCGCCCTGCGGGCAGATGCTGTCGACGTTGCAACTGCCGGACTTCGACGCAGCGGTACCCGCAGAGTCACCAAAAGCACCGCGATACGCGCGCCCCACACCGGCCAACTGCAGCCGCACCAATTCACGCCTATCCGCCGGCACCCGCAATTCGAGCAAGGCGCTGTTGCCTTCCAGCAACGGCGTGTAGAGCTCGCCATACACGCGATTGTCTCGATCACTGTAGGGCCCGATGCTGCGCTTGTTGTTGAGCTCGCGAATGCTGAGCGTTGCGCCATAAGGCAAGTGGTACTGGCTGAAACTGAAATCCAGCGCCTTGGCCCCGGGTGCATTCACTTGCAGTCGCCATAACCAGCTGCTGTCGGACAGTTGTGTCCATTCGCCGCTTGCCAAGGTCACGCCCTTCAGCTTCGCCACCAAGCCGAAGCGGCGGGCGATGCCAAACCGCTTTTCGTCGATGTCCTCGGCCAAAGCCTTGCTCACGTCGAGGGCGGGCAAGGTAATGCGGGAGGCAGCGGCAAGCGGTGGCGGCTCGCTGGCCCGAGCTGGCGAAGCAGCCACTACGATCATGCAGGTGGCGCTGAGAAGCCAGCCGAGTCGGATCATTGGAAACTGCCACATAGAGTCACTCCTGCTACCCGCTTGTCTGTCGTGAAGCGAGGATACACCGCACCTCGCAAGCGGTTGTCACGGTCCCCGCCGCGCAACGTCATCCTTATGACGGCGGCAGTCGAGGCTGCTAGGCTGCATTCCCCATCGCTCTTGTTGGCAACATGTTCGACGCTCACGACCTCGCCGTACTGTTGCGCTCCGGCGCGCCACTCATCGTCATAGAAACGAACGAAGAGGCGCTGTTGGTTGACGCGTTCCGGCACGTGGTTGCCGAACTGTTCAGGCCGCTCTACACCTGGAGCATCACGCGCGGGCTGAAGCGGCTGGACATGGATGACATGGGCACACCGGAGGCCAATGACTCCTCGGTGCTGCTCGAAGCCATGCAGAAGGACAACAATCGCAGCATCTGGTTGTTGTTCGATTTCGGCCCTTACCTGCGTTATGCCGCCAACAACCGCCGCATGCGCGAGATGGTGCTGGCCGCTGCAGGCGAGCGCCACAGCATCGTCTTGATCGGCGCCAAGATTGAATTGCCGGACGAGTTGGCACCGTTGGCGACCCGCTTCGAGATTCGTCTTCCGGATGAAGCCGCACTAGGCAAGATGGTGCGCGACGAAGCGTTCGCGTATTCGCGTGAACACAGCGGCCGGCGCGCTGAAATTGACTCCAATGCGCAGCGTTCGCTGATCCGGCATCTGCGCGGGCTGACCATGATCGATGCGCGCAACATCGTGCGTAAGTTGATCCACGACGACGGCAAGATTGCCGAGGCCGATGTGCTGGCCGCACAACGCGCGAAGTTCGAACTGCTTGGCCGCGGCGGTGTGCTCAGCTTCGAGCCCGATGTGGCGGATTTCGAGCAGGTCGCGGGCCTGTCGAAGCTCAAGCGCTGGATCAGCCAACGGCGCGCGATCTTCGTCGATGGCAATGCGCCCAAAGGACTGGATCCACCGCGCGGCGTGTTGTTGCTCGGCGTGCAAGGCTGCGGCAAGAGTCTGGCCGCGAAGGCATGTGCCGGTGGCTTTGGTGTGCCCTTGTTGCGGCTGGATTTTGGCGCGCTGTACAACAAGTTTCACGGCGAAACCGAGCGCAATCTTCGCGACGCCTTGAAGGCGGCCGAAGCGATGTCGCCCTGCGTGCTGTGGTGCGACGAAATCGAAAAGGGCTTGGCCACGTCGGGCAGCGACGATGGCGTCAGCAAGCGCGTGCTCGGCACCTTGCTGACGTGGATGAATGAGCGCAAGGCACCGGTGTTCGTCGTCGCCACCGCCAACGATGTCAGCCAGCTGCCGCCCGAGTTTCTGCGCAAAGGTCGCTTCGATGAAATCTTCTTTGTCGACCTGCCCAACACCGAAGCCCGCGACGCTGCTTTGCGAATTCATTTGACGCGAAGAAGTCTGCCGGTTGAGCGCTTCGACTTACCCACGCTAAGCGCCGCCACGGAAGGCTACTCCGGTGCCGAAATCGAACAATCCATCGTCGCCGCCCTCTACGACGCCCACGCCGACAAACAACCCGCCGACACCGCCCGCCTGCTCGCCTCGATCAAGAACACTCGACCGCTGTCCGTGCTAATGGCGGAGAAAGTTCAGTGGCTGCGGGAGTGGGCGCGGGAGCGGTGTGTGGCGGCGGATTGACCAAGAGCGGGGCTTGGTGAAGCAAATGCCGGGCTGGGAGCTGGATTACTTTGACCCCAATTTCCCGCCGCCCGCCACCCTCGTAAGTGCGTCCCAGACCTCAGCCCCGCATTTGCTTGCAGCTTCCCCCGGCCCGGTCTCGCCAGAATGAGGGCGTGGCACAGTTGAAGAGCGGTTCTGCCGGTGTGTCAGCCTGATAGGCTGCCGAACACCTTCCATTCGTCCGCCGACCTGAGATGCAGCGCTGCACTGTGGGTATTCGCCGTCCTGAGGATCAGAATTCTTCTGCCGCATGGGCGGCGGCGGAGACCACCGAGGAAGGCAAGAGGAACGCTCAGCGGCGTTATCAGGACGCAGTGCTGGCCTTGCCGAAGGCGTATTCGTTGGCGTCAGCCTCCGACGAGGCGCGCGGCATCCGCGAGGAAGTCGGCTTCTTCCAAGCCATTCGCGCCGCGCTGGTCAAATCGAGCACTGGCTCCGGCGTGACCTCGCAGGAGCGTGACTTCGCCATCCAGCAGATCGTCAGCCGTGCGGTGGTCAGCACCGAGATCGTGGACATCCTGAAAGCGGCTGGCATCCAGTCGCCGGACATTTCCATTCTGTCCGATGAGTTCCTGGCTGAAGTGCAGCAGATGCCAAAGCAGAACCTTGCTCTGGAAGCGCTGCGGAAGCTGCTCAACGACGGCATCCGCTCACGCAGCAAGGCCAACATCGTCGAGACACGGGCGTTCTCCGAACGTCTGGAAGACGCCGTAGCCCGTTACCATGCCAACGCCATCACGACTGCCGAGGTGTTGCAGGAACTGATCAAGCTGGCGAAGGATATCCGTGCAGCGCGACAACGCGGCGAAGAAGCGGGCCTTTCCGACGAGGAAATCGCGTTCTACGATGCCTTGGCGGAAAACGAATCGGCAGTGCAAGCCATGGGCGACGACAAGCTCAAGCTGATCGCTCACGAATTGCTGGTCAGTCTGAAGGACAGCGTCTCGGTGGACTGGGCACACCGCGATTCGGCGCGCGCCCGAATGCGTGTGCTGGTCAAGCGCATCCTGCGCAAGTATGGCTACCCACCCGATTTGCAAGACGCGGCGGTGCAGACAGTGTTGCAGCAGGCCGAGGCGCTCTCGGCGGAATGGCATATCCGGTAACCGCATGAAAGAGAGCGATCTCCAGTCCATCCTCGCGCGCGGCGAAGACAGTCGCCACCAGTTCAAGCACGATGAGACCAACCCGGACAGCATCGCGGCGGAGCTGGCCGCGTTCGCCAACAGTGGTGGCGGGCTATTGCTTTTGGGCGCGGCTGACGCCGGCAGCGCAACCGGGCTGGACGCCAGCAACGTCCGGCGCTTGAACCAGCTGATCTCGAATGCGGCATCACAAAACGTGCGGCCGCCGATTCATCCCACTACCGAAAACGTCCAGACGGCGCATGGCGTGGTGATCGTCGTCACTGTGCCCGATGGCTTGAGCAAGCCCTACCTCGACAACCAGGGCCGCATTTGGGTCAAGAGCGGTGCGGACAAGCGCCACGTCACTGCGCGAGAGGAAATCCAGCGTCTGTTTCAACGCGCAGGCCTGATCTACGCCGACGTTGTACCTGTTGAAGGCACCTTGGCAGCCGACATCGATGACAAGGCTTTCGATGTGTACTTCAGTCGGCGCTACGGCCAGTCGGTCCAGGCTTCCGGCCACCCTCTGTCGCAGACGTTGCAGAACATCGGCTTGGGCGACGGGCACGAGCTCAAACTCGCCGGACTGCTGCTATTCGGCACTCGTCCTCAGCGTTATCGGCCTGCATTCATGGTCAAGGCAGTGGCCTTTCCGGGCACTTCAATTGCCAGCCATCAGTATCTGGACAGCGAGGACATCGATGGCACTCTGCTGGAGCAATATCAGCGAAGCCTCGGCTTCATCAAGCGCAACCTCCACCACGTCCAAGCGGGTCAGAATTTCAATTCCTTGGGCGTGCTGGAAGTGCCGGAACAGGCCATCATCGAGTTGCTGGTCAACGCGCTGATTCACCGCGATTACTTCACCAGCGCGTCGATTCGGTTGCTGATTTTCGATGACCGCATCGAGATCATCAGCCCCGGCCACCTGCCCGACAGCCTGAGCATCGATGCGATTCGGCGCGGCGTCACCAACCGGCGGAACCCAACGTTGACCGAGCACGCCACCCACATTCTGCCCTACCGAGGCTTGGGCTCAGGCATTCCTCGCGCCTTGGACGAATGGCCCGAGATTCGATTCGAGAACGAAGTAGCAGGCAACCAGTTCAAGGTGGTCATTCCGAGGCCGGTGATCACCGCCACCCCCGAAGTCACCCCCGAAGTCACCCCCGAAGTCGCACGACTTCTCGCAGTGCTGCAAGGCGAGATGAGTCGGGATCAGCTCATGAAGCTGCTCGGCCTCCGGGACGAAAAGCACTTTCGCATCCACTACCAGCAAGCGGCGGTCACCACTGGCCTGATCGAGATGACCCAGCCCGACAAGCCACGTAGCAGCAACCAGCGTTACCGCCTGACCCCCATCGGGCGACGCTGGGTGGAGACCCATTCAGAAGACGCACCAACCATGCGGCTTCTCCACCCATGATCGACATCGGCGCCAACCTTGGTCACGAATCCTTCAACCACGACCTCGACGCGGTGCTGGCGCGCGCGCGCATGCATGGGGTCACCCAGATGGTGGTCACCGGTGCCTGCCGTCAGGGCTCAGTGCGAGCCTTGGAAGTGGCGCGCATGCATCCAGGCTTTCTGTTCGCCACGGCCGGGGTGCATCCGCATCATGCAGCCACCTACACCGATGAGGCCGATGCACAGATGCGTGCTTTGCACGCGGCACCCGAAGTGGTGGCCGTGGGCGAATGTGGACTCGACTATTTCCGCGATCTGTCACCACGTCCGGCGCAGCGAAGGGCCTTCGAGCGGCAGCTGCAGATCGCTGTCGACAGCGGTGTTTCGTCGGTCACGCGCAAACCACTGTTCCTGCATCAACGCGATGCCCACACCGATTTTGTGGCGGTGATGAAGCAGTTTGACGGCCAGCTGGGACGGGTGGTGGTGCACTGCTTTACCGGCACTCGCGAAGAGTTGTTCGAGTGCCTGGACAACGATTGGTACATCGGCATCACCGGCTGGCTATGCGATGAGCGTCGGGGAAAGCATCTGCGCGAGATCGTGCGCCACATCCCGGCCAACCGGCTGCTGATCGAAACCGATTGCCCGTATCTGTTGCCGCGGACCGTGCGTCCGCAACCCTCGCATCGTCGCAACGAGCCGATGTACCTGGCGCACATTTGCGAAGAACTGGCGCGTGATCGCGATGAGGAAGTGACGCAGACGGCGGCGAATACCACCGCCGCCGCGCGCACATTCTTCAATCTGCCCACCGCTGTCGACGCCGCCACCGCGGTGGCGGTCAGTGGCTGAAAGCCAACCGCCGTCAGCGCGGCGTATCTTGTTTGCTCAGCAACTTCTTGCCCAAAGCCCCAATCGCCACCACCGCGATCAGGCCGATTTTCCAGAACTTCGCGACCAGGATGCCAAGTTTGGCAAACAGCCCGGCCTTGGAGGCCAAGCCTCCCGCCACCAACGCGCCCACGCCGTAAGCTGCCAGCTTGTCGGTGCCTTCCTTGTAGTCCGCATAACGATGGCCGTCGTCGAACTGGGCCATGCTCAGCACCTCATTCATGCCGGCATTGATGCGATCCAGATCGCCGATGTCACCGATTGCATTCAAGCTCAGATAACCGGCGCGGCCCAGCACACGAATGTCGTAGTTGACCGTCGCCGTTTCACTGCTTGAGAACTTCAGTTCCTTGGCCCAGTGCAGCCGCTTGCTGTTCGCGTCATAACGCGGTGCCTGCGCCCACCCCAGCAATTCGACGGTGTCATAACCAGCTTCGCTGAGCGCGTCGTTACTTTCGCTGGTCTCTTCCTTCATGTCGGCCAACATGGAGTCGTAGTCGATTTCATTGGCATCGGCATCGCTGACGTAGCCATCTTCGCTGTAGGTCAGCACCACCGCCCAGCTGTGCTCGCTGTCGAGGTCGTCAGCGGTCGGGATCAACATGCCCAACACACTGTCGTCTGGCGGATTGCCCCAGTACTCCTCCAACACGCGTCGCGCATCCTCATGCCCGAGATAACGGAAGTTGTCCGACAGTTGCAGTTGCACGTGGGCTTCGGGCACCGCCACGGTGCCGGTTTGAAACGTCAGGCTGGATTGAAAAGTGGGCTCTTCGGTGACTTTGCCAACTTGATTGCCGCCGCCTTCTTCTTGCGCATGGGCCAAGGGTGCAAACCACAGCAGCGCCAGCAAGCCGACGCGACTCAAAAATTTCATGAGGAGATTCCGCAGACGCCACGCAATCCGCGGCACCGGCATTTTCGCGTGAAGGCCTCCTTCACGGCAAACAGCCTCAGCTACGCAGACCCACACCCTTTTCCAGCAGGCGCAGCGCCAGCACACTCAACGCTGCGGTGAACCCCAGCATCACCGCATAGGCAATCCACAGTGGCACATCGCTTTCGCCGAGCAAGCCGTAGCGAAACGCATTGACCATGTGCAGCACCGGGTTGAGATAGCTCACTTTCTGCCAGAACTCGGGAAGCAGGGTGACCGAATAGAAGACACCGCCGAGGTAGGTCAGCGGGGTCAGGATGAAGGTCGGCACGATGGCGATGTCGTCGAACTTCTTGGCGTAGACGGCATTCACGAAGCCGGCCAGCGAAAACACCGTCGCCGCCAACAGCACCGTGCTCAGCATGACCAGCGGATGCGGTACGCGCACGTGGGTAAAACACATCGCGATCAGCAGGACGATGGTGCCGACCGCCAGCCCGCGTAATACCGCGCCGCTGAC
This sequence comes from Pseudomarimonas sp., assembly GCA_052390415.1. Classification (GTDB taxonomy): domain Bacteria; phylum Pseudomonadota; class Gammaproteobacteria; order Xanthomonadales; family Xanthomonadaceae; genus JANNWF01. The sequence continues at coordinate 13,458 of JBQTGY010000065.1, read as the reverse complement.
ATAACCCAGCAGGATCACCCAGTTCGGCAACGGGCTGACCAGCAACTCCTCAATGTGGCGGCCAAATTTGGCGCCGAAGAAACTCGAGGAAATGTTGCCGTAGGCGTTCTGGATGATGCTCATCATGACCAGCCCAGGCACGATGAAGTCCATGTAGTCGAAGCCGCCCATTTGCCCGATGCGGCTGCCGATCAAACTGCCGAAGATGAGGAAGTACAGGGTCATGGTGATCGCTGGCGGCACCAGGGTTTGACCCCAGATGCGCAGGATGCGGGTGATCTCGCGGCGGGCGATTGTGTAGAGGGCGGTGAGGTTGGGGTGCATGGGTGGTGCCGGGATTCGGGATTCGGGATTCGGGATTGGTGAGAGCGTGGTGCGGCGCCTGCAAGTTCGGGATTGTGAGTTCGCCGCGAAGACAGCGCGGGTCAGGATGCGAGCTTTTGCGAATCCCGAATCTCGAATCCCGAATCCCGGCCACTCGTCAACCGCACAAACAACTCCTCCAGTCGATTGGTCTTGGTGCGCATCGAGCGCACGCAGATACCGGCATCGCCCAGGGCGGCGAATATGCGGTTCAAGTCCATGGCGCGTGGCATGTCGATGTCGAGGGTGTGGTCGTCGGCGGCGATCAGGATGGCGCCTTCGATACTGGGCAACACGGCGGGCAGCACGCCGTCGATATCGAGCAGGAAGCCTTCCACATCAAGCTTGGCCAGCAGCGACTTCATCGGCCCCTGTTCGATGATGCGGCCGTGGTCAATGATCGCCAGGTTGCGGCACAGGCTCTCGGCTTCTTCCAGATAGTGAGTCGTCAGAATGACCGTGGTACCGGCGGCGTTGACGTCCTTCAAGGTCTTCCACATGCCGCGCCGAATCTCGATATCGACGCCGGCGGTGGGCTCATCGAGGATCAGCAGCCGCGGGCGAGTAATCATCGCGCGCGCAATCATCAACCGCCGCTTCATGCCACCCGACAGCGTACGCGACATGGTGTGCGCCTTTTCCCACAGTTGCGCGCGGCGCAATTCCTGCTCGGCACGCTGCAAGGCTTCGGCGCGCGGCACCCCGTAAAAGCCGGCGTAATTGACGCAGATGTCGAGCGGCTTCTCGAACATGTTGAAGTTGACTTCCTGCGGCACCAGCCCGATCAACCGCATGGCCGCTTGCCGTTGTTTCAACAAGTCGACGCCGAACACTTCCACTGCGCCGCTGCTGGCATTCACCAGCGAGCTCACGATGCCGATCAAGGTCGATTTGCCTGCTCCGTTCGGCCCCAGCAAGGCGAAGAAATCTCCCTCCTCCACGTCGAGGGTGACGCCTTTCAGCGCCTCGACGCCGGTGGCGTAGGTCTTTTTCAGATCTCGAATGGCAAGCGCGGGTGTGGTGGCAGATGGTAGGGGAAGCGGTGTGCTCATTGGCGGCGGTTGTCTGCGTGGTCGGGGTCTGAACCTGCGGCTGAGCGCTTGCCTTCAACGCATTGCAAACGCGGTCAACAAACACGTCAAAGTGCCCAGTTTCGACGCTTTTCTCCCTCCCCGATGTTCGGGGAGGGCTGGGGAGGGGTCAGGAAGCACATCGCTTTTACTGACGGTCATGGCGGACCGAACTTGCACAATTCGAGCTGGCCTATCGCCATGACCGTTAGTATATCGGCCCCCTGCCGCCTCATCGTCGCGGCGTTGTCAGAAGCGAGACCCCGTGCCCGTCCACTTTCCGCTCCGCCTCCTCAGCAGCCGCATGCTCGCGCCCAGCGTGCGCCACTTCGTTTTTGTGCGCGACGATGGCGAAGCATTGGATTTCTTGCCGGGCCAGTTCGTGCAGGTGCATTTCAGCTATGCCGACGGCAAGGCGACCAAGCGCAGTTATTCGATTGCGACCGTGCGCGAGGGTGAGACGGATCGCGATACGCCGCTGGAAGTTGCGGTCTCATACGTCACGGGCGGTGCTGCAACCGCGCTGTTTGAGGCCCTCAAGGAGGGTGATCGAATCGAGGCCAGCGGCCCGTTTGGGCGCTTCTGCCTGCTGCCGACCGACAGCAACCGCCGTTACCTGCTGGTTGCCACCGGCACTGGCGTGACGCCGTACCGCGCCATGCTGCCGCAGCTCAAACAACAGATTGCCGAGCGTGGCATCGAAGTCGTGCTGCTGTTTGGTGCACGTACGCAAGCCGAGTTGCTATACGGCGACGAATTCGCGGCGTTTGCCGAATCCACGCCGGGCTTTCGATTCGTCGCCTGTTATTCGCGCGAGTTGCCGGCCTCGCCGCGCGCCGATGATCGCCGCGGATACGTGCAAGACGCGCTCGCCGAGTTCGCACCCAACGCGGAAACCGATATCGCCTATCTGTGCGGCAATCCGAACATGGTCGATGCCGCGTTCGAAGTGCTGAAAACGGCCGGCTTGCCGGTGCCGCATGTGCGCCGTGAGAAATACGTCAGCAGCAAGTAGGTTGTATTGCCTGCGGGTCAGTTGGCCACAGAAACTGGAGCCCGCAATGACAAGAAGGCCCAGGTCGACACGTTATTCATGGCGTTTTGACATTAAACATGTTTGAATGGTCGCCATGATTGAAAGCAAGCCTCAACCGAGCATCAAGGACCGAGCCCCGCTCGACCCGGCCACATTGCGCGTGCTGAGCGATCCATTGCGCAGCTTCGTCGTCTACTCCCTGGTGACCCAGGCAAAAACGGTGAGACAGCTTGCCGCCGAACTGGGCTGTCCGCCGACGCGGCTGTACTACCACATGCAGCAACTGGAGAAACACGGCCTGGTGGTTGTCGAGAACACCCGAATGGTGTCGGGCATTGTCGAAAAACATTACCGGGCGGCGGCGCGTGAACTGTTTCTCGATCGCAGTGCGTTTACCGCCAGCGGTACGCCGGATCGTTCTCGCGTCGAGGCCCTGCTGGGCTTCGTGTTTGACCAAAGCCGAGTCGAGATTCAGCGGCAGATCGAAGCCGGCGCCATCGATCTCAATCGCAGCGCGCCTGAGCCGGGCGCGCTGATCGCCTACCGCAACGTGCTCAAGTTGGACGCCAGGGGCGCGGCAAGGCTGTATGCACGCCTGAAGGCGCTGTGGGACGAGTATGACGCGCTTGCCAAGTCGCCAGCGGCGGACGGGCAGTTCTACGCCTTCGCAGTCGCGTTGTACCCGAACGCCGTGGCCAGCGAACCACCGAGCCCAGCGGGCGCCGGCAAACCCGCTTCGCGTCGCAAGCGCAATTCGGCGTGAATCGATCAGGTTGCACGCGTGCAGGAGCGAGCGGCGCAGCCCACCATCCGCGCTGGTGATGTCACAGTCATCCACCGAGGCCGTTGAGTAAGCTCATGCAAATCGAAGTACCCACAAGAGAGTTGGCAATGGCAATGAGATCAACCTTACCCGTGCTTGCGCTTGCCTTGGGCTTGGCGGCCGTAGCGCCAATCTGCGCCGCACAATCGGGCAACGCGACTCCCGCTGCAGCGTCGAACCAGACGCCACCCACCCAGCAAGCGCCCATCAAGAAACGCAGCCTCGGCAGCTTGCAATTCGAACCCTGCTCGCTGGCCGCCGATGGCGTACCCGGCGCGGTCGAAGCGCAGTGCACCACGCTGGAAGTGCCCGAAAATCGCGCGGATCCGGATTCGCGCAGGATTTCGCTGGCGCTGGCGTGGATTCCCTCCACTGACGATGCGGAACCGGACCCGATCTTCATGATTGCCGGCGGCCCGGGACAGTCGGCGAAGGAAAGTTATCCGATGGTGCACGCGGCCTTTCGCGACCTGCGCCGAACCCGCAATGTGCTTCTGCTCGATGCCCGCGGCACCGGCGGCTCGCATCCCCTGATCTGTCGCAACGCAGAGGGCAAGGCCGCAACCAGCGAGGGCGATGCTGCCGAGACCAACCTCGATATCGAAGCCGTTCGCGATTTCGCCAAACGCTGTGCCGATACACTCGGTGCCAATTCGGATCTGCGCCATTACGGCACCTCCGAGCACATCGACGATATCGAAGCGGTGCGTCTGGCCATCGCCGCGCCGAGCATCAATCTGATCGGCATTTCCTACGGCACGCGGGTGGCACAGCAGTACGCCGCGCGCTATCCGGCAACGACTCGCGCCGTGGTGCTGGATTCGGTGGCACCCAACACCTTGGTTCTCGGCAACGAACACGCAACCAACCTGCAAGCCGCGCTGGAAGCCCAGTTCGCCCGTTGCCGCGCCATCAAGGCCTGCGCCGAACAGATGGGCGATCCATCCGAGCGCCTGGCAAAGGTGGGCGAAGAGCTGCGCAGCGGCACCCTGGCTGCCGTGCGCTATCGCGATTCCACGTCTGGCGAATGGCGCGAAGAGACACCGACGTTCGGCCATCTGGCCATCCTGTTGCGCATGTACGCGTATTCACCGGAGGCGGCGACGATCTTGCCGTATCTGCTGGCGGAAGCGGCCAACGGCCGCTATGAGGCAATGCTGGCGCAAGCCAGCAGTCTTGGTCGCTCGCTGACCGAGCAGATGTATCACGGCATGCAGTTGTCGGTGATGTGCACCGAAGACGCCGACGAGTTCGTCGCTCGCGAAGAAGATCGCGGCAGCGTGATGGGTGTCGAGTTGATCGAGTTCGCGCAGGCGCAATGCAGTGTCTGGCCACGCGGCACTCGCGACCCCAAGTTCCGGCAACCGCTCAGTGGTGATCTGCCGGTGCTGCTGATTTCCGGCGAATTTGATCCGGTGACACCACCGCGTTACGCCGATGAGGTGGCGAAGTCCTTGCCCAACAGCCGCGCGCTGGTGTTGCCAGGGCAGGGTCACAGCGTGGTTGGCATCGGCTGCATGCCAAAGCTGTTTGCCCAGTTCATCGAAACCAGGGACGCAAAGAAACTCGACGCCAAATGTTTGGAGCGCTTGCAACCACTGCCGCCATTTGCTGGCGCCTATGGGTGGGAGCCATGACCTTGCACCCAACACCTCGCGCAGCGCTTGGCTGCAGCTGGCACTGGCAACTGGAACTGACCCCATGATCGACGTTCGCGACCTGCACAAACAATTCAAGACCAAAACCGGCATCGTCAAGGCTGTCGATGGCGTCAGCTTCACCGCCAAGGACGGTGAGATCACCGGTCTGCTTGGCCCCAATGGCGCCGGCAAGACCACCACCATGCGCATGCTGTACACGCTGATGACGCCGGATCGCGGCACGGTGACGGTGGATGGTTTTGACATCGCCAAGGATGCGGAAGCTGTGCGCCGTCGACTGGGCGTGTTGCCGGATGCTCGCGGTGTCTACAAGCGTTTGACGCCGCGCGAAAACATCGCCTATTTCGGTCGTCTGCATGGGATGAAAGAGGACGCGATTGCCCAGCAATCCCAGCGCCTGAGCGATGCGCTTGGCATGGCGGAAATCATGGATCGACAGACCGAGGGGTTCTCGCAAGGTCAACGCACCAAGACCGCGATCGCCCGCGCCCTGGTCCACGACCCGCGAAACGTCATTCTCGACGAACCCACCAACGGCCTGGACGTGATGACCACCCGCGCCATGCGCGAGTTTCTGCGCCATCTGCGCGGCGAGGGTCGCTGCGTGATCTTCTCCAGCCACATCATGCAAGAGGTGGCGGCGCTGTGCGACCGCATCGTCATCATCGCCAAGGGTCACGTGGTCGCCCAAGGCAACGCCGACGAACTGCGTGCACAAACCGGCGAGCCCAACCTCGAGGACGCCTTCGTCAAATTGATCGGTTCGGAAGAGGGACTGCACGTATGAGCATCGTGATGGCGGTAATGCGCAAGGAGTTGCTCGACCTTTCTCGCGACCGGCGCACGGTATTGCTCGGCCTGCTGCTGATGCCGCTGCTGTTGCCGGCGATGCTGCTGGGCGTCGGCAGCCTCGCCGAAAAGCGGGCGACGACACAACTGGAAAGGACCCTGAAGTTGCCGGTGATTGGTGCCGAACACGCGCCGAATCTGGTCGCGTTTGTGGCCATGCAGAACATCGAGATCCTGCCTGCACCGAAAGACGCCGACGCCGATATCCGCGCGCAGAACTACGACATCATTCTGCGCATTCCCGATACGTATCCGAAGCAGTGGCGCGGCAGCGAAGCCGCCGATATCGAGCTGATCTACGATTCCACTCGGCGCGACACGGAAATTCCGTTGCGGCGTGTGCAAGGCACGCTGGAGGCCTACAGCGCCACGGCGGGCAAGCTGCGACTGCTCAGCCGCGGAGTGAGTCCGTCGCTGGATGCCGCCGTGCGCGTCAACAGTCGCGATCTGGCCACACCTGAAGCCAAACGTGGGCAAGTGTTGGCGGCGATGCTGCCGTATCTGCTGATCCTGAGTGCTTTCCTGGGCGGCGCGTATCTGGTCATCGACGCCACGGCCGGTGAACGCGAGCGACAGTCGTTGGAGCCGTTGTTGGCCACGCCGGCCAGCCGCGAAGGCGTGATGAGCGGCAAGATTCTCGCGGCCTGTGTGTTCGGAATGCTCAGCCTGCTGCTGATCCTGCTCTCGTTCAAAGCGACATTTGCCTTCGGCGGTGGCATCTTCCGCGGCATCGATGTGTCGTGGCTGGTGATCGCCAAGTTGCTGGTGGTGCTGGTGCCGATGGTGTTGCTGGGCACCGTGCTGCTGACCTTGATTGCAGCCTCGGTGAAGTCGGTGAAAGAAGCGCAAAGTTACATGTCGATCCTGATGTTCCTGCCGATCATCCCCACCATCGCCTTGATGGTGAGCCCGGTGAAGGATCAGCTATGGATGTTCATGGTGCCGTTCCTGGCGCAGAACCAGATGATCGTGCGCCTGCTGCGCAGCGAGCCGCCTTCAGCGCTGGAATGGACGACTTACCTTGGCGTGGGCATCGCGATCGGGGCGGTGTTGTGGCTGGTTGCATCGCGCATGTATCACCGCGAGAAGCTGGCGATTTCGGCGTAGCGGCTCGGCGTTTAAAGGCGGTCGCGGACAGTCGTTCTGAGCAACCATCATCCGCCGACGACTTTCAGGTAAATGTCTTCGCCTAGCGAGCCTCAATGCGAACCACATGCAGCTCGACGGTGGCAGCCAATGACTCAAGACTGCCGCCGTTGGCGTTGCTCGCTGGGATCGCACTTGTAAGCATACCCAGCGCATGCACCGCCTTCACGGCGTAATTGACGTTTTCGGTGAGGTCACCGGTTTGCTCCAACATTCGATTGGCGCGCAGTTTCGCGCTGACCACGCCGACAACTGCGCCGCTCATGTCGAGTAGCGGACCGCCGCTGTTGCCGGCCTGCACGGGCACCGAAATCTGATAGTTGGTGGGATCGTCCTGCAAGCCGGCAGTTGAGCTGATCACGCCACTCGCAAGCTTGGGCTTGATGCCCATCGTGCCGGCATGCGGAAAGCCAATGGTGAACACCGAGGCACCGATGGCCAGCGGCTCGCCACGCACCGGCAAACCGGGCGTGTCACGCCGCTCGGTGCCAAGCAAAGCAAGATCGAATGCCTTCTCCACTTTCAGGAGAACCGCTTCGCTTTGGCTGCCATCGGCGTGGTGGAGGGTAATTTTGGATGCTCCTTCGACCACGTGCAGACTGGTCACGACCACGCCACGACCGGCGAACCAGCCGGTGCCCGAGCGACCACCGGTCGCGGCTTGCTTGTCGTTGCGCGAGCCCCGGATCATCGCGAAATTGCCCGACATACAGTTCTTCTGCGCGAGGATTGCGATGTCCTCGAGCTTTACCCGCCGCGAATCCACACCCGCCTTCATGCCATATACGAAATAGGCGATTTCTCGCACTTGCGAGACATCAGCTCCCTGCTTGCGGATGCGGTGTTCGATATCCCCGGCGTCGGACACGGCGGCTTCAAGCGGCAGTCCTTGCTGCATCGTGTAAGCCATCCAGCGCGCGTAATCGCGCACCGCGCTGCAGTATTCCGCCAGCTCTGGTCGGTTGCCATCACGAACGGTGCGCTCGGACACCGCTTGCTCTGGGTCCGGCGGCGGCGTCTGCGAGTAGCTGACCCGTCCATCCTTGTCGACCCACTTATAAATGGTTGCGGCCTGGGCGAAGTCTGCGAGCAGCAGCGCCAAGACCACCAGCAGGGTTTTCACTGGGTCACCACGTCGAGCGTTGGGTAATGAAGTATGCCGGACGCGGCGACTCAGCCACGGTCAGCATCAGGTCCAGGTCGGAAATGCGCGCCTTTCGCTGAAGCCAGGGTCAGATTCACCAATCCATTGCCGAGCAATATCACCTGCAGGCCCATCACCGCCGCATTGCGCGCTACGCTGCACGAGTGGCCGCCAGCGCCTGGCGGCAGGAATTCGGTGCACGGTGCAACTTGCTGGCTACATCCGCGACGAGGTGATCTACGCCGCCGGGGAGACGGTCGTCGCCACCGCGACGACGGCCAGCGGTGAGCGCGTAGTACTGAAGTACATCGACAGTGAGCACCCGCCTCCCGAACTCTTGGCGCGTTGGCGGCACGAGTACGCCATGCTCTCCTTGATCGACTCGCCGCTGGTGATCAAGGCACGCGGGTTGGTGCCGATGGATCGCAGCGAGATATTGGTGCTGGAGGATTTCGCCGCCAGCAGCCTGTCGCAGCTGATCCAGCGCGCCCAACTCGACCTGTCGGACCAGTTGTCCCTGGCGATCCAGCTGGCGCGCGCGGTGGGCGCGGTGCACGAACATCGCCTGATTCACGGCGACATTGCGCCGAAGAATGTGTTGGTGGATCCGGAATCGCTGGCGATCAAACTGTGCGACTTCGGCCTGTCGACGCGTCTCGACATCCAACCGCGGCGGGCCGATGGTGGGGCCATGGCCGGCACGCTGGAGTACATGTCGCCCGAGCAAACCGGCCGTACCAACCTCGACGTCGACTACCGCAGCGACTTCTACTCGCTGGGGGCCAGTCTGTACGAGCTGTTCGGTGGGCGCGAGCCCTTCGTCGCCAGCGATCCGATGAGCCTGTTGCATGCCCAGCTGGCCAGCATGCCGGTGCCCCTGCACGAACTGGATCGGGCGATACCGGAAGCGCTGTCGGCCATCGTGCAGAAGCTGCTGGCCAAACATCCGGATGATCGTTACCAGAGCAGCTTTGGCCTGATCCGCGATCTCGAGGCCTGCGCCGACAGCTGGCGTTTGTATCAGCGGATCGAGCGTTTTCCGCCGGGGCGTGTCGATGTTCCCGAGCGCTTCTTCCTCTCGCAGAAACTCTACGGCCGTCAGGCCGAATGCGCCAGCATTCTGTCGGCGTTCAAGCGCGTGGTCGGCGCCGGCTCGGTCGAGCTGTTGCTGATCAGCGGCTATTCCGGCATCGGCAAGACCGCCCTGGTCAGCGAGCTGCACCGGCCGGTGCTGTCCCGCCGCGGCTATCTGTTACGTGGCAAATGCGATCAATACAGCCGCAACCAGCCATACACGGCGCTGATCCAGGCGTTTGGTCAAATGCTGCAGGCGTTGGCCAGCGAGGGTGCCGAGCGACGCCGGTATTGGAAGGGTCGTCTGACCGAGGCCATCGGAGCCAATGCCGCGGCGTTGGTCGAGATCATTCCCGCGCTCGCCATGCTGATCGGCAGTGTGCCGCCCCTGCCCGAGCTGCCGCCTGCCGAAAGCGAGCAGCGCTTCCACATCGCCTTCGGCCAGCTGGTGGTCGCGCTGGCGGCGCGCAGCCATCCGCTGCTGGTATTCCTCGACGACCTGCAGTGGGCTGACGTCTCGACCCTGCGCCTGCTTGAATACCTGGTGCGCGCCGAAGGCGAGCGCAGCGTGCTGATCGTCGGTGCCTACCGCGACAACGAGGTGCAGGAAGGCGATCCCCTGCAGCTCAGCTTGCAGGCAATCGAACGTAGCCAGACCCGAGTCGAGCACCTGCGGCTGGGACCGATGGCAGATGCGGATGTACGCCAGCTGATCGCCGATACCCTGCATGCCACACCCGAGGCGGTGACAACGATGGCCGCCCTGTGCATAGAGAAGACTCGCGGTAACCCGTTTTTCCTTGGTCAGTTCCTGCGCCGGCTGGTCGATCAGGGTGACATCGCCTATGACCGCGAGCATGGCGCCTGGGTGTGGGACCTCGAGCGCATCCGTGGTCGCGGCATGACCGACAATGTGGTCAGCTTGCTGTTGGCAACGCTCACCACCTTGCCCGAACCTACCCAAGCCTTGCTGGCGCGAGCGGCGCACCTCGGCAACCGCTTCGACCAACGCGAACTGATGGCGATGGGCGAGCGTGATGCGGAGGCTACCGCCGAGGTGCTCTGGCCGGCATTGCAATCCGGCTTGCTGGTGCCGTTGAACGAGGAATACAAGTTCGCCCAGAGCCCCGAACGCCTGAAGGGCGCGCGCTACCGCTTTCTGCATGATCGTGTGCAAGAGGCGGCACACGAGCTGATTGATGAGTCTGATCGGCCCGCGCTGCGCCTGCGCTGCGGCCGCTTGTTGCTGGCAGCAAGCAGCGAGGCCGAGCTGGAAGAGCGGCTGTTCGTGATCCTCGAATCCTTCAATGCCGCGCGCGAGCTGATCGACGATCCCGGCGAGCGCAAACGGTTGCTGGCGCTCAACCTGCAAGGTGGCATCCGGGCCAAATCCGCTTCCGCGTTTGATGCGGCGGTCGCCTTGCTGCGCCACGCCGAAGCCTTGTTGCCCGCCGACGCATGGAACGCGCAACCTGAGTTGGCGCTGAGCTTGCACAAGAACCTCGCCGAAGCCGAGTACTTGGCTGGCCACTTTGAGCGCGCCGAGAGCCGCCTGACCCACCTGATCGAGATTGCCCCTGGCGTCACCGCCCGCGCTACCCTCTGCCTGGCGCAGGCCTACCAGATGCAGATCCGCGGCCGCTTCGACGAGGCGTTTGTCGTGCTGCGCTCGGCGCTCGCTTTGCTCGGCCGTGAGTTTCCGGCGACCGAAGCCGAGGCCACGGCGCTGTTTCCGCAGGAGTTCGCCGAGACCGACGCCCTGCTGGCCTCGCGCGATGAGCGCGAGATGCTGGCGCAGGCCGAGATGAGCGACCCCGAACGTTTGCTCGAGATGCAGGTGTATTACGGCCTCGCCTACACCACCTATCAAATCAACCGCGGTGTCAGCTACGTGCTGGGCGCTTGCCGGATGGTCAAGACCACCCTGCTGCACGGGCTGTGTGATATCAGCTGCATCGGCTACCTCACCCTGCCGACCGCCATGGCGGCGGTAGGCAAGCCGTATCCGCTGGTGTACACGATGGGCCGGCTCGCGCGCCGACTCGCCGAACAGCGGGACAATCCCTACTTCCGGCTCTCGGTCTATCAGTACTTCGCAGCCTTCTACCAGCACTGGGGTGAGCCACTGCGCGATACCTTGCCCTTGCTGGAAGAGGGTCAGGCCATGGGTCGCGCCGGGATCAACCCACTGGCCGCGGGTTACTGCGCGCTGCTGCGGCCGGTCAATGGCTTCGTGATGGGTGCGCCACTGGAGGACGTCGAGCTGGAAGCCGAACAGGGCCTGGCCTTTCTCAAGCGCAGTCGGCAGCCGGTGACCGAAGCGATGTTGCGCTGCGGGGTGTTGCAGCCGCTGGCAGCGCTGCGCGGCAAGACCCTGAAACCGCAAAGTTTCGATACCCACGAGCAGCGGATTGGCAGCTTGCTGGGCAATGACTTCGAGACACCCTCGATATGCCTCGCCTTCTATTGTTTCGCGATGACCCGCCACGCCTACCTGTTCGACGCCGCCGCCGACTGGCGCAGCTGTTCGGCGCGGCTGGCGATGATCGGCCAACTGCTGCCGGACGGCCCGACCCTGGTCGAAACAAGCTTTTTCCGTGCCCTCGGCTTGCTCAAGCCGGGTTTCATTGACGCCGACGCACTGCCTGACGCCATCGCCGAAGCGCAGGCGATCGCCTCCCGCTTCGATGTCTGGGCCAACGATTGCCCGAGCAACTTCCTGCACAAGGCGCTGCTGCTGGCTGCTGAAGTGGCGCGCATGCGCAATGAGCCGCGCGCCGCGATGGAGCTGTACGCGCGCGCGATTGAAGCTGCGACCGACTCCGGCTTCGCCCACTGCGAGGCGCTATGCAATGAGCTGTATGCGCGCTACTGGCTGGAACAGCAACAGCGCCAGCTGGCCAGCAACTTCATTCGCGAGGCCTACTACCACTACCAGCGCTGGGGCGCTGCGGCCAAGTGCAAGCAGATAGAAGCGCAATGGCCACATATCGTTTTTCGCGCCGTGGAGCTGCGCCGTAGCACCTCGAGTTCAAGCGGCAACTACGGTGGTGTTTCGTCTTCGGTCGGCATGCTCGACCTGCAGACCCTGCTCAAGGCCAGCCGACTGCTGTCGCAAGAAGTACAACTGGAGGCGCTGCTGCAAAAACTCCTGGGCATCGCGCTCGAGAACGCCGGTGCCGAGTTTGGTGCGATTGTGCTGTGCGACGAGGATTCACTGCAGGTGGAGGCACTCGGCCGTTTCGGCGAAGGGGTGATGATGGAATACGAACGCGTGGCGCGCGCCGGCGACGACGATTTGCGTGACACCTCCCGGAAGCTGCCACTGGAGTTGATCGAATACGCGCAGCTCACCCGCTCATTGCAGGTGCTCAACAACCCCGCCGAGGACATTCGTTTCGCGCATAGCGCTTATCTCGCCGAGCGTCGACCGAAGTCGGTGCTGGTGCTGCCCGTGCTCAACCAGGGCCGCCTGGTCGCCATCATCTACGTCGAGAACAACCTGCTTGAAGGTGCCTTCACCGAGCGCCACGTCAAGACGCTTGAGCTGCTCGGTGCGCAGGCGGCGATCTCGCTGGTCAACGCCCGCCATGTCGAAAATCTGGAACGCAAGGTAGCCGAGCGCACCGAGGAATTGCGCCGCATGAGCATGAAGGATGGCCTCACCGGCATCGCCAACCGGCGCAGCTTCGATGACCGCCTCGCCAGCGAGTGGCGCCGCGGTCTGCGCACCGGCAAAGCGTTGTCGCTGATGATGATCGACATCGACCACTTCAAACTGTTCAACGACCATTACGGTCACGTCGAAGGCGATCGCTGCATCCGCGCGGTAGCCAAAGCGCTGGAGCAGGGCGTTGGTCGCAGCACTGACCTGGTGGCGCGTTACGGTGGCGAAGAATTTTCGGTGATCTTGCCCGACACCGACCACGACTCCGCGCGCTGGTTGGCCGACAGTTGTTTGCAGGCGATCGCCGCGCTGGCGATCCCGCACGCGCAATCCACATCCAGCGCCTGGGTGAGCATCAGTATCGGTGTGCGCACGCTGGTCGTCGACGCCGAAACAGGTTCGGAGCAGTTGGTCACCGGTGCCGACCAAGCCTTGTACGCAGCCAAACGCGCAGGGCGTAACTGCTACCGCGTCTGGCTGGCGGACACCGCCACAGTGGCCTAGCCCGGACATTTCATGAGGTCGCGTGAAAATGCCCGGAAACCTTTGCTGCAAGAGGGGTTCTGCCACATCACGCGGCGAACAGTCTGTCCGCCTGCATTTTCCCGCTGGCGCGGCCCTCGCT
>JBQTGY010000064.1:0-9518 GCA_052390415.1 Pseudomarimonas sp. | reverse complement strand
GGATGGGCGTGATGGACGCCGCTCCGGAGCGAGGCCAATAGCCAAAGCCATTGGCGGAGTGAGGAGCAAGTCCAGCGCGGCCAGACCGAGCGAGCTACTTTCGATTTGTCCGTTACAGTCCACTAGTTCACACACCCCGTCACTTCGCCAATCTCGAAGCCACTACAAAACACCCGACTGGCGGGGATCACGGTGCCGGCATTGGCGGTGAAGGTGTAGCTGAAATTGTTGGTCGCCGCGCCTTGGCGAACGGCGGCACAATTGATCACGCCAGTTTGTGCCGACGCGGTCAGGGTAAAACGCGCCACCACCGCGTTGGCGCTGCCACCCACGTTGACCGTTTGCGGCGAGCCCGACGCCACGCTGACCGTGCCCGAGCCGACCGTACAGGTGAGTTGGGTGGTGCCAGCACCCGAGCCGCCGCTCACGGTAAACGTGATGTTGCGATTGAGCTGAGTGCCGATGGTACCGCCACCCATGGCGGTGGTGCTGTTGTTGGCGGGGCTGTTGGCGGCGAATTGCGGGCCGACGGCAGAGTTGGTGGTGTCGACCTGGTTGTATGCCCATGGGACGCTCAGCCGATGCGTGATGACAGCCGTGGTGATTGCCGCGTCGGTGCCCAAACCGCCGCCGAGCGTAGCCCCCACATCACACTGCGCGTACCCCGTCGAATTGGCGAAACCGATAACGATGTCGCAGGTGCTGGTCTGGCCAACATAGGTGAGCGTGGCCGTGTAGTCGTCTGCGTTGCCTTGCACGCCGTTGACGCCAGCGCGGGCGATTCGCAGTAATGCGGCGTCATCCCGTGAAAGTTCCCGCAGCAGATTGTTTCCGCAGATCACCGGGAACATCGTGTTTTGAGTTCGCGGCTGCCCGCGTAGCGTGCTTGAGTCAGGTTGGCTGCCGTTGCAAGGTCCAAAACTTGTCGCCACCTCGACATAGTTGTGACCACCGGGAAGGTTCGCCGTATTGATTGAATAGGTAGTGCGGTCGATGGTCGCCGGCAAAACATCGAATGGGTTGTTGTTGCCGGAGCGAAACCAGTTGAAGTTCACGTCATCCGAGCGCGCGTCGTCGCGGGTGGCGCGAACATTGTCGGCACCCACCACGGCGTTGATCGTTGCGTTGGTGCCAGGGCCGGCATTGGCAAAGTACAACAGTGGTGAGCCACTGCCGACTTCAGAAGGCCCGAACGTGGTGTGATCCATGCCAAGGCAGTGACCCAGTTCATGCAGTAACACGCCTTCGAAATCGTCATTGGGAGTGGGATTGGTGATGACATTGCCTACCTTGCCTTGCAGCCGGTTGTACTCGGCGACGGCATTGCGAACCGACTGTTCCGCTTGGGCGAGGCCACCCGTGGCAGGCAGGTTCGGATTCAGGCAGACACTGATGTTCAGTGCGGCACCTGAGCCGTTATAGCCCTTGGGGTGCACGACTTGCGACGCAGGCTGCCCACCAAACTTGAGGAACACGCCGGCACCGGCAGGTGAACCGGCGACCAACATCGCGACCGCGAGAAAAACAGGAGTTCTGTTCATTGTTGTTGCCCCTCTTCGAACAACGCCCGGTCGAGATCCAAAAACATCGCTTCGGTCGCCTTGATTCCCAGCAGTTCTTGATCGCTTGGGTGGTTGAGCAAGTCCTTGTCCAGGGTTCTCCATTCGAATTGAAAGGACTCGTCCGACTTGCCGAGGCTCGCAAAATGCATCGCGACCATGTTGCCGTCAGCCACGTGCCATAGGGTCGTTCTGGCGGAAGACTTGGTGGCCGCCTGCAAGGCGGCGTCGAGTCGCTGGCGCAACTGTTCGGGCCGGATCGATTTGACTTGGCTGGATTCGATTTCGCCGAGGAACCGACTCAGATCGGCAGGCGCCATGCGCCCCCAACGGGTGCCGGCATGCACGTCATAAAAAGGTCGGTGGGCGGAAAAGCAGCCCGAATCGAAGACCTGCACAACGAAGCTGGCATCTGGTTCGGCGGCCTTGAGCGGCGAGGTTGTCCGTAGTTCTGCGAGCAGCTTGCCGTCGCACGCGCCCATGACGGGCCCCGCAACCAAAGCAAGCAGGATCAGCCAAGTTGAATGCGCCTTCATGCTCCGTCTCCTAACGAGTTGGCTTGTTTACGCGGCAGGCAATCCGCTGGATGCGCCGGCAGCGTTGCTCCGATGATACGACGGGGTTGCGGCTGTAGGTGAGCTTCGCCCAGCGTCGAATTCTGCTTGCAGATGAGTATTCGCTGGGCGGAAATTCGACCAGGTCCCGTAACTGAAATTCCTAAGCGATTTCGGTTTTTGTCTGGCACGCCGACGTTAGCTCAACGATTGGCGTGGCGCTGCGTCCACCTGCAGCTTGCTGAGCAACTGACGCAGAGCAATCCCTCGATGGCTGCATGCATGTTTGGTCGCAGCGAGCAGCTCGGCCGCACTACGGTTCGAGTCGGGATCGAGGAATACTGGGTCGTACCCAAACCCGGCCGCACCTTTCGGTGAGTGCAAGATGCGACCAAACCAGCGGCCTTCGGCAATCAGCGGGGCGGGGTCGTCGGGGCTTCGCAACAAAACCAGTACACAGATGAAATAGGCGCTGCGTTTGGCCTCTTCGACATGCTCGATGGCTGCCAGCAACTTCTGGATATTGGCCGCACTGTCACCGTGCCGGCCGGCGTAGCGCGCCGAGTGCAGGCCGGGCGCGCCGTTCAGTGCGTCGACGCAGAGGCCGGAATCATCTGCCAGTGTCGGCAGGCCGCTGATGCGCGCCGCATGGCGGGCTTTGAGCAAGGCGTTTTCGACGAAGGTGCTGGCGGTTTCATCGGCGTCGATGATGTTGAACGCCGATTGCGGGATGACTTCGATGCCGACTGGCGCGAGTAGCTCGCGCAACTCGGCGAGCTTGCCGGGGTTGCTGCTGGCAATGAGGACTTGCTTCAGCATGCGGTGACTGCCCTGGATCTGGGAGGGCCGCGCTCCCGCGCGGCTGCACTGGATGTTGGCGGGATCAAGAGCAGCGCCGCAGGAGCGGCGCCCTCCAAAAACATGCTTCGAATGCTGCTCGCGACCTTCAACCCGCCGCCAAGGCCGCTCGCTGTGCCGCCAACAATTGGCCCACGCCGACTTCCGCCAACCCCAATAGCGCATCCAGTTCCGAGCGTCGAAATGCGTGGCCTTCGGCCGTGCCCTGCAACTCGATGAAGCCACCGCCGTCGTTCATCACGATGTTCATGTCGGTATCGCAATCGCTGTCTTCGGCGTAGTCCAGATCCAGCACCGGCACGCCGCGATACACGCCCACCGACACCGCAGCGACCGCGCCATACACCGGATTGGCCTTGATTTCGCCACGCTTGATCAAACCGCGCACCGCATCGACCAAGGCCACGTAAGCGCCGGTGATGGCTGCACAACGCGTCCCGCCATCGGCCTGCAAGACGTCGCAGTCGAGCGTGATGGTGCGTTCACCCAGCGCGCCACGATCCACGCAGGCGCGCAAGGCGCGGCCGATCAGGCGTTGAATCTCCAGGGTGCGGCCGCCTTGTTTGCCGGTGGCGGCTTCGCGCATGCCGCGGGTGTGGGTGGCGCGAGGCAGCATGCCGTATTCGGCGGTGATCCAACCCTGATTCTTGCCGCGCAAAAAACCCGGTACGCGATTCTCGACGCTGGCGTTGCACAACACGCGGGTATCGCCCATGGAAATCAGCACCGAGCCTTCGGCATGACGGGTGTAACCGCGTTCGATGGTGACCTGACGCAGAGCATTGGTCTGGCGACCGCTGGGACGGGTGACGGTTACGACAGTTGGATCGTTTGTCATTGCTGGTCTGCGCTGCGGCTGGGATAAGAGCGGCGGCGAGTCTACCATCGGGGTCCGGACACCCTTGGGAAACATCGCATGATCCGCAGCATGACCGCCTTCGCCTCGGTTGAGCGCGCCGCCAGTTACGGCACCTTGGCCTGCGAGGTTCGCGCGGTGAATCATCGCTACCTGGAACTCAGCCTGCGCCTGCCGGATGAGTTGCGGGTGTTGGAAGGCGCCTTGCGCGAGGCGGTCGCAAAGCGCATCGCGCGCGGCAAGGTCGATCTGGGTTTGCGGCTGCGCACCAGTGCGGGCAATGGCGAGGTCAGGCTCAATGTTCAACTGTTGGATCGACTGACTGAGCTGGCCACCGATTGCGCGGCGCGGCTGCCGAACATGCAGGTCGAATTCACCGAGTTGCTGCGCTATCCGGGCCTCATCGAACAAGCGGAAATCGATACCGAGCAGTTGCAGGCCGACGTGTTGTTGCTGCTCGACGCCGTGCTCAATGAGTTCATCGCCGCGCGCGAACGTGAGGGCGAAAAACTGCGCGTCGGCATGCTGGATCGGCTGGGTGCGATTGCCGAGGTGGTCGCACAAGTGCGCGTCTGGCTGCCCGATATTCGTGCTGCATTGAGGCGAAAATTGGATGCGCGCTTGGGCGATCTGCGTGACAGCGCGGATCCATCACGACTCGAACAGGAGTTGGTGCTCGGCCTGCAGAAAATCGACGTCGAAGAAGAACTGGAACGCCTCGACACCCACATCAGCGAATCCCGTCGTGTACTGGCGCTGGACGACGCGGTCGGCCGCCGACTGGATTTTCTGCTACAGGAGTTCAATCGCGAGGCCAACACGCTTGGCTCGAAGTCGGTCGATAGTCGGACCACGCAGGCGGCCGTGGAACTGAAAGTGCTGATCGAACAGATTCGCGAGCAGGTGCAGAATATCGAGTAGGTAGTGCGCTCCCCGATCCACGCGAACGAGCAAATCATCGTATGAACGGCACCCTATTCGTCGTCGCCGCACCCTCCGGTGCCGGCAAGTCCAGCTTGGTCAACGCGGTGTTGGCGCGCGAGTCGGGCATTGCCCTGTCGATATCGTTCACCTCGCGCGCGGCGCGACCGGGTGAGCGGCATGCACAGCACTATCACTTCGTCAGTCGCGAAGAATTTGAACGCATGATCGCGGCCGGCGATTTTTTCGAACACGCGCTGGTGCACGGCGACTACAAGGGCACCGCACGGCAGTCGGTGTTGCCGCAATTGGAAACCGGCAAGGACGTGTTGCTGGAGATCGATTGGCAGGGTGCGCGTCAGGTGCGCAACAAGGTGCCCGATAGCGTCAGCGTGTTCATCCTGCCGCCGTCTCGTGATGCCTTGGTCACCCGCATGCGCAATCGAGGTCAGGACAGCGAAGCAGTCATCCAGCGTCGTCTGGCTGCGGCGCGCGAAGAAATGGCCCACTTCGATGAGTTCGATTACGTCATCGTCAACGAGAACTTTGATGCCGCAGCCGCCGAATTGCGGGCGATATTTGTCGCCCATCGATTGCGCTTGGTGGCTCAGCAGGCCCGCAATGCCGAGTTGATTGCACAACTTTTGAGTATTGATCCAACCTGAGTTGATAGAGGGCTGAGCGAATGACTACGGTGATCGAACACCATCATGATGAAACGCTCGACCTGCAATTCGAGCGGATCATTGATGTGCCGCCAAGCGCCGTGTGGCGAGCATGGACGGAGCCGGCCTTGCTGCTGCAATGGTTCACCCCGGCGCCGTGGAAAACGGTGGAATGCGACATCGACCTGCGCCCCGGCGGCGCATTTCGCACGGTCATGGAGTCGCCGGAGGGCGAGCGCTTTCCGGGACTCGGCTGTTATCTGGAGGTCATTCCCGATCAGCGCCTGGTCTGGACCAACGCCCTGCTGCCCGGTTTTCGCCCGCCGGCGGGCGCCCCGACCGATGGTTGCGGCGATTTCACCTTCAGCGCTGAAGTGACGATGACCGCGGAGGGCCAAGGCACGCGCTACACCGCGCGTGTGGTGCATGCCACTCGCGCTGGCCGCGACAAACATGCGGCGATGGGCTTTGAGCAGGGTTGGTCGGCGGCGCTGGATCAGTTGGTGGCGTTGATGAAGCGGGTGGGTGAGTAGGCGGTCCGCTCTACCAGAGCACATGAGTCAACGCTGTTGTAGAGCCGAGCTTGCTCGGCTGCATTCACCATGTGACATTCGCGCAAACCGGTTTCCACGCCTATAATGCCCAGTTCCCTGCCCCCAACTGACTGTCTGCTTGTGCAGGCCGCGAGGAATTCATGGCACGTGTAACCGTTGAAGATTGTTTGGAAGTGGTTGGCAATCGCTTTGAACTGGTGATGATGGCGTCCAAGCGTGCGCGGCAGTTGGCCAAGGGCGCCGACTCGGCGATCGAAGGCGACAACAGCCAGGACAAGCCCACTGTGCTGGCCCTGCGTGAAATCGCCGGCCGCAAGATCAACCAGAGCAAGATCGATGAAGTCGAGAAGTCCGAGCGCGAGCGCGCCGAGCGCGAAGCGCTGGAATGGGCGGCGGCGGAAGTCGATGACGACTTGTCGAAAGGCGACGATTGATGAGTGTGGTCGGCTGACATTGGCGGCCTTGTTGCGCCTCGTCTGCCTCGACGCACCTTGAAAGCCGGCTTCGTGCCGGCTTTTTCGTTCATGTTCAAGTGGGGGTTGGCGATTGCCGCCGACCATCCGCCTGCGTAGGCTGACCAGATGCCCGCCGCCGCACTCGCCATCGATCCTGCGATTCCCTTGCTTGACCCCTGTCCGGTCGAGGCGGGAATCCTGTTGGCGGTGGTGGCTGAGTATCTGTTGCCCGAACATGTGGAGCGGGTGCGTCGCGCCTATCTGATTGGGGCCGCTGCGCACGACGGGCAAACGCGCCGCAGCGGCGAGCCTTACATCACCCATCCCTTGGCGGTCGCCGGCATTTTGGCCGAGTTGCGGCTGGACGTTGAGAGCCTGTGCGCCGCGATCCTGCACGACACCTTGGAAGACACCAAACTGCCGCGCGCGGCCTTGCTCAGCGAGTTTGGTCAATCGGTCGCTGAATTGGTGGATGGTGTCACCAAGCTCGAAAAAATCGAGTTTGCTGATCGCTACGAAGCGGCAGCGGAGAGTTTTCGCAAGATGCTGCTGGCGATGGCGCGTGACCTGCGCGTCATCTTGATCAAGCTGGCGGATCGTCTGCACAACATGCGCACCATCGGCGCGATGGCAGCCGAGTCGCGCCGCAGGATTGCCAAGGAAACCTTGGAAATCTACGCCCCGATTGCGCAGCGTCTGGGCATGAACCGGATCAAGAGTGAGCTGCAAGATCTGGGATTCCAGGCCTTGTATCCACTCCGGCACCGAGTGATCGATAGACGAATCCAGGCGCAGCCGGTGCTGCGCCGGGAAGCGATGGCGACGATTGAGGCGGCGATTTCGCACAAACTCGCCAGCGAACGCCTGACCCATCGTCTGGTCGGACGAGTGAAATCGCCTTACAGCATCTACATGAAGATGCGCGGCGAGCACAAAAGCTTTGATCAGGTGATGGACGTGTTCGGATTTCGCGTCGTCGTCGGCCAGACCATGCTGTGTTATCACGCCTTGGGCGCGGTGCATGCGTTGTACAAGCCGCTGGATGCACGCTTCCGCGATTTCATCGCCATTCCCAAGGCCAACGGTTACCAGTCATTGCACACGGTGTTGTTCAGCCCGTTCGGCTCGCCGATCGAGGTGCAGATTCGCACCGAGGAAATGGATCAACTGGCCGAGCGCGGCATCGCGGCGCATTGGATGTACAAGAGCGGCGAGCGCAGCGTCAGCAACGCGCAGATGCGTGCCAACGATTGGCTGACCGGGCTGCTGGAAAGCCAGCGAGTCGCGGGCTCATCGATGGAGTTTCTGGAAAACGTCAAGGTCGATCTGTTCCCGGACGAGGTCTACCTGTTCACTCCGAAGGGCGACATTCTGGCCTTGCCGCGCAATGGCACCGCACTGGATTTTGCCTATGCCGTGCACACCGATGTCGGTGATCACGCGGTGGCCGCACGCGTCGACAAGAAGCTGGTGCCACTGCGCACTCAATTGGCCAGCGGTCAATCGGTGGAGATCATCACTGCGCCGTCAGCGGTGCCAAGTCCGAGTTGGCTGGAGTTTGTTGCCTCCAGCAAGGCGCGCACCTCGATACGCCACTTCTTGAAGCGCTTGCAGCATGAAGACGCCGTTGGACTGGGACATCGCATGTTGGATCGCGCCCTCGAGGATCTCGACAGTTCGCTGGATGCCGTGCCCGCTGCGAAACTGAAGAAATTCCTGAGCGAGAGCGGTCTGAAGCGGCTGGAAGAATTGCTCTCCGAGATCGCGCTTGGCAACCGCATGCCGCAGCAAGTAGCGGAAACCCTGCTGCAGCGCAAACGCGATGCCAACACACCGGCGGCGTCGCGCCCGGCCAGTAGCGAGAAAATCGAGATCAGCGGCAGCGAACGCGGCGTGCTGAATTTTGCCAAGTGCTGCTTCCCGTTGCCCGGCGACGAAATCATGGGTTACCTGTCGGCGGGCAAGGGCATCGAAGTGCATCGCCTCGAATGCAACAACGTCAACGAGTTCCGCAAATCACCCGAACGCTGGGTGCAGATCGGCTGGGACCGCAACGTGCAAGGCGACTACGGCGCCGGCCTGCGCGTTGAAGTCGAGAACCATCCAGGCGTGCTCGCCAAAGTCGCCACCGCCATTGCGGAAGCGGCAGCCAACATCGACAACGTCGAATACAAGGAACGTGACCTGCGCATGGCCGTGATGCACTTCAACATCGAAGTGAAACACCGCAAACACCTGGCCGACGTGATCCGGAGGATTCGGAGGTTGGGGGTGGTGCATGGGGTGCAGAGGTTGTAGGGGTTTGCCCTGCGGTGTGGGGCGCGTAGTGGTTGAATGGCGCTGCCGCCCATTGAGCCGTCGTTCCGGCGAAGGCCGGCGAAGGCCGGGGTTTTTGGATTTTCCTTCTCTCGTCTGTTGAATGTTTGTCGCACGGTTTCGTCCACCTCAGCGGTGGCCGAGTCACTTTTCTTTGAGTCGCCAAAGAAAAGTAACCAAAAGAAAGGCGACCCCGATGTGGCGCTCGCGATGAAGCCGCGAGTTCGCGGCGATTGGGAGGGGTTTTTGACAGTACATCCATGTACTGGCAAAAGCGCACGCGCATCCATGCGCGCACCCCTGCGGGCCTGATCTCCCAACCGCCGCCGCCACAAAGGGGACCCTAAGATCCAGAGCAGAAGCCAAAGCGCGCAGCGTGAAAGTTGGCGGCGGCTGCCGGTGCCCAACCGGCGCTCATGAAGTTGCTGGTTTGGTTGTGACTTTTTGGTTGTGGCTATTGCCTGCTGTTGCTGTTGCTGTTGCTGTCGCTGTCGCTGTCGCTGTCGCTGTCGCTGTCGCTGTCGCTGTCGCTGTCGCCGTGGCTGTCGCTGGTGCTGTTGCTGTTGCTGTTGCTGTTGCTGTTGCCGTGGCTTTTGACCCTCAGCCCCGTCATCGCGCCGAGCAGCGGAGCCGGGCTCGGGGGAAAGGCGCGCATGTCCGAGCACATGGATGTGCGAGTTCGCGCCGGCCCGAGACCGGCGAGCAGCGCAGGGTACTGAGCGAAGCGAAGCGCGATGCTCGGGTCGCCTTTCTTTTGGTTACTTTTCTTTGGCGAAGCAA
>JBQTGY010000063.1:0-38980 GCA_052390415.1 Pseudomarimonas sp. | reverse complement strand
GTCTTGACGCACCGGCACTTGGGTTGAACCGAAGCCGGTGCGTCAAGACGCACCCTACGTGACTGACGGTGCGTCAAGACGCACCCTACGTTCTTCGCGCCTCCGCGTTGAGGCTCTGCTGTAGTTCCTGGACGGGAAGAAAACGCGATGATCGATCTGTACTACTGGCCGACTCCGAACGGCCACAAAATGACCTTGTTGTTGGAAGAGGCCGAACTGGCGTATCGGCTGGTGCCGGTCAACATTGGTGCGGGCGATCAATTCAAGCCTGAGTTTCTCGCCATTTCACCGAACAACCGCATGCCAGCCCTGGTCGATCACGCGCCGCTCGATGGGGGTGAGCCAATCAGCGTGTTCGAGTCCGCCGCCATTCTCGTTTACCTTGCAGAGAAGATCGGCCGCTTCTTGCCCACTGAAGCGCGTCAGCGCAAGCAGGTGTTCGAGTGGCTGTTCTGGCAGATGGGTGGCTTCGGCCCGATGTTGGGCCAGAACCACCATTTCACCCGTTACGCGCCGGAAAAAATCCCCTACGCCATCGACCGCTATCAACGCGAAGCGGCGCGGCTATACGGCGTGCTGAACAAGCACCTGTTGGGCCGCGAATTCATCGCCGGAGACAGCTACAGCATCGCCGACATGGCCTGTCATCCATGGGCAGACATCTGTCACTGGCATCACATCGATCTGGCCGACTATCCCGAAGTCAACCGTTGGCACGCCGCCATCAAGGCGCGCCCGGCGGTGATTCGCGCCTATGCGCGGAAAGAGGAATTCGCCAGGCCGACGGAGATGTCGGATGAAGCCAAGCGCAACTTGTTTGGGCCCAGGCCTGGGTGAATTGATCGGGACTCGGGATTCGGGATTCGGGACGAGTTGTGAATTCGGCTCATGATTTTGTAGGAGCGCCGGAAGGCGCGATCAGGTCTCTGGGTGAACAAATCGGGCCTTCCGGCGCTCCCACAAAGCCAGAAGCTGCAACGAATCCCGAGTCCCGAGTCCCCTACAAGGCAAACGCATCCCGACTCAGATTCTCCGGCGCGCCCTCGGTACACACCACGTCATCCTCGATGCGCACGCCGCCAAACCGGCGCAAGTGAGCAATCTGCTTCCAATTGACGACGTCGGCGTGCGGTCCTGCGCGCAGGCCGGCGAGCAGGGTGTCGATGAAATAAATCCCGGGTTCGATGGTGACGACCATGCCGGGCGCCAGTGTGCGGGTCAGGCGCAGAGCCGAGTGACCGGCCGGTTTTTCAATCCGACCTCCGGCTTCATCACGCTGGAAACCAGCGACGTCGTGAACCTGCAGTCCCAACAAGTGGCCCAGACCATGCGGGAAAAACACGCTGCTGACGCCGCTGCTGAGCATGCGCTCGGCATCCATGCGCACAATGTCCTGTTCCCGCAGTACGCCGGCCAACAGGCGATGGCAATCCAGATGCAAGGCGGCGTAGTCCTGGCCGTCGCGGACCCGATCCACCAAGTCCAGTTGCACCCGATCAACGCCGGCCACCAGCGCGGCGAAGTCGGCATCGTCGGCGGCATAGGTGCGGGTGATGTCGGCGGCGTAACCGGCTTGCGATGCGCCCGCGTCAATCAGGAACGCGCGTGATTCGGCGGGCGCGATGGCCTCTTGATATTGGTAGTGCAGCACGGCGCCGTGCTCGTTGAGGGCAACGATGTTGCCGTAAGGCAGATCCAGATCGCTGTGGCCGGTGGCGTTAAGGTAAGCGCGATGGATACCAAGCTCGGAGTGACCATCACGAAAGGCTTGTTCGGCGGCACGGTGCCCACGCACGGCGCGGATTTGCGCCAGCCGCATCTGACTCAATTCGTACTCGGTCTTGAATGCGCGGTGGAAGTGCAGATAGTCGATCAAGGCGACCGGGTTATCGGGCAGGTAATCACCGATGGCCGCGTCGGCTTCGCCAAGGATGGCTGAAGCGTTGGCGTGGGGCAGTTGTGCAGCGATCTGATTGCGGTCGGTAACAATGCGGACGTCGAAGTGTTCCACCCATTCGCCAGTCGGCGCGCTGGGCGGCAGATGCCAATAGTCGTCGGGCTGGTAATACACCAACACCGGCTTGGTACCCGGCGTGATTGCCAGCCAGCAATGGGGATGCTCGATCAGCGGCAGCCAATGTTTGAAATGCGGATTGACCTGGAACGGATACGGTCGGTCATCGAGAAAGTGATATTTCTGCACGCCCGCTGCGATCAACAGATGCTCGCGGCCGACCCGCCGCAGCGCTTCAGTGCTGCGTGTTTGCAGGGTGGCGAGATGGTCGGCGTAAAGGGAGTTGGCCATGGCTGGATCAACGTGACTGAAACACCGATTGTGCACCAGCCCCTTGCGGCTGATGTCTAATGCCCAGTTCTCGCGGTAGTCCTCCCGTTCTGGCGCAAGCAGGGAGGGCCGCGCTCCTGCGCGGCTGCCTTTCAGGCGAAAAAAGCGGCGCCGCAGGAGTGGCGCCCTCCCGAAGAGGTGTCACCTTGTCGAAGTGCGGATGAGACATGCTGCTAGTTGAGGCGCGGCTCGGGCTCCGAGCATGGCCCTACGGTGCCCGTCAGCGGCCCCAGCCGCAGCGGATCGCGTTGCATGCGTACGCGCTCGGCCATCGCCGCCGTCATCATCAGTTCGTTGTGCTCGGTGAGCAGCAGGGCGCAGCGCACGCCCAACTTTTGCAAGACCTTGGTGAATCCCGATTCACCCGCCACCATCAGCGCAATGCTGGCGACGTCGGCCACCACCGGATCCGGGTGCAACACGTTGACGGCGACGATACCCATGGCTGGCAAGCCGCTGCGCGGGTCAACCACCTGCGGCCAACGTGTACCGGTCGGTGATTCGCGATAGCGGTTGTAGCTGCCGGACGAATACATTGCCTCGCCGGGAAGCAGGTCGACGGTCGCCAAGGGTTGGCCGCCCTGGTTGAAGGGATCACGCAATTCGGCTTGCCACGGACGGGCACCGTTGTTGCCGATCGCGTGGAGATCCCCGCCCATCGCGATCAAGGCATGTTTGACGCCATGCCGCTGCAGAATACGAACGATATGCTCGGTCGCAATGCCTTCGACGATGGCGCCAAAATCAAGGCGCACGGCCGGATTGCGGCTTTGCAAACCATCGGCCGTCAACAGCAGGTCATCGAAACTGGGGTCGGACTCCCGCCAGGCGGTAATTTGCTTGAGGCTGGGAGGCGCCGAGCTGATCGGAAATTCGTTGGTGTAGAAGCCCCACAGCTGCATCAAGCCGCCAACGCTGGGATCAAACAAGCCACCGGTGGTGGCGGCCATGGCAAGGCTGCGTTGGGTGATGTCGCGCATCAGCGGCGTCAGCACCACGCTGCGGCCAGCGGCGAGGTCGGCATTGAGTGCAGTCAGCGTGCCGGGCTCCCAGGCGTGCCATTCCCGGTGCAGGGTCTGCATCTCGGTACGAATCTCGGTCAGTGCCGCCTGTGCCACCGGCTTCGGCACACCGAGGATGTCGATGCGGGTGTTGCTGCCGAAAGCTTCGATTTCGTCGCTGGTGGGCTCGACGGGTGTTTGGCAAGACGCGACGAACATGACCGCCAGCAGTGGTACCCAACACAACCACTGCCGTGCGCCGCGACAACGGCGCCGCAGCCTTTTACGCATACTGCCCGCCAGGTGCATCAATCCACGCGCGCAGCGTGTCGAGATGCTCCGGGCCAAGGTCGATAAAGCGAAAGCCGCACCAGTGTTGGCCGGTGGCGCTGGCATCTTCCAGCCACAGTTGGTGGGCGCCAACGTCGATTCGATGGGGGCGGCCGTCGCCAACCGGGAGATGAAAGCGCAGTTGGTAGAGCGCATCATCGACCAGCGCCTGCATCGCCAACACCATCATTCCGGATTCGGAAAGGTTGCCGATTCGGCCAATCGTCGACTCCGACATGGTGTCGACGACTTCGATGGTTTCCAAGGCGCGGCGGCGCTTGGCACGACGGAACTCGTCGCTCATGTGGCGGCCTCCGCCGGTTGCGCCCCACCACCACCGAACGAGCGCAACGTGCTGACGATGGCTTTCCACGCGCGGTCGACCAAGGTGCTGGTGTCTTCCGCCAACACCGAAGCACGCCCGGCGACGATTTCGCGAGCGAGAAACGCCAACGAGAACTCGCCTTGGCGCTGACCACGATGATTGACCAGCAAACAATTGCCGGTGACGGGACTGAACCACGCCATCCGTCGACGAACCGGCTCTTTGCGTTCTGGCGTGGTCATTTCGAACCAGGTCCCGAACGGCAACCGCTTGAGGGCATCCAGCTGTTTGCGCTCGGCGGGCTCCAACTGATCGGCGCGTGTTGTTTCCGCGGCGCCGGTCGCGCCAGGTCCGCTTTGACCAAAGCGCGTGCGTTGTTTCAGCTTCAACGCGAGTTCGGTGCGCGACGCGGAGTCGTCGTCCTCTTCATCCGCGGTTGATGTCAGCAGGCGCGCAGCGACCGCGCGCGCATCATCAATGTGATACCCGACCTGGCCCAGTGCTTGTTCGATTTCTTCACGTAGCGGCTGCACCTCGGTCGGCGGAATGCTGGCGGCGCCGGTGGTGCGCGCCGATACCGCAGAGTGAATCAGGCGGTCGGCGATTTGCAGCTGATGCCGATACGACTCCGAGTTCTCGCCCTCACGCAATGCCGAGAGCGCCAGCACGTCCGCCCAGCTCTGATCGAGCAGGCTGCGCAGAAATTTGGGAATGCGTTTACCGGCCAAGCGCGCGTCGATGGCCTCGGCGGCGTGCAAGCGCGCGGTTTCGAGCTTCTCCTTGCCGCGTGCGGCCTCCACGTGTCTGCGCTCGGCGATTTCGGCCTTGCGGGTTTGCGCCTGCACTTGTTGGCCGATGTCGCCGGCCAGGCGTTCGAGCAGGCCCAGGTCACCATCAAATTCGCGGCCGACGCGTTCGACCACCATGCCCATCTTGTTGGCCAGATCGCGATCAACCTCGTCATCGGCTGACAGATGGAAGGTGGCTTCGGCCACCGCGTTGAGCATCTGTCGTCCCGGGTGTTCGGATTGCGAGAAAAACTTGCGATCCTCCAGCGCTACCCGCAGCAGCGGTACTTGCAGCTTCGCCAACAATGACGCCGCGGCGCTGTTAGGCCGTACGTCCTTCATGACTTGGTCAAACAGCATGCCAACCAGGTCGATGGCGTCGTTGTCCTCTTCGCGCAAGGCCGCGGCTGCGCCGCCTTCGCTGACCTGACGCAGTTCGGTCATCAGGTCCTGCTTGAGGTGAGAAACCGAGCGCACCACGCTGCGGTCGCCAACGCGCACGGTTGGCGGCGAGGAGGTCTGCAATCGACTGAGTGCGCCTTGCAAGGCGGCAGGTTGCGCTTCAACGGCAGCGCGCGCACCCGGCGGTGGTCGCTTGCTGCCCAGCTTGCCAAGCAACGAGCGCTTGCCGTCCATGAGCCGACGCAAGCTATTGAAGAACTCTTCGTCACCCAAGGGTGAATCCAGATCCGCCGCAATCGCCGCGTTCACATCGGTGGCCGTTTGTGAACGCGCTTGCGCCAACTCGGTTTTGTCCGGGTAGCGCTTTGCTGGCGGATTGACCGCTGACTGAGAACCTCGCTCGCCCCCTCGTGACGGCGACGGGATCAGGGCGGCGGCGCGCGCAAAGGCTGACTCGTCGCCCCACTCATCGCCCTTGCCATCGGCTGGCGGATGCGCGGCGGGGTGCGCGCGTGTGCTCACCGCTGCGGCGGGTGGCACCTCTGACGGCGGCGGCGCGCGTTCGGCGGTGACCGGCCGCGGTGCGGTGGATTGGCCACTCACGGGTCCGCGTTTCAAGCGAACCGGCACAAAGGTCATGTGCGGCAACACACCTTCGGCGACCAGATAGGCGTTGATCGAGTCGTAGAACGAGCTGGCAAACACGCTCATGTGCTTTTCGAACTGGCGAAACAGCAACACCCGGTGCTCGTTTTCCAACTTCAGGGGATGCACCACCGACCGCAAGATCCTGCACAGCGCTTTCGGCCCGATCGGCAAGTGTTCGGCGTCGAACGCGGGACGCGATGCCAATACGCCAAACCGTTGGCCAAGCAGGAACAGCGGCATGCCGCAGCGCATTTCCGCACGCGTCGCCGCTTCCTTGAGAACTATGTCTTCTTCGATATCGACATCGTTGACCAGACTCAGCGTTTGCGCCTTCACCACGATTGCCGCCGCTGCCGCCTCCGTCTTCGGCGCTGATCGCAAAGAGGCAATGCTGGCTTCCAGCTCCGCCAGAAACAAAGGCGGGACCAGCGGCCTGGCACGCCGGGACTCGTCAAGCACGCCGCTGTACTGGCGTTGCAAGTCGTAATTGCGAGCCCCCTCGGCAAGTCTGAACAGGGTCAGTTCGAACTCGTCCATGGTCGCGGCCAACCAGCGGCGCAATTCATCCGAAGTGAGTTTGAGCACGCCTTCGGTCAGGGCGAGGGCGCGACGCGGCAGCCCCGCCTGCGCTAGCAGGCGGGGAGCCGGTGACGAATGATCCTGTATTGCAGTGGCTTGCATGAGGCGGGGCCCAAAGGGACCCCGCGATTTTAAGCACCTCGACCAGCGGATGGGAAACGGCTAACGCCAGCGCCGTCGCCAATCAAGGGCCGTTCAGGCAAGTGGCGAGTGTGAATGTTTTATTCAGGCGACCAGCGCAGTTGCAGACTGGCGGTGGCACCGACGGTATTGAAGCCACGCGTCAGCGTGTAGTCGCGGTCGAAGACGTTGTCCAGCCTCAGATCCACGCTGAGTGCGTTCGCCACCGGCCAGCGCAACCAACCGCCGAACAAGGCGTAGCCGGGCAGCGCGCCGCCAAATTCCGGGCGCGCCGAAACCGCGTGCAGATCGAGTCCAAAACGACCGCGCCCCATCGCGTGCTCGATGCTGGCGCCGGCTTTGCGCGTGGGTCGGCGCAGCAATGCGCTGTCGGTGCCCTCGTCGCGCGCCTGTTGCCAGCCTAGATGGGTGGTCAATTGCCATTCGCCGATCGGTGCTCGCGCTTCAAGTTCAAGGCCACGCAACGTGGCTCGGCGGATGTTGATCGCCTGGAAGGTCTCGCCACCGCTGAAGTCGATCAGTCCCTTGACTTGATTGCGGTAGGCCGATAACGAGAGGTCAAATCGCTCGCCTTGCCAATCCACGCCGAGTTCGAATCCGCGGGAACGCTCAGGCCCCAGTTCGGGGTTGCCGGCGAAGAAGCCCGAGAATCCGGGCGAATACAGTTCGTTCAGCGTCGGCGCACGGAAGCCTTCACCGCCACTCGCACGCAAGCGAGGGCCGCCTTCGATGCGCCAGCCTAGGGCTGCTTGCAACGATGTCTCACCGCCAAAGCTGTCGTAATGGTCATGCCGCGCGCCGAGTTCCCAATCCAGACCCGCCGCGCTGTCGCGCCAACTGCCAAACACGGCGCGCTGGCGACGGTTGTCGTCATACACGTCGGTACCGCCAAACGTGTCCACGTTGCGGCCGTCATCATCGATCAGGCTCAGTCCATACAACCACTCGCCGGCTTCGCCCACGCGTTGCGCGCGTTGCGCCTCGACTTGCGTGCGCCGGGTTTCGAAGCGGCTGAAAAAGGCGGCGGTGTGCAGGTTTTCGCGGCTATTGGCGAGCTGGATCGACCACGGATGGTCGCCGCCACCGGCCAGCTTGAGATTGGCTGAGGCGGCGTCGAGCGACGATTCGCCGCGGTCGAACTCGATCTCCGATTCGCTGTGCAGCAGTTGTCCATCCAGCCGCAATTGCTCACCGGTCCAAGCGATGTCGGCGTTGACGCTTTGCTGCTGATAGCCGTCGTCATCCGGATCGAAGCTGAAACCACTGGGGTTTTGCGCGTTGAAGCCGGCGCTGTCGGTGAGCGCCGCGCGCACGCCGAATTGGAAACGTCCGCTGCGCTGGCCAAAGCCGGCTTCGCCCAACCAGGTGTTGTGGCTGGCCGCGCCCAGCATGCCGCTGGGGCCGTTCGCGCGGCGAGTGAAAATCTGCACCACGCCGCCGATGGCATCCGAGCCGAACAGAGCGGCGCGCGGCCCACGCACGATCTCGATGCGCTCAATCTGCGCCAGTGGCAACTGTTCCCAGGCATAGGCACCGGTGGTGGCCGAAGCCACGCGTACTCCATCGATCAGCACCAACACGTGATTGGAGTTGCTGCCGCGCAGAAACACCGAAGTCTGTTGACCCAGGCCACCCCCACGAACGATGTCGACGCCAGCTTGGCTGCGCAGCAAGGTCAGTACATCGCTGCTACCGCTTTGCTCGATCGCGGCGCGGTCGATCACGCTGACCGACGCCAACGCGGCGTCTTGGGCAATCGGCGTGCGGGTGGCGGTCACCACCACTTCCGGCTGCCGAACATTCTCGGCCTGAGCGGGCCAAGCCATGGCCATGGCCATGGCCACGCTCAGCGCGGACAGTCGCGCTGTTGAAGATACAAATTGATCTGACAAGGGAAACTCCTCGAAACGCTCACCCGCGGAAGTTGCACGCGCGATGAGGTGACGAGGCTTCACGGCCGCATGGCGGGAACGTGACTCCACCGCCATCGCCCACCGCGACGCGCTGCGACGCCAGTCCACCCGCATGAGTAGCGGACGCACGGCGTGCCCGGAGCCGGTCTCCGGACTTGCAGGGCGCTTGCTCGACAATACCGTCGATCAAACCCGACCAGCGCCTTCCCATCTCAATTGAGACAGTGGCGGTTGCTGGCCTACACCTGCTTACCGTTGCGGGGGCAGCGCCGGACTCTCACCGGCTTCCCGAACACTCCAAGCGGCGCGCAGTGTAGGCGAGGCGGATGCGCTGCACAAACCGTCCGTCGCGACTGCCCTATTCGCGATCGCTGCTGAAGCCGTTCACTTCGCCATCGCCATCCACATCGACCTGCATGCTGATTGGACGGCAACAGACCGGACAATCCTCGACGTAATCGGTGGTGCCGGCGTCGGCGTCGATCAGCACCTCGAAGCGTTCGCCACACCAGGGGCAGCGGGTTTTGCGAGTTGCGAGCATGTCAGTCCGACTCGATTTCGATTTCGTGCATCAGGCCATGAAAAGCGCGACAACATCGTTGAGAAAGCGCTGACCGAGCGCGGTGGGCCGCCAACGATCCGCCGGCGTCTGCAGCAACCACCCGTTGGCTGATGCGCTGTCCATGGCGGTCGCGATGGATGTGCGCGCCAATCCCGTGCGCGCTTCGAAATCGAGCATCGAGAATCCCTGATTCAGCCGCAGCGCATTCAACATGAACTCGAATGGGCGTTGATCGTCGGCGATCCATTCATCGCCACCGATGCCCGCCGGAGTGCCTGCGGTGTCCATGTACGCCTGCGGGTGTTTGGGCTTGAAGCGGCGCAGGATGCCGTCGTTGGCCGGCAAGGTCAGTTTGGCGTGCGCACCGGCACCGATGCCGAGATAGTCACCGAAGCGCCAGTAGTTGATGTTGTGCGCGCATTGTTTGCCCGGATGCGCATAGGCCGACACTTCGTATTGTGCGTAACCCGAGGCAGCCAAGCTTGCTTGACAGGCTTCCTGCATGTCCCAGGCGCCGTCGTCTTCCGGTATTCCCGCCGGTGGTCGCGCATGAAACAGCGTGTTGGGTTCCAGGGTCAGCTGATAGTGGCTGATGTGGGTAGGCGCAAGCGAGATGGCTTGCGCGACGTCGTCCATCGCCATGCTCAGACTTTGCTCAGGCAAGGCGTACATCAAGTCAATATTGAAATTGTCGATGCCCGCCGCGCGCGCCAATTCGATGGCCGATCTGGCCTGCTTGCTGTCGTGAATTCGTCCGAGTCTGGCCAGACAGCCATCGTCGAAGCTTTGCACGCCGAAGCTGATGCGGTTGATGCCGGCGCTGCGATAACCCTCGAAGCGATCGTGTTCGACCGTGCCGGGGTTGGTTTCGAGGGTGACTTCCAGGCCCGGTCGCAACGGCAATCGCGCCGATACGCCATCCAGAATGGCGCCAATATGCGCGGCATCAAACAGCGAAGGGGTGCCGCCACCAAAAAAGATCGAGGTCACCGGTCGACCCCAGACCAGTGGCAGATCCTGCTCCAGATCCGCCATCAGCGCCGCCACATAGGCATCCTGCGGCAATGCCGCCTTCAGCCCGTGCGAGTTGAAGTCACAGTAGGGGCATTTCTTCACGCACCAAGGGATGTGGATGTAGAGCGCAAGCGGCGGCAGGCTGAGCATGCGGGCATTGTAGAGCCGACCCATGTCACACCGCCTGCGGCGGCGGAACTTCATCGCGGTGGCAGAGTCTGCTTCCCGCATGCCAATTCCTCCGTTTGATCCTTACGCACATCAGGCGAGCCTGCTTTGGCGCAATCGCGTCGATGGTTGGCGATCGCAGCCAGCGGAGTCGATATTTTCAGCGTTGGCGTGGCTGACCACGATTGCCTGCATGGCCTGGCTGACGATTGCGCAGTTGCCACGTCTGCGTGAGTGGTCGCTGTGGTTGCGTGAAGAGCACGCGTGGGCAACCGTCGCGGCGTGTGCGGTGATCGTGTTGCTGGACCAACGGCAGGCACGCCGTCAGCAGCGTCTGGCAGCGGCTCAGGATTGGCTGAGTGCGCAGCCGATTCCGCCGGCGATCCTGTGCCGGCGGCGAAGGCTGCTGTTGCTGCGTTTGTTGGCTTGGTTCGCAGTGGCGGCGCCGCTGCTGGCGATGGCAAACGTTTCGCTATCGCAGGCGCTGCTGTTGGCCGTCTGCGCTACCGCGGCAGCGCTGATCGGCAACGCCTTGGGCGACATCGACCGCGCAGGCCAGCGACACACCCGGCCTCGCGAGGCAGCGTTCCCCACCCCGCGAGCACACGGCAACCTATTCAACTGGCAGTGCATCGAGGCCGGAGCCAGCCTTGCGCCGCGACACCTTGCGCCGCTGCTGCTGGTGATCCTGCTGGTGCCAAGGGGCCCGCTGATGATGGCGCTGGTCGCGTTGCTCCTGCTCTTGATCGTGACCGGCGTCAGCGCTTGGAAGCGCGCCGTCATGGTGATCGTCCAAGCCGATCGCTGGTTGCTGGTTGAACCCATCTCGACGCGCATCTGGCTGTTGCAAAGTCTGCGCATGCCGGTGCTGATGCTGCTGGTCGGCACGCTGGTTTTGGCGATGGGGGCATGGATGGCGGTGGGATCTCTGTTGGCGCTGGCAGTCGGCGCAGGTCTGCCGATGCTCGGTCTGCTCTACCTTGGAGTGGCCGTCAGTGGACGCGCACAGGCGCGCCGTATTCCGCTGCGATTTGCAGTCCACACGGCCTTGTTGGCCGCCTGTGCGCAGGCGCTTCCGCCGCTGCTTCCCCTGCTGTTTGGCGCTCAGCTGGCCTTGCTGTTTCGTCGCGCATTGAACGCGGGGAGCAGACGACTGTGAGCCTGGTTTTGCAGGTCACCGATTTGCACGTCGCTTATGCAGACCACACCGTCTTGCAGGGCGTCAATCTGCATCTGGTTGGCGGTGAGCTGGCTGGCCTCATCGGCCCCAACGGCTCCGGCAAGAGCACCTTGATTCGTGCGATCGCCGGCAGCCAGCCAATGACTCGCGGCGAAGTCTGGATCGGCGGCGAGAATCTTCGCGACGCCCCATTGCAAGCCAGAGCGAGACTCGGATTCGCCATCGAACCAGAGCGCCTGCCACGCTTGTTGACGGGCCGCCAATGCATCGAGCTGCTGCATGAGTTGCGCGGCGAGCAGGCCAGCATCGACAGCAGCTGGTCCGTGGCCGAACAGCTTCGACTCACGCCGTGGCTGTCGAAGGCGGTTTACACCTACTCGCTGGGCACGCGACAGAAACTCGCGATCGTGCAAGCGCTCATTGGCGCGCCATCGCTGATTGTTCTCGACGAAGTATTGAACGGACTTGACCCGCTGGCCGCCTTCGCCCTGAAGCACGAACTGCGCGCGCGCGTCGACGCCGGCGCCGCCGTGCTGCTGGCAACCCACGGCCTGGATGTTGCCGAGCGCCTGCTGGATCGCGCCCTGTTGTTGCTGGACGGACGCATTGCGGAGGACTGGGACGCCAGCGCCTTGGCCACATTCCGCGCCGATCCGGAAGGTGGGTTGGAGCATGCGGTGGCGATGCGCTTGCGCGAACGCTGAGGTATCGACGCTTGAGCGAACGAGCGGCACAGGCGTTTTTGCGCGCGCCCGGCATACGCCCACGTACCACCCGGTTCGGCGCTTGTGCGGCCAGCGCCCACCCGGCAGACTCCCTGAGCAAGGCGATGGAACTTTCTGTTTCGATGCCTGCGGTAGCCAATCCACTCAGCTGGCGGTTGCGGCGCGGAGTGCTGCCAGGATTGACCTGCGGTCGGAAGCGCTGATCAGCGTGGAATCGCGATTCAACGTGCATTCGGCGCGGCACCTGCGGAACACCACCCGACCTTTGGTCGCAACACCCGACAAGGAACTGCAACAGTGAATGGCACCGCAGCATTTTGGAGACTGCGTTGGGTGGCACTTGGCCTGCTGTGTGTGAGCGCCACGCTGCCGGCGCAAGCATTCCTTGTTCGCCTGCCAGCGATTGCGATCGCAGTGACGAGTGCGGCCGCGGCTGACCCGCGAATCGCGCAGGCGCAAGTTCTGCTCGAAGACAACCCGCAGGCCGCGCTGGATTTGCTGGAACCCGTGTGGGCAGCGGCGGAGCCTCCGCGAGCGCCGGAACTTGGCCTCGTCATGGTCGAGACGTTGTCCGCCTTGGAAGCGTGGGCGCGCGTGATCGAGATCGCCGACGAACTGGCCGATCCAGCCTCCCTTCCGCTTGCTTCGCGCGGCCTGCTGCTGCGAATGCGGTGGGAAGCGGCGAACAGTCTGCGCCGCTTCGAAGGCCTGGAAACCGCCGAACAAAAAACCAAGGCGCTGCAAGCGGAGGGTTTGGACGACGAGTCCGTTGCCGCCCTGTGGCTCAATCTGGGCAACAGCCGGCTGCTCCATGGCGAACCGGCCAAGGCTGAAGCGAGCTACCGGTTGGGCCTGAGAGCACTTGGCGAACCCGTCCTTGAGATTCGACTCATGCTGACCCAGAACCTGGCGGTCTCGCTTGCACAACAGGCACGCCTGCCTGAGGCCATCGAGGCATTCTCTGTGGCCGAGCGCCTTTTGCTGGATCTCGGAAAGCCACTCACCGTGGGCTTCCTCAGCAACTTTGGGTCGATGTATATCGAAGCAAAGGACTGGGAGCGTGGCAGTGACTACCTGCAGAAAGCGGTCGCGGCGAGCGCGACCGAGGCTATCGGGCCGTTAGTGCAAATGCGCCTGCAGTCGAGCTTGGGGGTTGCCCAGAACGGCATGGGCAACCTCGCGGCAGCGACGGGCCATTTCGAGGAAGCGCTGCGGATCTCGCGTGCCAACCAGCTTCCGCTGGGTGACCGCCTGAACAACCTTGCGTTTACCATACGCGAGTCCGGGCGAACCCGCGAGGCACTGGACCTCTTCGAGCAATCGCTGGCGGCCAACCTGGCCGAGAACAATCCTGCGGGCGCGGCCGTTGCGCAGAAGAATCTCGGCGAGACCTGGGTCCTGCTCGGCGACCGCGCCAAGGCCACCGACTATTTCGAGCGTGCATACCGCGGATACCAGGCGGCCGATGTGCGTAACAGGCGCCTCGAACTGTATCCGGCCATGATCAGCAATCTGGAAGCGCAGGGCCGTGACGGCGAGGCGCTGAGGTTGCTGCATGAATTCAAGGCGCTGAGTGACGAGACGATCAACGTCGAATCCAAGGAGCGCGTCGCCAAACTCCAGTCGGTGATTGATCTGGCCAAGTCCGAGCACGCGCTGGCGCTGTCCGAAGGCGAACGCGTGCAGCAAGAAGCATCTTTGCTTGCCCTGCGCGCAGAGCAGGACCGCCAGCGCCTGGTCGCCTTCGCGATGCTCGGCGGTCTGTTGGCGCTGGTGCTGATTGCCCTGCTGCTGTACCGCCAGGTGCGTTTCAAGACCCACGCCAACCGCCAGCTGCAGGACAAGAACACGCAGATCGAAGCGCAGCACGCGCGCTTGAGCGAACTCAACGAAACCATTCGCCTGCAGAGCCTGCGCGATTCCCTGACCGGGCTGCCCAATCGCCGCTTTCTTGAGGAGCACATGGCCGAGCTGGCGCGTAGCCAGCCGATTTCTCCCGAATCGCCGGCAGCCAGAGGCCTGCTGCTGATGATCGATATCGACCACTTCAAGCGCATCAACGACACCCTCGGGCACCTCGGTGGTGATCGCGCCTTGATCGAGGTCGCCAATGCCCTCAAGACCTGCCTCGGGCCAAATGACGTCGTGGTGCGCTGGGGCGGTGAGGAGTTCCTCTGGCTGGCACACGGTGCCGGGCTCGAAGCGGCACCCGCATTGTGCAAGCGCGTGCAGGCAGCGCTGCGCGGGCAATCGTACGATCATCAGGGACAGGGCGTTCCGATCACCGTATCAATGGGCTTTGCGCCGCGCCCGCTGTGGCCGATCGATGGCGATGACTGGACGCTCAGCCTGCGCGTCGCCGACGACGCGCTGTACGTGGCCAAGTCCACCGGCCGCAACCGTTGGGTCGGCTATGTGCCGGGCGCGTCGCCGCCGCAGCTGCCGCTGGAACAGGGGGTGCTCGCCAGCGCCCTGGAAGCGCGCGGTCATCTGGTGCGGATGGAGCAGGCGGCTGGTGAGGCGGCGGTGAACGGTTAGGCGGATCAGCCCGCGCTGACGACCACCGGAAGCGCAGAGGCTACAAAGGTCAGGTATCCCGCCGCGAGCAAAGCGAAGGCGGCTCGCGTACGCGAGCGACCAACGCAACGATCGCCGGATGGAACCATCGACGACTGCCTCAGCCCTTCGGCACCCGATACAGCCCACACAGCTTGTTGCCGGCCGGATCGCGCAGATAGGCCAGGTAGAGCTGGCCGAAGGCGTTGCCGCGAATGCCTGGCGGGTCCTCAATGGCAGTGCCGCCGGCGGCGACGCCGGCCTGGTGCCAGGCGTCGACCATCTCCGGGCTATCGCATTGAAAACCGATGGTCATGCCGTTGCCGCCGCTCGCCGGTTGGCCGTTGATCGGCTTGGTAATCATGAATACCGCGCCCTTGTGCAGCCAACTGGTGCGACCTTTGGCGTCGGTGACGCCGGGTCGCCCGCCGATGGCAGCGAGCAGGGCGTCGTAAAAGCGACGCGAAGTTTCCAGATCGTCAGCACCCACCATGACATGGCTGAACATGGGCAAAGGTTCCGTGGTTGAGGCCAACGGAGCCATTCCGCGGCGACGCGCAGTGTAGCGCCGCATCGGGGGCCATCGCCCAAACCGCAGCGTCCGCTGGCCCGGCTGCGCTAGACTCGCAGCCTGTTTCGCGCGCGCACTGAGTCGCCCGATCGAAGGCGGCCACGCGGCGCGGATTTCCCAGGGAGAAGCCATGAGCCGCACGCCATCCACGCCCGCCAGTGACATCGATCCGGCCGAGACCCAGGAATGGATCGACGCCCTCAATGCGGTTATCCAGAACGACGGGCCGGAGCGCGCGCATCAGCTGCTGCAGCGCATGGTCGAGGTGACCCGCCGCGCGGGTGCGCATCTGCCGTTCTCGCCTACCACCGACTACATCAACACCATCCCGGCGCATCTGGAGGCCAAGCCTTCGGGCGACCCCGGTCTGGAATGGCGGATTCGCACATTGGTGCGTTGGAACGCGATGGCGATGGTGGTGCGGGCCAACCGCAAGCCGGGTGATCTCGGTGGTCACATCGCCAGCTTCGCCAGTTCGGCGACGCTCTACGACGTCGGTTTCAATCACGTCTGGCGCGCGCCCAGTGCCGACCACCCCGGCGATCTGCTGTACATCCAGGGTCACTCTTCGCCGGGTGTGTATGCACGCGCGTTTCTTGAGGGCCGTCTGAGCACCGACCAGCTCGACCACTTCCGCATGGAAGTCGACGGCCGCGGCATCAGCTCGTATCCGCATCCGTGGTTGATGCCGGATTTCTGGCAGACGCCGACCGTGTCGATGGGCCTTGGACCGATCAGCGCAATCTACCAAGCGCGCTTCTGCAAATATCTGGAAGGCCGTGGCCTGATGCCGAAGACGGATCGCAAGATCTGGTGCTTCCTGGGGGACGGTGAAACCGACGAGCCGGAGAGCCTGGGCGCGATTTCGCTGGCCGGTCGCGAAGGCCTCGACAATCTGGTGTTCGTCGTCAACTGCAACCTGCAGCGTCTCGACGGCCCGGTGCGCGGCAATGGCAAGATCATCCAGGAACTGGAAGGTGTGTTCCGGGGTGCCGACTGGAACGTGCTGAAAGTGGTGTGGGGCAGTTACTGGGATCCGCTTCTGGCGCGCGACAAGGATGGCGTGCTGCGCAAGCTGATGATGGAAACCGTCGACGGCGAGTACCAGAACTGCAAGGCCTTCGGCGGCAAGTACACCCGCGACAACTTCTTCGGCAAATACCCGGAGACTGCCGCGATGGTCGCCAACCTGTCCGACGATGACATCTGGCGGCTCAACCGTGGCGGACACGATCCGCACAAGGTCTACGCCGCGTATCGGCAGGCGAGCAACCACAAGGGCCAGCCGACCGTCATCCTCGCCAAGACGGTGAAGGGTTACGGCATGGGCAAGTCGGGTGAGTCGCTGAACCCGTCGCACCAGACCAAGAAACTCGATGACGCCGCGGTCAAGGATTTCCGTGATCGTTTCAACATTCCGGTCAGCGACGAGCAGTTGCCGGATGTGCCGTTCTATCACCCCGGCCCGGACTCGCCCGAGGTCACGTATCTGAAGGGACGTCGCGAGGCGCTCGGCGGTTCTTTGCCACAGCGTCGGCAGCGTGCCGATGAGTCCTTGCCGGCGCCGGAATTGACGGTATTCGAGCGCCTGCTCAAATCCAGCGGTGATCGCGAAATTTCAACCACGATGGCGTTCGTGCAGGCGCTCAACATCATCCTGCGCGACAAGCAGGTCGGCCCGCGCGTGGTGCCCATCGTGGCCGACGAGGCGCGCACGTTTGGCATGGAAGGCCTGTTCCGGCAGATCGGCATCTATGCGCCGCATGGGCAGAAGTACAAGCCCGTCGACGCCGACCAGTTGATGTATTACCGCGAGGATTCCGCCGGTCAGGTGCTCGAGGAAGGCATCACCGAAGCCGGCGCGTTTTCGTCATGGATGGCGGCGGCGACCAGCTACAGCACCAACAACCTGCCGATGCTGCCGTTCTACATCTACTACTCGATGTTCGGCTTTCAACGTATCGGCGATTCGGCGTGGCAAGCCGCCGACATGCGCGCGCGAGGTTTTCTGCTGGGTGCGACTGCCGGT
This sequence comes from Pseudomarimonas sp., assembly GCA_052390415.1. Classification (GTDB taxonomy): domain Bacteria; phylum Pseudomonadota; class Gammaproteobacteria; order Xanthomonadales; family Xanthomonadaceae; genus JANNWF01. Next base: position 21,704 of record JBQTGY010000063.1, on the reverse strand, counting down.
CGCACCACGCTCAATGGCGAAGGTTTGCAACACGAAGACGGCCATTCGCATCTGCTCGCGGGCAGCATTCCCAACTGCAAACCCTATGACCCGACGTTTGGGTTCGAGGTCGCGGTGATCCTGCAGCACGGCATGCAGAAAATGCTCACTGAGCAGGTCGACGAGTACTACTACCTGACCCTGATGAACGAGAACTACACCCACCCGGAAATGCCGAAGGGCGCCGAGGCGGGCATCATCAAGGGCATGTATTTGCTGAGCAGCCCGGGCAAGCCGAAGAAGGGCGAACTGCGCGTGCAGCTGCTCGGCTCCGGCACCATCCTGCGCGAGGCGATCGCTGCGGCCGAACTGCTGCAGAAGGATTTCGGGGTGTCTTCCGACATCTGGTCCTGCCCCAGCTTCACCGAGCTGCGTCGCGACGGCTTCGATGTCGAACGCTGGAACCGGCTGCACCCGGAAGCGAAGACCCCGCGCAAGACCTACGTTGAGGAATGCCTGGGCGGTCGGCCGGGGCCGGTGATCGCTGCAACCGACTACGTGCGCCAGTACGCCGACCAGATCCGAGCCTTCGTTCCCATGCGTTATCACGTGCTCGGCACCGATGGCTTCGGCCGATCGGATACCCGCGCCAACCTGCGCCGCTTCTTCGAAGTCGACCGCTACTACATCGCCCATGCCGCGATTGCTGCGTTGGCGGCCGAAGGTCAGATGAATGCCAAGGACGTGGCCCGCGCGATCAAGGAATACAAACTTGATCCCGAGAAAGTGAATCCGGTCGGGGTGTAGTGATCGTGCAGCCGCCTCGCTGGGCGAGGTGGCAACAAGGCACATCAGGTCGATGCTGACCTGACGTGCTGTGCAAAGCATCGAATACCAATCCCACCCGCCTACGAAGCCAAGCAAGAAGCTCTCGCCATGACCCATTCCCGAACCCTTGCAGCACTGTTGTCTGCCGCCGGTGTGGCGATGTTCGCAGTCCTGCTCTACGACGTTTCCATGGCCGCTGCGGTGGTCGCGAAGGCCAGCCCGGTCAGCGAAGCTTCGATTGCTTTGCTGATGCTGGCCTCGGCCACGGGCTGTTTGCTCGCGGCGGTCACGCTGCTGCGTCGGAACAAGGTCGCGCCGATTTCGGCATAAGCCGTCACTACGAAAAACGCCCACCCTCGCTTGCGGCGGGAGTGGGCGTCGGTTTCATGCGGTTAGCGAATCCGCTCACCGCAGTTTGCTTCGGAGCGAGTGCTTTACAGAACCACCAGCTTGTCAGCGTTCACGCCTTTGACACCCTTGGTGGCTTGGGTGATGCGGATCGCTTCGGCCCGGACGGAGGCAGACGGCACATTGCCGATCAAGGTCACCACGTTGTCAGTGGTATTGACGTTGATGTCGGTACCCTTGACGCTCTCTTCGGCCAACAGCTGCGCCTTCACCTTGCCGGTGATCCAGGCGTCATCAATGACGTCGCCGGCATCCTCGGCGGTTTCACGCACTTCGCCGGAGGTGGTTTCGCGGTTGGCGCGATCACGCGCTTCCGTGCCCTTGGCAGCAATCACCAACTCGTTGTTGACGGCAGTCACGCCTTCGACAGCGCGGGCAATCTCGCTAGCGGCGAGTTCGGCATCGACATTGTCAGCACCGCCGCGCAGTTCGACATGTCCGTTCATGGTGTCGACATTGATGTCGAAACCTTCGGTGCGCGCGTCGGCCAACAAGGCCGCCTTCACCTTGGTGGTGATGGCGGCGTCAGCGGCAATCACGGAAGCAGTGCGCTCAACGGCAGGCGAGTGCGCGAAAACCGGCACGCTGGTCAACAAGGTGGCGCCGATCATGGTGGCGAGGAAAGTCTTCTTGAAATTGTTCATGGCGTTTCCTTGAGTAAGTGGTTGCAACTTGAGCTTGGGTACTTTGAAGGCTTCCTGCGTGCTCACCTGGTGAGGTACACCGCAGTCACCGCCTTTCGGATGCAGGCAGGCCCAATCGCCTGAATCCTTGTCCTAGCTCGTGAACGGGGATCTCCAAGAAGCGTGCCAAGCCAAGAACCGAGTGGTTGGGCCTTGATTGATCGCTGCCGGCATCGGCTTTCGTGCAGGCTGCACAGCACGCAGGCCGGCATCGTGCAACTTGCGATGCGATCACACGACGTCAATTCGCCTAGCGCTCGCCGCAAAGTCCTGCGCGATCATCCGCGCCCCTCCTGAAATGTCCGGGCTAGACGCTAGGTCGATGACCAGCCGCGTCAGCTCAGCGGCGGGCTGTTTACGTCGTTGTGGTCTGTCATCGTCACCACGAAAGACAGGCGGTTACGCGCGACTCATCCACGTTCAGCGTAAACGTCCAGCCATTGCGCTCACAAAGCCGTTGAACGATACCCAGACCGAGACCATGCCCGTGAGACGCCGCCGCCTCGGTCGGCGTAGGCCGACGATCAGCGCCACTGCTCGTCTGGTTGTGGATTAACAGCTCGTGCTCTTTGATGAGAATCGTGATCGGTCCCTGCCCGGTGAGCGTGTGCTCAAACGCGTTGCGCACCAGATTATTGACCGCGATAAAAAAGGCCTGTGGACGTCCGTAAACCTTGGCTTCTGCGAGATCATCAAAATGAAGTTCGACGAACTTGCCGCTCAGCAGGTAGCGATGCTGATCGATCGCCCGGCTCACCAGCGGCATCACCAAAAACTGCTCGCCATACCACCCGTCGTCAGTTTCGCGGGCAAGGCACAAGAACATTTCTATCGTGGATTTCATCTCAAGCGTCGCCCGCCTCATTCGATCTACCGCGTTCCCATCGTCCACTGACAGATCGCTTTGTTCCAGCAGCTCAAGCGCGCCTGTTATCACCGTGATCGGCGTCCGCAACTCGTGACTGGCTGAATCGGTAAAGTATCGCTCCCTCGCAATAAATGCGCTGATACGCTCAAGTGTTTTTTCAATGGGCCCCGCGAGCACGCCAACCTCATCATTGCCGAACCGGCTAGAGTTAATGAGTTTATGATCGCCGGCCGATAAATGTTCCAGGTCAATGTCCGCGACCACTTTGGCGAGTTGTACGACCGGGGCGACAGCTCTCCGCATCACAAAAACTCCCAGCCCGAAACCAAGCGCGCCGAGCGTACCCACGACACCAGTAATAACGAGCAGCCACCACCAATCTTCGGAGGACGCAGCCTCAATTCCGGCGACATCGAAAACCACAAATGCGCGTCGCTGTTCATTGTCGGCAGGTATTACCGCGACATGCAGCTCTTCGCTGATGAATTCGTACAAACCGTCGTCGGGATTCGCCTGCGCCCATTCCCTGAGTGATTCCGGCAAGCTACCAACCTCAGCGTATCCGCGCAGGTTCATCGTCAGCGCGGGATAACTTTCAGCTGCACGCTTTAGCTGATTCACCAACACCCGGTCTTCACTCAACCTGATCGCCGAGTAAAAAGCGAATCCCCAGGCCACGCTCAGTCCAACCACACACATCGCAAACGCAATTTCGACACGCTTGCGCAAACTGTGCCGGTGCACTACTGAGTATCCTCTGCAATTCGGTAGCCGATCCGATGCACGGTATGAATTAGCGGGTTATCAAATGGCCTATCGATTGCCTGCCGCAGCTTGTACAAGTGTGAGCGAAGCGCATCACCATCCGGGCGCTCGTCCGCCCACAACAACGTTTCGAGATCTTCGCGAGCCACAACAGACGGCGCCTCTTCCATCAGTCGTTGAAGCAATTTCATGCCGGCCGGATTGAGATCGACACGCCGCCCCGCACGCTGCACTTGCCGCGTGGACCTATTCAAGGTCAGATCACCAACAGTCAGCAGATTATCGGTATTTCGGTGACTACGTTTGTACAGCGCCCGAAGCCGCACATGCAGCTCTTGCAATGCGAATGGCTTTACCAGATAGTCATCGGCGCCGGCGGCGAAACCCTTGAGTTTATCGTCGAGAGTGTCTTTGGCCGTCAGCATAAGTACCGGTGTTTCTACTTTGGCTTCAGCTCGCAACTTCTTGCAGAAACTGAGGCCATCCATCCCCGGTATCATCAAATCCAAAACAATGACGTCGAACGGATTCGTCAGCGCCAAGTGCATTGCGCTTGTGCCGTCATGGGCAAAATCCATGATATAGCCATGCTTTTCAAGGTACGCAGCAATGTTCGCGCAAATGTCCCGATTATCTTCGACAATCAGCGCTCGAATCGGTGCCGCACCAAGTGCGTGTACCATCTGCTGCGTCCCCTTACCAAGCATAATCCAGTCGCAGACCAATCAGTGGCTCAGCTTCGCTATCGTCTTTCACGTCGACGCCACGGCGATAGTCAAACTCGGTTTCGTCGGTTGAAGCTGCCGCCGTCAGGTTGATGACATCGAGAAATGCCGTGACATCGATGGGGCCAAATGCGCGCCGATAGTCAACACGAACGTTCAACAAGCCGTAGCTGGCTTTGCGACCGACATTGCGCTCAGTAGTTTCTCTTGAGAAGCGTACAGGTTGTCCGGGTCCCAATACATCTGAGTGGATAATGAAGGCGTCTTCCGGCCTGCCGGATAGGTATTTGTAGCGCCCGGCTACTTTCCAGCGGTCGGTGATTTCCCAGGTCAGTCCGAGGGTAGCGACGTGCTTGCGACTGAAGTCGTCGGCCACGGCTCCCCGGCCGTCTTTCCGGTCGACGTCCGCATCGTTGTAAGAGTAGGTTGCGGTAGCGTAAAGGCCTTCGCGAATCGTACCGTTGACTACAATATCGACACCAAATGATGTGCCATCACCGATGTTTGCAAACGTTCCGCTTGCTCGATCAAGGTCCACCACCAGGTTGGCGAGATCTTGATAATAGGCTTCCGTCAACACCGACCAGTCGTCGTTCGGGAAGTACTCAAGACCGAAACTCCCGTGCGTGATTTCTTCGTTCTCAAGCTCATTTGCATCGTTGGCTGCAAGGTCCAGGAACCGAGGCGACTGATGAAAGAGCCCTGTGGTCGCAAAGTATCTCGCGCTTCTGCTCGGCCGCCAATTGATGCTGAACCTGGGCGACACCAGGCTTTGATCGGTAAAGCCGTCCCGCTCGAGCCGCACCCCCGTGCGAAAATCCCATTGACCGCGTTTGAAAATTTGGTCTACGTAACTTGCATAGCTCGTCTCTTTCCGGCTTAGCGAAGAATTGATGTTCGCCGGAGTCAGCACGATGAACCGCTGCTCGGGGTCCGCTCTGAAGTCATCGCCGTCATAGACAAACCGTATCCAATCCCCATCCAGGACGGTACTGTAGTCCAGTTCAATCTGCGTGACCTGGATGCCTGCGCTGAACTCGCCCCATTGATTCATTGCACCATAGTCGCTTCGCCAGCCAATCTCGGTCTCGTCTTCGGCGATAGTGATAATGTCTTCCCGCACCGGAAAGCTGGAGGCAGGCGATCCTGCGGGGGCGAGATCAGGAAATGATTCGCCCTCCGAACTGATCTTGTCACTGCTGCGATTGTAAATCTTGTTGGTCCAGACGGCGTTTTCGCCGATTAATGACCGCAAGGTAAGACCGTACAAATCACTGTCCTGTTCGAAATCGAGAAGTGCAGCATCTTCGAAATTGGGCGATTCAAAAACGTGAGTGACGTCGCGAATATATCTTTCGTGTGTATCGATCAGCAGTACCTCGATCGTGTTGCCCTGATTGACAGGTATGGACGACTTGATGATGATGTCCCTCAAGACGGGGTCCCCAATATCCAGCTCTTCAATATCTTCAAAGAAGGCGCCGAAATCCAGTCGTCGGGCAGAAACGAGCAAAGTGGAGTCCTCGTTGATACCGGCAGGTCCGTCGTAACCAACCTCATAGCCCGCAAGGTCGTAGCGCAGACTGGCGGAGGGGCTTGGGTTGCCATCGGCGACTTCCAGATTGAGTAGCGACGCAGCCCGGCCGCCATACGCTGGCCCCCACCCACCCGGGGAGAACTCTGCACCACTGATGACGTTCGGTGCGAAGATCGAGAACCGGCCGCCACCACCGACGTCTTCGTCCTCACCCAGGGTTGCATCAAAATGTACCGCTTTATCAAAGGGAAAATCGTCAACGAATAACAAGTTATCGCGTGGGCCGCGCCCGCGTACGCTGAAGCTGGCGAACTCACTGGCGGATGCCAGGCCGGGTAATCCGTCCAACGAGAGGAGCGGATCTGCGCCACCGCCAACAGCACTGCTCAACGCGTCTCTATCGAGATAGGTGCTGGACGCGGATGCAAACGCATCAGATGCCCGTGCTTGAACCACCACCGCTTCCATTACCGATTGCTCAATTTCAAATTCGATCTTGGAATTTTTCCGCGTTATCACGCGTACGCTTGGCTCATATAAGGAAGCGAACCCGACCTTGGTTAGGTTAACCGAGTAAAGTCCGGGGTCGAGCTGTTCAATGACAATGCGACCTTGTGCGTCGGTTTCTACGGATTGGGTGGAATTGGTTTCCCGTTCGGTGATCGCAATCTGCACGGCTGAAAGTCGCCTGCCAGTATTCTGATCTTTGACAATGAACGTCAGCGCGCCGGGCGCCTCCGCTGCGTGGATAAACAACGGAAAGCCAATCAGGAGCGCCAACAGAGTCAACCACGATACCTGTCTCAAGTGCCTGCTCATAGTGCTCAGTTGCCTGCTCATATTGCGCTGCCTCCTGGAATCGACCGTATTTATTTGATGAAGCGCAGCGAGGTTAACAACGGCAATGTCGCCAAGAAGTCGCCATCTCGGCGCGGAAATGTGAACGCCGGCAGTAGTTGGCTTGCGTCGAGAGGCATCGGTGCGAGCGTTCCGGGCCCCTTTGGCAAGGGTGCTGATCGGCGGAATCACCAGGGTGTATGGACATGTACGGAGTAGGTCGCGTTGCCGCCGACTGGCCCTCATGCGGTGCTGCTCGGCGAAGCGCCTTGCTGGCTGCAAGGTCAAGCTGTGCGGCACCGCCTGAGGGCCAGTCAGCGGCAAGCCTGCGGGCCGGGGCTGGGGCTGTTCGCTCGCAGCGCCGCGTCATCATTCGGTCGCTTGGCGTCGTCTAGGACAGCTGCCGTTCGGTCCTCGCGTCGATGAGGGCGCTCTGGTTCGTGAAGTCGGTGCGTTGAGCGTCCAGGAAGCGCAGGTGATGGTCGATTCCGCTCCGATAGGGAAGTTCAGACAGGTTGCGAAACTTCGTACTCGCCTGTGCCAGCGCGTGTTGAGCATCAACCTTTGACCGACACGCTGAGCGGATCAGAAGCCGCGAGAGAAGCCGAAGAGCAGGGAGGCCATGCCGCCGGTGTCAGGTTCCACGAGTGGACTTTCTGTGATCTCGTCGGGGAGGAAGCTGTACTTGGCGAATGCCATCAGCGCTGACCATCGACCGCGTCGGTTACTCCACCGTTACCGATTTCGCCAGATTGCGCGGTTGATCGACGTCAGTGCCACGCAGCACGGCGACGTGATACGCCAACAATTGCAAGGGCACGGTGAACACGATCGGGGCGGCGATCTCGCCGCAGGCAGGAAGTTCGAGCACGTGGTCGTGGTTCATGCCGTGGCGGACGCTGGTGTCGACGAACACGAACAGTTCGCCGCCACGAGCGCGGACTTCTTCCATGTTCGATTTCAGCTTGTCGAGCAGGTGATCGTTGGGGGCGACCGCGACCACCGGCATGGATTCGTCGACCAGCGCCAGCGGCCCATGTTTCAGCTCACCGGCGGGGTAACCCTCGGCGTGGATGTAGGAAATTTCCTTCAGTTTGAGCGCGCCTTCCAGGGCCACTGGATACTGTGTGCCGCGACCCAAAAACAAGGCGTGCTGTTTGGGGACAAACGACTCGGCCATGTCGCGAATGGCTGCGTCCAAGTGCAACGCTTCGGCGATCAAGCCGGGCAGGGTCTCCAACTCGCGCACGCCGGCGGCGACGCGCTCGGGATCGGTGCCGTGTAATCGACCCAGGTGCAGGGCGAGCAGGGCGAGGGCAGCCAATTGGGTGGTGAAGGCCTTGGTTGAAGCGACGCCAATCTCCGGGCCGGCTCGGGTCATGAGTTGCAAGTCCGCTTCGCGCACGATCGATGATTCGGGCACGTTGCACACCGCGAGGCGACCCAGGTAACCGCGCTCGCCGGCCATGCGCAGAGCGGCCAGGGTGTCGGCGGTTTCGCCGGATTGCGAAATGGTCACCAGCAGGGTGTCGGTCGATACCACGGGTTGGCGATAGCGGTACTCGCTGGCGATCTCACACGTGCAGGGCAGGCCGGCCAGCGACTCGATCCAATAGCGCGCAACCAAACCAGCGTGATAGCTGGTGCCGCAGGCAATGATGTGCACATGGCGGGTGCGGGCGAGCAATTCGTCGGCACCGACGCCGAACACGTTCGACAGCACGCGACCGCCGGCGATGCGGCTTTCCAAGGTGTCGGCAACCGCCTGCGGTTGTTCGAAGATCTCCTTCAGCATGAAGTGGCGGTACTCGCCACGTTCAACCGAATCGAGATTGAAACTGGATTCCTTGATCGGCCGCTGTACCTCAGCACCGGTTGCGTCCAGAACGCGCACACCGTCGCGCCGCAGTTCGACCACGTCGCCTTCGGCGAGATAACTGAAGCGCCGGGTCAGCGGTAGAAGGGCGTGGATGTCGGAGGCCAAATAATGCTCACCCTCGCCAAAGCCCAATACCAGCGGCGAACCGCTGCGTGCGCCGACCAACACGCCCGGCTCGCGCTTGGACATCAGCACCAACGCATAGGCACCGTGCAAACGCGCGATGGCACGCCGACTGGCGTTCAACAGCGAGTCGCCGTCGCGTTGGTAGTGTTCGACCAGGTGGGCGATGACTTCTGTATCGGTGTCGGACTCAAACACGTAGCCCAAGTCCTGTAATTCAAGCCGAAGTTCGGCGTGATTTTCGATGATGCCGTTGTGCACCACGGACAAGGAATCGCCGGAAATATGCGGATGCGCGTTGCGCTCGTTGGGCACGCCGTGGGTAGCCCAGCGGGTGTGCGCAATGCCGCTATGCCCATCCAAGGGTTGTGCGCCGTGCAGCAATTCCAGATCGCGCACCTTGCCCTTGGCACGCCGGCGCTCGATGCCAGCCGTGCCCAGAATGGCGAGCCCGGCGGAATCGTAGCCGCGATATTCCAGCGCTTTGAGGCCAGCGATGAGGTCGTTGGCGACCCCGCGTGTTGCACTTATTCCGACAATTCCACACATGGCGAGAGATGTGTCCGCAATCGATTCGATGGGTGAGTTTAGCTGGTCGAAGCGGGCGCGCTGCGGGCGTCATCGGCGGTTTCGCGGGCGAGAAGCGCAAGGCGTAACAAGCGCAGCGCGTCGCGCCCGCGTCAGAGCGACGACGCAAATAATCAATCAAAGCTGGGCATGTTTGGGCGGGCTTTGGCTTGTGTTGGAGGCTCACCGAGCGTTCCAATGCCCTTCGGTAATTGCGCTCTACCGGCTACAAAAGCAATACCAATGGCCGTTGCGCAGCCCTTTTTGCTTGCCAGCATTTCCAGCAAGCGGTTAACATTCCGCTTCTTGGCAGGGCGCTGACTTCGCGTGCGCTGCCCGCAATGAGTTGTACGCAATGAGTTGAACCAGCGTGCTCAACACTTCCGCCGCCAGTCGGCGACTTGCCCGACGCATCGCCGTAATCCAGGCAATCGTCACCAGCATCGTCGCTGCGGGTTTCCTTGCGGACAGTGTTCGCGCGGCGGCTGGCGCGGCGTTGGGCGGGTTGGCGATTACGGTGGGCGGTGCGCTGATGGCGTGGCGCGCGTTAAGCGGCGGTGTCGTCGCAGCAGAAGTTGCGATGGTGAAGCTGGCAAGCGGAATGGCGTTGAAGTGGGCGACGGTGGTGCTTGTGCTCTATCTCGCTCTGGCCCAATGGGCGCTGGATCCGCTGGCAGTATTCAGCGGGTTGCTGGCAGCTCTGGTGGTCAATCTGGTGGCAATTGGAACTAGCAGGTCGGGGCCAGGCACCTCAGGGCCAGGCAAATAGGGCTTGGTAATGAAGTCCGGGAATTGAAGGAAAGTATCGTGGCGGCAGAATCTGCGGCGGCTGGTCCGTCCGACTACATCCAGCATCACCTTCAGTTCCTGCGTTTGAAAGTGGGTGATGGGGATTTCTGGACGATCAACCTCGACAGCGTGTTCTTCATGCTGTCCTTGTCTGCGATCTTTCTATTCTTTTTCATCCGTGCCGCGCGTGGGGCGACCGCTGGCGTACCCGGAAAGTTTCAAGCGTTTGTCGAGATCCTGGTCGAGATCGTGGATGGCATCGTCCGCGAGACCTTCCACGGTCACAGCAAGCTGATCGCGCCGCTGGCGCTGACCATTTTCGTGCTCGTGTTCATGATGAATTTCATGGACATGTTGCCGGTGGATTTCCTGCCTTGGGTCTGGGCCAATGTTTACAGCGCGATGGGGCTCGATCCGCACCACGCCTACCTGCGTGTCGTGCCCACGGCCGACCTCAACACAACCTTGGGAATGGCGCTTGGCGTGTTCTTGCTGATCCAGGTATTTGGCATCAGCCACAAAGGCATGGGCCTGTTTGTCAAGGAAGCATTCACGGCGCCGTTTCACGCCTCTGGCCCGGTCGGCGTCGTGCTGCTGGCACCTGTCAATCTGCTGCTGCGCCTGATCGAAGAAGCAGTGCGTCCCGTGTCGTTGAGCTTGCGACTGTTCGGCAACATGTACGCGGGTGAATTGATCTTCATCTTGATCGCCGTGATGACGCTTGGCGCCGGTCTCAACGAAGTAACCACTTATGTCATGGCGCCTGTGCAGCTCGCGGCCGGATTCCTTTGGACGGGATTCCACGTGCTGGTCATCACCCTGCAGGCCTTCATTTTCATGATGCTTTCGGTGGTCTATCTGAGCATGGCCGCTGCCAAACATTGATCGTCATTTTCACTTCCACTTTCGTAGTTCTCACCCACCGTTGTTGTTGATTTACTTTGGAGACCAGCATGGAAAACGCAGCCCTTATCGCCTCTGTGATGCAGTACAGCCTGATCGCCGTTGGCCTGTTGATTGGCCTCGGTGCTCTCGGTACCGGCATCGGCTTTGCCATCCTCGGCGGCAAGTTCATGGAAGGTGCGGCGCGTCAGCCAGAACTGACCCCGATGCTGCAAACCAAGATGTTCATCGTCGCCGGCTTGCTTGACGCGGTGCCGATGGTCGGTGTGGCCATCGCCCTGTTGCTGCTGTACGCCAACCCGTTCATCGCGGCGTTGAGCTGATTCCTGGTCTCAGCAGTCTGGTTACTGCGTCGGATCGCGACAATGGCACGGCACTCGCCGACGGCAATGCTCGTCGGCATCAGGAGCGCATCAAATGTTACCTAATCTAACCCTTGTCATTCAGGGGCTTGCGTTCTTTTCAGTGGCATGGCTGGTGATGAAGTTCGGCTGGCCGCACATCATGAACGCCATCGAGGCACGCCAGGCCAAGATCGCCGACGGCATCGCCGCAGCGGAGCGCAGTCAGAAGACGCTGGCGCAGACTGAGGATCAAGTTGCGGAAGTGCTGCGTGATGCGCGCACCAAGGCCAACGAGATCATCGACCAGGCACACCATCGCGCCAACCAGTTGGTCGATCAGGCCAAGGAAGAGGCCATCGCCGTTGCCAACCGTCAAGCTGCGTTGGCCGCTGACGAAATTGCGGCAGCGACCAACCGTGCTCGCGAAGCCTTGCGTGGCGAGTTGGCAACGTTGGCCGTGGCGGGTGCGGAAAAGCTGATTCGACGCGAGATCGATGCCGGGACTCACAAGGTCCTGCTCGACGAACTCGCTGCGCAGCTGTGATCGGATCCGAAGGAGCGAGCCGAGCATGAGCACCAACGTCCTGACGCTGGCGCGGCCGTATGCGCGTGCGGCGTTTGCAATCGCCAAGGAGCACGGTCGTTTGCGGCCATGGTCGTCCTTGCTCGGTTTTGCGGCGGCTGTCGCGGCAGATCCGCAGGCCAAGCAGCTGCTCGGCCATCCGGGCATTGGCAGCGACACCTTGATCGGGTTGCTGTTGCCGGCTGGAGAGGTTGATCCCAACTTTCAGCAGTTCCTCAGTGTCTTGGCAGACAACCGTCGCCTGACCGTGTTGCCAGACATCGCGGCGCTGTTCGAGCAACTCCGTCGCGAGGCTGAAGGCGTGGTCGCCGTGGCGGTGACCTCCGCGACGGCGATGTCGGACGCCGAACTGGAGGGACTTGCCGTGGCCTTGCGCAAGCGTTTCAGTCGCGAAGTGGCGATGAGTCACCGGGTCGACCCTGAGCTGATCGGTGGCGCCATCATTGATGCTGGCGATGTCGTCATCGATGGTTCGCTGCGCAGCAAGCTGGCACGACTCCAAATCGCATTGGCCAGTTAGAAACCCCACACCGTAGGGCGGGCCTTGGCCCGCCGATGCAACGAGCGGCGGGCCGACGCCCGCCCTACCCAGGAAACCAGAAAATGGCTACGTCCCAGCTGAACCCGTCCGAGATCAGCGAACTGATCAAGAACCGCATCGAGAAGGTCAAGCTCGCTGCCGAAGCCCGCAACGAGGGCATCGTCACCAGCGTCGCCGACGGCATCGTCCGCATTTACGGATTGGCCGACGCGATGCAGGGCGAAATGATCGAGCTGCCAAACAACACGTTTGCACTGGCGCTGAACCTCGAGCGCGACTCGGTGGGCGCGGTGGTACTCGGTGATTACGAGAACCTGCGCGAAGGTGACGTCGCCAAGACCACCGGTCGCATCCTCGAAGTGCCGATCGGCCCTGAGTTGCTGGGCCGCGTGGTCAATGCCCTGGGCGAGCCCATTGATGGCAAGGGCGCGATCGAAGCCAAGTTGTCAGCCCCAGTAGAGAAGGTCGCGCCGGGCGTGATCTGGCGGCAATCGGTGTCGGAACCCGTGCAGACCGGTTACAAGTCGGTCGACGCGATGATTCCGGTCGGCCGTGGCCAGCGCGAGCTGGTCATCGGTGATCGCCAGACCGGCAAAACCGCGCTGGCCATCGACGCCATCATCAATCAGAAGGGCACTGGCATTAAGTGCATTTACGTCGCGATCGGGCAGAAGAACAGCTCGGTGGCCAACGTGGTGCGCCGCTTGGAAGCCAACGGCGCGATGGCGCACACGATTGTCGTTGCCGCGACCGCATCGGAATCTGCCGCAATGCAGTACATCGCCGCCTATTCGGGCTGCACCATGGGCGAGTATTTCCGTGATCGTGGCGAAGACGCGCTGATCGTGTACGACGATCTGTCCAAGCAGGCCGTCGCCTACCGCCAGATCTCCTTGTTGCTGCGCCGCCCGCCGGGCCGCGAAGCCTATCCTGGCGACGTGTTCTATCTCCATTCCCGTCTGCTCGAGCGCGCCGCGCGCGTCAATGCCGAATACGTCGAGAAGTTCACCGAAGGTGCGGTGACCGGCAAAACCGGCTCGCTGACCGCATTGCCGATCATCGAAACCCAGGCCGGTGACGTCTCCGCCTTCGTGCCGACCAACGTGATCTCGATCACCGACGGCCAGATCTTCCTGGAAACCGACCTGTTCAACGCCGGCATTCGCCCGGCCGTGAATGCCGGTATCTCGGTATCGCGCGTCGGTGGCGCTGCGCAGACCAAGATCATGAAGAAGCTGTCCGGCGGCATTCGTATTTCGCTGGCGCAGTACCGCGAACTGGCTGCATTTGCCCAGTTCGCTTCTGACCTCGACGAAGCAACCCGCAAGCAGCTGGAACGCGGTCAGCGCGTGACCGAGCTGATGAAGCAGCGCCAATACGCGCCGATGAACATCGCGCAGATGGCGTTGTCGATCTACGCCGTCAACGAAGGTTATCTGGACGACGTGCCGGTCAACAAGATCGGTGCGTTTGAAGATGGCTTGCATGCGCATTTGGCGAACAGCTTTGGTGAGCTGCAGTCGAAGGTCGTCGAGTCCGGCGACTGGAACAACGACATCGAAGCGCAGTTCAAGACCGTGATTGCGGAGTTCAAGCAGTCGTTCTGAGGGGCCGGGATTGGGGATTCGGGATTCGGGATTCGTGAAGAGCAACAGCTCGCCAGCGACCCGCTTCCAACGAATCCCAAATCCCGAATCCCGAATCCCGTCGTAGCGAGCAAAGCGAGCGAAGAGCATGGCCGGTGGCCGCGAAATCAAAACCAAGATCAAGAGCGTGCAGAACACCCGCAAGGTGACTCGTGCGCTGGAGATGGTCTCGGCATCGAAAATCCGCAAGGCGCAGGAGCGGATGAAGTCGTCGCGCCCGTATGCGCGGCTGATGAAGCAGATGATCGGCCACATCGCCAAGGCCAACTCGGAGTACGTGCATCCGTTTTTGGCGGATCGACCCGAGGTCAAGCGGGTCGGCTACATCATCGTATCGACGGATCGTGGCCTGTGCGGTGGTCTGAACTCCGGCATGTTCCGGCGTTTGCTGATCGACATGCGGCAGTGGCAGGAAAAAGGCGTCGGCGTCGAGCTGGTGTGCATCGGCCAGAAGGCGACCGCTTTCTTCCGTCGCTTGAATGTCGACATGCTTGGCTCGGTCAGCCATTTGGGCGAGAAAGTCCGGGTTGAACAGCTGGTCGGCGTGATCCGGGTGATGCTCGATTCCTACAGCGAAGGTCGCTGTGATCGCGTCTTCCTTTGTTACAACGACTTCATCAACACCATGGCGCAGCGTCCGATGCAGGACCAGCTGCTGCCGCTGCCACCGTCGGATTCGTTGGAAGACAAGCACGAGTGGGACTACATCTACGAGCCCGATGCACAAACCGTGCTGGATAGCGTGCTGACGCGTTACATCGAGTCGCTGGTGTATCAAGCGGTACTCGAAAATCAGGCCAGCGAGCACGCGGCGCGCATGGTGGCCATGAAGGCCGCCAGCGACAACGCCAGCAAGCTGATCGAGACGTTGAACCTGGTCTATAACAAGGCGCGGCAGGCGGCGATCACGCAGGAAATTTCCGAGATCGTGGGTGGTGCGGCGGCGGTTTGAGTAAGGCGGGACTCGGGACTCGGGACTCGGGACTTGGTACGGCAGCTTCAAGCGCCTTCCAATTTCCGCGAAACGACCCTGGGGCCCCGCGATCCAAAGAGTGGGATGGGATGGGAGCGGCTTGGCCGAGTCCCAAGTCCCGCGTCCCGAGTCCCGAAATCAGTTACCGGAGCAACAGCTAATGAGCCAGGGCAAAGTCGTACAGATCATCGGCGCGGTCGTCGACGTCGAGTTTCCGCGTGAAGCAGTGCCGAAGGTGTACGACGCGCTGAAGATCGATGGCACGCAGATCACGCTGGAAGTGCAGCAGCAGTTGGGTGACGGCATCGTCCTCACCATCGCGCTGGGCTCGACCGACGGCCTGCGTCGCAACCTGATCGCCAACAACACCGGCCGCGGTATCGCGGTGCCGGTGGGCAAGGAGACCCTGGGCCGGATCATGGACGTGCTCGGTGATCCGATCGACGAAGCCGGCCCGGTGGCCACTGCCGACCGTTGGGAGATCCATCGTTCGGCACCGTCGTATGAAGATCAAGCCGCCGCCAACGAACTGCTGGAAACCGGCATCAAGGTCATTGACCTGATGTGCCCGTTCGCCAAGGGCGGCAAGGTGGGTTTGTTCGGTGGTGCTGGCGTCGGCAAGACCGTCAACATGATGGAACTGATCAACAACATCGCCAAGGCGCACGAAGGCCTGTCGGTGTTTGCCGGCGTCGGTGAGCGCACCCGCGAAGGCAACGATTTTTACCACGAGATGAAGGACTCCAACGTCCTCGACAAAGTGGCGATGGTGTACGGGCAGATGAACGAGCCGCCGGGCAACCGTCTGCGCGTGGCGCTGACCGGTCTGACCATGGCCGAATACTTCCGTGACGACATCGATCCGGAAACCGGCCGTGGCCGCGACATCCTGTTCTTCGTCGACAACATTTACCGCTACACCCTGGCCGGCACCGAAGTATCAGCGCTGCTCGGCCGCATGCCGTCCGCGGTGGGTTACCAGCCGACCCTGGCCGAAGAAATGGGCGTGCTGCAAGAGCGCATCACTTCCACCAAGACCGGCTCCATCACGTCCATCCAGGCGGTCTACGTGCCTGCCGATGACTTGACCGACCCGTCGCCCGCCACGACCTTCGCGCATCTGGATGCGACCGTCGTGCTGTCGCGCAACATCGCCTCCTTGGGCATCTATCCAGCGGTCGACCCGCTGGATTCGACTTCACGCCAGTTGGACCCGAACGTGATCGGTCACGAGCATTACGACACCGCGCGCAAGGTGCAGTCGACCCTGCAAAAGTACAAGGAGCTGAAAGACATCATCGCCATTCTCGGCATGGACGAATTGTCGGAAGAAGACAAGCAAGCCGTGTCGCGGGCGCGCAAGATCGAGCGTTTCTTCAGTCAGCCATTCCACGTGGCAGAAGTGTTCACCGGTTCGCCGGGCAAGTACGTCACGCTGAAAGAAACCATCCGCGGCTTCAAGATGATCACCGAAGGCGAATGCGACCACCTGCCCGAGCAGGCGTTCTACATGGTCGGCGGCATCGACGAGGCGTTTGAGAAAGCCAAGAAGATGGCTGAGAAGGCGTAAGCAGAAGCGGGACTGGGGGTTGGGGCGCGAGCCCAAACTCTCAGGAAACACGCCCCAGCCCCTAGCCCCCAGCCACGCACTTCCGAAAACTGTGGGGCGAGTCTTAACTCGCCCAA
This sequence comes from Pseudomarimonas sp., assembly GCA_052390415.1. Taxonomy (GTDB): domain Bacteria; phylum Pseudomonadota; class Gammaproteobacteria; order Xanthomonadales; family Xanthomonadaceae; genus JANNWF01. The sequence continues at coordinate 5,040 of JBQTGY010000063.1, read as the reverse complement.
CCGAGGAACGATGTAAATGAGCAGCACCATCCGTTGTGACATCGTCAGCGCCGAGCAAGAAATCTTCCACGGTGTGGTCGAAATGGTCATCGCCACTGGTGAGATGGGCGAGCTGGGCATCGCGCCTCGCCATGCGCCTTTGATCACGCGTCTCAAACCGGGCCAGGTGCGGGTCATCCTGCCGGGCGGCGAAGAGCAGGCGTTTTACGTATCCGGTGGCATCCTGGAGGTGCAGCCGCAGGTGGTCACCATCCTCACCGACACCGCGTTGCGCGCCGACGACATTGATGAAGCCGCTGCCAAACAGGCCAAAGCCGAAGCCGAGCGCGTGATCGCGGGTCGTGGCGAAGCGATGGAACTCGCCGAAGCTCAGCAGCGCTTGGCCGAGGTCAATGCCCAGCTGCAGGCGCTGGAACGCTTGCGCAAGAACCTCAAGCACTGACCTTCGTCGTATTGCAGCAGACACACCCAACGCCGGCTCAATGCCGGCGTTTGTTCAAGAGGTAGAGCCGATGCCCGGTTTGGTGCTGACCTATCACTCGATGAATGTGCTCGGCAATGAGTACGCCAACAACGACCATGTCGCCTTGATGCAGGATCTTGTCAGTCTGGATCAGGCAGGATTTGAAATCGTGCCGCTGGGTGACTTGGTGAATGCCTGGGAATCGCAGGCATTGGCCGATGTGCGATGGGTGGCCATTACCTTTGATGACGGCGGTGCGCTCGATGCACGCGATGTTGTGCACCCGACCTGTGGGCCACAAACCAGTTTTCTCAACATCTTGCGCGCGTTCTCTGGCCGCTTCGGCGCATCCCAGCCGCGGGTGCATGCGAGCAGTTTTGTGATCGCCTCGCCGGCAGCGCGCGCCGAACTGGACCACAAGGATTTTCTATCCTTGGGCTGGTGGGGCGATGACTGGTGGCGGCCGGCCACTGAACAGGGCGTGCTGGCCATCGAGAGCCACAGCTGGGATCACAATCATCCTTCGCTGACGCAGACACTCATCGCCAAACAAGGGCATTTCCAGCTGCAAGAACTGCACGAGGCGCGCGCTGAAGTTGAGCTGGCCAACGAGTACATCGGCAAGGTCACGGGTAGGCGGCCGCAGTTCATGGCCTACCCGTGGGGCCAATCCAGTGACTTTCTGCGCTCCGATTATTTCCCCAACGACCTAGATCGCCACGGACTGAAGGCGGTGTTTGGGACCGATCCGGCTTTTCTCGGACCCACCAGCAAGCGTTGGGATATGCCCCGATTCGTCTGCGGCGACCATTGGCGATCGCCGCAGGCTTTTCGACAAATGCTGGAAAGCGGCGATCTCGCCCACGCCCGAGGCAGCGTGTAGCCCGGTTGCAGCTTCAGCGGAATCCGGGACAGCTCGCCGATCGCCGGCTCTTGGGTAAAGCCCCGGATTCCGCTGAAGCTGCAACCGGGCTACCTGCTTCCTCGCCGTCGCCTCAGAAAGGACCACATGTCTCAGAAAGGTCCGATCGCCGCCGCCTTTGCGATCAAAGCGCGCTGCATCACCGGATGTGACAGCTTGTGAAAGTTGACCAGCAGATGGGCGTGTTCGGTCTTGCTGAATCCGGCCTGCAGATTCACCTGTTCGGCACGCGGATCGCCGCAATAGCCGAAATAGGCCTCGCAACGGCCAGCGAACTGCGCAAACCCGTACTTCAGTACCTGGAAGTACAGGCTGCCCAACGCGGCCAACGCTTCGCGTTGCTCGCTGGGTAGCCGCCGCAACACTTCGCCGTCGGTACACACCCCACCGACCAGAATGATGTCGCCAAAAGGACGAAAATGGGCATAACAAACCGCCTGCACCGTCCCGACTGGAGCCCGGTAGAAGCAGACCAGATGATGCGGATCGCTGGGCGGCGCGCCGCCGAACTTGCGCTGGAACAGAGCACCCGCAAAAAACGGACCGTCATCGACTTCGCTGATGCTGAGGAAGTCAGGTAGCGCAGTGCTCAGTGCCATCTCAGGTCTCGCTCATCATGGGTCCGATTCCGGTTTCTGGTGCCGGCAAACAACGATACCGCTTCTCGCCCGCGACGGCCCCGGATTTGCGGGTGTCACACCCGCTCACCCCCTGAAAATCCAGCCTCGTCGGTTCGACGTTAAACTCGTGAGCTGATCGCCCGCAATCGAGACCGACCGTTTGAACTTCAACCCGCGTCGCCGCCAGATTCTGAAGGCCGGTTTGGCCGCGACGCTGCCGCTGGGCGTGCTGTCCTGTGCCGGCAAGGGTCAGCGGCCACTGGTGGTCGGCGGATTGCCCGTGACCTGCAACCTGACACTGCCAGTCGCCTGCGTCGCGCGCGCCAAGGCGAACGAGTTGATGCCGGTGGATGCACCGCGGATTCAGTACGAATACCAGAAATTCAGCGGGTGGCCGGAAATCAAGGAGTCCTTGATGACCGGCCGCATCCAGGCGGGTTACATGTTGGCGCCGTTGGTCATGGACTTGGCCGACCAAGGTATTCCGGTCAAGATCGTTTCGCTGGGCCATCGCTCGGGTGCGGTGATCATGGTCCGCACCGAATCGCCGTATCAGCACTTCAAACAACTCACAGGCAAGCGCATCGCCATACCCAGCCGCTTTGCCGTCGACTTCCTGTTCCTGCGCAAGATGCTGGCGCGCGAGGGCATGACACCAGACGACATCAAGATCGTGGAGATGCCGCCACCGGACATGCCCGCCGCGCTCTACGCCGATGCGGTTGACGCGTATTGCACGGGCGAGCCGTTCGGTGCCGCCGCGCAACGCGCCGGTTATGCGCGTCCACTGCGCATGACCCGCGACGAGTGGCGCAATTACATCTGCTGCGTGCTCACCGTGCGCGAAGAGCTGATCGCCGAAAACCCGGACATGATCCAGGATCTGGTGAATCACGTGCTGGGTGCCGGCGAGTGGCTGGATACGCAGCCGGCCAATCGCGAAATGGCGATCAACATCGCTGCTGGCCGCAGGTTTTTCAATCAGGACCCGAACATCCTGCGCTTCGTGATGGAAAATCCCAGTGATCGGGTGACCTATGGCGACTTGCGGATGATTCGCGAGGAGTTCGATGACCTGATGCAGTTGTCGGTAGAAGCCGCCACCATCAAACATCCCATCGCCTACGAAAAGTATGTCGACGAGACTTTTGCACGGCGCGCCAAAGGGGCTCCGATTCGACTCTGATCAACTGCCTGCCTAACGTTGGCTCCCCAGCATTGGCCATTCCCTGGTTGGTTGCGTTGCGCGCTCGCCCTCCGGACCGGTCATGCTGTTTGCTCGCTTAGCTCACAGTCGCCGAAATGGCGATCCGAAACCAACGCTCACCCGTGACCGCACCCATGCCACACCGCTTGCCCCTGTTTACCTCGTTGCTGATTGCCTGCTTGATTGCGTTGGCTGCCAACGTCAACGCCGAGGTCACCTTGAAAGCCGGCGTCTTCAGCCCGCCCAGGCTCGCACCCGAGTTCAGCCTGCCGGGAACCGGCGCGAGCGAGCTGACCTTGAGCACGTATCGAGGCAAATTGGTGATGCTGGGCTTTGGCTTCAGTCATTGCCCAGAGGTATGCCCGGTCACGCTTGCCCACCTGGCACAAGCACGCAAGCAACTCGGTGCTGATGCGGACCAGGTGCAGGTGGTTTACATCACGGTGGATCCGGAGCGCGACACGCTGGAACGGCTGCGAAGTTATCTCACCGCGTTTGACTCGACTTTCGTCGGTGGCACCGGCAGCGAAGCTCAATTGATGGCGGTGCGCAAGGAATATGGAATCGCCGCATCCAAGGTCCGCAAGGCCGACGGCAGCGTGGAGTTTGCGCATTCGGCGTTCACTTACTTGATTGACCGACAGGGTCGCTTGCGCGCCTTGATGCCTTACGGCCACACCGCCGAAGACTTTGTTCACGACCTGAAGATCCTGCTGTCGGAGCCATGAAGCGCAGGCGATGGTTTTGGCAGGCCGGGATCGGTGCACTCGCCGTGCCGGTAATGCTGGCGTGGTTGGCGCTACCACCGTTAGAGTCGGCATCCCGCGAGCATGCGTTCGAGATTCCCAAGGGCACCTGGGCGCGGCGCATGGCTGGCGATCCCGTGGAAATTCTGCCGGCTGAGATCCACCTCACGCTGGGCGTGCGTGATGTGTTGCTGTTGAGGAATCTGGATGATGTACCGCAAGTGTTCGGGCCCACCGTGTTGATGCCGGGGCAGAGTTTTCGGCTGCCGTTTGCGGTGGCGGCGGACTACCAATTCGAGTGCACGGCGCACGCCAGTGGTCAGATGACGGTAGTGGTGGGTCCGCAACCGGTGTCAGCGTGGGCGCGCCTGCGCTGGCGTGTCGCCGAATTCTGGCGGATGCATTCATGAGTGCGCTGCAATGCGTCTGATCAAACGGATGTTGCCGTCTGCGGCGGTACTTATGATCATCATTGGCGTCTGGTGGCTGGTGGTCATGGCGACTGCCAGTTTGATCTTCCCCACGCCTTGGCAAGTGATCACCGGAACGGCCGAACTGGTCCGCGATGGCTCGTTGTGGGAGCACATCGCTGCCTCGCTGTTTCGCGTCGGTGCGGGATTTCTGCTGGCAGTTGCCTTCGCGGTGCCGCTGGGGCTGTGGATGGGCTGGGTGAAGGGTGCCTTTGTCACCTTGAATCCGGTGTTTCAGATCCTGCGGCCGATCTCGCCGATTGCCTGGATTCCCATCGCGATACTCTGGTTCGGCGTCGGCAACGTTTCGCCCATCTTTCTGATCTTCATGGCCTCGGTGTTTCCGATGATCGTGCAGACGGTCGCCGGCGTGCACACCATCGAGGCGCGCTTCCTGCGCGCCGCCGCCAACTTTGGGGTGTCGCGGCGGACCTTGTTCCGGCAAGTCGTCATTCCGGCGGTGCTGCCGCAGATCATCGTCGGCATGCGCATCGGTCTTGGCGTGGCTTGGCTGGTGGTGGTCGCTGCCGAAATGATCGCGCTCAATTCCGGTCTCGGCTATCTCATCATCGACTCGCGCAATGCCGGCAATCGGTATGACCTGGTGATCGC